>NZ_CP018911.1:1200000-1800000 GCF_004000605.1 Glycocaulis alkaliphilus | reverse complement strand
CGCGTTCCTGAAAGCAATGCCAGCTATACCGATGAGGGGCTGGTCATGCACAAACACGCCGATGTGGCCGTCGCCGTCGCCATTGAGGGCGGGCTGATCACGCCGGTGATCAAAAAGGCGGAGACCAAGGGGCTCGCGAAAATCTCCGAAGAGATGAAAGACCTCGCCGCCCGTGCGCGCGAGCGCAAGCTGAAGCCGGAAGAGTTCCAGGGCGGCACCTTCTCCATCTCCAATCTCGGTATGATGGGCATCAAGTCATTCGCTTCCATCATCAACGAGCCGCAAGGCATGATCCTGTCCGTCGGGGCAGGGGAGAAGCGCCCTGTGGTCAAGAATGATGCGCTGGCTATCGCGACGGTTATGACGGTCACGCTGACCTGCGATCACCGCGTGGTCGATGGCGCGGCGGGCGCGAAATTCCTCGCCGCGCTAAAGCCGCTCGTCGAAGATCCGGTGACGATGTTGCTCTAGATGGCCATCCAACCCAGCCCTGACAGCGCCATCCGCCTGTGCGATCTGGTCTTCCCGCAGCAGACCAACCACCAGGGCAGCCTGTTTGGCGGCACGGCGATGGCGCATATGGACAAGGTGGCCTTTCTGGTTGCCGCGCGTCATGCCCGCCGGCCCTTCGTGACGGCCTCCTCAGACAAGATCGAGTTTCGCGCGCCCGCGCGCCTCGGCCATCTTCTGGAGCTGACCGGCCAGGTGCGCATGGTGGGCCATCATTCGCTGAGCGTGCGCGTGCAGCTGGACGCCGAAGACATGCTCACCGGCGAACGCCATCGTTGTACCGAAGGTGAGTTCGTCATGGTCGCGGCGGACCGCAGGGAGAACCCGGAGGCTCTGCCGCCCGTGCCGCGCACGCGCCTGCCGGAGCTGGACCCCTCCAACGGCGCCAGCCGCATGGTGGAGATCATCTTCCCCGGCGACACCGATCATCTGGGGCGTCTTTATGGCGGCGGCGCGATGGAGCGCATGGGCAAGGCGGCGGTGATCGCCGCCTACCGGCACGCCCGGATGAATGTCACCATGGCAGCCTCCGACAAGATCAGCTTTGAAAAGCCCGCCCATGAAGGCGAGATGATCGACCTGCATTCCGAAGTCATTGATGTGGGGCGTACCTCGATGCGGGTCGGCGTGCAGATGGACGCCGAAAACCTGATGAGCGGCGATAGGCGCACGGTGGCGCGGGCCGAGTTTGTCATCGTGGCTGTTGATGAGTACGGCAAGCCGTCACCCGCTCCCGCGCTGGTGGCAAGACAGAAGAACGTTGCGGCCAGTTGAGCCGCATAGAGGTGAAAGGACAGGGCCGTGGCCGATTCCCAGTTTGATCTCATCGTCATTGGCGGCGGGCCGGGCGGCTATGTCGCCGCGATACGCGCGAGCCAGCTGGGGCTGAAAACGGCCGTGGTGGAGCGCGAGCACCTGGGCGGCATCTGCCTGAACTGGGGCTGTATCCCCACCAAGGCGCTGCTTCGCACCTCCGACATCTACCATCTCTTCCAGCGCGCCGAGGAGTTTGGCCTGAAGGCGGACAATGTGCGCTTTGACATCGAGGCCATCGTCAAGCGCTCCCGCAAGGTCGCCGGGCGGCTGTCGGGCGGGGTGGGCCACCTCCTGAAGAAGAACAAGGTCACCGTCATTGACGGCGAGGCGAAGCTGGAAAAGGGCTCCAAGGCCCCTAAAGTCGTCGTGAAGGGCAAGGACGGCAAGAGCGCCACCTACGAAGCCAAACACGTCATCCTGGCCACCGGCGCGCGCGCGCGCACCATTCCGGCAGCAGGCCTTGAGCCGGACGGCAAGACCATCTGGACCTACAAGGAAGCCATGGTGCCGGACGCGCTGCCCAAATCCATCCTCGTCATCGGTTCCGGCGCAATCGGGATGGAGTTTGCCAGCTTCTATTCCACGCTGGGTTCCAAAGTGACCGTGGTGGAGATGGTGGACCGTATCCTCCCCGCCGAGGACGAAGAGATCAGCCAGTTCGCGAAGAAGGCGTTCGAGAAGCAGGGCCTCAAAATCCTCACCAAGGCGCAGGTGGAAAAGCTGGAAACCGGCAAGTCCGGCGCGAAGGCGACCATCAAGGTCGATGGCAAACCGGAAGTGATCGAGGTCGAGAAGGTGATTCTCGCCATTGGCATTACCGGCAATGTCGAAAATCTGGGCCTGGAAGCGCTGGGCGTGAAGATCGAGCGTGGCCACGTCGTCACTGACGGCTATGGCGCGACCGGCGTCTCAGGTCTTTACGCCATCGGCGATGTCACCGGAGCGCCCTGGCTGGCCCACAAGGCGAGCCATGAGGGCGTCATCTGCGTTGAGAAAATCGCAGGCCAGGATGTCCACCCGATGGACAAGTCCAACATTCCAGGCTGCACCTATTGCCATCCGCAGATCGCCTCTGTGGGCCTTACCGAAGCCAAAGCCAAGGAAGCGGGGCACGACGTGCGCGTCGGCCGCTTCCCCTTTGTGGGCAATGGCAAGGCGATTGCGCTCGGCGAGGATCAGGGCCTCATCAAGACGGTATTCGACAAGAAAACCGGCGAGCTTCTGGGCGCCCACATGATCGGCGCGGAAGTGACAGAGCTCATTCAGGGCTATGTCGTCGCGCGCCAGCTCGAAACCACTGAAGCCGAGCTGATGCATACCGTCTTCGCCCACCCCACGCTCTCTGAGATGATGCATGAGAGCGTGCTGGATGCGTATGGCCGCGCGCTACACTATTAGCAGTGTCCGCGCTGGCGGCCGGGTGGACGGGCCCGCGGAATATCGCAGGCCCGCATGTCACCCGGTGAGCCCTAGCGCTTGGTGATCTTGGGCTTGGGGTTGTCCAGCTCAACCAGGCGCAGATCGAGATAGTCATCAATCGCGGTCTGCAGCGGCTCCACATGGTTGGAGAACAGATGGCCTGCGCCGGGGATGATCTGGCGCTTGATGTCGATACCCTTCTGGGCGCGAACCTTGCTCATCACCTTTTCCATGTCGTCATGCGGCACGATCACGTCCGCATCGCCGTGCGCGACGAGGCCGGAAGCCGGGCAGGGCGCCAGGAAGGTAAAATCATACATATTGGTGGGCGGGGAGACCGAGATGAAGCCGGCAATCTCCGGACGGCGCATCAGAAGCTGCATGCCGATCCACGCACCGAAGGAGTGGCCCGCCACCCAGCAATAGGGGGCGTTGGCATTGTGGGCCTGCATCCAGTCCAGCGCCGTCGCGCCATCCGACAGCTCCCCCAGACCCTGCTCGTAAACACCCTGGCTGCGGCCCACGCCGCGGAAGTTGAAGCGCAGCACGGCAAATCCGCGCTGCTTGAACACTTCATACATCATCAGCGAGACGGGCGTGTCCATGTGTCCGCCGCCGCGCGGATGGGCATGCAGGATCAGCGCGACGGGCGCGTTTTCGGCTTTACCGGGCGTGTACTTGCCTTCGATGCGGCCGGCCGGGCCGGGAATAATGACGTCAGGCATGAGTGATCTGGTCTTCCCTGAAACTGATTTATCCAGCGGCCTTGTCAGATATGCGCGCGGCTAATTGGCGCAAGCTGCAAAGGGCCAGACAATAATTCTTGACTCTGTGACTGGGATACCTACTTCCGGAGGGACGAATGTATGCCAGCACGGCGTGCGCGCTCTTAGCATATAGCGCCGGGCAAATGCGAGTGCGGTAAACAATTTACCGTGCCGGGCAGCTTGGGAGAGGCAGTCATGAAGCTGAGTACCAAAGGCCGCTATGCGGTGATGGCCATGGCTGATCTTGCCAGCCATGTGAATGGCAGCCCGGTCCCTCTGGCTGAAATCGCCTCGCGGCAGGAAATCTCTCTATCCTATCTGGAGCAGCTGTTCGCGCGCATGCGCCGGGCGGGTATCGTCAAGGCGGTGCGTGGCCCTGGCGGCGGCTACCGGCTGGCGCGGACTGCGGCGGACATCCGTATCTCCGACATCATCCTGGCGGTCGATGAGCCGGTCGACATCACGCGCTGCCAGCACCAGATGAAGGGCTGCATGGAAAGCGGTCAGCGCTGCATCACCCATGATCTGTGGGACGAGCTGTCGCGCCATATCCATCTCTATCTCAGCTCGGTCAGTCTTGAGGATGTGGTCAGCCGCCGGGTGGCAGGGTCTGCCAGCGGTCCGCGCGGCATGGCCGCCACCCTGAGAGCTGCAGCGGCAGAATAGCAGGAATTATGAGCGTCTATCTGGATCATAACGCAACCAGCCCGTTGCGCGCGCAAGCGCGCGAAGCGATGGCGCGTGCCTATGATGCAGGCGGCAATCCGTCCTCGGTCCATGGCCCCGGGCGGGCTGCGAGGGCCATCGTAGAGACGGCGCGGGCTTCGCTCGCCCGCCATTTCGTGACACGCGCGGAGGACGTTGTGTTCACCTCCGGCGGGACGGAGGCGAACAATCTGGCCATCGCGTCGGCGCGGGCGGCGGGCGCTAAACGCCTCATCATTTCCGCCATCGAGCATGATGCGGTACGCGATGCGGCGTCCGCCAGCGGTCTTCAGGTCGAAATCCTGCCCGTCACGGCTGAGGGCGTGGCTGACCTCATTTGGCTGGAACAGCGCCTTGAGGGCTGGGACCGGGACGCTGACGGCGTGCCCTTTGTGGCGCTGATGGCGGCCAATAACGAGACCGGCGTGATCCAGCCCATCGAAGCTGCCGGGCGGCTGGTGCGCGAGGCAGAAGGGCTGTTCCACGTCGATGCCGTGCAGATGGCGGGCAAGCTCGCTTTCGATTTTGCCGGCAGCCTGGCCCATTACGCGGCGCTCTCAGCGCACAAGGCGGGCGGGCCGCAAGGCGTCGGCGCGCTGCTACTGGCGTGCGATGCGCCGCTGACGCGCCAGATGCATGGCGGAGGTCAGGAGACGGGCCGCCGCTCCGGCACCGAGAATGTCGCCGGGATTGCAGGCTTTGCTGCCGCCCTCGAAGCCGTAGAGGCTGATGAGGTCGCGCGCATAGCCGCCCTGCGTGATGCGCTGCAATCAAAGCTGGAATCGGTTGAAGGCGTGCGCATATGGGGGGCAGGGGCGGACCGCCTGCCCAATACGCTCTGCCTGTCTGCTGACGGGTGGGCCGCCGAAATACAGGTTATCGCCATGGATCTGGCGGGCTTTGCCATCAGCGCAGGCTCTGCCTGTTCCTCCGGCAAGGTGAGGAAAAGCCGCGTGCTGGAAGCGATGGGCGCGAGTGCGGACGAGGCCGCCAGCGCCATCCGTATCAGCCTTGGCTGGACGAGTACGCAAGACGATGTGGACCGCTTCTCGGATGCCTGGATACGCGAATACGCGCGCGTCCGGCCCCGTCTGGCGGCCGCTGTGTAGTGACTGACTAGACCATTCTTGCACCTGCAAGAATGGCAAGGCCGAACGGCCGCCGCGCCTCGTGGCGCGGTAGCCAAGCGCCCGGATGGGCGCACCGGCGCTTGAGGCTGACTAAAAGAAGGACCGGGCCCATGCCTGCGGTGAAGGAAACGATTGAAGACGTACGCCGGCTCGAAGCCGACAAGTACAAGTATGGCTTCACGACCGAGATCGAGCAGGAGTTCGCGCCCAAGGGGTTGAGCGAGGATATTGTCCGCTTCATTTCGGAGAAGAAGGGCGAGCCGCAATGGATGCTCGACTGGCGCCTCGATGCCTATCGCCGCTGGCTGCAGATGGAAGAGCCCACATGGGCGAACGTCCATCATCCGAAAATCGACTATCAGGATGCGTATTATTACGCTGCGCCGAAAAACGTCGCCAATTACAAGTCGCTGGACGAAGTTCCTGCCGAACTGCTTGACACCTACAAGAAGCTCGGCATCCCGCTTCGTGAGGCCGAAGTCCTGCTGGGCGTGGAGGGCGCGGAGGATCGCACGGCGGCTGAAGCGCGCGAAATGCCAAAGGTCGCCGTCGATGCTGTATTCGATTCCGTGTCCGTCGCCACGACGTTCAAGAAGGAGCTGGAGAAGGCCGGTGTGATTTTCATGCCGATCTCCGAAGCCCTGCAAAAATACCCCGATCTGGTGCGCCAGTATCTCGGCAGTGTGGTGCCCGTTACCGACAATTATTTCGCGACGCTCAACAGCGCGGTCTTCTCCGACGGCTCGTTCGTCTACGTGCCGCCGGGCGTGCGCTGCCCGATGGAGTTGTCGACATACTTCCGCATGAACGCGCAAGGCACCGGCCAGTTCGAGCGTACGCTGATCATCGCCGACAAGGGCGCTTACGTCTCCTATCTCGAGGGCTGCACCGCGCCGATGCGCGATGAGAACCAGCTGCATGCGGCGGTCGTGGAGCTGGTCGCGCTCGACGATGCCGAGATCAAATACTCCACCGTTCAGAACTGGTGGCCGGGCGACGCCGAAGGCAAGGGCGGGGTCTATAACTTCGTCACCAAGCGGGCAGACTGCCGGGGGCGCAATTCCAAAGTCAGCTGGACGCAAGTCGAGACCGGCTCTGCCATTACCTGGAAATACCCGTCCTGCGTACTGCGCGGCGATAATAGCCAGGGCGAGTTCTATTCCATCGCCGTCACCAATGGCCGCCAGCAGGCCGATACCGGCACCAAGATGATCCATCTGGGGCGCAACACGAAATCGCGCATCATCGCCAAGGGCATTTCGGCCGGGCGCTCCGACCAGACCTATCGGGGCCTCGTCTCGGTCCACGCCAAGGCGGAAGGCGCACGCAATTTCACCCAGTGCGACAGCCTGCTGATCGGGGATCAGTGCGGTGCGCACACCGTGCCCTATATCGAGGCGAAAACGCCCAAAGCCACGCTGGAGCACGAGGCGACGACCTCCAAGCTCTCCGATGACCAGCTTTTCTATGCGCGCTCACGCGGGCTCGACGAGGAAACGGCCGTCGCCCTGCTCGTCAACGGCTTCTGCCGCGAAGTGTTGCAGGAATTGCCGATGGAATTTGCCGTCGAGGCACAGGCGCTCCTCAAAGTCTCACTGGAAGGGAGCGTGGGGTGATGGGTGAAACCGTTACGCTTTATCGCCCTGTCGGAGCGGAAGAGCTGGCGCTGATTGAAGAAAGCGGCTGGCGCCGGTTTCCGCCCAGGCTCCCTGAGCAGCCGATCTTTTATCCGGTCACGAACGAGGGTTATGCCCGTCAGATCGCCCGTGACTGGAACGTGCGCTATAATTCGATCCCGAAAGGTTTCGTCACGCGGTTTCATGTGCGATCCGATCTGGCCAATTCCTATGAGCGCAAGATTGTTGGCGGTCGCGAACATGAAGAGCTGTGGGTGCCAGCCGAGGAGCTGGAAGCCTTCAACGACGCCATTATCGGCCGCATTGAGGTAATCGCCGAATACGGCCCTGAAGGGAGCGTGGGGTGATGGAATTGTCATTTGGTAGAAGTGTTGGTGTCACCATTGCTGTCGCAAGCCTTGCTGCGGTGGGGTGCTCCTCCACCTCCTCTGACTTTGTGCCGCCGGAAGGTATTAGCCGAGGGGTGGTCTTTGACGACACGCGAGTAAGCCCTATAGGGCAACTTTTGATCACGGATCATACGGCATACGGTATTGAGCGCGCGGAAAACCTTCTCGGCTGGTACTTTTACTATTTGCTCGTTGACCAGAGAACGCAGCTAAGCCAAAGGGCGCAGGTTCGCAGAGCTCAGTTGCGCGAATTTGGATGGGAGTGCCGCAATTGGGAGGCGGAAGGCCACCGGACAGTCCGGCCTTTTTTCTACCTCGCGTCGCTGGCTACCTCCACTACCGAACCGCGGGGTGATTGCCACCGCGTTTCTCGAGAAGGTGCACCCGCACTCTCCGTGTCCGAAACAGATTTCCTTGAGCTGATCGGTAGTCTTCCGATCCTCGAATGCAGGTTAGCCGAGGATGGCACCGCAAGGTGTGAAGGGGAAACGGGTTATACGCTGGAGTATTTTAGTCGATTGCCGGTGGGTGGGCCGCATCCGCGTCGTGCTCCAGAGGACCACCCGGAATTCGTGCCACTCACGCCGGATGATTACGGTCTGGTCAGACGTCGAATTCACATGGCTTACCACGTGACATATCGCGAAGGCGAACGGGCGCATGTCGTGGTCCAGCGTTACGAACTTGGTGAGGATGTGATCCCGGCCAGGGACGTTCTGGCGCAGGGTGCGCGTCAATGATCACCATCAGCACGCCCGCAAGTTCAGACAGCTTTTAACGGAATAAGACATGCTTGAGATCAAGAACCTCCATGCCCGCGTGAACCCGGAAGAGGGTGAAGCCAAGGCCATCCTGAAAGGCGTCGACCTGACCGTGCCTGCGGGCGAGGTCCACGCCATCATGGGGCCGAACGGGTGCGGGAAATCCACGCTCTCCTACGTGCTGGCGGGCCATGAGGGTTATGAGGTGACGGAGGGCTCGGTCAGCTTCCTGGGCGAGGAGATTGGCGAGCTGGAGCCCGAAGAGCGCGCCGCGAAGGGCCTCTTCCTTTCCTTCCAGTACCCGGTTGAAATCCCCGGCGTGCCGACGCTGACCTTCCTGAAAGAGGCCGCCAACGCGCAGCTTAAGGCGCGCGGCGAGGGTGAGATTTCCGCGCCGGAATTCATGAAGCTTGCACGGGAAAATGCCGCAAAACTGGGTATTTCCAGTGAAATGCTCAAGCGCCCTGTGAATGTCGGCTTCTCCGGCGGTGAGAAAAAGCGCATGGAGATTTTCCAGGCGATGATGCTTTCGCCGAAATTCCTCATCCTTGATGAGACGGATTCCGGGCTCGATATCGACGCGCTGCGCGTGGTGGCCGACGGCGTCAATGCACTGCGCTCGCCAGAGCGCGGCATGCTGGTCATCACCCACTATCAGCGCCTGCTGGAATATCTCAAACCGGATGTCGTCCACGTGATGGCGAACGGCCGCATCGTGGAGACGGGTGGGCCGGAGCTCGCGCTGGAGCTTGAAGCCGAAGGCTATGAGAAATTCACCGGAGCGGCAGCCTGATGGGTGTAGTCCCGCAACTCTCCGCGTTTGAAGCGGCGCTCGCGGCCAGCCTGCCCACGGGCGAGCTGCGCGCTGCGCTGGAAACGGGCGGTCTGCCGCACCGGCGCGTCGAGGCGTGGAAATGGTCTGATCTGCGTGCCGCGCTCGCCAAGGCACCGGCAGGGGCCGGCACGCTCGCCGTCAACGCCTCGCGCAAGGCCGACGAGATTGCGACGCTGGACCACCAGCCGGAGCTGCTCATGCCGCGCCTGGCGGCGGGTCTGACGGAGGGCTGCCCGGTCTATGATCTCAAAGACGGCGAAAGCCTGTCGCTACGCTTTGAAGGCAGCGAGGGCGCATCCCACCATATCGCAGCCGTAAACGTGCCTGCAGGCGTCAGCGCGACGCTGCACGAGCGCTACCGCGTGGCAGCCGGAGGATTTGCCAATATCGCCCTGCGTATCGTGCTGGGCGAGGGCGCGACGCTGACCCGGATTGTCGAGCAGGATGCCTCACCGGACGGCGTGCTGGTGGTGACGAGCGATATCGATCTCGCCGCTCGCGCAAAGCTGCACCAGACGACGCTTGGCTTCGGCGCGAAGCTCGCCCGGCTGGAAACCCATGTCAGCCATGCAGGCGAGGGCGCGGAGCTTCAGCTCGGCGGATCGTATCTGGTGGCCTCCGGCCTCCATCTCGACCAGACCGGCATTGTGCGCCACACCGGCCCGAATGGCGCGACGCGTGAGCTGTTCAAGGGCGCGGCGGCCAAGGGCGGGCGCGGCGTCTTCCAGGGCAAGATCCATGTCGAGCAGGCCGCGCAGAAGACCGACGCGCAGATGAACCATCGCGGGCTGCTGCTGGCCGATGGCGCGGAAATCTACGCCAAGCCGGAGCTGGAGATTTACGCCGACGATGTAGTCTGCGCGCACGGCAATGCGCTGGGCGCGGTCGATGAGGAGGCGCTGTTCTACATGCGCCAGCGCGGGCTCACTGAGGCGCGCGCGCGCGCCGTGCTGACGCGCAGCTTCCTGGCCGAGCCGCTGGACGCCGTCGAGGACGAGACCGTTCGCGAGGCCCTGCTGGCCAGGCTCGACGCAGCTTTGGAGGCGGTATCGTGAGCGCGCTCGCCCGTACAGCCTCTGCGTTCGATGTGGACGCCATCCGCGCGCAATTTCCCATCCTGTCGCGCGAGGTTCATGGCAAGCCGCTGGTGTATCTGGACAGCGCCGCCTCCGCGCAGAAACCGCAAGCGGTGATCGACGCGCTGGGCGATGTCTGGCGCGGCTCCTACGCGAACGTACACCGCGGCCTGCATACGCTCGCCAACGAGACGACCGAGGCGTTCGAGGCGACGCGCGGCAAGCTCGCCGCGTTTCTGGGCGCGTCGCGCAACGAAGAGATCGTGCTGACCCGCGGGGCGACCGAGGCGATTAATCTGGTGGCTTCGGGTATCGGCCACAGCCTGAAAGAGGGTGATGAAATCATCCTCAGCCAGATGGAGCACCACTCCAATATCGTGCCGTGGCACTTCCTGCGCGAGCGCAAGGGCGTGGTTATACGCTGGGTTCCGGTGACGGATGAAGGTGCTCTGGATACAGCAGCTTACGAAGCTCTCTTCACCTCACGCACGAAGATGGTGGCGCTCACCCATATGTCCAACGTGCTCGGCACGAAGAATGACGCGAAGGCGCTGACAGAGATCGCGCACCGGCACGGCGTGCCGATCCTGTTTGATGGCTCGCAGGCGGCTGTGCATGGCCCGGTCGATGTGTCGGCCATTGGCTGTGATTTCTACGTCATCACCGGTCACAAGCTTTACGGGCCGAACGCCACCGGCGCGCTCTATGCGAAGGGTGACTGGCTGGATCGTCTGCCGGCCTTCATGGGCGGCGGCGAGATGATCGCCGAGGTCAGTGAAGAGGGCGTCGTCTATGCCGCGCCGCCGCACAAGTTCGAGGCCGGCACGCCTGCCATCGCCGATGTGATTGCGCTTGGCGCGGCGCTGGACTGGATGCACGCACACGTCACGCCGGAGGCTCTGGCGCACGAACACGCGCTGGCAGAGGCCGTGACGGCGGGCCTCAAGGCGATGGACGGTATCCGCATTCTGGGTGAGGCACCCGGCAAGGGGCCTATCGTGTCGTTTGTGGTGGAGAACGCCCATGCGCACGACATCGCCCAGCTCATGGACCGCTATGGCGTCGCCGTGCGGGCGGGCCATCACTGCGCCCATCCGCTGATGAAGCGCTTTGGCGTTACCGCCAGCGTGCGCGCCAGCTTTGCCGTCTACAACACGCCTGAGGAGGTCGATGCCTTCCTCGATGCCTTGCGCCGCGCGCGCGAGTTCCTCATCTAGGGCTTATGGGAATGAACGATATGTCCAGCACTGCCAGCCCCGCCGCCAGCCGCCAGCGCGATGTCATCGATCTGGGTGCTGCGCCTGTGCGCCCTTTGGCGCCGGAAACCTCTGCCGAGAGCGAGGGGGCGATCCCGGCCGAGGAAATCGCGCGCATCACTGATGATGTGGTCGCCGCGCTCAAGCGCGTGCATGACCCGGAAATTCCGGTCGACATTTACGAGCTGGGCCTGATCTACAAGGTCGATCTGGAAGATGACCGGACGCTGAAGGTTGAGATGACGCTGACCGCGCCTGGCTGCCCGGTGGCTGGCGAGATGCCGGGCTGGGTGCAGGATGCCTGCAATACGGTGGACGGGGTTGAGCGGACAGAGGTGAGCCTCACCTTCGACCCGCCCTGGACGCCGGACCGGATGACCGACGAAGCCCGCCTTCAACTGAATATGCTCTAGGAGCCAGCCCATGGCCCGTGAAAGACCCAAACCCGTCACTCTCACCGAAACCGCTGCGGAGCGCGTACGCGCGCTGATGGCGCGTGAGGGCAAGGGCTATTTGCGCGTAGGCGTGAAGAATGGCGGCTGCGCGGGCATGGAATACACGATGGACTATGTCGAGGCGCCTGCACCGCTGGATGAGCGGGTGGAGGATCAGGGCGTCGAGATCGTCATCGATTCCAAGGCGATCCTGTTCCTGCTCGGCAGCCAGATCGACTATGAAGTGACCCCGCTGCACGCGAAATTCGTGTTCCGTAATCCCAACCAGACCGATGCGTGCGGGTGTGGCGAAAGCGTCACCATTATTCCTGTGGCTAACGCCGTCTAGGCAACTTGCCGTCCGCCTTGCGAGTTTTTAAACCCGGTTGCTGAATTTCGGGGGCTTGCATGCAGCTGTTCTATTCGCCGACATCGCCTTACGCCCGTAAATGCCGGGCGCTGATCATCGAGAAGAGCCTCGAAAGCAAGATCGAGCTGGTCGAGGTGTCGCCGCTGGATGATCCGGCGGCGCTGCACGCAGCCAATCCGCTCGGCAAGGTGCCTGCCCTGATCCGCAAGAGCGGCCCGGCTCTGATCAATTCTCCGCTGATCTGCGAGTTTATAGACACGCTGAACGATGATCGCTGGATTCCTGCCAATGGCGAGAGCCGCATTCTGGTCCTGCGCCAACAGGCTGTTGCGGATGGTCTCATGGACCTGACCATAGGCCGCCGGATCGAGATGAACCGGCCGGCCAACCGGCGCTACAAGCTCTGGACCGAGCGCTGGGAGCGGGGGATCGTCCGCACGCTGGAACAGCTGGATCGTGAGCGCGGCCAGTTTGAACGGTCGGTAGACCACGGCGCTCTCTCGATTGCCGTGGCGCTGTCCTATCTTGACCTGCGGTACGCGGAGCTGGACTGGCGCGCGGCCCATCCGGAACTTGGCGCATTTCTGGAGCGCTGGGAGCAACGTGACAGCATCAGGCTGACCGCCCCGCCAACGGTCACCTAAGGCGCTGCGGCGCCCTGCTGGCGGATGCGCGCTTCGGCACGTGCCGAGCATAGCCACGCTATCAGGCCCATGAGCGCGAACAGCACTCCGGCAAAAGCCGCGATGGAATCCGGCAGCAGGAATGCCAGCGCAAAGCAGACGGCAATGGAAATCGCCCCGCGCCAGAGCCCTGCCAGCTCATCGAACGAGGAGGGATAGACTGCAACGCCGCCAGGGGCAGCACCAGTGCGAAAATTATGTCGGAGAGGTTTTCCACCCGCGAGACGTTCTCGCCGCGCCACCGGGATTGTGGTTCGCCTGTACGCTGCTGCACCATAACAAAAATGCACCCCCGGAGACCGAAGATGCATTCTCGTTTGAAACGGCAGTTATGGGAAGCGCTTTACCGGGGCTGACTAGGCAGCCGCTACTCCGGTATTGTCCTGAGCACGGTCCACTGTGACGCGGTTCCGGCCAGTTTGCTTGGACTTGTAAAGATTGCTGTCGGACCGCTCGATCAGGCTTTCGACGGATTCGCCAGACAGGTGTTGGGATACCCCCATGGACACGGTGATGTGGCCGAGATCCTCGTTGGTGGATTTGCGCAAGAGGCGCTTGGACTCAACGGTCGCACGGACTTTCTCGGCGACTTCTGCAGCGTCGGCTAGCTGGGTCTTCGGCATGACGATGGCAAATTCCTCGCCGCCATAGCGCGCGACGATGTGCGTGTCTTTTGCAAAGCGGGAGAGGCAGGCCGCGACAAAGCGGATGATCTGATCGCCGGTCTGGTGACCCCAGGTGTCGTTGAAGCGTTTGAAGTGGTCGATATCGCACAGCACCAGGCAGAAATCGTCACCCTGCAGATCGGAATCACGGCGCGCCTTGCGCATGGACTCGTCAAAGCGTTTGCGGTTGGCGAGGCCGGTGAGGGCATCGGTCATCGCTTCTTCGCGGACCTTTTCGAGATTGCCGCGCAGCTGGTTCACCTCGACGGAGGTTTCCTGCAGGCGGCGCTCCAGCTCCCTCGAACGGCGCTGCATGCGGGCAGTGGCGGATACCAGTCCCTCCACCATGCGTTTGAAGGTGACCGTGTCTGTGGCGTCGTCCAGCTGGCCGGACGCGCCAGCCAGGGCCTCGCCATAAGCGGCGGTGTCGCGTTCGGCCGCTTCCAGGGTTTTCACCACCGCGCCGAGTTCGCGGCTCATAGCGCCGCCGGTATCAAGAACAGCGTCCTGAATGCGCTTGAAGGTGAAATAGCGGTCATAGAGCTCGTCGCACAGCTCGTCATCAATCGGCCCGCCCTTGTCTACGGCGCTCTGAAGTGCTTCTGACAGCTCGGGGATGGAGTCAGAGACATAAGCGACCCAGACGGCATAGTTTTGGGGGGTGGGAGCAACCTTGTGCTCGACCATCAGATCCAGCGCTCGTCGCGCCAGATCAAAACCTTCATGTGTTTGCAAGCGACCGTTCACGTGACTTTCCCCGTTTTCTCAGACCGAATTCTTCGGACCAATGACTCCCTTGGGAGGGGAGATTAGGGGCGTTTTGGAAAGATGGGGTAAACGCGACCGCCGAATTTGAATTATTTTCAAGCCTAGCCGAGCGCCGAACGCAAGAGGAACTCTGGCACATGATCGCCAAAGCCGGCCGCTTCAACGCCCGCGTCCTTGCTCGCCGGTTTTGCGCGTTTGCCCTTTTGTGCGTCGTTTGCAGGAGTGGGGGCAGGGGCGTCGGCTGGGGCCTTGGCCGCGGCCTGGTCATCGGGCTTGTCAGTTGCGGGGCGCGTCCGGGAGCGGCCGCCACGGCGTGAGCGGGCTGCCTTGACCTCGCCTTCGGCGTCGTCTGTCCTTGCGGGTGCGGCGGCGGGCGTTGCAGCGCCATCAAGCGCCAGCGTCTCTGGCTCTGACCCGATAAGCTTCACCACATTGGCCAGCGACTTCTTGTCATCGCCCGTTACCAGCGTGATCGATTCCCCGGTCAGCCCGGCGCGGCCGGTCCTGCCAATGCGGTGGACATAATCATCGGCGTTGCGCGGGATGTCGAAATTGAAGACATGGCTGACGGCGGGAATATCCAGACCGCGCGCGGCGACGTCGGACGCCACGAGAATGCGCACCTGATCCGATTTGAAATCGGCCAGCGTCTTCATCCGCTGGGCCTGTGCCAGATCACCGTGGATCGGGGCCGCAGAGAAGCCATGGCGTTGCAGCGAGCGCGCGACAATATCGACATCGCGTTTGCGGTTGCAGAACACGATACCGTTCTTCACGCCATCGCGGTTGATCGCAGCACGCAGCGCGGCACGTTTGCCCGCCGGAGAGCCATCGGCGACGCGCACGATGTATTGCTTGATGGTCTCAGCGGTCTGCGCAGGGCGCGAGACTTCGATGCGCTCGGGATCTTTCAGGAAGGTATTGACGATCCGCACGATCTCGTTGGGCATCGTTGCGGAGAAGAACAGCGTCTGGCGGCGCGGCGGAACCAGCGAGAAAATGCGCTCGATGTCCGGGATAAAGCCCATGTCCAGCATGCGGTCGGCTTCGTCGACGATCATGATCTCGATGCCCATGAGCATCAGACCACCGCGTTCAAAATGGTCGAGCAGGCGGCCGGGCGTCGCGATGAGAATGTCCGCGCCCTTGTCGAGAATCTCCTTTTGCGGCTGGAAGGCGACCCCGCCAATCAGCAGCGCCATGGTCAGCTTGTGGTTCTTCGCGTAGAGGCGGACATTCTGTGCCACCTGGTCGGCGAGTTCGCGCGTCGGGCAGAGAATGAGCGAGCGCGGCATGCGGGCACGGGCACGGCCACGCGACAGGCGTTCGATGAGCGGCAGGGTGAAGGAGGCGGTCTTGCCCGTACCCGTCTGGGCAATGCCCAGAACGTCGCGTCCGGTCAATGCCACCGGAATGGCACCGGCCTGAATGGGGGTAGGGGCGGTATAGCCAGCGTCCTTGATGGCTGCCAGCAGGTTCGGGCTCAAGCCCAGATCATCAAAAGTCATGCGCCTCATATCCGCCCCGCCATTATGGCACGGGGCGCGCTATCGTACGTTCGGGCGGGTCGCGCGGATCGCAAGCCGCTTGCGTCGCGCAACATAGGCGCGCGCCATTGGGTGTCAACGCGTCCTAGCGCAGACGTGATGTATCAGTGCCGCACTGTGGCTTAACGCCCATACCTGCGGCAGCGATTCTCTCTAGTGGCGATAGCCATAATGCCCGTTTGGTACCTGCTCGGCATAGCGCTCTGCCAGACGTGACTGGCGCGAGACCAGGGACTGGTTCTCGCCGTCAATGATGACGGCCACCGGCGCACTCATCACCTCCAGCGGGTCACCATCCCAGACCACCACATCGCCGGCATAACCCTCTGCAAGAGCGCCATAGCGCTCGCCTACGCCGTGGATCTCGGCCGGGGTGAGGGTGATGGCGCGGAAGGCATCCTCCCAGCTAGCGCCATTGGCAACCGCATTGCCGGCGTGCTGAGTGATCAGGCGGGGGTTGAAATAGAGGTCCGCGCTGATCGTGGTGTAGGCGGTTTGCACGCCTGCGGCATGCAGGCGTGCAGGGGCGTCCAGGCGTGCCGCCAGCACGTCAAAGCTGGCAGGCAGGTTACGCAAGGGGTCGATGATGACGGGAATGCCCGCGGCGGCGATTTCGTCGGCGACCATCCAGCTTTCGGCCGCGCCGACCAGAATGAAGCGCGCTGAGGGATGCTGCTGGGCAAAGCGCAGGGCACGGCGGATGTCGGATGCGCGTTCCACCTGAAGGGCAATCGGGATTTCGCCGCGCACGGCAGACACCAGCGACGCCGCGTCGAAACGGTTGATGGCATCGCCCTCATGGTGGGACATGAAGCGGCCCGGATAGAAGCGGGCATCCTCGAAGGCAGCGCGCAGATAGGCCCAGGCCGCATTGCGTGATCCGCCAGCGGTCTGTGCGCCCGATTGCGACAGGTCGATATAGAGGAAGGTGCGGTCGTCAAAGAGCGAATCCGGCCTGCCGGAGCTGTTGGCCAGTGCGCCGCGCCCGCCAATCACGCCGCGTGCGGTGGAGGGGAATACCGCAAAGCGGGTAATCCCCCGGCGGCGGCTGTCCGGGATATGTCCGCCCGACGGGTTGAACCCGTCGGCCACATCGATCGCGGCGGTGAAGCTGGCGCCCGGCGCCGACACGTCGGAGGTGGTGCTTTCAAGGCCCACTTCGATCAGGCCAAGCTGGGTGTGCGGGTGGAAGATGCCCGGCGTGATCCAGCCGCCATTGGCGTCGATGGTGTCCACGCCAGCGGGAATGGCGATGTTCGCGCCAGCGGCCACGATAAAGCCGTCCTGGATAAGCACCGAACCGCTTTCGACGATGCCGGCATCGCTATTGGTGACGACACGGCCATTGGTGACGGCAATGGTCTGGGCTGATGCCGTACCAAGACTGATGGCGGCCAAGGCGGCTGCAGAGATCATGGATTTCAACATTTTACAGCACTCCTTCGCCGGGCTGGCCGAGGGTGAAATCGCGCACGGTGCGCCGCTCGGGATCATCGCGGTCAAACATCAGCGCGCCGTCGATATAGACATGGTCGGCAACGGCGTAGCTGGAGAAGGGATGGGCCGACCAGAGCACGACATCGGCGCGCTTGCCCGCTTCCAGCGAGCCCGTCTCGTCGAAAATGCCAAGCCCGCGTGCGGGGTTCGAGGTGAACCAGGCGACTGCCTCGCCATCTGTGACCTCAATGCCGAGCCGCCTTCCGGCGGCGAGCGCCTTGGCGACCTCCTGATTGAGGCGCTGGATGCCCAGCTGGTCGTCGGAATGGATCATCGCGCACGCGCCTGCGGCGTGAACAAGGGCGAGGTTTTCGTTGATGGAGTCGTAGGCTTCCATCTTGAACCCGCCCCAGTCAGCCCACACGGCCGCGCAGACATCGTCTTCTGCCAGAAGATCGCCGATCTTGTAGGCCTCGACCGCGTGATGGAATGTGGTGATGCGATAGTCGAACTCGCGCGCCATATCGAGCACCAGCGCCATTTCATCAGCGCGGTAGCAGTGCATCTGGATGAGGATTTCGCCTTCCAGCACGCCCATCAGCGTATCCAGCTCCAGATTGCGGGTGGGCGGGGTGGCGTCGGCATCGCCGGCGTCCCAGTAACGCTGCCAGCTGCGGCGGTATTCCACTGCGCGCTGCCAGGCCTCGCGGTATCCGGCCATATTGCCCATGCGCGAGCCGGGCGCGCGGCCCTGTCCGCCATAGACGCGTTTCGGGTTCTCCCCGCAGGCCATTTTCAGCGTGTAGGGGGCATCAGGGAACTTCATGCCCTGCACGGTGCGCGAAGGCACATTGCGCAGCGTCACGCCGCGCCCGCCAAAGAGGTTGGCCGAGCCCGGCAGGACGTGCAGCGTGGTCACGCCGCCGGCCAAAGCCGCGTCAAAGCCCGGATCCTGAGGCCAGACGCCGTGCTCGGCCCAGACCTCCGCCGTCACCGGGCTGGTGATCTCATTGCCGTCATTGTGCGCACTGACACCGGGGGAGGGGTAGACGCCCAGATGGGAGTGAATATCGATCACGCCCGGCGTCACATAGCGTCCGCGCCCGTCAATGATGGTTGCGCCTTCTGGCGCTTCAAGGCCTTCGCCGATACTGGCAATGCGCCCATCCTGCATGAGGACGTCGTAATTCTCGAACTCGCCGCCAATGCCATCAAAAACGGTCGCGCCCTGAATGAGCACCACTTCAGAGGGGAAGGGGGTGTAGGTGGAGGGGTAGGGGTCCGGGTTGAAGCGGACAAGACCGTCGCCATTGCCAGCGCTGGCGCCATTGCCGTTGCCCGTCTCGCCAGCATCGCCGTTACAGGCCGCAAGGCCAAGGGCTGCCAGCCCTGCCAGCGCGCCCGCCATCATCGGCCATAGCGCGCCCTTTTCCCGTGAACCGTGTATCGCCACCGTTCAACCCTCCCCGGATAATTGCGTTGCGGGCACGTTCGCCGGAATCCGCCGCAGGGGGAAGGGGGTTATTGTGTTACATCACAGGGAGTTGAGCGGATAAACACTACAAATCAATCGCTTCCACGAAGGGCGCGTGTTCCTGGATGTACTGGAAGCGAAGCTCTGCCTTCTTGCCCATCAGGGTTTCAACCAGATCATCGGCCTCCTCGCGGAAGGCGTCATCAATGGTCACGCGCGCGAGTGAGCGCGTCTGCGGGTTCATCGTGGTGGCTTTCAGTTGCGGCGGCGTCATCTCGCCGAGGCCCTTGAAGCGGCCAAGCTCCACGCGCTTGCCCTTGAACTCGCCATTCATAATGGCGTCCTTCTCCGCGTCGTCCTGCGCGTAGAGGGTCTTCGCCCCCACGGTCAGGCGATAGAGGGGCGGCTGGGCCATGAACAGGCGTCCGCTCTCGATCAGGCCCGGCGTGAAGCGGTAGAAGAAGGTGGCGAGCAGGGCCGCGATATGCGCGCCGTCCACGTCCGCGTCGCACATGATGATGACGCGCTCATAGCGCAGCTCATCAAGGTCAAATGTCGAGCCCGGACGGGTGCCGAGCGCCAGCATCAGATCGGAGATTTCCTGATTGGCGGCGATCTTGTCCGGCGTCGCAGAGGCAACATTCAGGATCTTGCCGCGCAGGGGCAGGATGGCTTGCGTCTTGCGGTCGCGCGCCTGCTTGGCCGAGCCGCCGGCGGAATCGCCCTCGACGAGGAAGATTTCGGTCCCGTCTGCGCCGGCGGTGGAACAGTCCGCCAGCTTGCCGGGAAGGCGCAGGCGGCGCGTGGCGCTCTGGCGCTGGACTTCCTTTTCCTTCTTCTTCTTCAGCCGGTCCTCGGCGCGCTCCACCGCCCAGTCGATCAGGCGCGCGGCTTCCTTCGGCCGGGCGGCGAGCCAGTGGTCGAACCGGTCGCGGATGGCGTTCTCGACAAGACGCTGCGCCTCCGGTGTAGAAAGCCGGTCCTTGGTCTGGCCCTGAAACTCCGGGTCTTTGAGGAAGATGGAGACGAGCACACCTGCCCCGCCCATCACATCATCGGGTGTGATGAGGCCCGCCTTGCGATTGCCGGCCAGCTCGGCGTGCGCTTTGAGGCTCTTCGAGAGCGCGGCGCGCAGGCCCGCCTCATGCGTACCCCCTTGCGGCGTGGGTACGGTGTTGCAGTAGGAGTTGGAGAAGCTGTCATGCTCGCCAAATCCGTTGGCGGAGAAGCCTACGGCCCATTCCACCGCGCCCATGCGCCCTTCGGAGCGCTCGACACGGCCTGAGAAGCTTTCGGTGACGAGGGCTGCGCCTTTGACAAGTTCTTCAAGGTGATCGGCCAGCCCGCCGGGGAAGGACAGCACGGCCTCTGCAGGCGTGGGCGTGCCTTCGACCAGCTCAGGCACGCACGACCAGCGTATCTCCACGCCCCGGCGCAGGAAGGCCTTGGAGCGAGACATGGCAAACAGGCGCGCGGGCTTGAAATGCGCGCGGCTGCCGAAAATCTCGTGATCGGGCTTGAAGCGGATTTTGGTGCCGCGCCGGTTGGGCGCTGCACCAAGCTTTTCCAGACTGCCCAGCGGCGTGCCGCGCGAGAAATTGAGCCCCCAGAGGGTGCGGTCGCGCGCCACTTCCACCTCGACCCGCTCTGACAGCGCGTTGACGACGGAGATGCCCACCCCGTGCAGGCCGCCGGCGGTCTGGTAGGCCTTGTCGGAGAACTTGCCGCCTGAGTGCAGCGTGGTCATCACGATTTCCAGCGCCGACTTGCCGGGAAATTTCGGATGCTCGTCTACCGGGATGCCGCGGCCATTATCGGTGACGGTGACAAAGCCTTCCTCATCGAGGCTCACCTCGATGCGGTCAGCATGGCCTGCCACGGCCTCGTCCATCGCGTTGTCCAGCACTTCGGCGAAGAGGTGATGCAGCGCGCGCTCATCGGTGCCGCCAATATACATGCCCGGCCGCTTGCGCACCGGCTCCAGCCCTTCAAGCACCTCGATCGAGGAGGCGTTATAGCCGGGCTGCGGCGGAGGTGTTGGAGCAGGGGAGGCCGCTGGCGCGCGCGGCGCAGGGGGCTCTGCTGCCTTCACGGGCTCAGGCTCTGCGCGCGGGGCGGGCGAGGCGGGTTTCGGAGCAGGCGCGCCGCCGCCGAACAGGTCGTTTTGCGAATCGTGGGTCATCACTTTGCACCTTGCCCGATTGCGGGCGGTGCGGGAAAGCACTCAACGCGGCTTTTCTACTACCGGAACCAGCGGCTGCGGCGCTGGCAGGAGCGCAGCTGGCTGTCATAGCGGCGGGCATCGGCCTCCACCTGGCTGGCGGCGCGTTGCAGCCAGGCCTTGGAGTTGTGGGTGCCGCGATTATAGCCGGTATGGCCCTCATGATAGGCGAAGTAGAGATTGCGCGGATCGTCCAGCGAGATGCGCGACAGGCGCTGGCTCATTGAGGCGTACCAGCCAATGAAATCCACTGCGTCAGCGAAGTTCGTCCGCCGCGCGGAGCGGTTGCCGGTCTGCTCGCGATACCAGTCCCACGTGCCGTCAAGCGCCTGGGCATACCCATGCGCCGATGAGGCACGGGGCCCCGGAAGCACGATCAGCCTGCGGGTGCGGGGCGGGCGGGCATTGGCGACGAAGCTGGATTCGCGGTTCACGAAGGCCAGCTGCGTGCCCTGGGACAGGCCCCAACGGCGTTCGGCCCGTTCGGTCGCGCGCCGCCATGCCGGATACTGGGCGAAGATGGAGCAGGCGTTCTGCACCTGCGTCGGGGGCGCGCGATGGCTGCAGGCGGCCACCAGGATTGCCGCCGCCGCCAGAAGCGCAAAGAAGAGGGCCAGACGTATAACCATGGCCAGAGTGTATCCCTCGCCATGGTTAAGAGGCGTTAAACCGGCCTAGAAATTCATCCGCAGCACGAGACGGAGCACGTGGTTCACGTAGTCGTCGCGATAGTCTGCGTCATAGGCGAAGGTGAATGTCGTGTAGTTCGAGCCTCCGGAGAAGCCCAGACCAGCCAGCAGGCCAGCCGAAGGCAAGTCTGCAGCGCGAAGCGTAAAGGGCGTGCCGTTCTCACCAAACCGGGCCGTTGTTTCGCCTGAATTTCCGGAGAAATCACCGCGATAGCCTACGCGGGCATAGGGCATCCACCAGCTGCCCGAGCGCTGGAACATGCGGGCGACGGTAACCGTGGCTCCGCCTGTCAGCGCGCTGGTCGTGCGGCTATCGACAAACAGGGCAAGTTCCGGGGCCGTGTTGTCGAGCGCGATTTCATTGAAACCGTCTTCGGAAATCGAAAGCCAGGTCAGGGAGGCTTCCGGCCTGACGATCCAGTTGCCTAGCGGAATGTCACGCCCGGCCTGGGCAGACAGGGAGTAATGCCAGCCACCCCAGTCAGCAGACGTGGAGCCGGTATAGCTGCCAATACCGATATTACGCTGGGTCTCGAATCGGTTGATGCCTGCTGAAGCGGTGAACGACGCGTCAATACCGCCAAAGTCGATGGCGGCGTAGCCTGATACCTGACCCATCAAAGTGGTCATCGGATCATGGTTGAGCCCGATCTGTTCGATCTCGCTTGCCGCGCCGGCAAGGCTCATGCCTACTGCATAGAACGGCCCGAGTGGCCGGTCGATACCGACGGCAAGCCCAACCCCGTAACCGCGATAGCCCGGCCCCAGGGCGGAGCCTGTACGGTCAGCGTAATAGCCAAACTCCTGGATCCACAGACCGGCAAGTTCGGACGGCGACAGGCGCGCATTGCGCAGACGCGTGGACAGCGCCCCTGCAGCGGCGTCGTGGGAGGCAAGGGCAAACTGGATTGCGCTGGCCGCGTATTCGGGCAGCAGCTGGTCGTACGCACTGTAGAATGCGTCGGCGTCGCGGATCGATGCGATGGCATTGCCCAGCGAGCTGACATCATCAAACAGGGAAAGTGCCGCGTCATAAACGGCAGCGCGGTTGGGATCGAACCCGATCTGCTCGGCTGTTTTCCGCTCCAGGCTCAGCACCAGCGAATTGGGATCGCCGGCATCGCGCTCCAGCGTTGCAGAGTAGATGAAGGGCGTGTCGACGGCCTCAAGGATCACCGCCTCGTCGGCGATATTCAGCGTGCCGGCAGAGAGCACCTGATAGGTCTGAGCCGCGCCAACCAGCTCGGACAGGGACACGACAAGTTCAGACCCGTGTTCGAATGATATTTCGCCGCTGGCTGACACAGACGCATTGGCGGACGTGTTCCGGTCCAGAACGAGGTTAAGGACCGCTCCGTCGCCGAACCGCGCCGACGTTATATTGACCTGATTGGTGAGCCCCAGCTCGAGGTTGGAGTTCTCAACATCTATGGTGAGCTGGCCATCGCCGGAGTTAATCGCGCCGGTCAGCGTCGCGTTGCGCAGGATCAGGTTATCGGCGCCCGCTCCGAAATAGATGTCGCCGGTTACTGTTCCGGCTTGAATGTCGAGCGTGTCGTCGCCGGAGCCGAAGCGGATGTCGCCGGCGATTGCGGGCGCCACGGCATTCTCACCGGTTGCTGCCGACTGAGTGATTGTCAGGCCAGCAGTCATGTTGCGTGCGTCAATGGCCGTCAGAACAGGATTTGCGCTGTCTGCAAGATCGACGGCATCAGCGGCAATCGTGCCGGTGTTCGTGATGGTTTGCAGCGTGTTGTTTTCAATGTGGATGCCGGTGGCCGCCACACCGCCAGTGTTTACACGCCCGCGAATGGTGCCTGTATTGTCTATCCGGTCGATCAGCACACCGGATTCGATATGGATTGCAGTCGCGGAGCCCGTGCCGAACGCGTTGTCGGCGAAGCCGTCATCGTCAAATCCGCGCGCAGAAGTGGCAAACACGCTCCCTGAGTTGGTGAACCCAGCCATTTGCGCGCCGTCACCAAGATGAACAGCGGTCGTGTGGGCATCATAGGCGACAGAGACCACCGACCCAGTGTTCTCGAAACCGCCTGCGCCCAGAATGGCGGCCTGAACGGTGCCGTTCACGTCACGTCCTGCGATCAGTATCGCGGTGGAGCTGACGCCGTCGAACACGCCGTTTGCCCTGATGTTCCCGTCGTTGACCAGTCCAAACCCGCGATTAGTGGTTACGGTATCGCCTTCTTCGGCGTCCTCGCTCGTGTCCGCTTCCTCGTAGACCACTTCGCCAAGCGTGAGCGGTCCCGTCGCGCCTGCAGCTGTCTGGACCACCAGTGACGGTGCGCTGCCGAGCCCGTTGATGATGCCAGCGGTTGCGCCGTCTTGCCCGCCGGCAATGAAGACGCCGTCCACCACGGATCCAGCAATCACGACGACCGGGCCTGATTGGCGCTGGTCCTCAGCGATGGGGCTGCCGTTTTCAGCAAGGGCCTGGAACACTTCGCGCAAGGTGCGGTCGGAAATGCGGTAACCGTTCGCCTGTAAGGGGCCTGATATACGAACACCGCCGCCGATGTCTGCATTGACTGCGAGGGCGGTCGAGCCTGCTCCGGTGGCATTGATGTTCGAGACGTTACGAACAACGACGTCGCCGCTGACCGGACCCTCGACCGAAACGACAGTGCTGTTTTCGCCCGTGACGCTGATCGTTCCGCCGAGATTAAGGTTGCCATCAATGCCCGAAACGACGCGCACTCCGTAGGAGTTCTGGCCGACAACGGCTACGCCACCCGTGACCGTTACATCGCCGACAAATGCCGGTTCGCCTGCGGCGCCTACCAGAATGCCGGTCTTGTTGGTTTCTTCGGTGAGAGCACCAAGCGGTTCGTTGAGCGCCGTATTGAGCGACAGACTTTCGTCAGTAAGCTGAATAACGCCACCGTGGCTCAGGCTGCCCGTACGGCCGCCTTCGAGAAAAATTCCCGTTGCGTTGCTTTGGTCGGCAATGGTGATGCTTGAGCCAGAGCGCGTTTCCACCGAGTTATCAGAATCGATGACGACTGCAGGGCCGCTATTGCCGGTCAGCGTCACGCGTCCGCTGGAGGTGATGACGATGTCACCGGCATCGGATGTCCGCACCGGGCTGGTGCGTTCGCTGCTAATCTCCTCATCAGCCCAGACTGGCGATGAGCACAGCGCTACAAGCGATGCAGCAGTAAGAAGACGACGGCGCATATAGACCCTCCGGCGGACATTCCCCTCTGGCCCGGCGAGAGCCAGGCACAGTAAGCCGCAAAGAGTCTTAGACGATGCTTATGCGCCCGTCGACCACTCAGACGCGCTTGTAATCTTTCCATAACAGTCACGAAAAAGGCCCGCCGGATAACCGGCGGGCCTGCTTCACTGGAAGGCAGGTCTGATCAGACCTTGTAGTAGAGCTCGAACTCGACCGGGTGAGGGTGATGCTCGATCCGGCTGACCTCTTCCATCTTCAGGTCGATATAGGCGTCGATCTGGTCGTCATCCATCACGCCGCCCTTTTTGAGGAACTCACGGTCGGCATCGAGATTGGCCAGCGCCTCGCGCAGGCTGCCGCTCACCGTCGGGATGTCTTTCAGCTCTTCGGGCGGCAGGTCGTAGAGGTCCTTGTCCATCGCGTCGCCGGGGTGGATCTTGTTGGCGATGCCATCAAGACCGGCCATCAGAAGAGCGGTGAAGGTCAGGTACGGGTTGCCGGCCGGATCGGGGAAGCGCGCTTCGATACGCTTGCCCTTGGGTGAGCCGACATACGGGATGCGGATGGACGCCGAGCGGTTACGCGCCGAATAAGCGAGCAGGACCGGGGCCTCATAACCCGGCACGAGACGCTTGTAGGAGTTCGTGGTCGGGTTGGAGAATGCGTTGATGGCACGCGCGTGCTTGATGATGCCACCGATATAATAAAGGCACATCTCCGACAGGTCGGCATATTTGTCGCCGGCAAAGAGCGGCTTGCCGTCCTTCCAGATCGACTGGTGGACGTGCATGCCCGAACCGTTATCGGCATAGACGGGCTTGGGCATGAAGGTTGCCGTTTTGCCGTAGGACGCGGCCACATTGTGGACGATGTATTTGTAGAGCTGCATGCGGTCGGCCATGTTCAGCAGGGTGGAGAATTTCATCCCCAGCTCGTGCTGGCTCGGCGCGACCTCGTGGTGATGTTTTTCCGGCTCGAGGCCCAGCTCGCGCATGACCGCCAGCATCTCGGTGCGCATGTCCTGCGCCGAATCGACCGGCGGAACCGGGAAATAGCCGCCCTTCGGGCCGGGGCGGTGTCCCAGATTGCCGCCTTCCATCATGGTGCCGGAATTGTACGGGCCTTCCTCGGAGTCCAGCACATAGCCGGTCTCGTTCTGCGCCGTTTTCCAGCGCACATCATCAAAGACGAAAAACTCGGCTTCCGGTCCGAAATAGGCCGTGTCGCCAATGCCGGCGGAGGCCATGTAGGTCTCGGCCTTCTTCGCGGTCGTGCGCGGGTCGCGATTATAGGGCTCGCCAGTGATGGGGTCGTAGATGTCGCAGAAGACAGCGAGCGTCGGCTCCTGGAAGAACGGATCGACGAACGCGCCAGCGGTGTCGGGCTTGAGCACCATGTCGGACTCGTTGATGGCCTTCCAGCCATTGATCGAGGAGCCGTCAAACATCTGGCCATCTTCAAAGAAGTCGGCATCGACCATCGACTTGTCAAAGGTCACGTGCTGCAGCTTGCCGCGCGTGTCGGTAAAGCGCAGGTCCACGTATTCGATATTCTCGTCCTTGATCTTCTTCAGGATCGCGTCTGACATGTCGTCCTCGTTTCAGTGTTGTGCGCCGCTAGGCGCTCGGGGATGATGGGAAGGCGGAGCGCAGCGTCTAAAGCGCGTCGTCGCCGGTTTCTCCGGTGCGGATACGAATGGCGGTCTCGACCGGCATGATGAAAATCTTGCCGTCGCCGATGCGTCCGGTCTGAGCCGCGTTCTGGATGGCTTCGACGGCAGCATCCACGCGGCTATCGGGAATCACCAGTTCGATCTTTATCTTCGGCAGGAAATCGACCACGTACTCTGCACCGCGATAGAGCTCGGTATGGCCTTTCTGCCGTCCGAAGCCCTTGGCTTCGGTCACTGTCAGGCCTTGCAGTCCGATTTCCTGAAGGGCTTCCTTCACGTCATCGAGCTTGAAAGGCTTTATGATCGCTTCGATCTTCTTCATGAAGCAGGTCTCCTTGATGGGGACACGCATAGCCAAGCCATGACGCGTCTCAAGCCAATCTGGCCGAAGTGGCATGACGTCCAGAGTGGCTGCCCGGAGGTGAGGCACGAATGTTCAAGGGTGGGGCAATGGGCCTGCCGGGGCCGGAGGTGCTGGACTGTGCCGCAATGGCACGCGCCGACGCGTTCGCCGTGAAGAGTGGTATCGCGTCGGCTGCCTTGATGGAGCGCGCCGGGGCAGGGGTGGCGCAAGCCATTATGGCGCGGTGGGCGCCACGTCCTGCCGCCATTCTGTGTGGCCCGGGCAATAATGGCGGTGACGGGTATGTCGTCGCGCGCCTGCTGGCGGAGCAGGGCTGGGCCGTCGACGTATTTTCGCTGGGCGATACAGCGGCGTTGAAAGGCGATGCCGCGCATATGGCACGCCTCTGGACGGGTGCGGTCCAGCCACTGGATTCATTCAAGGCGGAGCGCTTCGCTCTGGTCGTCGATGCTCTGTTCGGGTCTGGCCTCTCAAGGCCGCTGGAGGGCGTGGCCCTGGAGGCCTCCAGAAGCCTCGCTGAGAGCGATTGCGCGATTGTGGCGGTGGATGTGCCCAGCGGCGCTCACGGCGATTATGGCGCCGTTGAAGGGCTGTGTATCGAGGCTGATCTGACGGTGACGTTTCACCGGCTGAAAGCCGCCCATCTCTTCCACCCGGCGCGGGCTGCCTGCGGCGAGATCATCGTCGTCGACATCGGTATCCCGGATGGCTGGCGGCAGGGTGCAGGCGCTCTCCCGGACATCGTGCAACTGCCGGGCATCACTTTGCCGGATGCGGCGCATGACAGCGGGGCGCACAAGCACGGCAAGGGCCGGCTGTGCGTGCTGGCGGGGCCGCCGGGGGCAACGGGTGCCGCGCGTCTTTCAGCCATGGCGGGGCTGAAAACCGGGGCAGGGCTCGTCACGCTGCTTTGCCCGCCCGCCTCGTTGATGGAAGCAGCCAGCGCCAGTCTTGCCGTGATGACGAAGTCCATCCGCGAGGAGGATTTTGCCAAAACCTTAAACTTTCAACGGCCCAGCGCGCTGGTGATCGGGCCGGGAGCGGGGCTGAACGAGACACTGAAAGAGCGCGTGCTGGCAGCGCTCGCCACCGGGATTCAGACCGTGCTCGATGCCGATGCCTTGAGCGTGTTCGCTAATGACCCGAAAGCGCTGTTCGCAGCCCTGCATGAGCGGGCCGTGCTGACACCGCATGCGGGAGAATTTGCCCGGCTGTTCCCGGACATTGCCGGGCGGCCACGTAGTCGTCCGATTGAGGCTGTCCAGGAGGCCGCACGGCGAGCCGGTGCCATCGTGCTGCTAAAGGGCCCGGCGACCGTGATCGCGCACCCTGAAGGCCGCGCAGCGGTGAATGTCCACGCCAGCGGACGCCTCGCCACGGCAGGCAGCGGCGATGTGCTGGCGGGAATTATCGGTGCCCTGATGGCGCAAGGGGTAGCGCCGTTCGAGGCCGCGCGGTCAGCTGCCTTCCTGCATGGCGAGGCGGGCTATCACCTGCCGCCGGGCGGTACGGCAGAAGACCTGCTGGATGCGCTTCCGGCTGCACTGGAAAACCTTGGGCGCGAGCAGGCGCGCCTTGCAGCGCTCGCCCGTCTGAAGCGCTAGCCGAGCCGGTTCTGCCCGGCTATAGCCTTTAACCAAGCCCGTCAGCCTGATTTGCCGATCTGAAAGTGTATCCCATGCCCGAAATGAGCCCGCCAGACACGTCCAGCTCGCGTACCGATGAGGATGCACTGGCCTTCCACCGTCAGGATCCGCCGGGCAAGCTGGCGCTGGCACCGACCAAGCCCATGGCGACGCAGCGTGACCTGGCTCTGGCCTACAGTCCGGGCGTGGCGGCGCCCGTGCGCGCCATCGCAGCCGATCCTGACGCCGTCTACGACTATACGTCGAAGGGCAATATGGTCGCCGTCGTGTCCAATGGCACAGCCATTCTGGGCCTTGGCAATCTGGGGCCGCGCGCCTCCAAGCCGGTGATGGAAGGCAAGGCGGTCCTTTTCAAGCGCTTTGCCGATATAGACGCCTTCGATATCGAGATCGACTACGAGGATCCCGAGAAGTTCATCGATTGTGTGGCGGGGTTTGGCGACAGTTTTGGCGGCATAAACCTGGAAGACATAAAGTCTCCCGAATGCTTTGAAATCGAAGCGAAATTGCGTGAGCGGCTTGCAATTCCGGTGTTCCATGACGATCAGCACGGCACCGCCATTATCGCGGCTGCGGGACTGATGAATGCCTGCCACCTGACCAGCCGGAAGTTTGAAGACATCAAGGTCGTGCTGATCGGGGCCGGGGCGGCGGGGCTCTCCGTTCTCGAACTCATCAAGTCGCTCGGCGTGCAGCACGATCATGTCACCATTATCGACGTGAACGGTGTGGTCCATACCGGCCGGAACGATCTGCATCCCCGTCTGGCCTCGCATGCCCGTGAGACGGACATGCGCACGCTAGATGAGGCAATGGTCGACGCCGACGTGATGCTGGGCCTGTCGGCGGGCGGCATTGTCAGCCAGGCAATGGTCAAGTCCATGGCGGCGGACCCGATCATTTTCGCCATGGCCAATCCGACACCGGAGATCATGCCCGATCTCATCAAGCAGGTGCGCTCGGATGCGATCATCGCTACGGGCCGGTCTGATTTTCCCAATCAGGTCAACAATGTGCTGGGCTTTCCTTACATCTTCCGTGGCGCGCTCGACGTGCGTGCCACGACGATCAATGAGGAGATGAAGCTGGCTGCGGCGCGGGCGCTGGCTGACCTTGCCCGCACCGATGTGCCCGACGAGGTGGCGCGTGCCAATCGCTCCGCCCGCCTCAGCTTTGGCCGTGATTACATCATCCCGTCACCCTTTGATCCGCGCCTGATTTCGTTTGTACCGCCCTATATTGCCAAGGCGGCGGTGGATAGCGGTGTCGCCCGCCTGCCCATGCCCGAAGAGGGCTCAGGTTATCGTGCGCGGCTGGCGCGCAGGCTCGATCCGACCGCCGCGCTGCAGCAGCATATTACCGAAGTCATCAAGGCAGAGCCCAAGCGCATCGTGTTCGCCGAAGGCGAGGAGCCGAGCGTGATCCGTGCTGCCGCCGCTTTCCAGGCGCAGGGGCTAGGCACGCCGGTACTGGTTGCGCGCGAGAAAATCGCCGAAGCCAATATGAAGGAGTTGGGCATTGATCCCGGCTCGCTGGAAATCTGGAACGCACGTCTGTCTGACCAGAATCCGGACTATGTGGACTTCCTGTATGAGCGCCTGCAGCGCCGGGGTTATCTGCGCCGGGACGTGCAGCGCCTCGTCAATAACGACCGCAACGTGTTCTCCGCCTGCATGCTGCGCTTTGGCGATGCGCAGGGTATGGTGACCGGCGTCACCCGCCACTTCATGAACACGCTGTCGGATATACGCCTCGTTCTGGACGAGGCGCCCGGAGGCCGGCTTATCGGCCTGTCTCTGGCGATCAGCCGGGGCCGGACGGTGGTTATAGCCGACACCAACGTTACCGAATTTCCCGAAGCCCCCGAACTGGCCGACATCGCCGTTGGCGCCGCTGCTGCCGCCCGCAAGCTGGGCCTTACCCCGCGCGTGGCGTTCCTGTCCTACTCCACCTTCGGGAACCCGCCGGGCATCCGTACCGAAAAAATCCAGAGCGCGGTACGCGTTCTGGACGCGCGCGGCGTGGACTTCGAGTATGAGGGCGAGATGGCGGCGGATGTGGCCCTGAACCCCGATCATCATGAAGCTTACAGCTTCTCGCGCCTGTCGGGCGCAGCGAACGTATTGGTCATGCCGGCCGTCCACTCCGCCTCCATTGCCACGCGGCTCCTGAAGGCGACGGGCGGGGCAACCGTGATCGAGGGACTGCTCGTGGGCCTGGAAAAATCAGTGCAGATTGCGCGGCTGGGATCGCCGGTGTCCGACATCGTAAACCTTGCCGGCATGGCGAGTTTCGACCTTACCCACAGGCCGTGACAAAGATTTTACGAACTGCCACTGGCGGGGGCGGCCGGTCGCGCCTAAATGTGAGAGCCATTCTTAAAAGGCCGGTTCTTCCTGCATGTCCCAGAAACGCAATGCCCGCGACCTGACGCAGGGCCCGGTCTTCGGGCACATCATGCGGATGGTCATCCCCATGAGCTTTGGCATTGTCGCCATGATGCTGGTCGGCATTGTCGATGCCTACTGGGTGGGCCGCCTGGGTACCGTGCAGCAGGCCGCCGTGCAGTTCGTGTTTCCCGTTTCCATGGCGGTGATGAGTATCGCCATCGGTCTGGGGGCAGGGGCGGTATCGGTGGTGGCGCGCGCGGCCGGGCGCGGTGATGGCGAGCGCACGAAACGCGTGGCGACCGACGCCGTGCTTCTGGCGCTGGTCATTACCGCCATCACTTCGGCCATCGGCATCGCCCTGATTGACCCGCTCTTCCGCCTGATGGGCGCGAGCGAGGCGATGATGCCCTTCGTGCGCGAATACATGGTCATCTGGTTCGCCGGCATCATCTTCATGGTCGGCCCGATGATCGCCAGCAATATTCTGCGTGCGCTCGGCGATGCTATCCTGCCCAGCATCATCATGATCATCGCCGCCGTGCTGAACATGATCCTCGATCCGATCCTGATATTCGGTCTGGGGCCGATACCGGCGATGGAGGTCGAGGGCGCGGCGCTGGCCACCCTGATTTCCAACCTGGTAGTTTTCGTAGTGGCGATGGGGATCATGATTTTCCGCGAGAAGATCCTGGATCTGTCCTGGCCGGGCTTTTCCGAGATCGCCTGGAACTGGGGCGAGATCGCACGCATCGGCGCGCCTGCAGCCGGCTCCAACATGATCAACCCGATGGCGATGACGTTTGTGTTCGCCGCCGCTGCACAATTTGGCGAGCCGGTCGTGGCCGGATTTGGCGTGGCCGGCCGGCTGGAAGCGCTGGCCCTGATACCGCTCTTCGCGCTGTCCGGTTCGATTGGGCCCATTACGGGCCAGAATGGCGGCGCTGGTCATATCGAGCGCGTGCGCGAGGCCTTCCGCTCCGCCTTCCTGTTCTGTGCAGGCTGGGGCGTTGCTATGGCAGCTGTACTGGCGGTGCTGGCCTATCCGCTTTCGTGGCTGTTCCTGCCGTCTGAAGAGGCGCAGGCCATGGCCCGGCTGACCTGGTGGATCGCGCCGGTGACCATGGGCGGCTATGGAATCGCCATGGCCGCTGCCGCCGGATTCAACGGGCTGGGCCGTCCGCTGCTGGGGGTGGGGATCAATCTGATGCGCTGTTTCGCGCTATTGGTGCCGCTGGTCTGGCTGGGAGCGGCGCAGTTTGGCCCGGTGGGCATGATAAGTGGTTATGCGCTGGCCAATGTGCTGGCGGGCGCCATTACCGCTTTTCTGGTGCTGCGCTATGCGCCGATGACCGCGATTGAGGGCAAGGCCCGGCCCGTTGTGCCGCCGACGCAGGCGGCAAGGGCCGGGGTGCCGGTCAAGCCCGCCGAGTGATCAGGCGTTGATGATGGTGGCGCGCCGCTGGACGGCCGTCGTCGACCAGATCAGCGCCACCACCCAGCCAATGACCGTCCAGCCGAGCAGCAGGTTCGTCAGGAAGATGGCAAAGCCGTTGTGATGGCCGCGCGCGAGCGCAACGATTGTGGGCAGGAAGTGACCAACCAGAAGAAGAACGAGGATTTCCATTTGCGGGCTCCTTTTATCGATTTTCGATAAAGGTAGTATGTTTCGCGGAGACCGCAAGTGACAGGTTGGTAATTTTACTGAGCCGGTTTGGTGGGACCACAAGTTTTCTCCCCCCGTTTACGGGGGGAGTGCCGCGAAGCGGCGAGGGGGGGATTGTTGAGAAAGATTTCCCCCCTCCGGTCCTTCGGACCACCTCCCCCGTAAACGGGGGAGGAAAACACTGGCCCGGAATGACGAGAGTAGGGCAGACCTACCCCGCGTCGGGGAATTGATAATCCTTGTAGATTTCCCGCAGGCGGGTTTTCAGGATCTTGCCGGTTGCGCCGATCGGCATTTCGTCGATGAACTCGATCCCGTCCGGCACCCACCATTTGGGCAGGCGTTCGGCGAGGAATTCCTGAATGGCCTCGGCTGTGGGCGTGGTGTGGGGCTTGGGCTGGATAACCAGCAGCGGACGCTCCTGCCATTTGGGGTGCGGCATGCCCACCGCGGCTGCCATCATCACGTCCGGGTGGCCCATGGCCACGTTTTCCAGATCAATGGAGCTGATCCATTCACCGCCGGACTTGATGACGTCCTTGGAGCGGTCGGTGATGGTCATATAGCCATCGGTGTCGAGATAGCCGACATCGCCGGTGCGGAACCAGCCATCATCGGTGAAGGCCTCGGCGCCAGCACCGCGGAAATAGGCATCGATGATCCACGGGCCGCGCACCTGGATATGGCCCGAGGACTTGCCGTCCCGGGGCAGCACATTGCCATCATCGTCCACGGCGCGCATTTCCACGCCATAGATCAGCCGGCCCTGTTTCAGCTTGATCTTGATCTTCTCGTCATCGGAGAGGTCATCGTGCTTGGGCAGGAGCTTGCCGACCGTGCCCAGCGGGCTCATCTCGGTCATGCCCCAGCCCTGCTGCATGTCCACGCCGTATTCGTCCTGATAGGCGCGCAGCAGCGCTTCAGGCATGGCAGAGCCGCCCATCAGCACGTTCTCCACGCTGTCGATACGCTTGCCGCTCTCACGCAGATACTGCAGCAGGCCGAGCCAGACGGTCGGCACGCCGAGCACCTGTGTAACCTGCTCGCTCTCGATCAGCTCCTGCAGGGATTTGCCGTCCAGCTGCGCACCCGGCATGACCAGCTTGCCGCCGCCCATGGCCGTGGCATAGGGCACGCCCCAGGCGTTGACGTGGAACATCGGGACGACCGGCATGATCGTACCGCGCGAGCCGACGCCCAGCACGTCCTGACCGAGGCACGCCATGGCATGCAGCACGGTGGATCGGTGCGAATAGAGCGCGCCCTTGGGATCGCCCGTCGTGCCGGAGGTGTAGCACAGGCCGGCGGCGAGATTCTCGTCAAACTCCGGCCAGTCATAGTCCGGCGAGGCGCTTTTCAGCAGGTCTTCGTATGCATCGCATCTGGTGGCCGTTTTCGGCGCGTGCGCGCTGTCCGTCATCACGACGAAGCGTTTGACGGTTTTGCACTTTTTGGCGACGGCATCGATGATGGGCGCAAACGACACATCGAAGAAGACGTGCTTGGCCTTGGCGTGGTCGAGCATCCAGGCGATCTGGTCGGGCGAGAGGCGCGGATTGACCGTATGGATAACGGCCCCGACGCCCGATACCGCGTAATACAGCTCCAGATGGCGGTGCGTATTCCAGGCAATGGTGGACACCCGGTCGCCGGATTTCACTTTCAGCGGGCCGGTCAGCACATTGGCGAGGCGCTTGGCGCGGGCGTGGCAGTCTTTCCAGCCATAACGGTGAATCTCACCCGTGTCGGGCAGGCGGCTCACGATCTCGCGGCCTCCGTGATTGTCGGCTGCATGCTGTAGAATGCCAGAAATCATCAGCTGGCGATTCATCATCTGTCCACGCAACATGGCGTTTGTCCTCCCGCTCGGATGTTACCGGCCATTCACCGGCAGAGCTTTTGCCCGCCTGCCTGACCCGTTGTTTGAAGTTGCCGGTATCAAAGGCGCGCCCGCGCTGCGATGCAATACCTTTTGCGCAACTTGCTTGCAGCAGATATGGCCGTGATGCAGCAAGCGGCCCGTGCGCGGAGGAGAGAGCATGCATCTACCCGGCTTCAGTGATGTCCTGCAGGCAGCGGCGCGCCTGGAGGGGCTGGCGGTGCGCACGCCCTTGCTGTGGAGCCCGGCGCTGGACGAGGCTGCCGGCGGGCGCGTGCTGGTGAAGGCCGAGTGCCTGCAGCGCACCGGCTCTTTCAAGTTTCGCGGCGCTTATAACGCTATTTCGCTGATCCCGGACGCTGACCGCCCGCGCGGCGTCGTCGCTTTTTCATCCGGCAATCACGCGCAAGGTATCGCCGAGGCGGCAAAGCTGTTTGGCATCCCGGCCACTATCGTCATGCCGGCAGACGCGCCGTCGATTAAGGCCGAGGGCGTGCGGGCGAGGGGCGGCCACGTCGTCACCTATGACCGCGCCAGCGAGGACCGCGAGGCGATCTCCCGGCGCCTGTGCGAAGAGACAGGTGCGACGCTGATCGGGTCCTTTGACCATTTCGGCGTCATTGCCGGGCAGGGCACGTGCGGGCTGGAAATCACACACCAGCTTGAAGAGCGTGGCGAGACGGCAGATCAGCTCGTCTGCTGCGTCGGCGGGGGCGGTTTGCTGGCCGGGATCAATCTGGCGCTGGCGGAGAAAGCGCCGGACATCGACGTTTATGGCGCGGAGCCCGAAGGCTTTGACGATCATGCCCGCTCGCTCGCCTCTGGCCAGCGTGAGAGCAATCTGCAGTCATCGGGATCATTGCAGGACGCGCTCCTGTCGCACGCGCCGGGCGAGATGACCTTCCCCATCAACCAGCCCCGCCTGAAGGGCGTTGGCGTGGTCAGCGATGAGGAGGCCATGGCTGCCATCGCTTTTGCCTGGCAGCATCTGAAAATCGTGCTGGAGCCGGGCGGGGCGTGTGCGCTGGCCGCCGTGCTGTCGGGCAGGATAGACGCAAAGGGCCGCACGACGATTGTGGTCGCCACGGGCGGGAATGTGGACGCGGCGGTGTTTGGACGCGCGATAGGGGGCGCTCTTCTAGAGACCCGGTAGCGGCACTTTTCTTCTTCGTTCCCGCGCAGGCGGGAACCCAGAGCCAGCAACGATGTCCTCCCCCGTTTACGGGGGGGTGAGGCGCGGAGCGACGAACGGCAGCGCAGCTGACGGAGGGGGGAGCTTGTTTCGATCATCCCCCCCCCCCCTCGGTCCTTCGGACCACTCCCCCCGTGAACGGGGGGAGACAAGAAGCCGGGCCATGACAAGTTAGGTGGGAAAAGCCCCCTAACTCCCGCCGTCCTCGCCATCGACGTCCGGCACCGGCGCCATGCCCAGCTCTTCACGGGCAGCGGCGTCGGCTGCCTCGATCTCGGCCAGCTGTTCGTCGGAGAGGTGCGGCAAGATACGGCGCAGGCCCGCGCCAGCCCCGACCATGTCACGCTCAATGGCCAGTGGCACGGCGGTGTGTCCGGCCCGGCGGGCGCGGTAGACCTGCAAATTCTCGATCACCCGCTGCACATAATTGCGGGTCTCGGCAAACGGCAGGCTTTCCACCCAGTCAATCGGGTCAATCGCGCCATAGCGCGGATCGCCATATTCCTGCACCCAGCGGCGCACGCGTCCGCCGCCCGCATTATAGGCTGCCAGCGCCATCACCAGTGAACCGTCATAATCATCGACGACCTCCTGCAGATGGGCCATGCCAAGGCGCATGTTGTAGTCAGGGTCGTCGGTCAGCCATTCAAACTCGTAAGGCAGGCCGAGCTGGCGGGCAGTCTGACGGGCCGTGGCCGGCATCATCTGCATCATGCCGCGCGCGCCTGCGCCGCTGACGGCGCGGGCATCAAATTCGGTTTCCTGCCGGATCACCGAAAGGGTAAGCGCCGGATCTGCCCTCACGGGCGCGTCTGCGGGCACATCAATGACCGGGTAGGCCCGCTCGGCAAGGATCATGCCTTGCATGCGGCCAGCCTTGGCCGCCCGCACCGACTCGCGGAGCCGCAGATAATCCAGCGCGATGTCGGCCAGCATGGCCTGTTCGGCCGGTGTTTCCATGCGCCCTTCCAGATGGGCGGCAAAGGTACGGAACAGGAAGGTCTGGTTCAGCTCGCCCAGCATGCGCAAGGCCAGCACCTGTTCGCGTTCATTGAAGGCTGCGCGGTCCGCCTCGGTGATGACCGGGTCGGCCGGCAGGTCCAGCTCCGCCGCAGTGCCACCCAGCGCCAGAATGGCCAGCTGGCCGTAATAGGTGGTGGCGTGCTGGGCAGCAGCCATGAAGCGGTCACGAGCCAGCACGGCATTGCCAGCCGCCTCCGCAGCGCGCCCTTGCCAGTATTTTGCCCGGCCTAGCGAAACCGGCGTGGTCACCCCTGCTTCCAGCCGGTTGAAGTGGGTTAGTGCGTCCTCTGGCCGGTTCAGATGCACCAGAGCCAGCCAGCCAGCCAGAAATTCGGCATCGGCGAAAGCGACCCCGGCACTCATCCCGTTCGATGCGGCGAGCTGGTAGGCGGTATCGTGGTCGTTTGACCGCATCAGATCCAGAATGATCAGCTTGCGCTCGCTCCACATCGATTCCAGCGCAGTGGTGTTGGTATGCGCGTCCGGCAGCTCCAGTGCCAGCTGCAGGGCGCCATCGGCATTGCCTGCCCGCCGCCGCCAGCGCGTCCGCTCGAACACCAGACCCGGATCATTCTGCAGGCTGGGCGGGACAGCGTTCACGGCGCCGTCAACGCCGGTGCCGCGTGCAGCCAGCCGTATGCGGGCGTCGGCAACGCGGCGTTCACCAGCGCCAAGCTGGGGCAACAGGGCACTGGCCAGGCTGCGCTGGCCGGCCCAGAGCAGGAAGTCCACGCGCTCGGCATGGTCTGCAGCCGTCAGGAAATCGCCATGCCGGCGCAGGACCTGGCTCTGATTGGTCTGGCGCAGGGACTGGGTCCGCCAGGCTTCGCGTATCTGTTCGCGGCCCTCATCGGTGCGGCCAAGGGCGATCAGCGCTTCGCCCCAGGCGATGCGGCCTTCGCCGGTGAGCGGTTCACGTTGCGCAAACCAGCTGGCCGTCAGGTCCGGGCCAAGGCCGGAATCCGCCAGCTTCCATTCCGCTTCACGCTGGATCGCCGCTTCGCGCGGCCAGCCGCCAAGCGTTTCCAGCGCCATGTGCAGTTCGGAGAAGATCGCGCGAGCATCCGAGGACGCCAGCCGCCAGAGGAGGAGGTTCTGGGCGACGGGATGGCTGATATTGAACCGGGCCTCGCGCACGAACGTCCAGTCACCGGCATCGGCGGCCCGCAATCCCCGGCGCAGAAGGTCAAAATCGGCATCGTTCAGAATGGCGGAGTGGTTGGCCATGGGCGGTTTCAGCCGCGGCACCGGGACATCGCCGAAGGCGGGGGCGCTCAGCGCTGAGACTGACAGGGCGAGCAGGGCGGCACGCAACAGCATGGGGGCAAACTCCTGGCGGCAGGCAGATATACAGATTCGTCGAATGCGCGCGCACTGTCCACAGCGATTGCAGCGTCTTGGCGCTTGACGTTGCAATCGATATGGTCCGCGCCCATTTGCGTTCGCGCACCAATCTCACAAGGCTATGCAAACCATGTTCCGCGGCTCTTTTACGGCACTCATCACCCCTTTCAGCAGTGGCCAGGTTGATACCGCCGCGCTGAAACGTGTGGTGGAGCACCAGATAAAGGCGGGCACCCATGGCCTGGTTCCGGTCGGCACCACGGGCGAATGTGTCACGCTGAGCGATGACGAGCATCGTCATGTGGTCGAGACGGTTATCGCCACGGCGGCAGGCCGGGTGCCGGTTATCGCTGGCGCGGGGTCCAACAACACCGCGCGTTCCATTGAACTGGCGCGCTTTGCCAAGAGTGCAGGCGCTGACGCGATTCTGGTCGCTGCGCCCTATTACAACAAGCCCTCGCAGGAAGGGCTGGCGGCGCATTATCTCGCTATCGCCGATGCGGTGGAAATTCCGCTCTTTGTCTACAATGTGCCCGGCCGGTCGATCGTGGATGTCTCGGTAGACACCATGGCACGCGTCGCGAAACATCCTAATGTAATCGGGGTCAAGGACGCGACGGGCGATACTGCCCGCGTGACGCAGCATCGCCGCGCCATTGGCGCTGACTTCATCCAGCTCTCCGGGGAAGATGCCAGCGCGCTGGGTTATAACGCGCATGGCGGCGTGGGCGTGATCTCGGTGTCGTCGAATGTGGCGCCCGCCCTGTGCGCCGCTTTCCAGAATGCAACACTGGAAGGCAGGTGGGAGGAGGCGCGCGATCTCAATGACCGCCTGCAACCGCTCCATGAAGTGTTGTTCGCCTATTCCAGCCCGTCGCCTGCGAAATACGCGGCGAGCCTTCTGGGCCTGTGCTCAGCCGAGGTGCGCCTGCCGCTGGTAGAGTGCCCCGACGCAGTGAAGGACCGGATCAGAACGGTCCTCGAAGAGTTGTCGCTGATATGAGCAAGAGCGATGATAATGGGCTGATTGCCGTCAACCGGCGTGCGCGCTTCGATTACGAGATCGAGGACACGATGGAGGCTGGCCTGATGCTGGTCGGCACCGAGGTCAAATCCCTGCGTCAGGGCCGGGCCAATATTGCCGAAGCCTATGTCAGCGTGGAGCGCGATGGCGCGCTTTACCTGATCAATGCCGATTTTCCCCCTTACGAGGGCGGCAACCGCTTCAACCATGAGCCGCGCCGCCATCGTAAGCTGCTGCTTCACAAGAAGCAGATGGCCCAGCTGGCAGGCGCGGTGCAGCGAGAGGGACGTACTATCATCCCCTTGCGGCTCTATTTCAATGACCGGGGGCTTGCCAAGCTTCTGATTGGTCTCGCCAAGGGCAAGAAGACGGTCGACAAGCGCGAGACCATCAAGGAGCGTGAGTGGAATCGCTCCAAGGCCCGCCTGATGAAGGATTTCGGGTAGGGGGTAACGCTAGCTGTCATCCCCCGCTTTATGCGGGGACCCATGCCTCTGGCTTTCGTTTCCCAAGCCCTCGTCCTTCGAGACGGCTTCTGACGAAGCCCCTCAGGATGAGGGCTTTAGGTCGTGCTTTTCCCTCATCCTGAGGGCGAACGCAGTGAGCGTCTCGAAGGACGAGGGAAAAGCCAGCTCTCAGGCATGGGTGGCCCGGACAAGCCGGGCCATGACAATCATCTTGCTATAGGAATGATTGTTCTGTTGCCGGCTAGAGCCTTGCCTTCGCCTTCTCGAACACGGCGTGGAACATGGGTTCGGTGAGGCGGCCCGTATTCGTGTTGTAGCGCGAGCAGTGATAGCTATCGATCAGGGTGAGGGGGCCTTGCGGTCCCTCCACCTCATGCTCTGCCCCGTGGGCGAAGGTGAAAGCTGCTGGGCGCCGGCCCAGCGCGCGCAGCGTGTTCTCGTGCGCAATCCGCCCCAGAGCGATCATCACTTTCAGCTTCGGCAGGGCCGCGATACGCGCGGCCAGGAAGGGGCGGCAATTGGCCATCTCCTCGCCCACCGGCTTGTTCTGCGGAGGCGCGCAGCGCACGGCATTGGTGATCATGGCGTCGTGCAGGGTCAGCCCGTCTTTCGGGTCGGCCTTATAAGTGCCCCTCGAGAAGCCATACCGCTCAATCGTCGCATAGAGCAGATCGCCCGCCCAGTCGCCGGTAAAGGGCCGGGCGGTGCGGTTGGCTCCGGTACGCCCCGGCGCCAGCCCCACGATCAGCAGGCGCGCGTTTGCGTCACCGAAGGAGGGTACCGCGCCGTTGAACCAGTCCGGCTCCTGACGGGCGTTTTCCTGCCGGTAGGCGACAAGGCGCGGGCAAAGCGGGCAATCGGCGCCAGGCTCGGCCGGGACGCTATGCGTCATCATCATCGCTGGACGCAGCCGGTGCGAAGTCCTCGCGGGCACGGCGTTCACGGCCAACCAGACGGCCAAGCTCCGCCAACTCGATGAAGTTATCGGCCTGACGGCGCAGATCGTCGGCAATCATGGGCGGTTGTGATTTCAGCGTGGAAACGACCGAGACCCGGACACCGCGCCTTTGCACGGCCTCGACCACTTTGCGGAAATCGCCATCACCGGAGAATAGCAGGATATGATCGAGATAGCTGGCAGACTCCAGCACATCAACGGCGATCTCGACATCCATGTCGCCCTTGATGCGTCGGCGGCCATGCTCATCGGTGTATTCGCGCGCCGCCTTCGTGACGATTGCAAACCCGTTATAGTCCAGCCAGTCCACGAGCGGGCGGATAGGGGTGTAGTCGTCATTTTCCAGCAGGGCGGTGTAGTAGTTCGCCCGGACGAGGCGGCCACGCTTTTTGAATTCTTCGAGAAGCTTGCGGTAATCGATGTCGAAATCGAGCGCGCGGGCTGCGGAATAGAGGTTGGCACCGTCGATAAAAAGGCCGATGCGCTCATTGGGATAAAAAGTCATGGGGCTCCTTGCGGGGGGCTAATGGCGAATTAAAATAGGCACTCGCTTGAATATCTACATCGCTTTCGGCTCAAACCAAGCCCTGGGGCGCAGAACGCCCCGGACGTTGCTGTGCGAGGCCGCCGAGACGCTGGAAACATGCGGTGTCCGGCTTGTCGCCCGGTCTTCGCTCTGGCAATCGCCTGCCTGGCCAGATCCGGCAGACCCGGCCTATGTGAATGCCGTTGCGCAGGTTGAAACGCGCCTGACGCCAACAGAGTTGCTTTTGTGCCTGCATGAGGTGGAGGAGCAGTTCGGGCGGGTGCGCTCGCAGCGCAATGCGCCCCGTACGCTGGATCTCGATATTGTCGATTTTGGCGGGCTGGTGTCGGACGGCGGTGAGGGGCCTGTTCTGCCGCACCCGCGCGCCGATCAGCGCGCTTTCGTGCTCTTGCCCTTGCAGGAGATTGCTCCAGGCTGGAAACATCCGGTAACCGGCAGTGCGATCAGCGGGCTGATTGACGCGCTGCCCCCCGGAGACATTCACGCCACCACACAGCTTGGACCGTTCGTCCGGGGCGGGTGATGCTTTGTGCAGCGCAGCGGCGCGCTTGAAGCCGGAGGCACACTGAGGTATCAGGAGTGTTCGCTATTACCCCCGACCCCCTGTTTGCATTTGGGAGCGTCCACGCTCATGGCTCGCGTTACTGTCGAAGATTGCATCGAAAAAATCCCCAACCGTTTCCGGCTGGTCCTTCTGTCTGCGCACCGCGCCCGCAATATCGCGGCCGGGTCTCAGCTGCAGATCGATCGGGATAACGACAAGAACCCGGTTGTGGCGCTGCGCGAGGTAGCCGACGAAAAGCTGGACCTTGATGCGCTGGCGGAAAGCCTGGTTGCGGGTCTGGAGCGTGTCATCCCGGCTGATGACGATGAAGACGAGGCGCGTCACGACGCTGCTGACGCTCCGCGCGCCCTGCCTGCACCTGAAATGGACGAGGCAGCCATGCTGCGCGCCCTGCAGAGCGATCGGGACGGGCCGGCAGACGGCCGTTTGTAAGCTTTGGGCGGGGTAGCGCTCAGCGCGTCCGCCGAAGCGCCGGGAACCATCCCAAGCGCCGACGACCTCATAGCGCGCGTATTGACCTACCATCCCAATGCGGATGCGGAGCTGATACGCCGCGCCTACGACTATTCACGCGACAAGCACGCCCATCAGAAGCGCCATTCCGGTGAGCCCTATTACGGGCACACCGTGGCGGTGGCGATGCTGCTCGCCGACCTTCATCTCGACGTGGCAACGGTGTGCAGCGGGCTCCTGCACGACACGGTTGAAGATACCGACGCCACGCTTGAGGAGATAACCGAGCTTTTTGGTGAGGATGTCGCCCGCCTCGTTGATGGCGAGACCAAGCTCAGCCAGATGGAGCTGATCAACAAGCGGACCCGTCAGGCGGAAAACTTCCAGAAACTCGTCCTGGCCATTACGGACGATGTCCGCGTGCTGCTGGTGAAGCTGTGCGACCGGCTGCACAATATGCGCACGCTGCATTTCATGCCGAAGCCGGAAAAGCGTGAGCGGATCGCCCGAGAGACGCTGGAAATTTACGCGCCGCTGGCCCGGCGCATCGGCGTGAACCGTATCTGCGTGGAGCTGGAAGATCTCGCTTTCCGTAACATCAATCCGGATGCGTACGAGTCCATCACCCGCCGGCTGGCCGCGCTGCGGGCCACACGGGCCTCCGCGATTGCCGCCATGTCCTCGCTGCTCTCCCAGCGGCTTGAGGAAGCGGGCATAGACTGCCGCGTGTTCGGACGCGAGAAGCGGCCCTATTCGATCTGGCGCAAGCTGGAGCGCAAGGGCACCTCGTTTGACGACATTGCCGACATCTATGCCTTCCGCGTGATCGTGAACACGCCGGACGAATGCTACCGGACGCTGGGGGTGATCCACCAGAACTGGCGCTCAGTGCCGGAGCGCTTCCACGACTACATCTCCACCCCCAAGCCCAATAATTACCGCTCGCTGCACACCACCATTGTCGGTCCGCACAATGTGCGCATGGAGCTGCAGATACGTACCGAGGCCATGGAGGCGGTTGCAGAGACCGGCGTGGCCGCGCACTGGCGCTACAAGGCTGGCCGCTACGGTTATGACGCCAAATCAGCGCGCGAGGCAGGCGGCGACCCGCTCGGCCGGTTGCGGGCTTTTGTCGAAATTCTCGAGCAGGGCGGTGACCCGGACGAGTTTCTCGAGCATGCCAAGCTGGAGATGCTCACCGACCAGGTCTACGCCTTCACGCCCAAGGGCGAGCTGATTGCCCTGCCGCAGGGTGCAACGCCGCTGGATTTTGCCTATGCGGTCCATACCGAGCTGGGGGCAGGGGCGGTTGGCGTGCGTATCAATGGACGCGAGCGGCCATTACGTACCCGGCTGCGTAATGGCGATACGGTAGAGATCATCAAGGGCGGGGTGCGCCAGCCGCCTGCCGGGTGGGAAGACCTTGTGGTTACCGGCCGCGCCAAGGCCGCGATCCGCAAGCTTATCCGTGAAACCCAGCAGCAGGAGTTTGAGCGCCTTGGCAAGGTGATCGCCGAGCACGCCTTCCAGCGCGAGGGCAAGGCCTTCAAGGAAAACATGCTGACGGAGGCGCTGGCGCGGCTCGACCTGAAATCCGCGCCGGAACTCTATCAGGCACTGGGCAGGGGGCAGATCACCTCCACCCAGCTCTTTGACGCGGTATTTCCCGGCCAGCGCGAGAAAAGCCCCAATGATCCGAGCCAGCGCGAGCTGATCGATGATGAAAAGGGCGCGCTTTACGTGCATGGCAGCGGGCTGACGCCCGGCGTGTCGCTGCATTTCGCGCCCTGCTGCTCGCCGCTTCCGGGCGACCGCATTGTCGGCATTTTGCGTGAGGGCGTTGGCGTGGAAGTCCACGTCATCGACTGCGAACGTCTGGCCGAGCTGGAGGAGGAAGCCCCTGCCTCTGGCGATAACTGGATTGATCTGAAATGGACGCCTGAAGCGCGCTCGAACGCTGTTTCGGTGGGCCGGGTACTGGCGACGGTGCGCAACGAGCCGGGCGTGCTGGCCGAGATTGCGGGTGCCGTTGGTGAGGCGCGCGGCAACATCACCAATATCAAGACGCTTTCCCGCTCGCGCGATTTCTTTGATATGGCGTTCGACATTGAGGTGGTGGACGTGCGCCATTTGTCCAATATCGTCGCTGCACTGAAGACGTGTGACCGGGTAGTCAGTGCCGAGCGCGCCCGTTACGAGTAGCGCCGCTTTTATCGGGAGGCCGGACATGATGACCGCAGACGAAGTGCTGGACGAGTTCCGCGAGGCAGGTGCCTTGCTGGAGGGCCATTTCATCTTGTCCTCTGGCCTGCGCAGCCCGGTCTTTCTGCAGAAGGCGCTGGTCTTCCGCGAGCCTGCCCGCACCGAAAAGCTGTGCAAGGCGATGGCTGAGGCCGTGCGCGCGAAGGTTCAGGACAACATTACCGCCATTGTCTCGCCCGCGCTGGGCGGGATTATTCCGGGCTATGAAACCGCTCGCCAGCTGGACCTGCCCTTCCTGTTTGTCGAGCGTGAGGATGGCGAGTTCCGCCTTCGGCGCGGCTTCCAGCTGACGGCTGCCGACCGCGTACTGGTTGTCGAGGACATCGTGACGACGGGTCTCTCCTCGCGCGAGTGCATCTCCGCGATAGAGAAGACTGGTGCCAAAGTGGTGGCTGAATGCTGTCTTGTGGACCGTTCCGGCGGGCGCGCTGACGTGGGCGTGCCGCTGATCGCGCTCGCGACGGTGGCTTTCCCGGCCTATGCCGAAGATGCGCTGCCGCCAGAGCTGGAGCGCATTCCGGCCATCAAGCCCGGCAGCCGGGGGCTGGAGGCGTAAGGCCGATGTTGCGTCTCGGACTGAACATTGATCACGTCGCGACGATCAGGAACGCGCGCGGCGGCGCGCATCCCGATCCGGTACGTGCGGCGGCGGTGGCGCAAAGCGCGGGCGCGGACGGAATTACCATCCATTTGCGCGAAGACCGGCGTCATATTCGCGACGGTGATCTGGAGGCGATCCGTTCGGCCACGCGCCTGCCGATCAATCTGGAAATGGCCGCAACAGACGAGATGGCGGCCATTGCCGAGCGTTTCCGGCCGCACGCGGCCTGCCTGGTGCCAGAGAAGCGCGAGGAGCGCACGACCGAAGGCGGGCTGGATGTGGCGGGCCTGCACAACACCATCGCGCCGATTGTGCGCCGTCTGAAGGATGCGGGGTGCCGCGTCTCGCTCTTCATCGAGCCGGACCCGGTGCAGATTGCGGTTGCCGAAGTGCTGGGCGCACCGGTCGTGGAACTGCACACCGGGCGCTATGCCGAGCTCTGGCTGGAGGGCGATGAAGCGGGTGTCGCGCGCGAGCTGGAACGCCTGAAGGACGCGGCCAGAGAGGCAGCCCGGCGCGGGATCGAGCCGCATGCGGGGCATGGCCTGACCTTCGACAATGTGAAGCCGGTGGCCGCAATCGCGGAGCTCGCCGAGCTGAATATCGGCCATTTCCTGATCGGCGAGGCGATCTTTACCGGGCTGGAGACGGCCGTGAAGCGCATGCGCGCTTTGATGGATGAAGCGCGCGCGGAGAAAGTCGCGTGATAATCGGCATCGGCACCGACATCATCGACATTCGCCGCATCGAGCGGTCGATTGAGCGGTTTGGCGACCGGTTCAAGAACAGGGTTTTCAGCGCTGGCGAGCGCGCCAAGGCCGAAAGCCGGCGCCGCGAGGTGGACACCTATGCCAAGCGCTTTGCCGCCAAGGAAGCGACCGCCAAGGCGCTGGGTACCGGCATTTACCGGGGCGTGATCTGGCGTGATCTGGAAGTCATCAACCTCAAAGGCGGCAAGCCCACGATGAAGCTGTCGGGCAAGGCGCTGGAGCGCGCCCGCGCCCTGACGCCGGACGGCATGGATTTCACCGTCCACCTGACCCTGACCGATGATTACCCTTGGGCGCAGGCCTTCGCGATCCTGGAAGCGATCCCGAAGGTGGAGCCGGGCGCATGACCAACCGGCTGAAGCAGCTTGAAGACGCCATCGGCTATAAGTTTACCGATCCCGGCCTGCTGGAAATCGCGCTGACCCATGCCAGCCATGGCGATGGCCGCCGCCGCACGGACTCCAACGAACGCATGGAGTTTCTGGGCGATCGCGTGCTGGGCCTTCTGGTGGCCGAACAGCTCTATTCCATGTTTGAGGGCCTTAGCGAAGGCGGGCTGGCGCATCGTCTGAACGCGCTGGTCAATAAGGGGGCGTGCGCGCGCGTGGCTCGGTCCATCGGTTTGGGAGAAGCGCTGCTGCTATCGCCGGGCGAAGAGCGCCTTGGCGGGCGCGAGAAGGAATCCATCCTTGGCGATGCCTGCGAGGCGCTGATCGGCGCGATATATCTCGATGGCGGGCTCCCAGCTGCGCGTGCCTTTTTCGACTCCGCGTGGGAGGAGGAGCTGGCCCAGCTCACCCGCCAGACCAAGGATGCGAAATCCTATCTGCAGGAGTGGGCGGCGCGCAAAAGCCTGCCTGCTCCGGCCTATAACTTGGTGTCACGCAAAGGGCCGGATCATCGCCCCCATTTCACCGTGGAAGTAACGATAGACGGGCTGGAACCTGCTATGGGTGAAGGCGCGACCAAACAGGCCGCGCAGCGCGCCGCCGCCGACGCCATGCTCAAACGGGAACACGCCCATGACCAGTAAGGACACCACCCGCGCAGGCTTTGTTGCCGTGATGGGCGCGCCCAATGCGGGCAAATCCAGCCTTGTGAACGCGCTGGTCGGCCAGAAGGTCTCCATCGTCACCCACAAGGTGCAAACCACGCGCTTCCAGATACGCGGCGTGATGATGAAGGACCGCACGCAGGTCGTGCTGGTCGATACGCCCGGCGTATTCGCGCCGCGCCGCCGCCTCGACCGGGCGATGGTGAAAGCAGCCTGGGCCGGGGCAGACGAGGCCGATGCCATCGTCCATGTGGTCGATGCCGCTGCCGCGTCGCGCGTGCTGAAGGGCCGTACAGGCGGGCAGGATGCGCGCGCCGACGAAGATACGCGCCGCGTGATCGAGGGGCTTAAAAACGCCAATCGGACGGCCATTCTGGCGCTCAACAAGATTGATCTCATCAAGCGGGACGAGCTGCTGGCGCTGGCGCAAAGCCTCCATGAAACAGGCGCTTACAGCGAGGTCTTCATGATCTCGGCGAGTAATGGCAGCGGCGTGAAGGATCTTGCCGCGCGCCTGGTCGCGCTGATGCCCGAAGGCGAGTTCTTCTACGATGAGGACCAGATCGCCGATCTGCCGATGCGCCTGCTCGCTGCGGAGATTACGCGCGAAAAACTGTTCCTGCGCGTGCATGACGAGCTGCCCTATGGCCTCACCGTGGAGACCGATAGCTGGCAGGATCGCAAGGATGGTTCGGTGCGTATCGAGCAGACGATCTACGTGGAGCGCGAAGGCCACAAGCCGATGGTTATCGGCAAGGGTGGACAGACGCTCAAAACCATTGGCGAACTGGCCCGCAAGGAACTCTCCGCCGATCTGGAGCGCGAGGTTCACCTCTTCCTGCACGTGAAGGTGCGTCCCGGCTGGAGCGAGGAGCGTGCGCGCTATTCCGCGCTCGGCCTGGAGTTTGATGCGTGAGTTTTTCCGCCTTCCCAGATCAGAACATCCCCAAACTTCGTCATTCCGGAAGCGCCATCGGCGCTATCCGGAACCCAGTGCATATTGATCTCTGGGTTCCGGGTCTGCGCTTCGCTTCGCCCGGAATGACGAGGGAAAGAAGCGGCCAAGACTATTGCCATGGAATGGACTGATACCGGCCGCATCATCGCTGTGCGCAATTATGGCGAGACCAGCGCCATTGTGGAGCTGCTGACACCGGAGCATGGCCGTCATCCCGGCCTCGTACGCGGCGGAAGGTCGAAGGCCATGCGGCCAATCCTGCAGCCGGGCAATGCGGTGCGGGCGGTCTGGCGGGCGAGGCTGGACGAGCATCTGGGCAATTATGCGCTGGAAGCAGAATCGCTGGACGCGGGCGCGCTGATGGATGATCCGCTGGCGCTGTCGGGTCTCAATGCGGCCTGCGCGATGGCGGTGCTGGCCCTGCCGGAGCGCGAGGCACATCCGGCGGTGCATGGCGCGTTCGAGGTGCTGGTGTCATCCCTCAATGACATCGATATATGGCCCGCGCTCTACATTCGCTGGGAGGCGGGCCTGCTGGCTGATCTCGGTTATGGCATGGATCTGAAGAAGTGCGCCGCGACCGGCCAGACCCACGATCTCAAATATGTCAGCCCGCGTACCGGACGTGCCGTGAGCGCTGAAGCCGGAGCCGAATATGCCGACCGCCTGCTGGCCCTGCCGGGCTTCATGGCGGGGTCGGGCGAGGTCTCGCCGGGCGACATTGCTGCCGGGCTGAAACTGACCGCCCACTTCATCGAGCGGCGCGTATTGTGGCCGACTGACAAGGTATTGCCCGAAGCGCGCACGCGCATGATCGAGCGGCTGGAATCGGCGGGCAGACTTTAGGCTGAACGCCCTATACTGGCTCGAAGCAGAATCAGTGACAGAGGCGAGGCATGGGACACGAACCGGTTGGTGAGGCAGGGCGCATTTTCCCTGAGCGCTTCGAGGATGCGCTGTCCTCGCGCTATCTGGCCTATGCGCTTTCCACCATCACCCAGCGTGCGCTGCCCGATGCCCGTGACGGTCTGAAGCCCGTTCACCGGCGGCTCCTGCACGCCATGCGCCTTCTAAAGCTTGATCCCGATGCGGCGTTCAAGAAGTCCGCGCGCGTGGTTGGCGATGTGATCGGTAAATACCACCCGCATGGCGACCAGTCCGTCTATGACGCGCTGGTGCGTCTGGCGCAGGATTTTGCCGCCCGTTATCCGCTGATCGAGGGGCAGGGCAATTTCGGCAATGTGGACGGCGATAGCGCGGCGGCCATGCGCTATACCGAAGCGCGCCTGACCGAAGCGGCCCGTCTGCTGCTGGCGGACATGGACGAGGACACGGTCGATTTCCGCAAGACCTATGACGGCTCCGAAGAGGAACCGGTCGTCCTGCCGGGCGCCTTCCCGAACCTGCTCGCCAACGGCGCGACGGGCATTGCGGTGGGCATGGCGACCAGCATCCCGCCCCATAACGCCGCCGAAATCTGCGATGCCGCGCGCCATCTGATCGCCAAACCCGATGCAGACGTCCGTGCGCTGGCGAAATTCGTCAAAGGGCCGGACTTTCCCACGGGCGGCATATGCGTGGAGCCTGCCGCCTCGATCCTTGAAGCCTATGAGACAGGCCGGGGCGGGTTCCGCCTGCGCGCCAAATGGGAGGTGGAGGATCAGGGGCGTGGTACGTGGCGCATCGTCGTCACGGAAATTCCCTATCTGGTCCAGAAGGCGCGGCTGGTGGAACGCATTGCGAGCCTGATGGAAGCCAAAAAGCTGCCGCTGCTGGCTGATGTGATGGATGAAAGCGCGGAGGATGTGCGCCTGGTGCTGGAGCCGCGCGCGCGCACGGTCGATCCGGCCGTGCTGATGGAATCCATGTTCCGGGCGACTGATCTGGAAGTGCGCTTTCCCTTGAACCTCAACGTGCTGGACCCCAAAGGCGCGCCGCGCGTGATGAGCCTGAAAGAGGTCTTGCAGATATGGCTGGACCATCGCCGCGAAGTGGTGGTGCGCCGGGCCACACGCCGTCTGGCGCAGGTCGAAGACCGGCTGGAAGTGCTGGCGGGCTATATCATCTGCTTCCTCAATCTGGACCGCGTGATTGCCATCATCCGCGAGAGCGATGAGCCCAAGCCCGATCTGATGGCCGAGTTCCAGCTGTCCGAGCGGCAGGCCGAGGCGATCCTCAATATGCGCCTGCGCTCCCTTCGCAAGCTGGAAGAGATCGAGCTGCGCGCGGAATCTGACCGGCTGGGCGAGGAGCGTGCGGGGCTGAAAGCCCTCCTTGCGAGTGACGAGCAGCAATGGGCGAAGGTCGATGGTGAAATCGCTGCCGTGCGCGAGAGCTTCGGCCCGCGCACCGCCATTGGCCGCCGCCGCACCCATTTCGCTGATGCGCCAGCCGATGATCTGGCCGACCGCGTGGAGGAAGCGCTGGTGGTGCGAGAGCCGGTGACGGTCGTGCTCTCCGAAAAGGGCTGGATACGCGCGCTCAAAGGCCATGTAGACGACCTCTCAAGCCTGAAGCACAAGGATGGCGACGAGACAGCCTTTGCCGTGCGCTGTGAGACGACTGACAAGCTTCTCCTGTTTGCCACCGATGGCCGGGTGTTCACGCTGGATGCGTCCAAACTGCCGGGCGGGCGCGGCTTTGGTGAGCCGGTGCGCCTGCAGATCGATCTTGATGAAAGCTCGGCTCCGCTGGCGCTGGTGAAGCATGATCCGGCACGCAAGCTGCTGATCGCGTCCAGCTCCGGCCATGGCTTCCTCGTGCCGGAAGCCGAACTGCCCGCCATCAAGCGGGCGGGCCGCCAGCTGGTAAATCTCGTCGAGGGCGCGGAGGTGATCGTCGTCACCGAGGCCAAGGGCGATACCGCCGCCGTGATCGGCGAGAACCGCAAGCTGCTCGTCTTCGCTCTTGATGAGATCCCTGAAATGACGCGCGGCAAGGGCGTGCGCCTGCTGGGCGGCAAGGGCGGGGAGGTGAGCGATGTCACGGTGTTCGCCGCCGAAGAGGGGCTGACCTGGACTGACGGGGCCGGGCGCAAGCATCTGGTGGAAGACTGGAAGCTCTTCCTTGGCAAGCGCGCGCAGGCCGGACGTCTGGCACCGAAGGGCTTTTCCCGCGCTGGCCGCTTCGCGCCGAGAGGGCAGGTTTAAGTGTGACTGGCCTTGGTGTGACGCTTGCGGCTCTGGCTCGCGCCATGACAGCATGCCGCGATCCGTGGGCTATTTATGGCGGAGCCGGACTCCATCTCCACGGCATCGAGGACGGGCCGCTGGCTGACATTGATGTGCTGGTATCTGACAGGGATGCATTAGCGCTTCTGGCGCGCGCCGATGTCACGCGAAAACAGTCAGAGCCATCTCAACTGTTCCGCTCCCGTCAGTTCCTTAACGCCAGCTTTGGCGAAGTGCCGGTCGAGATCATGGCCGGTCTGGAAGTATGCCGTAAGGGTAAGTGGTGGCCGGTCGAGGTGCATGAGAGCATCAACCTCGGCAAGGGTGCCATGTCCGTCCAGGTCGCCAGCCGCAGCGAGCTGATACGCCTGTTCAGACTAATGGGACGTGAGAAGGACTTGCACCGCGCCCGCCTTCTGGAAACCACCCCTTAAGCCACCAGCGCCCAACAGGCTTGGCGCGCCGGGCGGTTACGTTTATTCATCACAGGTACAAGCCCCGCCACCTCCTCACGGGAAGGATAATTCCATGGAATTTGTCATCATCCTCGTCATCCTTGCCGTTATCGGCCTGGCCATCATCCTCATCTACAACCGCCTTGTGGCCCTGCGTCAGACGACCAACCAGGCATGGGGCGATATCGATGTGCAGATGAAGCAGCGCTACGACCTCGTGCCGAACCTTGTCGAGACCGTGAAGGGCTATGCGACGCACGAGAAGGAAACGCTGGAAAACGTCATCAAGGCGCGCCAGCAGGCCATTGATGCCACCGGCATGAAGGATCTCGCCGCTGCCGAGAACATGCTGACCGGTGCGCTGCGCCAGCTCTTCGCGCTGTCGGAAGCCTATCCGGATCTGAAGGCCAACCAGAACTTTCTGGCCCTGCAGCGCGAGCTGGCCGATCTGGAAAACAAGATCGCTGCCGCCCGCCGCTTCTTCAACAATGCGGTCTCCGAGTACAACACGGCCATCGAGCAGTTCCCGGCTGTGGTGCTGGCAGGCCCGTTCGGCTTCAAGTCCCGCGAGTTCTTCGAGATTGCGGCGTCCGAGCGCGCTGCGCCGTCGGTGAAGTTCTAGGGTATCGGCACGCGGAGGCCTGTCATGCTCGCAGCGACCGGCCTTCGCAGCCATATCTGGAACAATAATCTCAAATCCATCCTGCTGCTGGCAGGATTCCCGTTCCTGATCCTCGGCCTCGTATACGCCATGACAGTGCTGTTTCTGGCCTGGACGGCGGGCGAGCAGGCTGATGTCGGCCGGGCTGCCGGAGAGGCGGCCTATGCGATGCCCATGGTTACGCCCTGGGTGCTCATCGGGGTGGCGATCTGGTTCACCATTGCCTGGCTGTCTCATCAGGCGATCATTGATGCCAGCACCGGCGCGAAGAAGGTGTCGCGCAATGACGAGCCGGAACTATACAACCTGCTGGAAAATCTGTGTATTTCGCGCGGGCTGACCATGCCCGCCTTGCGGATCATCGAAACGCCTGCACTGAACGCCTATGCCTCCGGCCTGACGGAGAAACAGGCGGCGGTCACGGTGACGCGCGGCCTGATGGAAAAACTCGACCGGGATGAGCTGGAAGCGGTGCTGGCCCACGAGCTGACCCATATCATCAACCGCGATGTGCGCCTGCTGGTCATCTCCATCATCTTTGTCGGCATCATCTCTTTCACCGTGGAGATCATGGTACGCGGCATGCTGCACGGCTCGCTGGGACGGGCCGGGGGCGGACGGCGCGGATCGGGTGGCAATGCCGGCGTGTTCATCCTGGTGGCCATGGCTCTTGCCGCGCTGGCATGGATGCTGGCGATCGCCATCCGCTTCACCCTGTCGCGCAAGCGCGAATACATGGCCGATGCAGGCGCGGTGGAGCTGACCAAGAACCCCGACGCGATGATCTCGGCCCTGATGAAGGTGTCCGGCAATCCGGATGTGGAGGGGGCGCCCGCCGAAGTGCGCCAGATGTTCCTGCATGACCGCTCCAGCGGGTTTGCAGGCATGTTCGCCACCCACCCGCCGATGGACAAGCGCATCGCGGCGCTGGAGCGCTATGCGGGCGGCAACCGGCCGCCGCCGCGCGCCGGGGCTGTGCCTGCGGTTTAGGGTTTTACCCCCAGCAAGGGCGCGTAGGCGCGCGCATAGACGTGCCAGACCGCGCTGAACAGGGCGGCAATCATCGGGCCGATGATGATGCCCATGGCGCCGAACAGGGTCAGGCCGCCGAGCGTGGAAATCAGCACCATGAGATCGCTCATCTTGGCGTCCCTGCCGACCAGGCGCGGGCGCAGGAAATTGTCGATATTCATGATGACGATGAAACCGAACAGGCCGAGCGCTATACCGGCTGTCATATCGTCCTGATAGATCAGCCAGGCGGCAGCCGGCCCCCAGACCAGGGGGGTGCCGATCCCCGGAATCACGGAGAGAAGCCCCGCCACAGCACCCCAGAACGGCGCGCCCGGCACGCCAGCGATGGCGAGCGCCAGCCCTGTAACGGTGCCCTGCACAAGGCCGATGATCAGCGTGCCCTTTATCGTCGCGCGGATGGTGGAGACGGCCCGCCCGGCCAGCAGGATCCGGTCGCGTGGACGCAGCGGCAGCAGCTTCAGGGTCGTTGCCGTCATCGCGCGGCCATGAACCAGAAAGAAATAGAGGGCGTAGAGAAAAACGATCAGGTTCAGAAAGACCATCAGGGTCGAGCCTGCAGCCGAAGTCATCGCGTTGATGAAGACGCGCCCTGCCGTCGAGGCAAAGCTGCCGATCTGGCTGGCAATTTCGCCCTGATAGCGGATCACTTCCTCGCGCCACGGCACCCATTCGGGTACACCGCCGCCTGCTGCCCGCCAGTTCGTTACCTGTTCCTGCACGAAGGGGGTGAGCGACTCGCTTACCTGCAACGCTTCGCGCACGACGATGACGACCAGTATGCCCAGCGGCACCATGCCTATCAGGATGACCGATACCATCAGCAGGCTCGCCGACAGGCGTGCCCGGCCGCCCAGCGTGTCGGCCATGTCGTCCTGAATGGGTGTCAGCATCAGGGCCAGCACGGCGGCAAGGAAGACCGCGCCCAGAAAATCCTTCACCATCCAGACGAAAAGTCCGGTCAGTGCCAGCGCCGCAACGACAATGACAAAGCGCTGCAATGTTGCGCGTTCTGCGGGGGTCGGACCGCCGGGCGCGTCGTCAGGGCGAGATTCAGCCATAAAGTGCTCTTGGCAGGGCGGTTGCGAGCCAGGGCAGGGCGGCAACCAGCGCTATTGCGAAAAGCTGAATGATAACGAAGGGGATGGCACCGCGATAGATGGCGCTTGTCGGCAGGGAAGGCGGCGCCACACCGCGCAGATAGAACAGCGCAAAGCCGAAGGGCGGGGTCAGGAAGCTGGTCTGCAGGTTCAACGCCATCAGCACGCCCAGCCAGATCGGGTCCACGCCCATCAGGAACAGGATTGGCGCGACGATAGGCACGACCACGAAGGTGATCTCGATGAAATCGAGGAAAAAGCCCAGCACGAACATGATCAGCATCACCACCAGCACCGCGCCGAACACGCCGCCCGGCACAGCCTCCAGCATGGCGCGCACGCTGCCATCACCGCCGAGCTCCCGGAATACCAGCGCAAACAGGGAGGCACCGATCAGGATCACGAAAACCATGGAGGAGATGCGCGCGGTCTGTGTCATCACCTCGTCGAGTACGCGTGTGCGGAACAGGCGGATGAGCGCCCATAGCGTGCCCGCAACGGCCACCGCGCCGAGGCCCAGGGTCAGAAGGCGCTCATTGCCGTCCACTCCGGCGCGCAGATTGAGCGCCATGGCCGCAGCGATCAGCGCCAGCAGGCTGATAGCACCGATAGCCACCAGCCAGCGCCCACCGCGCGGATTGGACGATGCGCCCGCATTGCGGAAACCCGCCAGCAGGGTTGCGCCGAGCGCGCCGACACCGGCGGCTTCGGTGGGTGTGGCAAGGCCGGCAAGGATCGAACCCAGCACCGCAACGATCAGCGCCAGCGGCGGTATCAGCGCGCGCAGCGCCTTGAAGATGTCCGCGTTCAGTTCCTCTTTGGGAATGGCCGGTGAGGCCGCAGGACGGATTATCGCGATGACGATCTGGTAGACGATATAGGCGCCAACCAGCAGCAGGCCGGGAATGAGTGCCCCTGCAAACAGATCGCCCACGGTCAAAATGTCGGGCGCGAAAATGCCCTGTTCACGCTGCGCGCGCGCATAGGCCGAACCCAGCTGGTCGCCCAGCAGGATCAGTACGATAGACGGCGGAATGATCTGCCCCAGCGTGCCGGACGCGGCGATTGAACCGCTGGCGAGCGCCGGGTCATAGCCACGGCGCAGCATGGTCGGAAGCGACAATAGGCCCATCGTTACCACGGTGGCGCCTACGATGCCGGTGGATGCCGCGAGCAAGGCCCCGACGATCACCACCGAGATGCCAAGCCCGCCGCGCATCGAGCCGAAGAGCGCGCCCATGGCTTCAAGCAATTCCTCGGCGACGCGCGATTTTTCCAGCATTACGCCCATGAAGACGAAAAGCGGCACGGCCACGAGGATGGATTTGTCCATCTCCATGATGTTGCCGTAGATGCGCTGCGGGAAGGCGCGCAAATGCAGCGGGTCGAACGCGTCCAGCGCCAGGCCGATCAGCGCAAAGAGGATGGCGACACCGGCCAGCGTAAACGCTACCGGGAAGCCACGCAGCAGCGCGATCACTGCCGTGACAAACATCAGGAAGGGAAGGGCGACGAGCAGGAGGTCCATCACAGGGCTCCCGTCGGCGCGTCCTCGCGCAGGCCTTCGTCAGGGGTGTCCCTGTCAGCCAGCGTCAGCGCCGCTCTTGCGGCCATCGAGACCCCTTGCGCGATCATCATTACGGCAAAGACGGGAATGGCGGTTTTCAGGGCAAAGACCAGAGGCAGGCCGTCGCTCTCGCGCGAGCGTTCCAGTATCCGCCAGGCACCGCCCACATAGGTACGCGACGTGTCGAGGATCAGCCAGCACATCGGGATCAGCGCCAGATAGACGCCAGCAAGATCAGTCCACGCCTTCGCCCTGGACGACAGGCGCGAGTAGAAAATATCGACCCGCACATGCCCGCCCGCCAGCAGGGTGACCGCGCTGGACAGAAGGAAAAGTAGAGCGTGCAGGTATATAATGCTTTCCTGCAGCTTTGTGACCGAAACCCCGAAAACATAACGCTGAATGACAACAAGGCTGGTGACCAGAACCAGCGCGAGAGCAAACCAGCGGGCCGCGTCACCAATGGCGCGGTTGACGGCATCGATGATGACGCTGGTGCGGACCAGTGCTGCGGTCATCAGGGCGGGCGGCGCAGCGATCACAATCCACAGGGCGGCGACCAGCGGCAGCGCGATAACGGGCGTCAGCGCCCAGCCTACCCAGCCCAGAGCGATACCGAGATCGCGCCCACGGGCGGAGAGGTCGGATGCGATCCATGCCTGAACACTGCCGCCCGTCGCGATGTCGGCGAGTATGAGCAGGCCGGTAAAGGCCAGAATGGCGATGAGCAGCCAGTCGCCCGCTCGCATTGTCTATCCACCGAGCACGAGTTCGCGTTTTTGCAGGTATGGCGTCTCGGACACGTTGGCCCATTCGCGCGAACGGCGGCGCGACTGGACGTAGCTGTTGTAAACCCGGCGGGAGATGGCGTCCGCATTGGCGGCATTGGCCACCACTTCCTCGCTGACCCGGCCCAGCTCGCGCCATATCTCGTCGGAGAAATTGCGAAGCTGCACGCCGTGATCCTCGATAAGGGTTTGCAGCGCGATGCCGTTATGGTGGGTAAATTCGGCAATCGACAGATTGTTGGCGGCATGGGCTGCCGCTTTCACGATGGCTTTCTGATTGGCAGGCAGGCTTTCCCAGACGCCCAGATTCATGCCCAGTGCGAGCGAGGAGCCGGGTTCATGGAAGCCCGGGCCGTAGTAGAACGGCGCTTCGCGGTAGAAGCCGAAAGCCAGATCATTCCACGGCCCAACCCATTCGGTGGCATCAATCGCGCCGGACTGGAGGGCCTGGTAGATCTCGCCGCCAGACAGGGCGACCGCCGCGCCGCCCAGTGCGCGGATCACATCGCCGCCAAGGCCCGGCATGCGTACGCGCAAGCCGCGGAAGTCCGAGAGTGCGTTGATCTCGCGCTTGAACCACCCGCCCATCTGGTGGCCGGAATTACCAGCCTGGAAGGGTTTGATATTGAACTGGGCCGAGAGCTCGTCCCACAATTCCTGTCCGCCGCCATATTCCACCCAGGCCATGATTTCCATGGCCGTCATGCCCATCGGAACCGCGCAGAAGAAATTGTAGGCCGGTGAACGGCCCTGCCAGTAATACTCTGCCGCGTGGTACATGTCGGCGACGCCGTTGGAGACCGCGTCAAAGACCTCAAACGCGCCGACAATCTCGCCCGCGCCATAAACCTGCACTTCCAGCTCGCCGCCGGACATTTCGCCGATCAGCCGGGCGGTCGTATCGGCGGCGGTGCCTAGCCCTGGAAAATTTGCCGGCCAGGTGGTGACCATGCGCAGCCTGCGGGTGCGCCGCCGGTTCACGGCCGGTGCGGCCACCTCACCTTGTGTTTCCTGCGAACAGGCGGTTGCTGTTGCGGCGGCCGTGATTGCCGCCCCGCTCAGGAATGTCCTGCGATCCATGACTGTCTCCCCGTAGACGCGCTTTGCACGCTGACGGCCCGATTCCAGAGCGGGCCTTTACGCCTTCAATAGCAGGCTTTGGGCTACTCGCCAGCCTCTAACCGCCGCCAGCCTGCGGGCTCGAGGACATCCAGTGGCGAAAAGCGCGCCTTGTAGTCCATTTTTGCGCTGCCCTTGACCCAGTAGCCCAGATAGATGTGGGCGAGGCTGGCGGCTTTCGCGCGCCGCACATGGTCAAGGATCATGAAACTGCCGGGACTGAAAGGCGCGCGGTCGGGGTCAAAAAAGCTGTAGATCAGCGATAGCCCGTCGGGGAGTTCGTCAACGAGGGCGGCGGCGGCCAGATGCCCCGCTGCATCGCGGTATTCGGCGATATGGGTGCGCTGCATTCCGTCTTCGACCATGCCGACATAATCGAGGAAGTGCATGCCAGCCATGTCACCGTCGCCGTGACGCGATTCCAGATAGCGGCTCATCAGGGCAAATTGCTCGGTCGTGGCATCGGCCGGACGGATGTCGACCATCAGGTCGTCATTGCGTTTCAGGATGCGCCGCTGCGACCGGGAGAACGTGAACTCTGAGACGGGAATCCGCACCGATTTGCACGCCGAGCAGCGTTCGCAGGCGGGCCGGTAAAGGATGGACTGGGAGCGGCGGAAGCCTGCATGCGTCAGCGCGTCATTCAGCCCTGGCCCGTCTGCCGGATCGACCCTGGTAAACACCTTGCGCTCAAGCTGCCCCGGCAGGTAGGGGCAGGGCGTCGGTGCCGTCAGGAAGAACGGCAGCTGGCGCGTGGTGAACGGGTGCGTCACGGCAATTCTGATCCCTCAATACTGGCGGCGAATCCGCATCAGGATTGAAATCAGTGTAGCCTCAGCGCAGTTCCACCGGAACAGCCCGTTTTCATACAAGAGGCGGGCGCTTACAGCGCGCCCCCCGGTGGCAGCACGGGCGCTTCACGCAGCAGCACGATCGACAGGCGGCGATTGCCTGCCATGTAGGGATCGTCCGGGAAAAGCGGTTCGGCAGAGCCCTTGCCGCGGACATCAGACACCCGGTCGTCAGAGATGCCGCGCTCCTGCAATATGCGCAGCGCTGCATTGGCGCGGGCAGATGACAACTCCCAGTTCGACGGCGCATTGGCCGGAACGGGCGAGGCATCGGTGTGACCAGAGATGGTGATCCGGTTCGGCAGGCGCTCCACCGCATTGGCAACTGCGCGCAGAAGCACGATGGCGCGCTCATTGGGACGGGTGGCTCCGGCGTTGAACATCGGACGGCCTTCCTCATCGATCAGCTGGATGCGCAGGCCTTCAGGCGTCTGGTCTATGATCAGGTGGCGGGAGAGCTCGGCAAGCTCGGGCATTTCTTCCAGCGACTGACGCAAAGACATCTCCGCGCTTTCAAACTCGGCCTGTTCGCGGCGCGCCAGGGCGCTGGTCAGCGCGTCCTGCGCGATGTCACGCGGGCTGCCTTCGCCATTATCGGGTGTTTCGTCAGTTCCTGAACCCGGGGCGTGCGAGGTCGGATTGCGTTCCAAAAACGCCATGTCCGGGCTGGAGACGCCTTCATCGCCGCGCGGCGGCATCAGGCGCAGTGGCGCGGAGCCGGTATTGTCGGTGCTGACGGTGGAAGGAGAGAAATAGTCGGCCACGCCGCGCAACTGCTCCTGATCGACCGAGTTGATCAGCCACATCAGCAGGAAGAACGCCATCATCGCTGTGACGAAATCTGCATACGCCACTTTCCAAGCGCCGCCATGATGACCATGTCCGGCCTTCTTGATTTTCTTGATGATGATTGGTTGACCGGACGCCATATCCCACCCGCATTCTTGTTGTTGTATCGCCAAGCTACACGAACAGGGTTAAGGGCGGGTTGAAGCACCGGATGGAGGCACACTTTGGAAACTGCGCGCGCATTCCGCGATGCTCTGGGCTGCTATCCCACCGGCGTGGCGCTGGTCACGGTGCTGGAGGATGGCCGCGCCCGCGCGCTGACCATCAACTCGTTTGCGTCAGTCTCGCTGGAGCCGCCGCTGGTGCTGTGGTCGCTTGACCGGGCGAGCCTGCGATATGGCCAGTTCTCGTCCGCACCGCGCTTTGCCATCAATGTGCTGGGAGCCGATCAGGAAGCGCTGGCGCTGGCCTGCGCGCGCGATGATGATCTGGGGCGTGCAGGCGGCCAATGGGCAGAAGGGCAGACCGGCGTGCCGCTGGTCAGGGACGCGATAGCGCGTTTTGAATGCACGCTTGACGCGGTGCATGAGGGTGGAGACCACATCATCATTGTCGGGCGGGTGGCGGCTTTCGACCAGCCGCGCATAGCGCCCGCGCTGGTATTCCACCGTTCGGTATTCGCAGCGGCGCACTAAACACGAAGGAAACGATACACATGGCCTGCGCAGCATTTCTCGGCCTCGGCGTGATGGGCTTTCCGATGGCAGGCCACCTCAAGGCTGCGGGCCATGAGGTGCGTGTCTGGAACCGGACAGCAGCCAAGGCGAAGGCCTGGGCAGATCAGCACGCGGGCACCGCCTCCAGCAGCCCTGAAGAGGCCGCTGACGGGGCAGACATCGTCTTCATGTGCCTGGGCGATGATCCCGATGTCCGCGCGATTGCCCTGCCGCTGCTCGAACACATGAAGCCAGGATCGGTGCTCGTCGATCACACCACGGCGTCCGCCCAGCTGGCACGCGAACTTCACGCAGCTGCCAGCGCGCGCGGTATCGGCTTTGTCGATGCGCCGGTGTCTGGCGGGCAGGCAGGCGCAGAGAACGGCCAGCTTTCCATCATGTGCGGCGGGGACGCAGATGCTTTCGCCAAGGCCGAACCCGTCATGCAGGCCTGCGCCAAGGCCATTGTCCATGCGGGGCCGGCGGGCGCCGGTCAGCTGACCAAGATGGTCAACCAGATATGCATTGCCGGCCTGGTGCAGGGGCTGTCCGAAGGTATTCACTTTGCGCAAGCCGCAGGGCTGGACGTGGAAACCGTCATCAGCGCGGTCTCCAAGGGCGCGGCGCAGAGCTGGCAGATGGAAAACCGCTGGCAGACCATGGATCAGGGCAAGTTCGATTTCGGCTTTGCTGTTGAATGGATGCGCAAGGATCTTCGTATCGCGCTTGAAGAGGCGCGGGCCAATGGCGCCAAGCTACCCGTCACCGCATTGGTCGATCAGTTCTATGGCGAAGTGGAAGCCATGGGCGGCAAACGCTGGGATACGTCCAGCCTCATTGCGCGGCTGAACCGCGAATGAGCGTCGAGCTTCTCTTTTCCATTCTCGACCATGCAGGCGTGTTCCTGTTCGCCGTCTCTGGCGGGATTATCGCCGCGCGCAACCGGCTTGATCCGTTTGGCGCGGCCATTCTGGGTGCCGTGACCGGCATGGGCGGGGGTACGCTGCGCGACATGATCCTGGGAAGCCTGCCTGTCTACTGGGTCAATGCGCCGGAATATCTCGCCCTGGCGCTGATTGGCGGCGTGGCAGGCTATTACGGCTCAGCGCTCGTCACGTCGGGCAAGGGCACACGCAGACAAGCTCTGGTCTGGGCCGATGCGGCGGGCTTAAGCGTTTTCTGCGTTATCGGGGCACAAGCCGGCCTTGCCGCCGGGGCGCACTGGTCCATCGCGGCGCTGACCGGCGTGATGAGCGCCGCCTTTGGCGGACTGTTACGCGACATCATCGTCAACGAGGTGCCGCTGATACTGCGCGCGGAAATCTACGCGCTCGCGGCGCTCGCAGGGGCTTCGGCCTACATCATCGCCGTGCAGATGGGCGTGATGACCAGTGTCGCCGCGCTCGGGGCCGCTGCGCTGGCTTTCACGATACGCGGCGCGGCCATCCTCTTTGGCTGGTCCCTGCCACCGATCGGGAAGATTGATTAGCCATCTCCGCTTGTCATCCTCCGGGCGCGAAGCGATCCGGGGGACCCATGCCTCTTTTAGTTCCGCAACGCATCCGCGTTGCGATGTTCCGCGAACCCCCGATCGGGGCCGGGGGCAGGCAGTCGCGGGCGCGCAGTCGCGCTCTTCGGACGGCGTAACGCCTTCCGCAAGTAACCCGTTGCTCAAAGGCCAGAGGCATGGGTGGCCCGGACAAGCCGGGCCACGACAGGTTTGAGAGCGCTACTCCCCCAGTATCTCCGCGGCCATGGGCGCGAAATAGGTGAGGATGCCGTCCGCGCCTGCGCGCTTGAAGCAGGTGAGGGTTTCCATCATCACCCGCTCGCCATCAATCCAGCCGTTTTGCGCGGCCGCCATGATCATGGCGTACTCGCCGGACACCTGGAAGGCATAGGTCGGCACGCCGAACGCCTCCTTCACGCGGGTGACGATGTCGAGATAGGGCAGGCCGGGCTTGACCATCACCATGTCGGCGCCTTCTTCAATGTCCATGGCCACTTCGCGCAGGGCTTCATCACTGTTGGCCGGGTCCATCTGATAGGTCTTCTTGTCACCTTTCAGCGCCGCCGAGCCGATGGCGGAGCGGTACGGGCCATAAAAGCCCGATGCATACTTCGCGGCATAGGAGAGGATCAGCGTGTCGGTATGGCCAGCCTCCTCCAGCGCACCCCGGATCGCGCCGATGCGGCCATCCATCATGTCGGACGGGGCCAGCACATCGCAGCCCGCCTCAACCTGGGCAAGGCTCTGCGCGATGAGGAGATCGACGGTCGCGTCATTGAGGATCACGCCGCTCTCCATCACCCCGTCATGGCCATGATCGGTGAAGGGATCGAGCGCGACATCGCAGATTATGCCCACTTCCGGGGCGGCATCCTTCATGGCTTTGACCGCGCGCATGACGAGGCCGTCAGGATTGAGCGCTTCCTTGCCCGAACCATCCTTCAGCGAGGGGGCGATATGCGGGAAGATGGCAATCGCCGGGATGCCAAGATCACGCGCGCGCTTCGCGGCTTTCGCCGCTTCGGCGACGCTCATACGCACCGTGCCGGGCATGGCTTCGACCGGCTCGATAGGGTCTGCGCTGTCTGATACGACAATCGTCCAGATGAGGTCGTGCGGGGTCAGATGGGTCTCGCGTACCAGATTGCGGATCCAGGGCTGGCTGCGCGTGCGCCGCAGGCGGGTATTGGGAAACAGGGCCATTTCGTCTATCTCGCGTGCCAAAGACCGTTAGAGCTTGTCAGGAGGTTTGCCGTGAATTTCGAGCTGACGGAAGAGCAGGCGCTGATTCAGGACGCCGCACGCAAATTCTCTGATGACCGTTTGAAGCCCAATGCCGCGCGCTGGGACGAAGAAAAGCATTTCCCGGTCGATGTCCTCAAAGAAGCCGCCGAGATGGGCTTTGCCGGTATCTACACGCGCGATGATGTGGGCGGATCGGGCATGAGCCGGCTTGATGCGGCGCTGATCTTTGAGCAGCTCTCGCGCGGATGCGTGTCGACCGCAGCCTTCATCTCCATCCACAACATGGTGTCGTGGATGATCGACACGTGGGGAACCGAAGAACAGCGCCAGCGCTGGCTGCCGCGCCTGACCGCCATGGAGATTATCGGCTCCTACTGCCTGACCGAACCCGGTGCGGGGTCGGACGCCGCCAGCCTGCGCACCAAGGCTGTGCGCGATGGCGACCATTATGTGCTGAACGGCGCGAAAGCCTTCATCTCCGGCGGCGGGGTGTCAGACCTATATGTCGTCATGTGCCGCACGGGCGAAGACGGGCCGAAAGGCATCTCCACAATCGTGGTGGAGAAGGGCACGCCGGGCCTCTCCTTCGGTGCGAACGAGAAGAAGATGGGCTGGAACTCGCAGCCCACAGCTGTCGTGAATTTTGAAGACTGCCGGGTGCCGGTGGAGAACCGCCTGGCAGACGAGGGCATGGGCTTTACCCTCGCCATGAAAGGCCTCAATGGCGGGCGCATCAATATCGGCGCGTGCTCGCTGGGCGGTGCGTCCGAAGCCTTTGATCTCGCCGTGGCCTACACCAAGGAGCGCAAGCAGTTCGGCAAGCCGGTCTCCGCGTTTCAGGCCAATGAATTCAAGCTGGCCGACATGGCAACCGAGCTCGAAGCCTCGCGCCTCATGCTCTACCGGGCTGCCGCGGCGCTGGATGCCAACGATCCTGCCGCGCCGAAATACTGCGCGATGGCCAAAAGGTTCGCGACCGATCTCGGCTTCAAAATCGCCAATGACGCCCTGCAACTGCATGGCGGCTATGGCTATCTGAAGGATTACCCGATCGAGCGGATCGTGCGGGACTTACGCGTCCACCAGATCCTTGAAGGCACCAACGAGATCATGCGCGTCATCATCGCGAAGGATGTTTTGCGGTAGAATTTCCTCTTCGTCGTTCCCGCGCAGGCGGGAACCCAGAGCTGACGACAACTGCCTTCGCTCCATAATCTCTGGACCCCCACCTTCGTGGGGGTGACGAGGTTGGAGCTTCTTGGCTTTCCGGGCACCTGCCGGGATCAAGAAATGGGTTAGGCTAATCTGCGTCGGGAAACGATGAAAAACGGCATTGTCAGCTCACCATGGATTCTGACCAGAATTTGAGCTATTATGGTCAGACTTCTGGTCAGAATTGACGGGTGCCATGATGAAATATGTCGGCGTGCTTGAGGCCAAAACCCATCTCTCCCGCCTGCTCGACGAGCTGGAGAAGACGGGCGAGCCCATCACCATCACCCGCCACGGCAAGCCGCTGGCGGATCTGGTGCCATCACGGCAGCCCCGGAAAAAAGTACCAGCCCGTGAGCTGGTAGAGCGCTTTCGCGCCCTTGGCGCAACCATCCGGCCAGACCCGGAAGAGGATGCGCTCAGCTGGGAAGAGCTTAAAGAGCTTGGCCGCACTTGAGCGCGCTCGTGCTTGATGCATCGGTCGCGATTGCGTGGGTGCTGCCCTCGCAATCGACGCCAGCAACGCAAAAGCTGCTCGCGCAATCTGATGAGTACGAACTGGCAGCGCCCTATATCTTCGGCTGGGAGGTGGGCAATCAGTTCGTCCGGTTTTCACGGCGGGGCCTGATTTACCAAGATGCTCTCGACGGTCTGGACGCCTTGGGCATCCGCTATTTCGCTCCGGCCTCGATAGACGACACGTTGGCAAGCGGCCAGGGCGCACTGGCGGCAAACCTTTCCCTGTTCGATTTCGCCTATCTTTCGCTGGCGGTGACGCTGGACGCGCCCCTTGCCAGCCGGGATGCCGGGCTGTTAGCAGCCTGCGAGGCGCTTGGTGCGCCTTTCATCGACCTCCGCTAGACGCACATAAGGATTTCCGGCCCGATGACCTCCCTCATAAACGCCCGCAAAACCGGCTCCGTGGGCCGTATCACGCTGAACCGGCCTGAGGCGCTGAACGCCCTCAATCAGGAAATGATCGACGGGCTCATCAAGGCGCTGCTCGACTGGCGCGAGGATGACAGCGTGAAAGCTGTGGTCGTCGACGGGGCAGGGGGCAAGGGCTTCTGCGCGGGCGGCGACATTCGCATGCTGGCGGAAAGCGGCAAGGCGGGCGGCGATGAAGCCTGGAAATTCTGGCGCGACGAATACCAGCTCAACACGCTGATCTTTGAATATCCCAAGCCCTATATCGCCCTGATCGACGGCATCACGATGGGGGGCGGGGTCGGCATTTCGGTTCACGGCTCGCACCGCGTGGCGGGCGACCGGACGATGTTTGCCATGCCGGAAACCGGCATCGGTTTCCACCCGGATGTCGGCGGCGCGTATTTCCTGCCGCGCCTGAAAGGCGAGACGGGCATGTGGATGGGGCTGACGGGCGCGCGCCTGAAAGCCGCTGACAGCCTCGCGGCTGGCGTGGCCACGCACTATGTGCCCTCTGACCGGCAGGAGGCCCTTATCGCCGCGCTGGAGAGCGCTGAGCTCGATGCTGATGGCGAGGCGCTTGAAGACATTCTGGAAGCCCATGCCGGTGATCCCGGCGAGTCTGATCTGGCGCATCTGGGCGGGCTGATTGATGCGGCGTTTGCCGGTGATGAGCTGGCCGCGATGAAAGCGCGCCTCGAAGCGGCGGGTGACGCCTGGTCGGCCAAGCAGCTCTCCATCCTCAACTCCAAATCGCCCACCTCCTGCGCGGTCACGCTGGCCGCGCTGCGCAAGGGCGCAGATCTCGATTTGCGCGCCGTGATGCAGCAGGATTTGCGCGTGTCCATGCGTCTGCTGGTGGAGGGTTCGGACTTCTACGAGGGCGTGCGCGCTGTCATCATCGACAAGGACAATGCCCCCAAATGGGGGCCGCAAATGCGCCCTGAAGACGTGGAGGCGATGTTCGTTCCGCTGGAAGCGGAGCGCGAACAGAGCTTTCTCGACTAGACAATAACCATAATCTCCGGAGGACACATCATGGCCGTCATCGCCTTTATCGGACTGGGCAATATGGGTTCGGGCATGGCCGTGAATCTGGTCAAGGCCGGCCATGAGGTGCGCGGGTTCGACCTCAATCAGGATGCGGTCGCGGTGTTTTCCGGGCAGGGCGGCAAGGCCGCATCAAGCGTGCTCGAAGCGGTCTCTGGCGCCGATGCGGTTGTGACCATGCTGCCCGCCGGCAAGCATGTGCGGGGCATTTATGAGGGCGAGGAGGGGATCATCGCTCATGTGAAGCCCGACGCCATTTTGATGGATTGCTCGACTATTGATGTGGATTCGGCGCGCGCCGTTGGCGGCGTGGCAGCCAAGGCCGGGATCAAATTCGTGGATGCGCCGGTATCTGGCGGCGTGGCGGCGGCCGAAGGCGGCACGCTGACCTTCATGGTCGGCGGGCCTGAAGAGGCTTTCGAAGCGGCAAAGCCTTTTCTGGAGAAGATGGGCAAGGCGGTGATCCGCGCTGGTGATTCCGGGGCCGGGCAGGCGGCCAAGATCTGCAACAACATGCTGCTGGGCATCCACATGATCGGCACGTGCGAGGCGTTTGCGCTGGCGCAGAAGCTGGGTCTCGATCCGCAGCGCTTCTTCGACATTTCGTCCAAGGCGTCGGGGCAGAACTGGTCGATGACCAGCTATTGCCCGGTTCCGGGGCCGGTTCCGGCTGCGCCCTCCAATCGCGGCTACAAGCCAGGCTTTGCTGCGCCCATGATGCTGAAAGATCTGCGGCTTGCGCTTGAAACCGCGCAATCGGCGAATGCCGCCATTCCGCTCGGCGCCCATGCCGAGAAGCTCTACACTCTGTTCACCGAATCCGGAGGAAATGAGAAAGACTTCTCAGGGATCATTGAAATGATCGCCGCCAACCGGACGGAATGAAATTGCGAAACAGTTTCAACTAGAAGGCGCGACAATCGGTCCGCCTTCCGGTATGCATGAAACCAGTCCATATACGGCTCAGACAAGACCGGCCCGATAGTCCGCCATCAGAGCGGTCAGGAGAACACGACATGGATTACGCAGCAGCATTCAAGGCGTCGGTCGCACGGGTGCGTGCCGAAGGGCGCTACCGCGTGTTCGCCGACCTGCTGCGCAAGAAGGGCGAGTTTCCGAAAGCACGCTACCGCGCCGATGATGGCAGCATGCGCGAGGTCACCGTCTGGTGTTCCAACGATTATCTGGGCATGGGGCAAAGCGCGTGCGTGACGGGCGCGATGAAGCAGGCGATTGACGATGTCGGGGCCGGCTCTGGCGGTACACGCAATATCTCGGGCACGACGCACTACCATGTGGAACTGGAGCGCTCGCTGGCAGACCTTCACCAGAAGGAATCCGCGCTGCTCTTCACGTCCGGCTATATCGCCAATCAGGCCACGCTGGCGACGCTCGGCAAGATACTGCCTGGCCTCATCATTTATTCGGACGCGCTGAACCATGCGTCCATGATCGAAGGCGTGCGCCATTCCGGCTGCGAGAAGCATGTCTGGCGGCACAACGACGTGGCACATCTCGAAGAGTTGCTGCGGGCTGCCCCGCTGGATGCGCCGAAACTGATCGCGCTTGAATCAGTCTATTCGATGGATGGAGATATTGGCCCGCTTGAGGCGGTCTGTGATCTCGCCGACAAGTATAGCGCCCTGACCTATCTCGACGAGGTACACGCGGTTGGCCTTTACGGCATGCGCGGCGCCGGAATTGCCGAGCGTGACGGTCTGATGCACCGTTTCGACATCATCGAAGGGACGCTCGGCAAGGCGTTCGGCGTCATGGGCGGGTATATCGCGGCCGATGCGGTGATATGCGACGCGGTGCGGTCTGCGGCACCGGGTTTCATCTTCACGACCTCGCTCGCGCCCGTGCTGGCTGCGGGCGCGCGTGCCAGCGTGGAGTATCTCAAATCCTCCTCGCACCTTCGTGACCAGCACCAGGAACGGGCCGCGACGCTGAAAGCCCGCATGAAGGCGGCTGGACTGCCGGTAATGGAGTCCGCGACCCATATCGTGCCGGTGCATGTGGGTGATCCGGTGCTGTGCAAGCGGATAACGGATGCGCTGCTCGATGAGCACGGGATTTATGTTCAGCCGATCAACTATCCCACTGTCCCGAAAGGCACAGAGCGGATGCGCTTCACGCCGTCGCCTCTGCATACCGACGAGATGTTTGATCAGCTGATTGCCGCGCTGCAGGCTGTATACGCGCGGTATGCGAACGCCCGGGTCGCGTAATGACGGGCCGAGGCGGACTGCCCGGCCGGGAAATCATCTTCGAATATCTGGGACTGGCCGATTCGGTGCGCCTTGCCGCTATTGATGCCGCAACCGGAACCGAGGTGGTCGTGTTCGGCCCGGCCCGCACGGCCCGGCATGATCTGGAGCGGGTGGCCCTGCGCAAGCTGGCGCGGCGTCTCGGCCTGAACACTGATGGCACACAAAAAACGCCCCGGCCAAAAGGCCGGGGCGTCATCGTCTGACGATAGAGCCAGATGCTATTTGCGTGACTTGCGGCCGCCACGGCCAAGTCCGATTTCCTTGGCGAAATCAGACCGGCGGCGCGAATAGGCGGGTGCCACCATCGGATAATCAGACGGCAGGCCCCATTTGCGGCGGTAATCGTCCGGCGACATATCATACTGCGAGCGCAGATAGCGCTTGAGCATTTTCAGCTTTTTGCCGTCTTCAAGGCAGATGATGTAGTCGTCAGTGACAGACCGCGACACAGGCACAGCCGGCTTCGCCTTGGCTTCAGGCTTGACTTCTCCGCCGGTCAGTTCGCGCAGCGCGCCATGCACCTGACGGATGATTTCCGGCACCCCGTCAGCGGCAATCGTGTTGTTGGCGACGTAGGATGCCACGATGTCGGTGGTCATCCGCAATACTTCTTCCTGATCGATCGGGGCAGTGTTGTCTTCGGTCATATTCATCACCTGACATTCGCTTCTGTTTAAGGGGAGGCGGCTTGCAATTTGTGTAAACCGCTTTGGTTGGCCGAACAAGTATAGGCTCTGCCAATACCATGAAGTTTGTGCAGTAAAAGAAATCATAAATCTTCGTGTGAGGTGTCATGCTCCGGTGCCGGCGCGCCGCTTACGGGACGCGGCTTTTTGCCGTGTGCGGTGGTGTGTGGTTGTGAAGCGCTTCGCCAGCGCGTATTTCAGGGTCATTCGAACAGCCGCAACGAGGGAGTCGCCGATGCCGGATGCAGCCCAGGAAACCGTCAGCAACGGGTTTTTCACCGAAACGCTGGCCAGCCGCGATCCCGAGATTGCCAGCGCCATCGCAAAAGAGATCGGGCGCCAGCAGGACCAGATCGAGCTGATCGCGTCGGAAAACATTGTCAGCCGCGCGGTTCTCGAAGCGCAAGGTTCACCGCTCACCAACAAGTATGCCGAAGGCTATCCCGGCAAGCGCTATTATGGCGGCTGCGAGTTTGTCGACATTGCCGAGGAACTGGCCATCGAGCGCGCCAAGACGCTGTTTGGTGCGGCCTATGCCAACGTCCAGCCCAACTCGGGAAGTCAGGCCAACCAGGCCGTGTTTCTGGCCCTGCTGAAACCTGGTGATCGCATTCTCGGCCTTGATTTGTCTGCCGGCGGGCACCTGACCCATGGCGCACGTCCGAACATGTCGGGCAAATGGTTCGAGGCGCATCATTATGGCGTGCGCGAGAGCGATGCCCTGATCGACTATGACAAGCTGCGCGAGCAGGCCCTTGAATTGCGCCCGCAAATGATCATCGCCGGTGGTTCGGCCTATCCGCGCGAGATCGACTTTGAAAAGTTTCGCTCCATCGCCGATGAGGCTGGCGCCCTGCTTCTGGTCGATATGGCGCATTTCGCCGGACTGGCCGCAGCAGGCGTCTATCCCAACCCGGTTCCGCACGCCGATGTGGTGACGACCACGACGCACAAGACGCTGCGTGGTCCGCGGGGCGGTATGGTGCTTTCGCGCGATGCGGATATTGGCAAGAAGATCAATTCGGCTGTCTTCCCCGGTCTTCAGGGCGGTCCGCTGATGCATGTGATTGCCGGCAAGGCGGTCGCCTTTGGTGAGGCGCTACGCCCGGAATTCAAGCAGTACGCGGCCAGTGTGGTGGAGAATTGCCGCGCCATGGCCGGTGCCCTGTCAGATGCCGGTTACGCGCTGGTTTCGGGCGGTACCGACAGCCATCTGGCGCTCATCGATCTGCGTCCGAAAAAGCTGACCGGGGACATCTCCGAGGCGGCGCTGGAACGCGCTCACATGACCTGCAACAAGAACGGCGTGCCGTTCGACCCGGAAAAGCCGACTGTCACCTCCGGCCTGCGTATCGGCGCGCCGGCAGGGACGACGCGCGGCTTTGGCGTTGCAGAGTTCCGGCGGATCGGCGAGATGATGGCCGATGTGCTCGATGCTCTCGCCGAGAACCGTGAAGGCAATGCAGAGGTCGAGGGCCGCATACGCGAGGAAGTCATCGCCATGTGCAGGCGTTTCCCGATCTATCCTGATCTGGGCTAGGAGCCAGGCCGTTGCGCTGCCCGTTCTGCTCCCATCCTGATACGCAGGTAAAGGACTCCCGTCCTTCGGAAGACGGGCAGGCTATCCGCAGGCGGCGGCAATGCCCGTCCTGCGGCGCGCGTTTCACCACGTTTGAGCGGGTGCAGTTGCGTGACCTTCAGGTCATAAAATCGGACGGCAAGCGCGTGCCCTTTGAGCGCGACAAGCTGATGCGCTCGGTGCTGCTGGCTGCGCGCAAGAGCTCGATTGACCGCGAGCGTATCGAGCAGATGATTTCGGGCATTATCCGGCGCCTGGAAAGCAGCGGCGAGCCGGATATTCCGTCGCGGCGGATAGGCGAGCTCGTCATGGAGGGGCTGCGCAATCTCGATCCGGTTGCCTATGTGCGCTACGCGTCGGTGTATCGCGATTTTCGTGAAGTGGCAGATTTTTCAGAGTTCATCCGCGGTGAAAAGCTTGGCGACGAGCTAGGTGAGGGCGAGGACGAGGCATAATGGCTGGATTTGTTCATGTAACGCTGAAACTGGCGACCTCGCTGGACGGGAAGATCGCCACGTCGACCGGCCAGTCACAATGGATCACCGGATCGGAAGCGCGCGACGCAGTTCACGCTCTGCGCGCACGCTATGACGTCATCATGACAGGGATCGGTACGGTGCTGGCAGACGATCCGCGCCTGACGGTGCGTCCTGGCGGCGTGAAAGCGGCTGATCAGCCGGAGAGGGCGGTTCTCGATACCCGTCTTCGCATTCTGCCCGGCGCGAAGCTTTTCGAGGAAGGGCCCGCCATAATTTTCCATGGGTCTGATGATGAAGCCCGGGCCAAGGCCCTCAGCGCGAAGGGTGCGCGCCTGGTGCGCGTCGAGACGGGCGCTGACGGGCACGCTGATCTGCGCGCTGCCTTGCGTTATCTCGGCTCTGCAGGGCATTCGCGCGTGTTGATCGAGGCGGGTGGCAGGCTGGCAGCGTCAGCGCTGAAAGCCGGCCTGGTTCACCGGCTGGAATGGTTCCGTGCGCCGATGATCATTGGCGGGGACGGCATGGACGTGTTTGCAGCGCTTGGGCTTGGCAATCTGGCCAGCGCACCCCAATTCCGGCGCACATCGGTTCGCGTCATCGGACGCGACCTGCATGAAAGCTATGAGCGCGAAGGCAACTGACGGCAGGCACCAACCCATGTTCACCGGAATAGTCACTGCCGTCGGCGAGCTGACCGCTCTCGAAGACGGGCCGGTGCGCCGTTTTACGGTGCGCGGGCCGTGGCCCGCCGCCGAGCTGGTGCTGGGCGCCTCCATCGCCCATGACGGCGTATGCCTGACCGTGACCGCTATCGAGCCGGACAAGTCTGGCGCGCTCTATCAGGTCGAGGTGTCACCCGAAACGCTCCGCCGGACGACGCTGGGCGAATGGACGCCCGGTTCGCGCATGAATCTGGAACGCCCGCTCAAAGTCGGTGACGAGCTGGGCGGACACATTGTCCAGGGCCATGTTGATGGCGTAGGCACCGTGAGGGCCCGCACCGACACTGATGGCTGGATGGCGCTGACGGTTGAGGCGCCCGCTGAGCTTGCCCCCTTTATCGCCGAGAAGGGCTCGATTGCGGTTGACGGGGTCTCGCTGACCGTCAATGGCGTGTCTGGGACAGCCTTCGATCTGATGATTATTCCCCATACGGCGGCTGTTACCACGCTCTCGCGCCTGCAGCCGGGCATGCGGGTGAACCTTGAGGTGGACATCATGGCGCGCTACGCCGCGCGCCTTGCCGCAATGACCGGCGCGAAGGACGTGAAGTGATGTCAGCAAACGGGTTCAACCTCGCCTCTGCCGAGGAAATTATCGAAGAAGCCCGCAACGGCCGGATGTTCATTCTTGTCGACGCTGAAGATCGCGAGAATGAAGGCGATCTTGTCATCCCGGCCCAGTTTGCGACGCCTGACGCGATCAACTTCATGACCAAGCACGGGCGGGGCCTGATCTGCCTGACGCTGACGCGTGAACGCGCCGAGGCGCTGCACCTGCAGCCCATGACGCCGCGCAACCGCTCGCGCCACACGACCGCTTTCACGGTATCCATCGAAGCGCGCGAAGGGATCACAACAGGGATCTCCGCCCACGACCGCGCGCGCACGGTTGCTGTTGCCATCGATCCGGTGACCGGGCCTGAAGACATTGTCAGTCCCGGCCACATATTTCCCATCACGGCGCGCGATGGCGGCGTGCTGGTGCGGGCGGGCCATACCGAAGCCGCGGTGGATGTTGCCCGCCTTGCCGGTGCCAACCCGTCCGGCGTGATCTGTGAGATCATGAACGAAGACGGGACGATGGCCCGACTGCCGGAGCTGGTGGGGTTTGCCGCCGCCCATAATCTCAAGATCGGCACGATTGCAGATCTGATCGCCTATCGGCGCCAGCACGACCGTTTTATCGAGCGCCGCCTCGAAACCAGTGTTGAGACACGCCATGGCGGGCCTTTCCGCCTGATTGTCTACCGCTCGCTTGTGGATGCGGTAGAGCATGTCGCTCTGGTGAAGGGTGATATACGGCCCGGCAATGCCCCGCTGGTGCGCATGCACAAGGTCAGCTTTGCTGATGATGTGCTGGGCGCGCTTGGCGGGCGGGCAGGGCTGGTCGAGCACGCCATTGCCGAGCTCGCGGCGCATGACGGGCCTGCTGTGATGGTATTCATCCGCGAGACCAACCCGTCTGCCATCACGGAACGTTTTGGCGCCAGCCCGTCCGACCCGCCCGACACACGCGAGGCGCGGCGTCTGCGCGAATACGGGCTGGGCGCGCAGATCCTGATTGATCTGGGCGTTCGCCGCATGGAGCTGCTTACGACAACGCCTCAGACCATTGTTGCGCTGGATGGCTACGGCCTTGAAATCACCAGCCAGCGCGAGCTTAGTTGAAACAGACCTGTCCAGAAGGAGGCCGTGATGGCCGCTAGACCGAAACTTCTCATCATTGCGGCCCCGTTCTACGAGGATATTACCGAGCAGCTGGTGGAGGGTGCGACGGCCGCGCTGACCGAAGCGGGCGCTGAGTTCGAGATCATCGAAGTGCCCGGCGCGTTCGAGATTCCCGGCGTGATCGCCATGGCCGAAGCCGGCAAGCAGCCCTATGACGGCTATGTGGCGCTTGGGTGTGTGATCCGCGGCGAAACCAGCCACTATGATTATGTGTGCGGCGAGTCCGCGCGCGGGCTGATGGATCTGTCCCTGAAGGGTGTTCCGCTGGGCTATGGCATTCTCACGGTCGAGAATATCCGTCAGGCGCGCGTGCGCGCCCATGTCAGCGAAAAGAACAAGGGCAAGGACGCCGCCGAGGCAGCACTTGCGATGATCGCCAATGCCCAGCGTTTCGGGTCCCGCTAGATGACGGAAACGCCTTCCGATACGCGTGCCCGCCTTCGCCGTTCGGCGCGTCTCTCTGCTGTGCAGGCGCTGTATCAGATGGAGCTGTCGGGCACGGGCGCGCGCGCCGTCGTCAAACAGTTCCGCGACCACCGCTTTGGCCATGATGGCGAACCGGGTGAGTTCATCGAGGCCGATGAGGACTTCTTTGAAGACCTGCTCTCCGGCGTCGTGCGGGCGCAGGATGATGTCGACAAGCTGACGGCCTCTACCCTGAAAGAGGGCTGGAAACTGTCGCGTCTGGATGCCACCGTACGGGCGATACTGCGGGCAGGTGGGTATGAGCTGCTGCGCCGGACCGACGTCCCGACCCGCGTGGTCATCAACGAGTATGTCGACATCGCGCATGCCTTTTTCGAGGGGCCGGAACCGGCTTTCATCAACGCGTCGCTGGATGCGTTCGCCCGGGCAGCCCGCCCCGCCGCTGACGCCGCGCCGGAGAGCTGATGAGTGAGAACGGCGAGTTCGGATATATAAAGGACCGCCTTGCACCACTGGCCGCGGGCTTCAAGGGCGCACTTGAGCTGAAAGACGATGCTGCGCTGCTCTCGGTGCGGTCGGGGCGGGAACTGGTCATCACTGCCGACACGCTGGTGGAGGGGCGCCATTTCCCTGAAGGCACCGACCCGGCGCTTGCAGCCCGCAAGGCGTTGCGTGTGAACCTGTCGGATCTTGCGGCGATGGGCGCCCGGCCTGTTGCGTATATGACCAATATCGTCTGGCCAGCCGGCGCGACTGACGCGCTGCGGGGCGGATTTGCCGACGGGCTGGCGGTGGATCAGGAGGCATTTGCGATCACCCTGATAGGCGGCGACACCACGTCGGCGAAGGGCCCCTGGGTCATTGCCGTGACCGCATTCGGCGAGGTGCCTGCTGGCAAGGCCATAACCCGTTCGGGCGCAAAGCCCGGAGATTGTCTGGTCGTAACCGGCACGATCGGCGATGCCTGCCTCGGCCTTAAGGTCGAAACGAAAGAGTACCAGCCATCGGCCGATGACCGGGCCCATCTGCTGGAGCGTCTTCAGCTCCCGATGCCACGCCTCGCGCTGGCCGATGCGCTGCATGCCCATGCGCATGCGGCCATAGATGTCAGCGACGGCCTTATCGCCGACAGCGGCCATCTGGCCACGTCAAGCGGTCTGTCCCTGGAGATTGATCTTGATGTGTTGCCGCTATCGGAGGCGGCGCATCGCTGGCTGGACAATCAGGACGACACACAGGCCGCACGGCTGGCGCTGGCAAGCTTCGGCGATGATTACGAGCTGGCGTGCGCCGTGCCGCAGGCGCGGGTCGACACATTTACCGCCGAGCTGCGCAAGGCAGGCCTGCGGGCGACCGTCCTGGGCGCGTTCAGCTCTGGCGATACGGTGACGGTCGTTTCCGGCGGCACGCCGATCGAGCATGGGGCCGGTGGATTCACGCATTTTTGACGGGTGAACGGGTAGGGTGAGGCCATGAAACGCCTCGCTGTCCTCCTTGCCCTGATCCTGCTGGCCGCGCCCACGGCGCTGGCGGCGCCTCCGCCCGCGCAGGCAGAGACGTCCGTGCTGGTGGTGCCCAATGATCTTCGCGATCTGGCGATGCAGGCCGGGGAGCGGCTTGCGCCGCCTGAGACCCCGCATTTTGACCTGCCCGCCATCACCGTTCCGCTGGTCCATAACGGCCGGCTGGCGGGGTATTCATTTCTGAGCGTCAGGCTGCATCTCGCCGACGAAGCGAGCATTCCAGAAATCCGCCGGCAGCTTCACTTCGTGATGCACGATCTTGTTGGTCTGGCCTATGCCCACCCCTTCACCCTTGTGTCGCGAGATGACTTTTCAACCGGCGACACGTATGAGCACTGGGACCGGGCACTTGATGCCCGGCTGGGCGCGGGGGTTGTCAGCGAGCTTGAACCGCTGGCAGCGGGCATCCAGCTGCAGCGCCGCTATCGCTAATCCCCGGCGTCCAGACCCGGCTAGGGTTTGAAACCAACACTGATTGCGCCGCTTCACCCCATTAGGCATAGTCCGCGGGTCAATGGGAGGGGCTGCAGGCAGCACGATTCGTTGTGCCTGCCGGTCAAGCGGCCATTCCCCCTTAAAAAACAAGAAACAAAACGGGGAACCAATTATGAGCATTGAGCTGTGGCTATGGCTGGTCATTGCGGCCGGTATACTGGCCCTGATCTACGGCGCGGTAACAGTCCGCTCCATCCTGTCCGCCAGCGCGGGCAATGAACGCATGCAGGAAATCGCCAAGGCGATCCAGGAAGGCGCAAATGCCTATCTGAAGCGCCAATACACCACCATTGCGATGGTCGGTGCGGTGGTTTTCGTTGCCGTATTCTTCCTGCTCGGCTGGCAGGTCGCTGTCGGCTTCCTGATCGGGGCGATCCTGTCCGGTGTGGCCGGTTTTATCGGCATGCTGGTTTCGGTCCGTGCCAATGTGCGCACGACCGAGGCTTCGCGGACGGGCCTGGCTGCAGGGCTCTCCATGGCGTTCAAGTCTGGCGCGGTGACGGGCATGCTGGTTGCTGGCCTCGCCCTGCTGTCGGTGGTGGTCTATTACTTCCTTCTGACAACAGTGATGGGCTTTGAGCCGGTCAGCCGCACGGTGATCGACTCGCTCGTCGCACTGGGGTTTGGTGCGTCCCTCATTTCGATCTTCGCCCGTCTTGGCGGCGGTATCTTCACCAAAGGCGCAGATGTCGGCGGTGACATGGTCGGCAAGGTGGAGGCGGGCATCCCGGAGGATGATCCCCGCAATGCCGCGACCATTGCAGACAATGTCGGTGACAATGTCGGCGACTGTGCGGGCATGGCCGCTGACCTGTTCGAGACCTATGCGGTGACCGTTGTCGCCACCATGGTGCTCGCCTCGATCTTCTTCCGCGGCCTGGCAGGCGATATCGGCGTCGATACGATGATGATCTACCCGCTCGCCATTGGCGGCGTGTGCATCATTGCCTCCATCATCGCCACCTATTTCGTGCGCCTTTCCAAAGGCTCGCGCAATGTTATGGGTGCGCTTTACAAGGGATTCATCGCCTCGGCGGTTCTCGCCCTTGTCGGCGTGGGCGTCGTGACCTGGTCGCTGATCGGTTTCGATACCGAGATCACCACTGCTGGCGGTGTGAGCTTCAATGGCCTCGACCTGTTCCTGTGCGGCGTTGCCGGTCTTCTGGTCACCGGCGCGATCGTGTGGATCACCGAATACTATACCGGCGTGGACTTCCGCCCGGTGAAGTCGGTGGCCAAGGCCTCTGAATCCGGTCACGGCACGAACGTGATCCAGGGCCTCGCGGTTTCGCTGGAATCCACCGCTCTGCCCGCGCTGACGATCATTGTCGGCATTCTGGTTACTTTCAATCTGGCGGGCCTGTTTGGTATCGCCATTGCCGTGACGACGATGCTGGCGCTGGCGGGCATGGTGGTCGCGCTCGATGCGTTCGGTCCGGTGACCGACAATGCGGGCGGTATCGCGGAAATGGCCGATCTCGACGCATCTGTACGTGAAACCACCGATACGCTCGACGCAGTCGGCAACACGACCAAAGCCGTCACCAAGGGCTATGCCATCGGTTCGGCAGGCCTCGGCGCGCTGGTGCTGTTTGCCGCCTTCACCGAAGATCTGAGCTATTTTGCCGCCAACCCGGCCGAGTATCCGTTCTTCGCCGGTGTGGCGGTCGATTTCGCGCTGTCCAACCCCTACGTGGTCGTCGGCCTGTTCTTTGGCGGTCTGCTGCCCTTCCTGTTCGGCGGCATGTCGATGATGGCCGTGGGCCGGGCAGCCGAAGCGGTGGTGCATGAGGTGCGCCGCCAGTTCCGCGAAAATCCGGGCATCATGACCTTCGAGACCAAGCCGGACTATGGCCGTGCGGTGGACATGCTCACCAAGGCTGCGATCCGCGAAATGATCGTGCCCTCACTGCTTCCGGTGCTCTCGCCGATCGTGCTGTTCTTCGTGATCTGGTTCGTTGGCGGGGCGGAGCTTGGCTTCAATGAAGCCGGCAAGGCGCATGCGCTGGCCGCTGTGGGTGCGATGCTTCTCGGTGTGATCGTGACCGGCCTGTTCGTGGCCATCTCGATGACTTCGGGCGGTGGTGCCTGGGACAACGCCAAAAAGTATATCGAGGACGGCAATCATGGCGGCAAGGGCTCTGAGGCTCACAAGGCTGCCGTGACCGGCGATACGGTGGGTGATCCCTACAAGGACACGGCAGGCCCTGCCGTGAACCCGATGATCAAGATCACCAATATCGTGGCCTTGCTCCTGCTGGCTGTTCTGGCAGGCGCCGCCTGACGCCAGGCATCACAGGTATAAAGAAAAGCCCCGGCAGTAATGCCGGGGCTTTTTTGTGTGCGTGAAGATCGCGATGGCGCGTTTGGAGCGCCGGGCAGGGTGACTAGTCGTTCCGGCGCGGGCCACCAGCACCGCCAGGCAAATTGTCCTGACCGGAAATCTGATCGGTCGGCAGCCGGCCGACATTGCCTAGCACCTGTTCCAGAAGTGTCAGCTCGCGGCCACGTGTCGGTGTGGTGCGCGCGACATAATTGACCTGGCGGGAATCCGACGCGTCGTACTCGTTTACTTCAGCTACCGTACCGTCGTCATCAAAACGCACGGCGATCACCCGGCGCGCCAGCGTGTTCGGGCGCAGATAGGCGAGGTATTCGCGTGTATCGGTGATGTAGTACCAGGTGTTTTCCTCAAACGTGCCGCGTACCGACGGACTGCCGAGCGTTGCCAGAAGCGTCGCTTCGGTATCTTCGCCCACCTGAATTTCCGGCACTTCGCCATCGGTGTAGCGATAACCGTGCGTGCGCAGGGTCGGGTTGCAGGCTGTAAGGACCATTGCGCCGAGCGCCACGCCTGCGACAGTCAGCATTTGCATGGATTTGCGGTTCATTCGCGTTCTGGCCTCCATCGCCTCACCTGCAGGTGCGTCCACGCGCCTACTGGCGCGCGTCAGCCTTTTGACCTACCTGTCGCGCATCCTAGCGTCTAGTCCCGCCGTCAGGGAGTGCCAAATGCGATTTCCGCTGAATCTGTTCCGTGCCGATCCTGTAAAGGCCCGCGCCAGCGCGCTGTACGAGGCCATTCTGGCCGAAGCCCGCGCCCCGCGCCTCTACGCGGAGCTTGGCGTGCCAGACACAGTCGACGGACGATTCGACATGATCGTGCTGCACGCAGCCCTGGTGATGCGCCGGCTGCGCGAGGAGGGCGAGGGCGGGCAAAAGCTGGCCCAGGCGCTCTTTGGCCGCCTCTTCGACGATATGGACGCAGCGCTCCGGGAGATGGGTATTGGCGATATGAGTGTCGGCAAGAAGATCAAGTCCATGGCAGAAGCGTTCTATGGACGGGCAGCCGCGTATGATGCCGCGCTCAAGGCCGGAGATGCGGGGCAGTTGAAAGCCGTGCTGTGGCGCAATCTGTTCGACGACGCGCCGGAGCATGATGCCGCCGCCGAAGCGCTGTCGCGTCATGCGATTGCGGCAGACCAGCAGATCCGGTCCATGCCGGCAGATCAGCTGCTCGAAGGGCGCCTGGGGGCGCTGGCAGCCGCCTAGCAGCCGAGCGGCGATGTTGCATCGGAGCGGTCAATCGGTAAGTTGCGGGCCTTCGCTCCGGGCGGGACCGATTTTGGAACCGGCGCGGGACAGGATTTACGTTTCCGGATCCCTTTATGAATTCAGAGCTGGTACTTTCCCTCGATGCCATGGGCGGCGATCATGCGCCGGGCATCGTCGTTGACGGCGCGGCAGTCTTCCTGAAAGGACGGCGCAGGAAAGTGCGCCTGCTGTTCCATGGAGACGAGGCTCAGCTGGGTCCGTTGATCGAAGCGCACCCGGAGCTGGCGGGGATAAGCGAGATACGCCACTCCGACAGCCAGGTTGATATGTCGGCCAAGCCGTCAGAGGCCGTTCGGCGCTCGCGGGGCTCCTCGATGTGGAATGCGGTTCAGGCCGTGCGTGATGGCGATGCGCAAGTGGCGGTTTCGGCCGGCAATACCGGCGCCCTGATGGCAATTTCGAAGGTGTGCCTGCGTATGAAGGCGGGTGTCCATCGTCCGGCGATAGCGGCGAGCTGGCCCGTGCCGAAAGGCTTCTCTACCGTTCTCGATGTTGGCGCGAATGTGGAATGTACGCCAGCCCAGCTGGTTGAGTTCGCGATCATGGGCGAGGCCTTCCACCGCGCGGTCCATCGCCAGGAGCGCCCGACTGTCGGGCTGCTCAATGTCGGCCAGGAAGAGCTTAAAGGTAATGATGTCGTACGCGATGCCGACGCCCTGATCCGCGCCGCTGGCCTCGACATGAATTATCGCGGCTATGTCGAGGGCGACGACATCTCGCTTGGCACAACCGATGTCGTTGTAACGGACGGCTTTACCGGCAATGTCGCCCTGAAAACCGCTGAAGGCACGGCCCGCCTGGTAGCCGGCTGGATGCGCGAGGCGCTGACCAGCTCCATCATCGCCAAAATTGCTGCCAGCCTCCTGCAGCTCGGCGCGCTGGACCAGCTGCGGGCGCGAATGGACCCGAATAACGTCAATGGCGGCGTGTTTCTGGGGCTCAATGGTGTGGTGGTCAAAAGCCATGGCGGCACGAACGCTGCCGGATTTGCCACTGCGCTGCGTATCGCACTGGAAATGGCCGACAGTGCCTTCTTGAATGAAATCGAGAAGAACCTGGGATTGCTAGAGGCGGCGCAGGAACGTCTCGCAACGGAACAAGCGCCCGAAGGGCAGCAGGAGAGCGCGTGACCGCAATCAGATCCCGTATCGCCGGCATTGGCACCTACCTGCCAGAACACGTCATGTTGAACGCGGACATGGCGCGCTTTGTCGAGACCAGTGACGAATGGATTCGCGAACGCACCGGCATCAGTCAGCGCCATATCGCGGCAGATGATGAATTCACGTCTGATCTTGCCACCCACGCTTCGCGTGCGGCCCTGGCTCATGCCGGAATGGATGCGGGCGAGATCGATCTGATCGTGCTGGCAACCGCCACGCCGGACCTGACATTCCCGGCGACGGCCACCATGGTGCAGGAAAAGCTGGGTATCCGCCAGGGCGCTGCCTTTGACATTCAGGCAGTATGTTCAGGCTTCCTCTATGCGCTGGCCACGGCGGATAATTTCATCAAGGCCGGACAGGCGAAGAATGCGCTGGTCATCGGCGCCGAGACTTTCTCGCGCATACTCGACTGGACCGACCGGACGACATGCGTGCTCTTCGGCGACGGGGCAGGGGCGATGGTGCTGTCGTCGGCCAGCGAGGGCGAAGGGCTGATCAAGACCCATCTGCGTTCTGACGGGCAGTATTGTGACCTGCTTTATGTGGATGGCGGGCCGTCCCGCACCAAAACCGTTGGCCATCTGCGGATGCAGGGCAATCAGGTTTTCCGTCACGCGGTCGGCAAGATTGCCGGTTCGATGGAGGAGCTGTCAGAACTGGCCGGCATTCCGATCAGCGAGATTGACTGGTTTGTGCCTCACCAGGCCAATCAGCGCATTCTCGAAGGCGTGGCCAAGCGCCTGTCCATTCCGGTGGAGAAAGTCATCTCCACCGTCGGCCGGCATGGCAACACGTCCGCAGCCTCGATACCGCTGGCGTTTGACACGGCGGTAAAGGACGGGCGGATCAAGCGCGGCGACCTGGTGCTGATGGAAGCACTGGGCGGCGGGTTTACATGGGGTGCGGCCTTAGCGAGATATTGACCGTAAACGTATGGTTAACATTGACCGCCGCGCCCGCTAGGGCATAACGTTTGTTATCGAATTCAATCCGGGGAGTTTGCAATGACGGGCAAGACACTTACCCGCGCGGATCTGGCTGATGCCATCCACCGGGATATTGGCGTCTCGCGCCAGGAATCGGCGCAGCTGGTAGAGGCCGTGCTCGACATGATTTCCGACACGCTGGTGAAGGGGGAGACGGTGAAGCTGTCCTCCTTCGGCTCATTCCAGCTGCGCGACAAGAATGGCCGGGTCGGCCGCAATCCCAAAACCGGCGAGGAAGTGCCGATCGATCCGCGCCGGGTGCTTGTTTTCAAGCCTTCACAGGTTCTGAAAGAACGCATTGATACTGCCCTGTCGAAATAGGACAGCGCCCGTATGACCAAGTCCGCTGATGCATACCGGACCATTTCGGAGGCCGCCGCCGAGGTGGACCTTCCCACGCACGTATTGCGCTTCTGGGAGACCAAGTTCGCCCAGCTGAAACCCGTCAAGCACAAGGGCGGGCGCAGGCTCTACCGGCCGCAGGACGTGACCCTGCTCAAGGGGCTGCGGCGTCTGCTTTATGCTGAAGGCTACACGATCAAGGGCGTGCAGAAATATCTGCGCGATAATGGCGTGGCGGCGGTTGCGGCGCTGGGTGAGGGCGGTGAAGTGGTGACACCACTGCCTGACAGTTCTGGCGAAGGCCCAGCAATGCCAGCGGCGGCGGCAGGAAGCAGTGCTTCAGCGGGCGCCGGTTCGGTCCCGGCCTTGCAAGCCGTTCTGGCGAAGGTGGAACGGGCTAAATCCCGTCTCGATTCCGCGCTTGCTGCGCGTGGTTAGCCAAGGCTGGAAAGCCGTGTTGCCAACGCCGTAACCACCAGCCTATAAGACCGCTCCTTCGCTCCACACCCCTTGCGAAGGAAGATGAAGAGTCGGAGCGTAGCGCAGCCCGGTAGCGCACTTGTCTGGGGGACAAGGGGTCGTGGGTTCGAATCCCGCCGCTCCGACCATTTTTCCGTATGGTCAGATACTCGCCAGCGCCTGCTCCAGATCGGCCCAGAGGTCTTCTATGTCCTCCAGCCCGATGGACAGGCGTAAAAGCGCGCCTTCGGCCTTCCAAGGCACGGCGGTGCGCTTTATCTGCCGGTCGCAAGACAGGGCAAGGCTTTCATAGCCGCCCCAGGAAAACCCGATCCCGAAGAGTTTGAGCCGGTCGACGATGGCTTCGCCCTCGCGGGCGCTGATCCCTTTCAGCACGAAGGAGAAGCATCCGGCTGCGCCTGAGAAGTCACGGCTGTACAGCGCGTGGTCCGGGTGTGAGGGCAAAGCGGGGTGCAGGACGCGGCTGACCTTGGGGTGCGCCTCCAGCCGCCGGGCGATCTCCAGCGATGCAGATTCCGCGCGTTCCAGCCGCAAGGGCAGGGTGCGCAGCCCCCGCAGTGCCAGAAACGCATCATCGGGCGAGACATGCAGGCCATACAGCTTCTCGCGGTCGGCAAGCGTCTTCGCCGCCTCGCCTCTGGCCGTAACTGATCCCATCAGGAAATCGGAATGCCCGCCGACATATTTGGTCAGGGCTTGCGCGGCATAGTCGATGCCCAATTCCAGCGGGTTCATCAGCACGCCCGCCGTCCACGTGTCATCGATCACCGTGGGAACACCGGCTGCCTTCGCGGCTTGGGCGATGGCTGGCACGTCCTGAAGTTCGAATGTGAGAGAGCTCGGCGATTCCAGTGCGATAAGGGCGGTATTTGCGTTAATGAGCGACGCGATCCCGGCCCCGATGCGCGGATCATAATAGACCGGCTTCACGCCTAGCCGGGGCAGTTCCTCGTCGCAGAACCGGCGCACAGGCCCGTACGTACCGTCGCTTATCAGGGCCTCTCCCGGAGCTTTGAGCGCTGTGCGGATCGCCAGCACGACAGACGCCAGACCTGATGGGGCCAGCGCGCAGTGGTCCGCATCATAAAGGCCGCGAATCGCGTCACGAAGTTCCCTGTTGGGAGCGATGCCGCCACGGCCATAATGCCGCCGCGAGCCTGTGGGTTCATACAGCTCTGACGTGGAAGGAGCCAGCACGGTGGAGGCGCGCTTGATTGCCGGATTGACGAGACCGTCACCCTCATCGCTGCGCCCTGAATGGATGATGCGCGTATCGCGTTTCATATCGACGCCGACGCTCCTCTTCGCTAAACCCATAGTCTGTCAGCCTTTAGGGCGGACCGCACCATGACGCCAACAGCTTTCTTCGACTTTCTCATGCCGCGCCGCCTCGCGCGCGCTGCAACGGCCTTTGCGCTGGGCTTTACCGTATCGCAAAGCCAGACCGCCGAGCTTGGCACGCAGATGTATGAGTTGAGGGAGCGCGGCACGCTGCGATGCGGCGTCGATACCGGGCTTCAGGGCTTTGCCCGGCAGGATGAAGAGGGCAACTGGAACGGTTTCGAGGTCGATCTGTGCCGCGCCTATGCGGCCGCTTTCCTCGGCAGCCCGGAGCGTATGCAGCTTGTGCCGCTGACCACACAGGAGAGGCTGGACGCGCTGTCGGCGGGCGAGGTCGACATCCTTCTGCGCAATACGACCTGGACGCTGAGCCGCGATGCGCAGGAAAATTTCTCGTTCGCAGGCGTCTATTATTATGACGGGCAGGGCTTTCTGGTGCCGCGCGATCTTGGCGTCACCAGTGCGCGGGAACTGGACGGCGCGCGCATCTGTGTTTTGCGCAACACCACCACAGCGTTGAACCTCGTTGATTACGCCCAGACCCATGAGCTGACCTTCCAGCTGGTGGAAGTGGCGACGGTCCGAGCCGGGATAACCGCCTATGGGCGCGGCCAGTGCGATGCGCTGAGCAATGACCTGTCCGGCCTTGCCGGCATGCGCATGACGCTGTCTGAACCGGATGCGCACCTGATCCTTCCGGATGTGATCTCGAAGGAGCCTCTGAGCGCGGTCGTCGCCTCACGCGACCAGAAATTCGCGGATGCCGTGCGCTGGGTGCTCCATGCCCTCATTGCGGCCGAGGAGTATGGCGTGACGGCCGCCAATGCGGCCGAAATGGCCGAAAATGGCGGCAATGCCGAAATCCGCCGCCTGCTGGGCGCGGAAGGTCCGCTGGCCGAGGGCCTGTTCCTCGATGCGGAATTCGCGCTGCGGGCCATCGAGGCAGGCGGCAATTATGGCGAATTGTTCGAGCGTCATCTCGGCACGGCGTCCGGCCTGAATTTGCGCCGGGGCCTTAACGCACAGTGGAATGAGGGCGGGCTGATGTATGCCCCGCCGTTCCGTTAATTTCTCACCCAAGGCGGGACCGGCAAACCCTTCTCTTTTAGAAATTCCGGGTTGTAGAGCTTGGACTGATAGCGCGCGCCGTGATCGCACAGAATGGTCACGATGGTGTGGCCCGGCCCCAGCTTGCGGGCAAGGCGGATGGCACCGGCGATATTGATGCCTGCAGAGCCGCCAAGGCACAGCCCCTCATCGCGGATCAGCGCGTAGAGGATTTCCAGCGCTTCCTCATCGGGAATGCGGAAGGCGTGATCGACCGGCGCGCCTTCCAGATTGGCGGTGATGCGGCTCTGGCCGATGCCTTCAGTGATGGAATTGCCTTCCGCTTTCAGCTCTCCATGCGCGTAATAGCCGTAAAGCGCCGCGCCGCCGGGGTCTGCCAGCGCAATCTGCACCTTGTCGCTCTTGGATTTGAGATACATGCCGACACCGGCCAGCGTGCCGCCAGAGCCGACGGCAGCGGCAAAGCCATCAATCTTCCCGCCGGTCTGCTCCCAGATTTCCGGGCCCGTCGTGTCAAAATGGGCCTGCCGGTTGGCGACATTATCGAACTGGTTGGCCCAGATGGCACCATTGGGCTCGCTGGCGTTCAACTCTTCGGCCAGCGTACCGGAATAGCGCGCATAATGATTGGGATTGGCGTAAGGGACGGCATCCACCTCGATCAGCTCTGCCCCCGCCAGCAGGATCGCGTCGCGCTTCTCCCTCGACTGGGTACGCGGAAACACGATCACCGTGCGGTATCCCAGCGCCGAAGCCACCATGGCAAGCCCGATGCCGGTATTGCCTGCCGTGCCTTCCACAATGGTGCCGCCGGGTTTCAGCGCGCCGCTCTTTTCGGCTGCGCGCACAATACCGAGCGCGGCGCGGTCCTTCACCGAACCGCCGGGATTGAGAAATTCGGCCTTGCCAAGGATTTCGCAGCCCGTTGCATCACTGGCGGCGTTGAGGCGTACCAGCGGCGTATGGCCAATCAGATCAATCACGGAGCGTGCGGGACGGGGGGCTGTCATGGCGTGGCCTCTCTTTGAGCAGACATCAGTGCTCTGGCTAGCGCTCTGGCTGATCCGGTCAAGGGTCAACGGCGTATAGATTTCCGCAACACCAGATGGAGCTTTCCCCCGTGCCTGCCAGAGAAGACGCGTTTCTGTTCGATTATGCCGCCGGTGCAGGGCCAGCCGCCATGCGCCTGCTGGCGGAATGTCAGGCGGCGCTGAACCCGCAGGCTGCGGTGCGCGTGCGCGTTGCTGAAGCGGGATTTGGCAGCCTGCTCAGCCAGTTGCCGCCCGCCGCCATGTCCCAAAATGCCCTCGATCATGTGCTGGAGCATGCAGGAACCCCAATCACATCATCTGAACAGCCCTCAGCAATAGATACGGAAACCGGCCTGCCGCGCGCTTTGACGCCATTTCTGGATATGCCGGGCGGTGAGCTGGACTGGTCGCGGCAACTTGGCGGCGTTCAGGAAATTCATCTTGCCGATGCCAGCGACGCGAATGTGGACGCCAATCTTGTGCGGCTAATGCCAGGCGGCGGCATTCCCCATCACGACCATGGGGGCGAGGAGCTGACCTTGGTGCTGACGGGAGCCTTTCATGATGGCCACGCGTTATACCAAGCAGGCGATCTGTGCCGCGCTACGCCAGGCTTGCGCCACCGGCCGGAGGTGGATGGGGCCACGCCCTGCATCTGCCTGACGGTAAGCTTGGGTGACTGGAAGCCGGCCAACCCGCTTTATGGCTGGCTGAACAGGCTGAACCGCTCCCTGCGCCGCCGGAACTGATTGCCGTTTTGTCCAAGTTTGCCCAACAACCGGGAGCCCGCCTGATGAAACCGCTTGCGATCCTTGCTTCGACCATCGCCTTGTCGTTCTCGTTGCCGGCTGCCCATGCGGCCATTCCCGCTGATCCGGCTGGCGGCGAGACGATCCAGTTCAATGTCTATCGCGGCAATTCCAGTTTCGGCACGCACGAGGTCCGCTTTCAACGCAACGGCGACGAGCTGATCGCAGAAGTGTCGGTGCGGCTGCGTGCGGGCTTCGGGCCGGTGACGGTGTTCCGCTATGAGCATGACTCGGTAGAGCGCTGGCGCGACGGGCAGCTGGTCGCGCTGGAAGGCGAGACGCTGAAAGACGGCAGCCGCTTCCCTGTCGAGGCCGTGCGCAATGGCGCAGGCATTGTCAGCGAGGGCGTCCTGCCTGAGGGGGAGCAGCACACCGCTGAACTCCCCGGCGACATCATCCCGTCCTCGCACTGGCGCGGCTACGAGGAAGATCTGCGCCGGATCCTCAATACCGAACACGGCGACGCGATGGAGGTCTCCATCTCTGATATGGGGATGGAAGAGATCGAAGCTGATGGCGGCACCATTCAGGCCCGCCGCATCCGCCTGGAAGGCACGCTTACCGTCGACCTGTGGTATGACGAGAACGGCTTCTGGGCGGGGTGCGAGTTCGAGGCGCGTGGCCAGCGCATCCGCTATGTCCGGCAGGCCAATCCGGTCGCCTGATGCGCACCTTGCGGCTTGTCCTTGGCGATCAGCTGACGCGCGAGTTGTCTGCTTTGCGGGGCGTCCAGCCTGACGATCTGATCCTGATGGCCGAGGTCAATGACGAGGCGTCATACGTCCCGCATCATCGCAAGAAGATCACTTTCCTGTTCTCGGCCATGCGCCATTTCGCGCAGAGCCTTCGAGAGGAGGGGCTGAGCGTCCGCTATGTGCGCCTTGATGATCCCGGCAACTCCCACAGCCTTGAAGGCGAGGTGGCGCGCGCGCTGGGCGACGAGGCGGGTCTGCAGCGTATTGTCCATACCGAGCCCGGTGAGTATCGGCTCATGGAGATCATGCGCGAATGGCCGGACAGGTTCGATGTCCCGGTCGAAATGCGCGCCGATGACCGCTTCATCTGCTCGCATGAGCGCTTCGCCCGCTGGGCCAGCGGCAAGCAGCGCCTGACCATGGAGTATTTCTACCGGGAGATGCGCCGGGAGACCGGCCTGCTGATGGATGGAGACCAGCCTGAAGGCGGTCAGTGGAATTATGACGCGGAGAACCGCAAGGCTCTGCCGTCGGACACCAGACTGCCGCGCCGCGCCTGGATCGAGCCCGACGCCATCACGTTCAATGTAATGGCGCTGGTCGAAGAGCGCTTCCCGGACGGGTTCGGCGATATCGAGCCCTTTGGCTATGCGGTGACGCGCGAAGGTGCGATGGAACAGCTGGACTGGTTCATCGAGAACGCCTTGCCGGATTTCGGTGATTATCAGGATGCGTTGAAGGATGGAGAGGCCTTCCTCTACCACTCCGTCTTGTCGCTCTACCTTAATTGCGGCCTGCTGGACCCTCTGGAGGTCTGCCGCAAGGCGGAAGGCGCGTGGCAGGACGGCAAGGCACCGCTGAACGCGGTTGAGGGCTTCATCCGGCAGATAATTGGTTGGCGCGAATATGTGCGCGGCATCTACTGGCACTTCATGCCGGAATATCTGGAGCGCAACGCGCTGAACGCGCACCGGCCCTTGCCGGCGTTTTACTGGACCGCCGAAACGGATATGGCCTGCATCGCCGATGTGGTGAACACCACGCGCAAGCACGCCTACGCCCACCATATCCAACGCCTGATGGTCACCGGCAATTTCGCGCTTCTGGCCGGTATTGATCCCAAGGCCGTCAATGAATGGTATCTGGCCGTCTATGCCGATGCCTATGAGTGGGTGGAAGCGCCCAATACGCACGGCATGGCGCTTTACGCCGATGGCGGTGTCATGGCCACAAAGCCCTATGCGGCGAGCGGCGCCTATATCGACCGGATGAGCGATCACTGCGGCAAGTGCCGCTATGAGGTGAAAGCCAAGACCGGCGAAAAAGCGTGTCCGTTCAATTATCTATACTGGAATTTCATGATGGAGAATGAGGCAAGGCTGAAGGGCAATCGCCGCCTCGGACCCATCCTCTCAAACCTCAACCGGTTCAGCGACGCCCGCCGCGAGGAAATACGCGGCGACGCAAACCGCTTCTTCGAATCCATTGGCATCGCCCGGACACAAAGGAAAGCCTCATGAGACCGCGCGCCATGAAACCGTCAGACGGTATCGCCTGGGTAACGGGCGGCAGTTCAGGCATTGGCGCGGCACTGGCGAAGCGTCTGGCTGGCCAGGGCTGGACGGTGGTGGTTTCTGCCAGAAGCGCCGACAAGCTTGAGAGGATCGCCGCGGAGCATTCCGGCAAGGGCCGCATCATCGCTCACGCGGTCGACCTGACCGACGCTGAAGGCGTGGAAGACGCGGTGAAGGCCATTGAAGCGGCGCACGGGCCGATTGCGCTGGCCGTTCTGAACGCGGGCATCTACCTCTCGATCAACGCCGAGAACCCGTCCTTTGAGGACTACAAGAAAACGTTCGATGTGAATCTGTCGGGCACGGCGGCGTGCCTGTGCGCGCTGACCCCGCGCATGAGCGGGCGCAGGGCAGGGCAGATCGCCATCGTGTCATCGGCCACGTCCTTCGGCGGCATGCCGACCTCTTCGGCCTATGGAGCCAGCAAGGCGGCGCTGGTCAATATGGCGGCGTGCCTGCGCATCGAGCTGCACCGCTATGGCGTGCTCTGCCAAGCCATCACGCCGGGCTTTGTGGAAACGCCCGCGCAGGACGATAATGCCTTCCCCAAACCCTTCATGGTCAGTGCGGAGACGGCGGCCAAGCGCATCGCGTCGGGCCTGAAAAGCAAGCGCTTTGAAATCACCTTCCCGCGCCGGTTTACGTGGGCGCTGAAAGCCATCTACGCGCTGCCATACAGCTGGTCTCTGGGGCTAGTGAGGAAGCAGACCGGCTGGGACAAGCCGGCAGATTAGCGCTCCAGCACGAACTGGCCGACATCGATGCGGCCAGTGCGGAAGCCCGCCTCGCAATAGGCCAGATAGAACTCCCACATGCGCCGGAAGCGCAGATCAAAGCCCATCGGCTCGATCTGCGGCCACGCAGCCTGGAAACGCTCCATCCAGTGGGCGAGCGTATCGGCATAGTCCACGCCGAACATCTCAGCCGTAACGGAGTTCAGCTCTGCCTTGGCGAACTCGCCATTCAGGCGCTCCACGCTCGGCAAGATGCCGCCGGGGAAGATGTAGCGCTGGATGAAGTCCGCGCGCTTGCGGTAGCTGTCAAACAGATCGTCGCGGATGGTGATGATCTGCAGACCCGCCTTGCCGCCGGGTTTCAGGCACTCGCGCACCTTGGCGAAGTAGGACGGCCAGTATTCCTCGCCGACCGCTTCGAACATCTCGATGGACGCGACGGCATCATAGCTGCCGGTCTCGTCACGATAATCCTGCAGCTTGATTTCCACCCGGTCCGACAGGCCCGCGCGTTCCATGCGTTCAAGGGCATAGTCGCGCTGGGAGGGGGAGAGGGTGAGGCAGGTCACACGCGCGCCGATCTCGCTGGCCGCATACTCAGCGAACCCGCCCCAGCCGCATCCGATTTCCAGCACATGCATGCCGGGCTCCAGTCCGATCAGGCGGGCAAGGCTGGCGTATTTTTCCTTCTGCGCGGCCTCCAGCCCCAGATCCGGCGCGGTAAAGCGCGCGGCCGAATAGGTCATGGACGGGTCAAGCCACAGCTCATAGAAGGCATTGCCGAGATCGTAGTGTGCTTCGATGTTCTTGCGGGCCTGCGCCTTGGTGTTGGCGCGCAGGCGGTGCCAGACCCAGTGCGCCATGCGGGTGAGGGGGCCGCCCTTCTCGATATTATTGATTTTATCGAGGTTTGCGGAGAATACCTCCAGCACTTTGGCAAGGTCTGGGGTCGTCCATTGGCCCGCCATGTAGGACTCAGCAAAGCCGACATCGCCGCCCGCAAACACGCGGCGGACCATGGCGTAGTCCTGTACCTCCATCACCGCATCAGCGCCCGGCGCCTTGCCCTGGAAGCGCAGGCTGCGGCCGTCTGGCAGCACGACGGTCAACGATCCGGTGCCAAATTTCAAAAGCAGGGTAAGGCCCGCCTTGAACAGGCGCGGAACGCCCTGCAGCCGGGCAATCGTATCCTTGCACGCCTGAAGCGGGCGTGACGCGTCGAAACTGGAAAGAGCTGCATCGGTCATTCGGAGATACCTTCCGGCTGACTGCCGGTCCAATTCTACGCCTTTTAGTGATTACGCTCAAACTCTACGGTTGGATGCCTCTGATCGGTCGATAATTGTATCGCCGGCAGGCGGCTTGGGGTGGCGGTGATAGCGCGCGCCTTTCACCAGAAGCCGTAGCGCTTCCCAGTGGATGGCGGAGATCGTTTTCAAGGTCGAAAAAGGCTGCCCCGCAAAGAGTTTGAGGAGATTTCCGGATGTTACCGGGCGAGCCATTAGCTGCATGGTGGCGAGGAAGTCCTTGCCGGATGCCTCGACCTTGCTGACCACAAGCGAGAGCTGATCGTCGCCATCGCGCAAGGTGAAGTCGTAGCGTCCCGATACCGGGAAGAAGGGCGAGACATGGAAGCGCTTCTGCGCGCTGTGCTTCTCCGGCATGCCGCCGGTGAGCGGTGCCACATAGGCGTGGGCGTCGCCGAACGTGTTATGGACCTGATAGATCACCGCGAGCGTGTTTCCGTCCGCATCGTCCGCCAGATAAAGCGAAATCGGGTTGAAGACGTAGCCCAGCACACGCGGTGAACATAAAAGCCGCACGCGCGACACGTCACTGTTCACACCCGCAGCGGCCAGCCGCGCCAGAGCCCACTCCTTAAGCGATGATCCATCGCGCGGGCCATGGTCGCGCTGGCGGAAGCTGAACAGGTTGAAGCGCTCTACCGAAAACAGGCGTGAAAGGCGCCCGGCCGCCTCCAGCTGGTCGAGGTCCAGCATCATCATGGCGATGGAGTAGCGGAAGCGATGCACGAAGGGCTGGGTGCGCTCGTGTACGGTGTGTCCGAGGAAAAGCCGGGCAGGCGGCGTCATCATCACTCCGCAGGCAGGGCGTGAATATCGGGCAGGGCGATGCCCGGCCGCTCACCCCATTCTCCGCCATTTACGTCCCCGTCGGCAAATGCCCACGGTATGGCACCGCCCAGACGCAAGGCCACCCGCAGGCCGGAGCGGAGCCCGTCCTCGTGGAAGCCATATCCCAGCCACGCGCCCGCAAACCATGTGTGGCGCACGCCCTGAACGCGGTTGAATATTCTTTGCGCGGCCAGGCCGGCGGGTGTGAATTGCGGGTGGTCGTAGCTGTACCGGCCCAGCACTTTGGCCGGGTCGGGCTCACGTGACGGGTTTAGCGTCACCAGCAATGGCTGCGCCGGATTGATATGCTGCAGACGGTTCATGTCGTAAGTCACTGCAGCAGCGCCGGTATTGTCATCGCGCATATAGCACCATGCCGCCCGCGCGCCCTTGCGGCGGGGCAGAAAGCTCTCATCGCGGTGGAGCACCGCCCTGTTGGGTGCGTAGGGGATCGCGCCCAGCATTTCGCGCTCATCGGCGTCCGCATCGGTGAGAAGTGCCAGCGCTTCGCTGGAGTGGCAGGCAAGGATCACCTCGTCGTAGCGCTCTGCATGGCCATCAGCGTCCACAATCCGTACCCCGCCGGTGCGCAGCCGGGTGATGCTGACCGCGCCGGAGCGGCGCTGCACGGCGGACGCCTCCATGTCGCGCCACAGCGCGTTGACATAGGTCTGGCTGCCGCCCGCCACGGTTTCCCATTTGGGACGTTTCGCGTTCACCAGACGGTGGTTTTTGAAAAAGCGTACAAAGGCTTCGGCCGGGTAGGCGGCCATCTCGCTTTCGCTGGCTGACCAGATCGCGGCACCCATGGGCAGGAGGTATTGTTCCCGGAAGGCGGTGCTGAACTCGTACAGATCGAGATACTGGCCGAGTGACAAACCCGTCAGAACGCCGCCTTCGAGATCCTCTACCGCTTGCGAATTGAAGCGCAACACATCGCACAGCATGCCGATGAAGGAGGGCCGCATGAGATTGGACGGCTGCGCGAAGAGGCCGCCAAGCCCGTTGGAGGACCATTCACACCGTCCGCCCAGGCTGAACCCGAAGCTCATGTCGGTGCGATGTGTCTCGATGCCCAGATGGGCAAACAGCGCGGTCAGATTGGGGTAGTTGAGGCGGTTGAACACGATGAAGCCGGTATCGACCGGTGTTTCCTGTCCCGCGTGATCGACGTGGACGGTGTTGGCGTGGCCGCCAAGACGGCCATCCTTCTCGTAGAGCACAACCTGATGCAGGCCACGCAGCGCCCAGGCCGCGCCCAGACCAGCCACACCGGCACCAATCACCGCAATGCGTGCAGGCCGGTTCAATATCGGGTCAGTCGAGCTCATGCAGCGTCCTTGAGGCTGGAGAAGGCGGCCAGTGCGCGTTCGCGCGCTCTGGCGTGGTCCACTATCGGTTTGGGGTAGTCACGGCCAAGCGTTATTCCTGCGCGCGCCAGAACGTCAGCCGGAGCCGTCCACGGCGCGTGGATATACTTCTCCGGCAGGTTCGTCAGTTCTGGCACCCATTCGCGGACATAGTGGCCGGCTTCGTCAAACTTCTCGCCCTGGGTCACCGGATTGAAGATACGGAAATAGGGCGCGGCGTCGGCGCCCGATCCGGCGACCCACTGCCAGCTGGCGGCGTTGTTGGCGAGGTCTGCGTCCACCAGCGTGTCCCAGAACCATTCCTCGCCCCGGCGCCAGTCGATCAGCAAATGCTTGGTCAGGAAGGAGGCGACGATCATGCGCACGCGGTTATGCATCCAGCCCGTTTGCCATAGCTGGCGCATGCCGGCATCGACAATCGGATAGCCTGTCTGTCCGCGGGTCCAGTTTTTGAAAACCGTTTCATCAAAATTCCACGGAAAGCCGTTGAATTTGGCTTGGTAATTGGATTCGGGCAGATCATCGAAGTGAAAGAGAAGATTGTAGGAAAACTCCCGCCAGCCGATTTCCTTCAGAAAGGTCTCGCGCCCTTTCCCGGCGGGCACATGGCTGACCGCATGATGCCAGATCTGGCGGGGGGAGATTTCACCGAAATGCAAATGGGGAGACAGGCGCGACGTGCCGTCGGTTCCCGGCAGGTTGCGCGTGTCGGCATAGTCGCGCGCCGCATCCTCGCAGAAGGTTTCGAGCCTAGCCCGCGCGCCATCCTCGCCGGGTGTCCAGACGGGGCCAAACCCTGTGGCCCAGTCAGGTGATGAGGGAAGCAATGACCAGCTGGAAAGCGCGTCGGAATGCACGCCCTGCGAACCGTCGGTGACAGAAGACGGCGCAGGCAGGGGGGCGATGTCGTCACAATGCGGAGCCAGCGCCCGGAAATAGGGCGAGTAGACGCGGTAGGGCCCGCCATCCTTCGTCTTCAGGTTCCAGGGCTCGATCAGGAGGGCGCCGTTGAAGGTCTCCGCTTCGCAGCCAGCCTGCTTGAGCCGGGTCTTGATGCTGGTGTCCCGTTCACGGGCGAACGGCTCGTAACAGCGATTCCAGAAAACTCTCTGTGCGCCAAGCTCGCTGGCTAGGCCGGTGACAATCTCAAATGCATCTCCCCGCCGCAGCACCAGGCGTGCGCCAAGCTCTTCAAGGCTGGCAGAGAGCGCGGCGAGGCTGTGATGCAGCCACCAGCGAGATGCGCCGCCTCTGGCCCATTTTCCGGGTGTCTTGTCATCAAGCACGTACAGACAGATGACCGGCGCGCCACTCTGCGTGGCGGCAAGCAGGGCGGGGTTATCAGCAAGTCTGAGATCCTGACGGAACCAGCAGATGACGGGAGAACCAGCAGAATGACTTGAGGTGGACACGATAATGAAAGCCGCAGTGCAAGGATGACGGGAATACCTATGTCAGCTATTACGAAGGCAACCGGCGCGCGGATCAGCGAAGATCCGGTCGCGCTGCACCTGCAAGGAAAGACAGATCGCTCATGACTGCTCCCAACGCCGTTGTCACACTCGCTCGCGGCATCCTCCCGGCTTTCGAGATTGGCAATGCCCGTCCGCTAACCTTCATCGCCGGACCGTGCCAGCTGGAAAGCCGCCAGCACGGGCTGGAAGTGTCGGCCATGCTGAAGGAAATCGGCGAGCGGCTGGGTTGCCAGATCATCTACAAGACCTCGTTCGACAAGGCGAACCGGACCAGTGCCAGCGCCCAGCGCGGTATCGGGCTGGAGGATTCCCTGCCGATCTTTGCCGAAATCCGCGAGACGACGGGCCTGCCGGTCCTGACCGACATTCACACCGCCGAACAGTGCGCCATCGCGGCGCAGGCCGTCGATGTGCTGCAAATCCCGGCCTTCCTCTGCCGTCAGACGGATCTTCTGATCGCTGCCGCGCAGACCGGGGCCGTGATCAATGTGAAGAAGGGCCAGTTCCTCGCGCCCTGGGACATGAAGAATGTCGTCGCCAAGATCACCGGGGCGGGCAATCCCAACGTGCTGGCCTGCGAACGCGGGGCGAGCTTTGGCTATAACACGCTGGTCTCCGACATGCGCTCCCTGCCGATCATGGCCAGCTTTGGCTGCCCTGTTGTTTTCGATGCGACGCATTCGGTGCAACAGCCCGGCGGGCAGGGCGCGTCGTCTGGCGGCCAGCGCGAGTTCGTGCCGTATCTCGCGCGTGCCGCCGTTTCCATCGGCGTTGCTGCCGTATTCATGGAAACCCACCCCGATCCGGACAATGCACCGTCTGACGGGCCGAACATGATCCCGCTGAAGCGTTTTGAGGCGATCGCAGCTGATTTGCTGGAGTTTGACCGCATGGCCAAAGCCAGCCCTGTGATGGCACTTTAGGGCGCGTCATGCAGCGTCAGGCCGCTTCACTCCTTCTGGGCTCCATAGCCGGAAAACGCGCGCTCGTTATTGGTGACGTGCTTCTGGATTCCTTCGTCTATGGCGAGGTGAAGCGCATTTCTCGCGAGGCGCCGGTGCCGATCCTGTCGGAGACCCGCCGGGAAATGATGCTCGGCGGTGCGGGCAATCTTGTCCGCAATCTGATCAGCCTGGGCGGTGAGGCAAGCGTTATCAGCGTCGCCGGAAATGATCCGCAGGGCGATGCGGTTGAAGGGCTTCTGACCGATTGCGGAACGCATGGCTGCACCCTGATCCGCGAGCCCGGCCGGAGCACACCAACCAAAACCCGATATGTGTCTGGCAGCCAGCAGATGTTCTGCGTGGATTTTGATCCCGGCGCGGCCATCAGTGCCGATACGGCCAAGGCGGTCATCGCAGCCGTCACGGGTGCTCTGGACCGCGCAGACGTCGTGATCCTGTCTGACTATGGCAGGGGGATGCTGACGCGCGCGGTGTGCGCCGAAATCATCAAGCTCGCCAAAACGGCCGGAAAGCCGGTCTGTGTCGATCCGCGCGGTGATGACTATACCCGCTATGACGGCGCCTACCTTATCAAGCCGAACGCGCAGGAACTCGCTGGCGAAGTTGCCATGCCCGTTGGTTCGGATGCCGAAGTTGAGGCTGCGCTTGCAGCGCTCAAGTCGCGGCTTGGCTCGACCCCCGCGCTTGTCGTGACCCGCGGCGCCAAAGGTATGAGCTTTATCGAGAACGGCGAGGTCCATCACCATCGCGCCCGCCCGCGCTCCGTCTATGATGTGTCAGGCGCTGGTGACACCGCTCTGGCAGCCCTCTCGCTGGGCGTAGCGGCGCGCCTGCCGCTCGCGGACACGATCGCTCTGGCAGACCTGGCGGCCGGTACAGCCGTCGGCAAGACAGGTACGGCGACCGTGTCTCCCGAAGAATTGCTCGACAGCGCGATACCCGGGGCAGGTGATGTCGACTGGCGGGTGCTGTCGCGCGAACAGGCCGCCAGCACCGTCAGCTCGTGGCACCGTGACGGGCTGAAGGTCGGCTTCACCAATGGGTGTTTCGATATTCTCCATCCCGGCCATCTTGCCTCGCTGCGTCATGCGCGCTCGGTGTGTGACCGGCTGGTGGTGGGGCTCAATAGCGACGCGTCCGTGACGCGTCTGAAGGGCGAAGGGCGGCCCGTAAATCCGGCGGCTCACCGCGCAGCGATGCTCGCAGCGCTGGAGAGCGTGGATCGGGTGGTGGTGTTCGAGGAAGACACACCCGAAGCACTGATCCGCGCGATTGCGCCCGATGTGCTGGTGAAAGGGGCTGACTACAAGCCCGACGACCTGCCAGGAGCCGACTTCATCAGATCGCGCGGCGGCGAGATCGTGATCGCCCCGCTGCAGGCGGGTTTCTCCACGACCGCGCTGGTCGAAAAGATGAAGGCCGGCAAGGCGCTCTAGTCGATCGGGCGCACCGGCACGGACCCGATTTCCTCGGCCTCCGGCAATTCCGGTGCCCAGCGGCGCTCTTCGGCGAGCGTTTCAGCCAGCAGTGCCGCCCGGCGCGTCACATCGGCTTCCAGATCAGCATAAAACAGGTTGAAGGGCGGTACGCGCCGCGCTTCCGCGAGCCGTGATGGCCGTTGCAGCGTGCGCGACCGTGGCTGATCAACGAAGAGCAGACCGTTCTGGCACTGCGCGCCGGTCTGGCTGGCCAGCGGGGAGGGGCGTTCGCCCAGCTCCAGCCCCTCGGCTGCCGCGCCGCCGCGATGCAGGCGCGCAGGCGCATAGTCCTCAGACGTGTTCCACAATAGCGGGTTTACGCAGGCGAGCTCGAGACCGGGCGTCTGTCCCAGCCGGCCACGGTCGACCCATAGCGAGCTGCGCTCAGTGATCGCATCTATGCGCGCGGCCTCGTCAGCGCGGACGGCAGAGTAGGTGACAACGCAGCGAAAAGCGTCCGGTGCGCCGCATAGCGGAATATTCTGCAGCGGACCGTCAAACAGATCGGCAGCAACAGGGGCCTCAATGATGTAGGCCGCCACCAGCCGTGCAACGAGGTCCTCGTCGCGTGACACAATGTCCAGCAGCAGGCCGGTTACGTGACCTGCGCCCTGTCCGGCGCCGGCAAGGATGATGGGACGCTCATCACCTGCATCGGCGAGGAATTGCGTGAAGGCGGCGCGCACATCCTCATAGGCAAGAAGACGGGCCTGCAGGGAGTCCTCCCGGTTATTCATGTATGCGTAGAGGGCAGCATGCCGGTAGCGCGGCGCGAACACCGCGCCTGTCTCCGCAAACGGACCGGCATAGTTTGGCAGGTAGAAGCGTTCGAGCCGCTCCCGGTGGCTGCGCCGGTCGAGGGAGGCATTCCAGTGATCGCCGCCCGTGTGCAGGGTGGGATGCACGAAGAACACCGCTGGCTCATCCTCATCCATCGCCGCCAGCATTGGCCGCACAGCCCAGCTTTCGCCTTGCGCGTAATCCGGGGCGGGCGGCGGCTCATAAGTCTGGAAGGGCACACCGGGATCAAGGAAGGTCTGGTAAATCTGATCGCGCATGAGCCAGCTGGCCGCGAGCAGCAGCAAAAACATCCCCGTTCCCACGAGGGCCAGAAGCCATGTCAGGGGGCGGGCAGGTGCGCGCAAGTTCAGCATGGATCAGTACATACCCTTTTTGCCTGTGCTTACCGCCAGGCGCGCTGGCAGTCCCGTTACAAGTTTGCCATCATCGCGCCGGGCGGGGTAACCCCTTTTTGTGACAGGAGACGGATCTAGTGCTGCGCTGGCTTCGCAACAGTTTTCTGACCGGCATCGTGGTCGCCACACCTGTGACCGTCACCATCTGGCTGATCTATGTCTTCATCAGCTTTGTCGATTCCACGATCAAGCCGCTGATCCCGGAGCGCTATAACCCGGAGACCTATCTGCCCTTCGCCCTGCCGGGCATGGGACTGATCATTGCCGTGCTGGGACTGACGCTTCTGGGTGCGCTTGCGGCCAATATTTTCGGGCGAAGCCTGCTGGCTATCGGCGAACGCATCGTCAACACGATGCCGTTGGTGCGTAATATTTACGGCGCGCTGAAACAGCTGGTCGAGACGGTGCTGGGCGCCCAGAACAACGCCTTCAAGGAGGTGGTGCTGGTCGAATACCCCATGTCGGGCAGCTATGCCGTGGCCTTTGTGGCCTCCCACGGCAAGGGCGCTATCCGCCACCATGTCGGCAAAGGCAAGGAGGAGGTGATCGGTGTGTTCGTGCCGACGACTCCCAACCCCACCTCCGGCTTCCTGCTGTTCATCCCGCGCTCAAAGGCGATTTCGCTCGACATCACGATTGAGGAGGCTGCCAAGCTCATTATCTCTTTCGGGCTTGTGACGCCGGACAGATTGCCTGAAGGCGCCATGCCGGCAGGCGAGACGCTGGATCAGGCCGAGGCCGAAGCCAGAGCCCGCGAGGCGGCAGGCGAACCGCCAAGGCAGAACGACTAGGCACTCGTTTTCCTCCCCCCGCAGGCGGGGGGAGAAAGCTATGTCAGGCCGACCGCATAAGCTTCACGCCCTCATCACGCTCAAACAGGTACAGGAGGGTGCGCAGCGCTTCGCCCTTCTCGCCCTCAAACGGGTTTTCGCGCGCGGCGATGAGCTTGGCGTAATCGCTCGCCATGGGTAGCAGACCCGCATGGGCGGCAAGGTCTGCAAAGCGGTAGTCCGGCAGGCCGGACTGGCGCAGGCCCAGCGGATCGCCAGACCCGCGCAGCTTCCAGTCCTCCTCGGCGATAAAGAAGCCGTCATCGCTCTCGCGCATCACCTCAAGGCGGCGCTGCGCGGTCTCGCCCAGCCTGCCATGATAAATCAGAAGGCAGGAGGAGGGCTTGTCGCCGCGCCCTACGCGTCCCCGGAGCTGGTGCAGCTGGGCGAGGCCGAAGCGCTCGGCATGCTCGATCACCATGATGGTGGCGTCCGGCGCATCGACGCCCACCTCGATCACCGTGGTAGCGACCAGTATATCGATCTCGCCATTCCGGAAGGCATTCGCGATGCGCTCCTTCTCCTTGCCCGGCATCCGCCCATGCAGGAGGCCTATGCGGGCACGAAGCGAGTTGGAGAGCAAATGATAGCGCTCCTCCGCCGCAGCGAGGTCGGAAATATCGCTCTCCTCCACCAGCGGGCAGACCCAGTAGGCACGCTCACCCTTCGCTACGGCCCGCCCCAGCCCCTCGATCACATCGTCCAGCCGTTCACCGGGAATAACGCGCGTGGTTGGCGGGATGCGCCCTGCAGGCTTTTCATCCAGCCGCGAGACATCGAGATCGCCATAAACGGCGAGGGTCAGCGTGCGTGGAATGGGCGTGGCGCTCATCACCAGCGTGTCGGGGGCGAGGCCTTTCTCGGCGAGGCGCTTCCTGTCTGACACGCCAAAGCGGTGCTGCTCGTCAATCACGACGAGGCCGAGATCATGAAACGCCACCGCCTCCTGGAAGAGGGCATGGGTGCCGCACACGACATGAGCCGATCCGTCCGCGATTGCTGCGGCGATGTCTGCCCGCGCGCGGCCCTTGTCCCGGCCGGTCAGCGTGACTGTGCGAATGCCTGCCGCCGCCAGCAGGGGCGTCAGCACGGCGGCGTGCTGGCGCGCGAGGATCTCGGTGGGCGCCATCAGCGCCGTCTGAACGCCCGCCTCTGCCGCGTGGGCCGCGCACAGGGCCGCAACGAAGGTCTTGCCGGAGCCGACATCACCGTGGACGAGGCGCATCATGCGCGTCGCCGCCTCCATGTCGGTTTTCGCGGCCTCGAAGGCGCGCATTTGCGCGCCCGTAGGCGTGAAAGGCGCAGCGGCGATGACGGCCTGCACCTTTTCGCCATTTCCACCAAGCGCGCGGCCCTTGCGGGCGCGGCGGCTGGCGCGGGCCAGTTTCAGGGCCAGCTGATGGGCCAGCAGCTCATCAAAGGCGAGCCGCGTGCGCGCGAGATTGCCCGGTTCCAGATCAGCGGCCGAGCGCGGGGCATGCGCCGTCTCCACAGCGGCCCTCCAGAGGGGCCAGGAGGCCGCTTCTGGCATTTCAGCAGGCAACCACTCCGGCAGGTCGGGAACACGCTCCAGCGCGGCCCTGACGGCCTTTCTGGCGGTATTGGCGGTCAGTCCTGCGGTGAGCGGGTAGACGGGCTGGATAAGATCATCGGTACTGATCTCGCCGGGCTTGGCCACCAGGTCCGGATGGACGATCTGGATTTCAGAGCCGAACCGCTCCGCCTTGCCCGACACGATGCGCCGCTCGCCGGGCGGCAGGGTGCGCATCAGATAGTCCTTGCGGGCGTGGAAGAAGACCAGATGCAGGAAGCCGCTCTCATCGCTCGCGCGCACCTTGTAGGGTGTTTTCAGGCTCGCGCCGGGCACATGCGCCTCGATCATCACGTCCAGCGTGACAAGGCCCGACGCGCCGCCCTGACCACACTCGGCAATCGTCACGCGCCGCGAGCGGTCGATAATCCCGGTCGGCAGGGTGAAGACGGCATCCTTCACGCGCCCGCCGCCAAACACCTTCTCCAGCAGCGCAGCCAGCTTCGGCCCGACACCGGCAAGGCTCGTCAGATCGGCAAACAGGGGAAAGAGGGACTCAGGGCGCATGGGGGCAGTTTCGCGCGGGGGAGAGGCTGAGGGAAGGGCGGTAGCCGAAGTGACACGACTGTTCCGACGTTAGGGACAAAAATCACGTGTCGGTTGAAGCGATTTCTAGACACTGCTTAGCCTGAAATGAGCGCAGTCACACATATTCACCTTGAGCTACCGCGCTAAAAACCCGAACTCAGAACAATTAATGGTTGCTAACTATTATATAAATCGCAAAATATACCCGATTCAATTATGTGAATTTGGAAAATCGATGCGTCATAAAAACATTCTAAAGGAGCTTGGGCCGCTTTTCGCGGGCTTCCAGATTGCAGCTACACTGCTTGGCACTTTGGGCATCGGCGCGTTCGCGAATTGGGTGGTAAACTACTGGTTTCCTTTTACACGGTGGGCTTGGGGAGGGCTGTTTGATTGGGTAAACTTACCCGATATCACCGCAGCTGAAAAAGACGCCCTAACTACACTAATGTTTTTCCTGCCTTTGGCGATCACATCAATATTCTTTAAGAGTAAACCTGCAGATCAAATCAGCGATCCGAGTCCTGCTTTCCAGCGAACAATTGCCCTTGGGATCGGGTTTGTTATATTATATATAATGGCGGGATCAGTTTTCTCTGAAGCAATCGCTATAATCGAGTCGACTGAAAACGAGAACTCATTTCGAGCAATAAATAAAGATGATGAGTTTTTAGTATCAATTATTATTATAATTTTATATTCAATACCTTTGCTTCTTAGGCCCAAAATTTTTCTTCCATTTTATATACCCGTAGTCGGCAGAAGAGTGAAGTATATATTATATAATAACGCGTATTTTCGTAGATATATACGTTGGACGGACAGGCATGCTCGGATTATACGGCAGATTTCATTTGTATATATATTTTGTTTTGCAGTAGGCGTATTTATAATAACATTTCTCCCATATGCGTTGAATGCAGTAAATTTAGGAATATTTATTATAGTTTGCGTTCTTGCTATTTTAGCATCATTGCTTACTACAGTTCGGCTTGACCCCACGCGACTTATGAAAACAGCGGGTGTTGTCCTATTAATTGTGATGGCCAGTATATTGTGGGACTTGTGGATGGTGGCTGTAACTTTTATTGAAACTGCGCCGTTCATCGAAGGTATGGACGTTATGAACTAATGCACGCTGACCCTTTGCCTCTTTCCCTTCGGCCGCTATATCCCGCGCCATGAGTGATGATCCGTTTTCCGATCCGAACCCGTCCATCAATGCGGGTGACCGCAAGAAGCGTCTGACCTTCCGGGCCTGGCGGCGTGGCTTCAAGGAGGCCGACCTGATCATGGGCCGGTTTGCCGAGGCGCGCCTTGAGGGGCTGAGCCCGGCGGAGCTGGACGAGTTCGAGCGCCTGCTCGACGCGCCTGACACCGAAGTCTATGCGTGGATCACGGGCAGGGCGGAAACGCCCGCCAACTATGACGGCTCAGTGCTGGCGGCGCTGAAGAGCTTCCGCTTCGAGGCCAGCGTCAGCGACGGTCCGGGAGGCAATTAGTACGCGTTTCACCGGCGCAAGCCGGTGCCCAGATTTGGTGATGCTCAGCCCATCCGGGCTTCGCGCCTCGCATGGGCTCAGACGCGCGTTCGCGCTTGCGGGCCGCGGAGCGGCCCGTTAGGCCAAAGGCCGCCCGCGACTGCCTGTGCCCGCGCAGGAGGGTATTCGCGGAACACCGCAACGCGGATGCGTTGCGGAACTAAAGTGATAAATACCCAACCCGCACGGGCCGTAAAAACGCCCATGCGGGCGATACCGCATTGATGGACGTGAAGAAATGACCGATCTGAACCGTATCGCCGCCGCGCCGGAAAGCCTCACCATTAGCGGTGTGCCGGAAGGCTATGACGCGCTGGTTTTCTGCGATGCGGCGCGCGTTCGGGGCGGGATCAATCTCTTCATCGCGTCGGACGAGGCGCGCGCGCTGGCGTTCGCTGAAGGCTGCGCCTTTTTCTGCCCGGACATTGCCTGCCTGCGCCTTCCCGCATGGGATTGCCAACCCTATGACCGGATCAGCCCCAGCCCGCGCACCGCGGCGCGCCGGGCAGGGGCGCTCCATCGCCTGGCGAACTGGGACGCAAAGCGCGATGGCACGCTGATCGTCATCGCCACGGTGAACGGCGTGTTGCAGCGCGTCGCGCCGCGCAGCGTCATGCAGACAGCGGGCATCAGCGCCAAGCAAGGCGGCATGGTCGAGGTGGAGCGCCTGACGGCGTATTTCGCCGCCAATGGCTATACGCGCACCGCCACCGTGTCTGAACGCGGTGATTTTGCCGTGCGCGGCGGGGTGATTGATGTGTTCCCGGCGAGCGCTGAGGAGCCGGTGCGGCTCGATTTCTTCGGCGACACGCTGGAATCGGTACGCGCCTTCGATGTCGAGAGCCAGCGCACCACCCGCCAGCTGAAGGGCGTGGAGTTCACGCCGGTCAGCGAGGTGCTGATCGACGAGGCGGCGATCTCGCGCTTCCGATCGGGTTTCCTGAAACGCTTTGGCGGCGCGGTATCGGGCGATCCGGTCTACGATTCGGTCAGCGCAGGTGCCCGCCCGCAAGGGGCCGAGCACTGGCTGCCGCTCTTCCATGAGCGCATGGAGACGGTGTTCGACTATCTGGGCGATACCGGCATCACCGCGCTTGATCCGCTGAGCAGCGATGCGGTCGCCGAGCGCCTCGAACAGATCACCGACTATTATCAGGCCCGTCAGGATGCCGCGCAGGCGAGCACCGGCAAGGGTGCGTTCTCCGCGCCTGTCTACCGCGCGCTGGAGCCTGAGGCGCTCTATCTCACCGGCGATGAGTGGGAGGCGATGCTGAGCGCGCGCGCCACGCGCCGCTTCACCGCCCTGCACGAGCCGGGCGAGCATGTCGTCACCCTGCCGGGGCGTATCGGGCGCAGCTTTGCGGCTGAACGTCAGGCCGGACACAACGTGTTTGACGCCGCGCGCCAGCACATCGTCCAGCTTCGCCAGTCCGGCAAGCGGGTGATGGTCGCAGGCTGGACCGAAGGCGCGTCAGACCGGCTCGCCAGCGTACTCGGCGAGCACGGCCTTGCTCCAATAGCCATCGCGCGCGACTGGAACGCGGTTCAGGGCCTGCCCAAAAGCGCCATCGCGCGCGTCGTCCTGCCGCTGGAGCAGGGGTTCGAGACCGACACGCTGGCCGTGGTTGCCGAGCAGGACATTCTGGGCGACCGGCTGGCCCGCCGGGTGCGCAAGCGCAAGAATGCCGACTTCATCACCGAGGCGGGCAGCCTCTCGGCCGGTGATCTGGTGGTCCATTCCGATCACGGGCTGGGGCGCTATCTGGGCCTGAAGACGTTGACGGTTCAGGACGCGCCGCACGACTGTCTGGAGCTGGAATATGCCGGCGCGGCCAAGCTGTTCCTGCCGGTAGAGAATATCGAGCTGCTCTCGCGCTACGGCAATGATAGCGAGACGGCGCAGCTCGACAAGCTGGGCGGGGTCGCCTGGCAGGCGCGCAAGGCGAAGGCCAAGAAGCGCCTGCGCGATATGGCCGACGAGCTGATCCGCATCGCCGCAGAGCGCAATGCCCGCGAAGGCACGGTCATCGAGCCGCCAGCGGGAATTTATGACGAGTTTGCCGCCCGCTTCCCCTTTGCCGAGACCGACGACCAGCTTTCCGCCATCGAGGATGTGTTCGAGGATCTCGCCCGTGGCCGGCCGATGGACCGGCTGATCTGCGGCGATGTCGGCTTTGGCAAGACCGAAGTGGCCTTGCGCGCGGCTTTCATCACCGCGATGAGCGGCAAGCAGGTGGCGGTGGTCGCGCCGACCACGCTGCTCGCACGCCAGCACTTCAACACCTTCTCCGAGCGCTTCAAGGGCTGGCCGGTGAAGGTGCGCCAGCTCTCCCGGCTGGTCGGCGCGAAGGAAGCCGCCGAAACGCGCAAGGAGCTGGAGGAGGGGCGCTGCGAGATCGTGGTCGGTACCCACGCGCTGCTGGCCAAGACGATCACTTTCTCCGATCTCGGCCTCTTGGTGATTGATGAGGAGCAGCATTTCGGGGTGAAGCACAAGGAGCGCCTGAAAGAGCTGCGCACCGATGTCCATGTGCTGACCCTTACCGCCACACCAATCCCCCGTACGCTGCAACTGGCGATGAGCGGTATCCGCGATCTCTCCATTATCGCGACGCCGCCCGTGGACCGTCTGGCCGTGCGCACCTATGTCGCGCCGTTTGATCCGGTAACCGCGCGCGAGGCGCTGCTGCGCGAGAAATACCGGGGCGGTCAGAGCTTCTTCGTGGTGCCGCGTATTTCTGATCTGGAAGACACGGCCGAGTTCCTGCGCGAAGCGGTGCCGGAGGTCAGCTTCGAGATCGCCCATGGCCAGATGGCAGCCACGGCGCTGGAAGACATCATGACCGCCTTCTATGAGGGCCGGTTTGATGTACTGCTCTCCACCACGATCGTGGAATCGGGCATCGACGTGCCGACGGCCAATACGCTGGTTGTTCACCGCGCCGACCGTTTCGGCCTGGCCCAGCTTTACCAGCTGCGCGGACGGGTAGGGCGCTCCAAGGCGCGCGCCTATGCCTACCTCACCACGCCTGCACGCGAGAAGATCACCGAAGGGGCGGAGAAGCGGCTGAAAGTGCTGCAATCGCTCGATAGCCTGGGCGCGGGCTTTACCCTCGCCAGCCACGATCTGGATTTGCGCGGCGGCGGCAATCTGCTCGGCGAGGAGCAGTCCGGGCATATCCGCGATGTCGGCGTGGAGCTCTATCAGGCCATGCTGGAGGAGGCGGTTGCCTCGCTGAAAACGGACGGTCCGGCGCTGGACGAGGGCGACTGGTCACCTCAGATCAATACCGGCGCAGCGGTGCTGATCCCGGACTATTACGTTCCCGATCTTGATGTGCGCATGGGGCTTTACCGGCGTTTGTCAAAGCTCGACACGAAGCAGGAGCGCGAAGCCTTCGCCGCCGAGCTGATCGACCGGTTCGGGTCTCTGCCGGACGAGGTGGAGAGCCTTTTACAGGTTGTCGCCATCAAGGCGCTGTGCAAGCGGGCAGGGATTGCAAAGCTCGATGCCGGGCCCAAGGGCGCGGTCGCGACCTTCCGCGATCATGCCTTTGCTGACCCGATGGCGCTCATTGAGCTGATGAACAAGCGGCCCGCCGACTACAAGCTGCGCCCCGACAATTCGATGGTGCTGCGAGGTGATTTTCCGGACGTGAACGAACGCCTCAAGGGCGTGCAACGCCTGATCGCTCCGATTGCTGATGCTGCATCCCGCGGGAAGGCAGCCGCCTAGACGGCTGCGACGGCGACGCGCTCCTGATGCAGGCCGGCCAGTGTGCGGGCGATGAGGGTCTGGGCCTTGTCGCCAGCCCCGGCATCCGTCACCTCGTGGCGCAACACGATGCGGAAGGGCGTTTGCGGGTCCTCGCCCTCATAGGCCGTGCATTCGGCGATGGCGGCGACGCGTGCGGCGACCACTTGCGCGTCAGCAGCGCTGGTTCCGGGCAAAGCGAGATAGAAAGTGTCGGCTGAAAGACGCACGGCGAGATCCTCTGCCCGCACGCAATGGCGCAGCATGGAGGCAAACTGGTTCAGCGCACCCGAAGCATGGCGCCCTTCTGCCGGGCCTGCAGCACCGGGAACTGACGCCTTGAGGCCGATCAGGGCCAGAGACAGTCCCTGCTTCTGGGCAAGGTCAGTCAGGCTGGAAAGGTGGCGCCGTCCAAACGTCTCGTTGAAGAGATCTGTCTCGCCATCAAGCACGGCCGGCACGCGGCAGGATTCCAGCAGCCCTTTCGACAGGCGCCTGCGCCTGCGTTCATGAGCCAGCGTCAGAATGCGCGCAGCCAGATCATCGGCATCCAGCGAAGCGGGCAGAATATCTGATGCGCCGCGGGCAAACGCTTCATCTGCCGCCCGGTACACCTCATCATGGCTGAGGAGCACTGTCGGGGTATGATAAAGCCGCGTATTGCGCCGCATGGCCGAACACACCGTGTGGGCAATATCCGGTTTCGGGCGCGTATTGAGCACCACTGCGTCAAACGCGCGTTCGTGAAGATAGTCGAATGCGTTGAATGTCGAAAACGCTGCTACGGCCTGGGCGTCAGCGCGTTCCAGTGCATGCTCCAGCCGCAGATAGGCCGGATCAGGCGGGCCGGCATAAAGAACCGAGATGGGGCCGCTTTTCTGTTCGGGCTTGTGGAGCAGATGGCCTGCATCTCCCAGGTCAGCCAATCGCAAGCTGGCCGTCTCCTCCAGCACGCCGAGGCGCAGGAGTGAGCGCACCCGCGCGGCAATCTGGATGGGATGAGCGGGCGGCACGACAACAGCGCTTGCGCCATCAAACATACCGGCCAGCGAAATGATTGCGCGTGCTTGCAGGTTTGCTGCGCCCTCCAGCGGCTCCAGCGCTATGATCGCGTCGGCCGGGTCTGCCTGCAGGGCAGGCGCGGCGCTGCAGGCACTTGCCGCCCGCGCTGAAAACCCCAGCGCGCCAAGCTCTCCGGCGAGTTCACCGGCCGCTTCTGCGTTTCCGCAAACGAGTAATGTGACAGCACGCCCCATCGGTCCCCCGGGCCTGACAGGGCTGCCATTGTGTCTATGTAATTTCAGTGTCACAACCCGAATTCCTTCAAACGCATCAGATTTTCACCACATGGAGCAGCCCCATGAATGCACAAGGCCCTTTGCGTGGCGTTAAAGTGATTGAATTTGTTGGCCTGGGGCCTGCACCTTTTGCAGCGATGCTGCTTTCTGACATGGGCGCGGACGTTGTGCGCATCGACCGGCCGGGCGCGCATGGCGGCGGCGCGGCAGAGATTCTGGCGCGCGGGCGGCGCTCTGCTGCTTTCGACCTGAAGAACCCGGCGGCCGTCGAAGCATGCCTCGAACTGATCAGCCGCGCTGACATCCTGCTGGAGGGCTATCGCCCCGGCGTCATGGAGCGGCTGGGGCTGGGGCCCGATATTGCCCACAAGCGCAATCCGGCACTGGTCTATGGGCGCATGACAGGCTGGGGACAGCATGGCCCGCTGGCGCATGCGGCAGGTCATGACATCAACTATATCTCGCTGACCGGCGCGCTGGATGCGATGGGCACACCGGAGAGCCCGGCCATTCCGCTCAATCTCGTCGGCGATTTCGGTGGCGGCTCGCTTTATCTGGCCTTCGGTGTGCTGGCGGCCCTGACCCACGCCCGGACAACCGGCGAGGGGCAGGTGGTCGATGCGGCCATTGTCGACGGTGCAGCATCCCTGATGGGCGCCATCCACCAGCTGCAGGCCATGGGGATTTGGAGCAGGGGCAGGGGTGAAAACCTGCTTGATGGCGGTGCGGCCTTTTATGGCACGTATAAATGCGCAGACGGCAAGCATGTTTCCATCGGTCCGCTGGAGCCGGAATTTTACGCGCTGCTTCTGGACAAGCTGTCCCTGAAAGACGATCCGGTAATGGCGAACCCTTATGACGCCAGTCAGTGGGGCGCCCAGCGCGCGAAGCTGGAGGACGCGTTCGCGTCAAAAACCCGCGATGAATGGTGCGCCATGCTGGAGGGCAGTGATGCCTGCTTTGCCCCCGTGCTGACCACTGAGGAGGCTGCAAACCACCCGCACATGGTTGAGCGCGGCGTGTTTACCGATATTGCAGGGGTAAGGCAGGCGGCGCCTGCACCGCGCTTTTCAAAAACGCCGGGTGCCATTCAGGGTCCTGCACCTGCCCCCGGAGCCGATACCGGCAGTGTTCTGTCCGATTGGGGTTTCGACAGCGATTCCATCGCAGCGCTGCGCAGCGCGGGCGCCTTTGGCAGCAAGGGCTGAACGGGCTTGGCGTTGACGCGTTGGGTATATCGACGCGCGCATTAGCGGGACTGGAAGGCGGAGTGTTTTGAAACAGCGAATTGAAGCGGCCAGAGCGCGGATCCGGGCCGTTACCGGCTTCGGCCCGATCGCTATTATTGTCCGCTCCATCTCCCGCATCCTCCAGCGTGAAGTAATGCTCTATGCTGGCGGCGCGTCCTTCTTTGCCCTGCTGTCCATCTTCCCCGCGATCGCGGTCATCGCCTCGATCTACGGTCTGGTTCAGGACCAGGCCGATGCGGTGGAGCAGGTCAGACGGATCGCGCGTGTGCTCCCGCCCGAGGTGGCAGAGCTCGTGATGAGCCAGCTGACGCGCCTCGCCACAACATCGCCGGCGCTGCTGACACTTCAGGGTTTCGTCGCACTCGCCATAGCCCTGTTTGCGGCTTCGCGCGGCACCAAGGCCATTATTACCGGGCTGAACCATATCGCCGGACGCGACGGCCTGCGCTCCCTGGTGAAGTTCAACCTGATTGCCATGCTGGCGGTGCTTGCCGGCATCGGGCTGCTGATAGCGGCCAATCTGACGGTGATGATCGTACCCTCGATTATCAGCTTCGTGCTGGAGCCTCTCGGGCTGGGAGGCGATTCTGTCCGCTATGTCGTCAATCCGTACAGCGTATCGGTGCTGGCCATGATGGCAGCGCTGATGCTGCTCTATCGCTACGTGATGCAGCGGGCAGGAGAGACGTCCTGGACCGGCTGCGCTCTCGGAGCAGCCGTCTCGACTGCGCTCTGGCTGGCGCTGTCCGCGGGTTTCAACACCTATGTGGCCACCGTTGTGAGCATGTCGCTCTACGGGTCTCTGGGCGCGGTCATCATCTTCCTGCTCTGGATCTACTGGGCCGCTTACATCCTGTTTCTGGGCGGGGCGGTCGCCGTCGAATCCGACAGGCAGTATTTCCGCCGTCCCACAGACTGATTGCACGTGCCTTGCCGTTCAGCGCCGGTTCAGGCGCGCTGTGGCGTTATATCCCTCGAAGCTTGGGCCATGTGTTCCCAGTCCCTCGCCGGTTCCGGGCTTCATGAGGCTAGTGTTTCCTCAACCTGCGCCGGATTGGAGGCAAACCTCCAGTCCGGCGTTTCCTTTTCCGGCTGCAGTCCGGCCCCGTGCGGGCGATGGACCCCGGCCCAGTGATACGCTATCCCCACCGGCACAGCTGATGGACGCAACTCCCGCTTGGCGGATGCGCGCCCGGCAATTATACAACGCACGTTGAATTTATGCCCGGAGGACATCCAAGGTGAAAAAAGTCTTTGCTGATGCGAAATCTGCGCTCGACGGCCTGACCTTTGACGGCATGACCGTGATGGCTGGCGGGTTCGGTCTGTGCGGCATACCGGAGAATCTCATCCTCGCCCTGCGCGATAGCGGCGCGAAGGAGCTGACCGTCATTTCCAACAATGCCGGGGTTGATGATTTCGGGCTGGGCCTGCTGCTGCACACCCGCCAGATCAAGAAGATGGTTTCGTCCTATGTGGGCGAGAACAAGATCTTCGAGAAGCAGTATCTCTCCGGCGAGCTGGAGCTGGAATTCAACCCGCAAGGCACGCTGGCCGAACGCATCCGGGCAGGGGGCGCGGGTATTCCCGCCTTCTACACCAAGACAGGCGTTGGCACGCTGGTCGCCGAAGGCAAGGAACACAAGGATTTCGACGGCGAGACCTATGTGATGGAAACCGGCCTGAAGGCGGACCTCTCCATCATCAAGGCATGGAAGGGCGATAGCGAAGGCAATCTGGTCTTCCGCAAGACGGCCCGCAATTTCAATCCGATGATGGCAACCGCCGGCAAGGTGACGATTGCCGAGGTGGAAGAGATCGTCCCCGTCGGCAGCCTCGATCCCGACCATATCCACACGCCGGGCATCTTTGTTCAGCGCATCATCAAGGGCAGCCACGAGAAGCGCATCGAACAGCGCACCGTGCGCGCGGCTTAAGGGAGAGACAGATCATGGCATGGACCCGCGACCAGCTCGCCGAACGCGCCGCCAAGGAACTTGAGGACGGCTTCTACGTCAATCTGGGCATCGGCATCCCGACGCTCGTGGCCAACTACATCCCCGAGGATATGGACGTGACCCTGCAGTCGGAAAACGGCATGCTGGGAATGGGCCCGTTCCCGGCCGAGGACCAGGTGGACCCTGACCTTATCAATGCCGGCAAGCAGACCATCACCGAGCTGAACCGCACCAGCTATTTCAGCTCGTCCGACAGCTTCGGCATGATCCGCGGCGGGCATATCAACCTGTCCATCCTCGGCGCCATGGAAGTCTCCGAAAAGGGCGATATCGCCAACTGGATGATCCCCGGCAAGATGGTCAAGGGCATGGGCGGCGCGATGGATCTCGTCGCCGGCGTGCAGCGCGTTGTGGTCATCATGGAGCACACCGCCAAGGACGGCTCGCCCAAGCTCCTGAAGGAATGCGCCCTGCCGCTGACCGGCAAGGGCTGCGTTGACCGCGTCATCACCACCTATGGCGTATTCGACGTGGTGGAAGACGGGCTTGAGCTGATCGAGTTGGCAGACGGCATCACGCTGGACGACATCGCCAAATCCACCGAGGCGAAGTACCGGGTCGCGGCAAAGCTGGCGGCTTAAATTTCAAGCACCTGAAATCCCGGAAGCGCGAAGCGATTTCCTCCCCCGTTTACGGGGGAGGTGTCAGCGAAGCTGACGGAAGGGGGAAACTTTTCTTTTCAAAATCCCCCCCCTCGGCCTTTCAGGCCACTCCCCCCGTAAACGGGGGAGAAAACGGTGCTGCCCCCGGATCGCTGACGCGTCCGGGGTTCTAACACTCAATGACCATGATGCCCGCCGCCAAAGCGCATCCGCATCCCGCCATTGACGACAAAGCCGTCGGTATGGGTCCATGCATCGACGCTCCAGCGGCCATCGCCCGCGCGGGTTGGGCGCACCAGCGGGTCATACCGGCTCTGGCGGATGTCCAGCAGGTTTTCGGCATTCAGGAAGAGGCTGACCCGGCCGAGATTGATCTCACCGAGAATGCCCATCATCATGTAAGGCTTTGAACGGGAGCGGTAGGGATTATCGTCCAGTTCCTGCGCGCCGGTATAGTAAGCCTCGAACCCGACACGCCCCCGGTCATGATCCTCCCACATCGCCACGAAACCGGCCGAGTGGCGCGGGGTGAGCGGCGTGGTGCGACGCATGCCGGTCACCGGATCAGACGACACGGCGTCGGTGAACATATAGCTCGCCGTTACCGTGATATGGTCATAGCGGTAACGAAGGAGCCATTCGGCGCCTTGCGTCTGCGCAGTTCCCGGCGCGTTGATGATCTGCATCTGACTGGTGCCGTCGGGCAGCGAGACACCCGTAGGCACCAGCGCCGTCTCGTGGCGTACACGCGACTGGAAGAGGATCACATTGGCTTCCACCGGGCCGAAACGCCGTCCCACATCGAACGACAGCGTGTCGGCGCGTTCGGCCTGAAGCCCGGAGAGTGATTCCAGCCGGGAAAGGCCGGTTTCCTCTATCGCGTCAACAAAGGGCGTGGGCGCGAAATAGCCCTGCGCCGCGGACGCCCTGACCGTCCATGCGCCCGGCCGGTAGAGGGCGGAGATTCGCGGGCTGACAAAGCCTCCATACTCGCTGTGGTGATCAGCACGGACGCTGGCGGATAGTGTGAGGTCCGGCGTCACATCCAGATCATACTGCGCGAACACGCCGGGCACGGTGTAGCGATAGTTGAACGCCGCAAAATCGTCAGACGCGTAGTCATTGACCTCCACGGCAGCCCCGCCGACGAGCGTGTGAATGCCTGCGCTGCGGGTGAGGGAGACTTCGGCAAAGCCCGTGCGGTGGCGGTCGTCTTCAATCTGCGTGCCGAACAGATGCGTGTGCTGCGTTTCCATGGCCGAAGCGCGCACGCCCAGCGTCAGTCCGTCATCCAGCGGCAGGTCGAGATTGAGACCGGCATCAAAGCGCTGCGTATCCAGACCCTGCACAAAACTGCTGCCGCCCGGCACGGTACGGCCGGGCATCGTGCCGCCCCGGCGGCGCTCTGTCATCGCGCCGAACGTCACCAGCGCCTCGGCGCCCGACGCGCCCTGCCAGAACAGGCGCGGGCGCAGCGTGTAGCGCTGATAGGCGGGAATGTCGGCCCAGCCCGTATCATCCAGATCGCGCCGCTCCTGCCAGTGCCCGCCAGTGGTCAGGGAATAGCTCCATGCCTCGCTTAAGGGGCCGGATGCGTAACCCGTCACATCCTGCCCGCGCTGGCTGGTGATATTGGTGAGGACTTCGCCCTCAAATTCGTCCGAGGGCCGACGCGAGACCAGATTGATCATCCCGCCCAGCGCCGAGGCGCCATAGAGTGAGGACGCCGCGCCCTTGATGACCTCCACCCGCCCCAGATCGGTGGGCGGTATCTGCAACAGGCCGATGGAGCCCGCCTGTCCGCCATAGAGCGGCAATCCGTCCGCCAGCAGTAGGGTGTAGCGCTCGCTCATCCCCTGCACGCGGATGCCGGCAGAGCCCAGCGCAGCGGAGCTTGCCTGCACCCACAGCCCGCCCGTCTCGGCCAGCAATATCGAGATATTGCCCGGCGACATGATGGCCTTTTCCTCGATCTCCTCGCGGTCGATCAGTTCCACGCGGATCGGCTCGTCCTGCACGCGCCTGCGGGTGCGCGTGGCCGAGACGATGATGGTCTCCGGCTCATCGGCATGGGCCTCAGCCGCCAGGAGCGGGAGCGGGCTGATGCCTGCGCCCAGCGCCAGTGCGGCGACACTGGCCGAAAGGCCAAAGGCACGCTTCAGCGGGAGAGAAAGGAGGGAGGAGACTGCCATGCCGGTTATCCTTTTTCGGACCGATCCCGGACTTGCCGGAATCACATCGGCATGCATGCTGCGAGCTATAGTCGCTATAGGTTCAAGCCCGTCATGCAGGAAGTGCTGAGCATTGGAGAACTGGCCCGCCGCACCGGCTGCCAGGTCGTCACCATCCGCTATTACGAACAGGTGGGCTTGCTGCCCGAACCGGCCCGCACGGCCGGTGGTCACCGCGCCTACACGCCCGCCCATCTGCGCCGGCTGGATTTCATCAAGCGCGGGCGCAGACTGGGTTTCCCGCTGGCGGCCATCTCAGGCCTGCTGGACCTGCTCGAAGACCGTGACGCCACCTGCAGCGATATTGATGCGCTGGCCGAGCAGCATTTGCACGAGGTGCGGGCCAAGATCGCGGATTTGCGCGCCATTGAGGCACAGCTTGAAACCTCGCTCGCTACGTGCCGCCACGAGACGCGCGCCGAATGCGCCGTCGCCGAGGCGCTGGTGTCGGCGGGGTAGGGGTGTTGAAACCCCGGAAGCGCGAAGCGATTTCCTCCCCCGTTTACGGGGGAGGTGTCAGCGAAGCTGACGGAGGGGGGAAACTTTTCTTTTCAAAAATCCCCCCCTCGGCCTTTCAGGCCACTCCCCCCGTAAACGGGGGGAGAAAACGGTGCTGCCCCCGGATCGCTGACGCGTCCGGGGTTTCAGCTGCCCGGACGAGGGCGCTACCTCAACACACCGGCACGTTGACCGCGAGGCCGCCTTCGGAGGTTTCCTTGTACTTGTCGGCCATGTCGAGGCCGGTCTGGCGCATGGTCTCGATCACCTGATCGAGGCGCACCTTGTATTCGGCATTGCCCAGCATGGCGAGGCGGGCCGCGTTGATCGCCTTGATCGCGCCGATGGCGTTGCGCTCGATACAAGGTATCTGCACCAGCCCGCCCACCGGATCACAGGTCAGGCCCAGATTGTGCTCCATGCCGATCTCGGCGGCGTTCTCGATCTGCCGGTTTGAGCCGCCAAGCGCGGCGGCCAGCCCGCCAGCGGCCATGGAGCAGGCAACGCCCACCTCGCCCTGACAGCCCGCTTCCGCGCCCGAAATCGAGGCGTTGAGCTTGTAGAGCGCGCCAATGGCGGACGCGGTAAGGAAGAAGCGGACCATCGCGTCCTCATCGCCAGGCTTTTTGCAGTGCCGGTCGAAATAGCGCGCTACAGCGGGGATGATGCCCGACGCGCCATTGGTCGGAGCGGTGACCACGCGGCCACCGGCGGCGTTTTCCTCATTGACCGCCATCGCCCACAGATTGACCCATTCCATGGCCGATAGCGGATCGCGGGTGGCGCGCTCCGGATCTTCCAGGAGGCGGCGCTGCATGGCGGGTGCGCGGCGCTTTACGTTGAGCCCGCCGGGCAGGACGCCATCGCCCGCCACGCCGCGGTCGATACAATCTTCCATGGCCTGCCAGATGACGGCGATGCGCTCGCGGACCTCTGCCTCGCCGCGGAATGCGGTCTCGTTGGCCATCATCACTTCGGGGATGGAAAGCCCTTCGCGGTCGCCAATCTCGATCAGCGTATTGCAATTATCGAACGGGTAGGGCTCGCCTTCGGGGGCTTCCGCCGCCGAGTTTCGTCCGGCTTCGGCTTCATCGATCACAAATCCGCCGCCAATGGAGTACCAGAGCTGTTCCGACAGGCTTTCACCGTTCGCATCAAAGGCTGTGAATTTCATTGCGTTGGAATGGAAGGGTAGCCGGACCTTGCCATCGAGGAGCAGGTCAGTATCGCGGTCAAAGCCGATCTGGTGCTGCCCCAGCAGCCGGATCGTGCCGGAATTCTCCACCTCGTCGATAATACCAGGCAGGACATCGGGATCGGCTGTCTCGGGTGCCTCGCCCGCTAGCCCCCAGATCAGCGCCTTGTCGGTGGCGTGGCCAGCGCCGGTCAGCGCCAGCGAGCCATAGGCCTCCGCCTTTACCCGCGTGATCGTTTTCAGCCCGTGTTCGGCGTCCACGCGCTCAAGAAACAGACGCGCAGCCTTCATCGGCCCCACTGTGTGGGAGCTGGACGGGCCGATACCGATCTTGAAAAGGTCGAAAACGCCGAAATGCATCAGTCACCAAGGCCGCGATCACGGGTGAAGGCGTTGAAGCAGATAATGGTCTGCGTGTCCTTCACCCCTGAAATCGTTTGCACTTTCAGATTCACGAAGCGGCCTATATCGGCTTCGGAGTCCACGGCGAACTGGGCCAGAAGGTCGAATGCGCCCGAAACCGAATGCACCTGGCGGGTCTCTTCCAGCGTATCGACCAGAGCCGAAGCGACGTCATAGGTCTTGCCCAGCTCGCATTTGATGAAGATGTAAAACTGCCGCATCGGGATTGTACCTGCCTGACTAGAGTGTGGTGCGCACGGTCCAGAGTTCGGGGAACAGACGCAAGTTCAACGCTTTGACGAGGTAGGACACCCCGCCGGACCCGCCTGTGCCGCGCCGGAAGCCGATAATCCGCTCAACCGTTTTCATATGGTTGAAACGCCATTGCTGGAACTTCTGCTCCAGATCAACAAGTTTCTCGGCAAATTCATATACTTCCCACCATTTCCCGGTGTCGAGATACACCTCTCGCCACATTGCCTCTACGGCGTCGTCGGGCTGATAAGGCTGGGACCAGTCGCGTTCGATAGCTGTGGAGGGAACAGTCAGGCCGGATCTGGCAGCAAACCTCAAGGTTTCGTCGTAAAGGCTTGGCTGCACGAGGGCTTTGCTGACAAGCGTGTGCGCTTCTTCGTCGGAGGCATGCACCTTGGCCAGCGCCGCATTCTTGTTGCCGAGCCGGTATTCCAGCGTGCGGTACTGGGCTGACTGGAAGCCTGAACTTTGCCCCAGCTGGTCACGGAATTTCAGATAGTCAGACGGCGTCATCGTCGACAGCACCGCCCAGGACTGGGTCAGCTGCTCCTGGATGCGGGCAATGCGCGCCAGCATTTTCATGGCCGGGCGGACTTCATCCGCCTGTACATGGGCTATCGCCGCCTCCAGCTCGTGCAGGCACAGTTTCAGCCACAGCTCGCTGGCCTGGTGGATGATGATGAACATCATCTCGTCATGCTCTTCGGTCAGCGGGGACTGCGCGCCGAGAATGCGGTCAAGCACGAGATAGCGGCCATAGCTGAGCCCGCCTTCCGGGGACCAGTGAATATCCTCGCCTTCGAGGTTCACCGAAGTGGGGAAATGTTCGCTCATGCGTCCGGTCTACAGGCGGGCAGGGACAGCGGCAAGGCGTTCTGCCCGGCAGGGCCAGTGCGGTTCTGCTTTCCGCACCGGGCGGGTAAGTGTAATCATGTGTGCTGACACAGCAGGGAGTATCCCATTTGCGCCTCTTTGTGACACCGGCTTACGCGTTTTTTCCGTTCGCAACTGCCGCCCTTCTGCTGACCGCTGGCTGTGGCCAAAACGGGCAGGCGGTGCAGGGTGACGGCACTGGCTCTGCAGCCGGAACGGCCAGCGTGACCTTTGCCGTCGCGTACCGCGAGCGGATTGCCCTTGGAGACAACGCGATTGTGGAAGCGCAATTGCTGGCGTTCGAGCCCGGCAGTGACCGGCCCGAGCTGGTATCGGAGGCGCGCGAACCGTTCAACGGACGTCAGGTGCCCATCGACCTGACCCTCACCTACGACCCCGAGGCCGTGGCCACTGATCGCGAGCTTGCGGTAAGCGGCCGGATCCTCGATCCCGACAGCGCGCAGGTCTGGATCACGCCCGAAGACGCCCGGTTCCCTGCGGGGAACCCGGCGGCTGATCTAGGTGTCATCATGCTGGTCAGGAGCAATCACGCCGCATCGGATGACACGGCCTATATGTGCGATGACGGGCAGTCGTTCAGCGCCCGCTATCACGCGCCGGACATCACGCTCACCATGGGCGACGCCGCCTATATACTCGCCTCGGTGCCTGCCGCGTCGGGCGCGCGCTTCGAGGCTGGCAGCGATGAGGGGCCGCGGGCGTTCTGGAGCAGGGGCGAAGGTGCGCTGGTCCGCTTCGAGACGGATGGCGAGTGGGTGCAGTGCCAGTCGAGCGCCTATCTGCCGGAAGAATCCGAATCTGACGCAGATCAACCGGAGCCTGAGCCGGCTGTCTACACCGCACGCGGCAACGAGCCGGGCTGGATTTTGCGGCTCGCGGGCGGTGAAGCGGAGTATCTGGGCGACTACGGTGAAACACGTCTTTCCGGGCGCGTGACCGGGCGGGCTGCGCTGGACGAGGAAACGAATGTACTGACCGTTTCTGGCGATGACGGGGAGCTGTTTACGATCCAGATCACCCACACGATCTGTCAGGATTCGATGGCGGGCCTGTCCTATCCCGACACCGTAACCATCACGCTTGGTGATGTGGAGACCTATTCCGGCTGCGGCGGCGACGCGGAGAGCCTGCTGGCCGGTGAGGTATGGCGCGTCACGCATGTTGCAGGCGAAGAAGTGCCCGGCCCGCGCGCCGTTACGATGGAGTTCGATGGCCAGGGCCGCCTGTCGGGTCAGGCGCCCTGCAATCGCTATTCGGCCAGCTACCAGATGACTGGTGAGGGCATCGTGCTGGGGCAGGGCGTGTCCACGCGCATGGCCTGTGCAGGCGATCTGATGGCGCTGGAAACGACCTTCCTTGGCATTATCCAGGGCTCGCTGCCTGCCAGCATTGATACCGACGGCGTGCTCAGCCTCGGTGAAGGGCGGATTATTGCGGTAAGGGAATAACGGCGCAGGAACGCTGTCGCGCAGGGAACCATTCTCTCAGCTAGAGGGTTGCTAAACCCTTGGCATGAATTGGGAGAACTCTGCGATGGCTGATAGTGCCGCCATTTTTGCGCGCCTCAAGGACGACCATGACCGTCACCGTGACCTGCTGGAAAAAATCGGCAAAACCAGCGGTGACACGCGCGAGCGCCGTACTCTGTTCGAAGAGTTTACCCGGGAGGTGAAGGCGCACGCCGCTGCCGAAGAGCAGGCGCTCTATTCAACGATGATGCGCAAGCCCGCCGCAACCGATGAAACCCGCCACTCGGTTGCCGAACATCACGACATTGACGAGGCCCTGAACGATCTGGCCGCGACAGACATGGCATCAGGCGCTTGGCTTCAGAAATTCAAGACGCTCGAACATGATTATCTTCACCACATCGATGAAGAAGAAGACGATCACTTTCCCGAATTTGCCAAGCTGTTGTCCAAGGACGATGAGCGCCACATGCGTGACGTATTTGATCGCCGCAAAAAGCGCGAGAAAGCCGGTGCCGAAGTAACGCCGGAAAAGGCCGAAGACGCCAAGGAATAAGTGCCGGCAGGGCATGTTTGCCGAACCGGCACCTGGCGTTTAGCGCTCCTCCCGGATGCGCAGGATTTCGGTTTCAGCCGGCCAGAAGCCGGACGCGCCCGCACGGACGATTGCTTCCATGCGCGCTTCGGCAGCGTCGTTATCGCCCGCCAGACGGTCCGCCATGGCCAGGGCGAACTGCTCGATCGCACCTGGAAACGCCTCCATCTCCTCGCGGGCGATCTCGCCCTTGAAGAAGAGCGCGCCGCGCAGATAGTTGGCGTTCTCGATCAGCGGCAGGTCAGCATGTACCGGCGCAAGCGCCGCGCGCGCCGCCGCGTCATCGCCCAGAAGGCTGTGGCCGATATAGAGCCAGTAGGCGATGGCTACGCCCATATCGCCGGTCGGATCGATCAGCAGAGGCTCATCCAGCGCAGCCTGCATGCCGGACACCAGCATCTCGAAATCGCCAACGGCAAAGCTGGTCTGGGCGCGGTAATAGTGAAGGTTGGAGCGGAAGGTGCCGAGCGGCAGGTTATAGGCGTTGGCGATACCGTCCGGCTCGAAACTGTCCTGCACGCCTTCCATCAGTTCCAGCGCATGCGTGTAGTCGGCTATCGCAGCCTCAAACTGACGGCTGCGCGCCAGATGGCGCCCGCGGAAGCGCAAAAGCTTGTAGCTGTCAGGAAACAGCTCCAGTCCTTGCGTGAACACATCAACAGCGTCCTCGAAACGGCCGAGATAGCCGAGCCGGCGGCCAAGCCAGATATAGGAATCTTCACGGTGCGGCGCGAGTTCCAGCGTGGCCCGCGCAATCGCCAGATCAAGCTCCAGCTCGGCGCGCAGTTCGGGGCTGAAGCCCGGCTCGCTCAAGGGCGTACCGATCAGCGTCTGGCCCTCGCGCAAGGTTTCCCCCGCCGGGGCGAGGGCAGCGTCGCGGTCGGCAATCTGGGCTTCCAGCGGACCTGCTGCCAGCAGTAGCATGGCAGCGACGGTGGTAGACATTCGGATCGGCATGGCCAGCACCTTTCAGTGAGCAGTCAGGCAAGGAAATGCCCTGCGCCGCCGGGGAAGGCGGCACAGGGCCCCGGGCAGGGGTTTAGGGAGTCTCGCCCGGGAAGAGCGTCGCCCAGTCAGCTTCCGCCTGGATACGGGCGAAGAACGACCAGCCATCGACATTGATCGAGCGGCGATACCATTCCTTCGCCTCGTCACGATGGCCTTGCAGCAGCAGATAATTGGCAAGGGTGAAGGCCGTAGATGAGGCCGCCGCCGACGCGTTGGAGAACGCCATGCCGGTGTCTTCATCGCTGAAGAAGGTGTCGAAGTCGCGCTCGCCCTTGAAGAGCTGGATGCCATCGAAATAGAAATTGCTTTCGATGTTCTCGCTCAGGTCTTCGAGGGTGAAGGTGTAGCTCTCCAGCAGCTCACGGGCGGCGAAGAAGTCGCCCGCACGGGCCAGCGAGATGTACTCCCAATAGACCGCTGCGGTGATGCTCACGGCATCATCTACGCCCACGGCTACTTCATGTGAGCGGTTAAACCAGCGCGCTGCCTCGCGGTACTGGTTGGCCGCAAAATAGGCCTGGCCCAGATGGTAGTAGAGGTAGAACTGGACCACGTCCGGCGTGGACGGGAAGTAGTCCGGGCCGAGCAGCTCGCGCTCAAGCGGCATGTTCTCATAGAGCTCAGCGGCGCGCAGGCCTTCGGCAATCGACGCATCAAAATCGCGCAGCGTGAAATAGCGGTGCGCGCGGTGGCGGCGCAGCTTGGCGTTTTCGGGGAAACGCTCGATCGCCGCGTCATAGACTTCGATCGCTTCACGGAAATAGCCCTGATAGGACAGCATCCGGCCATACCAGGTGGCCGTGTCCGGGTTCATGTCGGCGACATAGGCCGCATGGGCTTCAATCGTGGCGCGTTCAAATGCGCTGGGATCTGCCAGATTCATCGTCTCGGCAGAGCGGGTGTACAGACGCTCGCCCAGAAGCGACTCCGTCTGGTAGCTGGTTCCTTGCGGAATTTCCTGCGCGCTGGCTGCCGTGCCGGCGAGGGCCAGGGCGGCCGCGCCGGTGATAAGCAGGGTCTTGAAAGTCATGGTCTGCCCTTTCTTCGGGTTGGTAAGTCGAATGTCAGCTCAGGCCGCGTCGAAACGCACGCCCTGGGCCAGGGGAAGGTCGGTTGAGTAGTTGATGGTGTTGGTGGCGCGGCGCATATAGGCCTTCCAGGTGTCCGAGCCGGAGGCGCGGCCTCCGCCGGTTTCCTTCTCGCCGCCGAACGCGCCGCCAATCTCTGCGCCACTGGTGCCGATATTGACGTTGGCGATACCGCAATCACTGCCGAGGCTGGATGTGAACAGCTCCGCCTCGCGCATATTGTCGGTGAAGATCGCCGAGGAGAGACCCTGCGGCACGGCATTATTCATCGCGATGGCTTCCTCGATGTCGCGATAGCGCATGACATAGAGGATTGGACCGAAGGTTTCGGTATGTACGATCGGTGTCTGTGACGGCATTTCGACCAGGGCGGGAGCCAAGTAGGCCGCGTCCGGGTATTCTTCTGCCAGCAGGCGCTGGCCGCCATGCACCACACCGCCTTCGGCCCGTGCCTGATCGAGCGCCGCGTTGAACATGTCCATCGCCGGAAGATCGATTAGCGGACCGGCATGCACGCCAGGTTCCAGAGGGTTGCCGACACGCAGCTGGCCGAAGGCCCGCTTGAGCTGGGCCACCAGTTCGTCATGCACGCTTTCGTGCACGATCAACCGGCGCATGGAGGTGCAGCGCTGGCCGGACGTGCCCGCTGCCGAGAATGTCACGCCGCGAAGCACGAGGTCGCGATTGGCAGACGGCGTGATGATGGCGGCGTTATTGCCGCCGAGCTCAAGGATTGAACGGCCGAGGCGCGCCGCCACAGTGCTCGACACGCTGCGCCCCATCTTGGTGCTGCCGGTGGCGCTGATGAGCGCGACGCGCGGATCAGCCGCGAGCTGCGCGCCGACATCGCCGCCACCGACCAGAATCTGATGGAGATGCTTTGGCGCCTGGGGGAAATCTGCGCATGCGCGCGCCAGCAGTCCGGCGCAGGCCGATGCCGACAGAAGAGACTTTTCTGATGGCTTCCAGATCGCTGCATTCCCGCAAGTCAGGGCGATCATCGTGCCCCAGGACCACACGGCGACCGGGAAGTTGAACGCGCTGATCTGCGCGAACACACCCAACGGGTGCCAGGTTTCGGCCATGCGGTGGTTGGGGCGCTCGGTGGCGATGCTCAGGCCATGCAACTGGCGCGACAGGCCAACGGCAAAGTCGCAGATGTCGATGACTTCCTGAACCTCGCCGCGTGCTTCATCCAGCGTCTTGCCGCAGTCCAGCGTGACGAGGCAGGAGAGTGCTTCCTTGTGTTCGCGGCAGAGATTGCCGAATCGCCGAATCAGCTCGCCCCGGATCGGCGCTGGCACGGCGCGCCACTGTTGGAACGCCGACACGGCGTTCTCGATAGCAGCCTTGGTTGATGCAGCCGTTTCAGGCGTCATCGTGCCAATTTGCGAGCCGTCCACCGGCGTACGGACAGTCAACTCCCCTTTGCGTGTCAACGGAAAGTCCAGACCCATGGCCGAGAAGGCCTCGCGCGCCAATACGGCAGGGCCGCGCGCAATCACCGCATCGTCAGCGGCAAAGTGACTTTGTGTATCAGGCATATAGCCCGCCCCAATTCTGGTTAGTGTGGTTCATTGCGTTTGCCAGCTGGTGGCCCGGACCGTGACCCGTGAGCCCGCCGCAAACGTCAGCGTCATACGACTTTTCCTATCGGAAAGTTTTCTGTGCGTCAAATGCGTAAGAGAATGGACTTGGCGCATCGGCCTTGCGGTATAGTTTTGACGCGCTACACATCGGTAATACGGCTGGACAGGGCGCAGGCACGCGACGGGGCGAACATGAGCAATACGCAAGACTATCAAAACATCATCGAGTCCAATCGCGTTCAGCCACCCGCAAGGCGCAGGGCAGGCGCTATGGCGCTTGGCAAGCAGGTCCGCCAGTTGCGTAAAAGCAAGAGCTGGACGCTGGAAGAGGCGGCGCAGCGCACCGGCCTTGCTGCGTCCACACTCTCGAAGATCGAGAACGACCATATGTCGCCGACATTTGATGTGGTGCAGAAACTGGCCGACGGCTTCGAGATTGACATCACGCGGCTGTTCAATGCCGAAACCAGTCTGGAAGCGTCGGGGCGCCGCTCGGTCACGCGTGCCGGGGATGGCAAGCTGATGGAAACGGCCGTGTACGCCCACCGGCTGCTGGCGTCAGATCTTATGAACAAACGGATTTTGCCGTTCCGCTCCGTTATCAAGGCGCGGGCCATCGATGAGTTTCTCGATTGGCGGGGGCACCAGGGCGAGGAGTTTCTCTACGTTCTGGAAGGCGAGGTGCTGTTTCACACCGAGCATTACGCGCCCGAACACCTCCGCGCAGGCGACAGCATCTATATTGACAGCAATATGCGTCACGCCTGCGTGTCGATCAGCGAGCAGGATGCCGTAGTTCTCTGGATAAACACGGCCTGACAGGCGGGAATTACCCCCGCGCCAGCACAGCTTTCCATTGCTCCGACGTCCGGCAGTGTAGCCCGAATCGCGGGCAGGGGGCTTGCCAGCGAGCCATTCGCCAACCCATAATATTTCCGATACGAAAATATTATGGGGCAATATCATGGAATTTTCTCGACGCGGTTTCCTCGCAGCGACGCTGCCTGCCGGTCTGACCGGAATGGTGGCGGGCTCGGCCGCTTGGGGTGCAGTCAGCGCTTCTGATTCTGCCAGTGCGCCATTTGCGTTCGATGCGATGGGCGAGCTTCGCCTGGAATATGGCGATGACCTGCTGACTGCGATGCGCTCAAGCGGCCTTTCAGCGATTACGGTCACGCTGGGCGATCCGCGCAAATACGAAGAGGACGCCTACCAGGACGCCCTTCAGGCGTTGGACGAATACGATGCCCACATCGCCGATAATCCGCACTGGTTCATCAAGGCGACGCGGGCGGACGACGCCCTTCAGGCCCACCGTGACAGCCGTATCGCTGTGTTCTACCTGTTCCAGAACACCACGCAGTTCGGCCGCGATCTCGACAGGGTCAATGCCTTTTATGAGCGGGGCGTCCGCTCTGCACAGATGACCTATAACGACCAGAACTGGGCCGGTTCAGGATGCTGGGAGCCCAATGATGGCGGTCTCAGCCTGTTCGGCCACGCGCTTGTCGAGCGCATGAACGAAGTTAGCATGCTGATCGATGTATCCCATGCGGGCATGCGGACCCTGGCCGAAACGGTGGCGGCTTCAGCGGTGCCGATCATCAACTCCCACGCATCGTGCCGGTCCGTTCATCCGCATATCCGCAGCACGACCGACGAGAATCTGCGGGCCGTGGCCGAACGCGGCGGTGTAACGGGAATCTGCCAGATCCGCCCGTTTCTCACCGACCGGCGCGAAGGCGCGTTAGAGGCGTACTTCGCTCATATCGACCATGCTGTGAATGTGTGCGGCATCGAGCATGTAGCCATTGGCAGCGACCGCGATCACCGCGTTATCGAGATGAGCGAGGAGTATCTCGAATCGCTGCGCCGGGAGATGGGCGCGGCCTTCAATGATGCCGACTGGCCCTTGTTTATCGATCAGTTGAACGGGCCGGCACGCATGAATGTGATCCGGGACGGGCTGCGGGCGCGGGGCTATAGCCAGGGCGACACCGACAAGATCATGGGCGCCAATCTGTTGCGCCTTTATCGCGATGTCATCGGTTGATTGACGATTTGATGACACCGGGCTTGATCATCTAAAATATTTACGATAGGAAATTTTTTAGATGATCGGCTGACAACCCATCCGACATCACTGTCGATGAATGAATCGGGGAATATCATGAAAAAAACATTGCTCGCCCAGGCGGGGATGGTGGCGCTGGCCACCGCGAGCGTTACAGGGCTGGCTCCGGCCGTCATGGCCCAGGCGCCCAACGACGCATCTGCACGCTCACAGGTCGAAGTCATCACCGTGACGACGGGTACCCGCCGTCAGGGCCGCACCGACACCCAGAGCCTTGTGCCCATCGACGTCATCTCGCCGGACGAGCTTGTCTCGACGGGGTATGTCGACGTCAACGACGCGCTGCGCACGTCCGTCCCGGCCTTTAACGTCCAGCGCCTGCCGCTGAACGATGGCTCGTCCTTCGTACGTCCGGCGACGCTGCGTGCATCGCCGGCTGACCACGTTCTGCTTCTGCTGAACGGCCAGCGCCGTCACCGCTCGTCGGTGGTGCAGATCGGTACCGGCCACGCCACCACGTCCGGCTCGCAAGGCCAGGACTTCAACATGATCCCGCCGATCGCGCTGGGCTCGATCGAAGTGCTGCGTGACGGCGCCTCGGCGCAATATGGTTCGGACGCCATTGCGGGCGTCATCAACATGAATCTGCGTGACAGCAATGAGGGCGCTACCATCAGCGCCCATGCCGGCCGGTTCTATGATGGCGGCGACGTGCTGGACCTGCAGGGCAATATCGGCCTGCCGCTTACGGCCAATGGCTTCCTCAACCTGTCCTTCCAGGCAACGGAAGAAAGCGGCACCTATCGTCACGGCCCGCATGCCGGTGCCGAGGCGCTGCGCGCGCAAGGCGTACAGAATGTCCCGCTGCACCCCATCAATCTGGGCGACCCGGCCTACAGCGCGATCAAGACATCGTGGAATGCCGGTCTGGATCTGGGCAATGGCATGGACGCCTATCTGTTCGGCAACGCGGCGTTCACGGACAGTGAGGTCGGCTTCGTTTACCGCCAGTCCCAGGCTGCGGGCGGCCTTGGCCAGCACGCCACCTACGCGCCGTCTGCCTTTCAGGGCACGCCGGCCCACCCGGAAGCTTTCGACCTCGCGGCGATCTATCCGGGCGGCTATGTGCCGATGTTTGGCGGTGAGCAGACCGATTTCTCGACCGTGATCGGTGTGCGCCGTGAAGAGTCTGACAGCTTCGGCTGGGATGTCTCGGCCCGCTGGGGTCAGAACGAGATCGATTACCGCATCTCCAACACCATCAACGCCTCCATGGGCGTGGATTCGCCGACCAGCTTCCGTCCGGGCAGCCTGCGTCAGCGCGAATACCAGCTGAATGCCGACTTCTACAAATCCTTCGGCGTTGCGGCCTTTGCCAGCGATCTGTTCTTCTTCGGCGGCCTGAGCTACCGCAACGAGGCCTACACGATCGGCGTGGGCGATCCGGCGTCCTACCGCATCGGGCCGCTTCGCGATCTTCCCGTGGGCGCCAACGGCTTCCAGGGCTTCAGCCCGGACGCTGCCGGTGAGTTCGAGACCGACTCCATCGCCGCCTATCTGGAGGTGGAAGCCGATATCACGAACCGCTGGAGCTTTGCGGCTGCCTTGCGCTTTGAAGACTATGAAGCGTTCGGTGACAATCTCAGCTACAAACTGGCGACCCGTTACGACCTGACCGACAATTTCGCCATTCGCGGCGCGGTCAGCACGGGCTTCCGGGCTCCGGCTGCCGGCCAGCTCTTCGGCCAGAGCCAGACCTCGCAGCTGAACATGGGTGATTTCGTACTCGACGCCGTTCTGGTGCCGGGTTCGGCTGAAGCCCAGATCTTCGGCTCCACCCCGCTGGTCCCGGAAACCTCCACCAGCATTTCCGGCGGCTTTGTCCTGACGGCCGGCGCGCTGTCCGCCACGCTCGACTTCTACCAGATCGACGTGGATGACCGCCTCCTGCTGAACGACTCCATCACCACCAATGCAACCCAGCGCGCCCAGCTGGCCGCTCTGGGTTACCCCAATGGCGGCAGCGTGCAGACCGTGCGCTACTTCCAGAACCGTCTGGACACGCGGGTGCGTGGCTTCGACCTCGTCGCGTCCTACCTGTTCGACTGGGACAACGGCCAGACGACCAATCTGAGCCTGGCGACCAACTATAACGAGCAGAGCCTGCGTTCAGACCCGGCGGGTGTGTTCTCACCGGCGAAAGTGCAGGAGTTTGAACGTGGCACGCCGCGTTGGCGCTCCAATATCACGCTCACCCACACCGTGGCCGACTTCGAGCTGATGGGCCGTGCGGTGTATTACGGCACGTGGCGCCGCCTGGATGGCGCGACGAACTTCCTGCCGCGTGATGCTGAAGTGCTCTACGACGCTGAAGTGCGCTATCGCGGCTTTGAAAACGTCACGGTCACGCTCGGCGGACGTAATCTGGGCAATACCTACCCGCCCGGCCGTTCGGCAGCCCTGGATTCCATGGGCATGATCTATGACAACCACTCCGTATTCGGAACCAGTGGCGGCTATTACTATCTCGGCCTCAGCTACGATTTCTAGAATGCGTGCGTAATCAGGGGGCAGGGCGAGCCGCAAGGCTGGTCCTGCCGTCTGGCAACAAGCCGTTTGCGGCCGGCGTCCATCCCGACGGACCCAAAGCGCCGGTTCACAAACGGCTTGTTCCTGAACTGACCTGTTCCCCTTCGGGTCAAGGCAGAACGGAAAAAGGCCTGCACGTCGCCGTGCAGGCCTTTTTTTGGTTGCGATCAGACCGCAGCAGACTACACGGCGAAGCGCAGTATTGCGGCCATGTCGCCGCCACCGGGCAGGTCGCTCCTGCGAACACCCAGAACCCGTGCGCCGCTGGCGAGCGCCCGTCCGGCAATTTCGTCGACAACGCCATAGGTCTGCGTGCTTGCCGCCTTGGCAAAGCTCACCGCGCCGGTCTCGTCATCAACGGAGCCGGCAATCACGGAATCGATGTCGACCAGCAGCGTGTGAACCGCACCAAACGTGGCTGCGCGGGCCGCGTCCGACACATCTGCCGTCGCCCGGCCATCCCCGGCACGCTGTTCATAGAGCGCTTTGATGTCCTTGATCTCCCGCGCATATTCGGCGTCCAGAACGCTGCGTGCTGACTGGGCAAGCTCACCATCCGTGATGCGGTCGGGGCTGTCCTCAATGCCGTCGGACAGCAGGTGCGGATAGCTGCAGATCGAGCGGAATACCGAAGCCAGCCGCCCGGTTGCGGCCAGGATCAGCGGTGTTTCACGCCCGGAGAGGAAGGGGCGCAGCGCGGCATCGACCTTGCGGGCGTATTGCTGGAAGCGGACATTTTGTCCTTCAGAGCCCTGAATGCGTCCGCTCGCCGAGCGGTCATTGAGTGTCGACTTGCCAGCAGAGCTCGCCGCGTCCTTCGGCAGATTATCGATTTTGATCGTTGCCGGCGGCAGGTCAGCATGCACTTCCACCAGACGCACCGCATTCTCCGACAGCGCCAGGATATAGGCCGAATGGGGGAAGGTGACCGCGCGCAGCAAGGGCTTGAGATGGAAACGGTCAGACACCTCCACCATGGAGGTCAGATGGCTTGGCAGCCGGAAGGTCTGCAGCTGGTCGGGCGTGGCCAGAATGGCAAGGCTGTTGGCCTGCAGGCGCCAGAACTCCTCATCGGCCTCCACCGCTTCGATCCGCTCCATCAGCGCGGCCAGACGCCGCTTGTCGAACCCGGCTGCCTCCAGCTGATCGCGCGCCTTCTTTGCCAGATTGCCGAGCTTGATGAGCGACGCGCCGCTATCCTGCGTCAGCGGTGTGGTCTCAAGATAAATCGAGACACATGCGTCATTCCGGACGCCATTGAGCGCAGCGATGTCGGCGCGGGTGGGCAGATCGACGTGGAGCATTCAGTATTTCCTTGCATTGGTTCGAGGGAGAATGGTCTTCACCCATGTGTATAGCGGATCACGGCGCCGCAAGGCGGGGTAAAGAGACTTATGCGCTGACAAAACGCCGCGGGGCGGGGCTGGAAGGAAAGTTTCCGGAAAATGACGGTGCTGTCAGACGAACGCGAACTGGTCTCGGAATTACGCATCTTGACGGGAATCAGACGGCAAATCCGTCATATCCGGCTTGTGCGGCGATTGCTGGCCTCCCGAAAGCCTGGTGAGCATACGATGTTGCGCGCAGAATTCCCGTGAAACGCTGACGGGAACGCGTTCGCGAAATTTGCGGTGCCCGGCGGCAGACCAGGTCGGAATGGATGAGCCGGTTGGCGACCGCGCGGGCACTGGCGGCGCGCAGCTGCTCCCCGCCGGAGAGCCGGGCCGAACCATACACCCTGTTCACGCCGCGCGTGCTGAAGCACATGCCGTCGCCGGGCCGGGGGAGGGGAGGATTGTCTGGCCATCACTTGCCTTTAAGCGCCTGCGCCGTCTCACGCGCTATCATGAGCTGTTCAGCCGTTTCCGTCACGATCACGGCAGCGCGTGAGCCATCCTTCTCGATACGCGGCGCGGCATAATCGTCCAGCATCACATTGTGATTTCGGACCGGGTCGAGGGCTAGGCCCAGAAATTCCAGCCCCTCGCAGATACGCGCGCGCATCGCAGGGGAATTCTCGCCAATCCCGCCGGTGAAGACCAGCGCGTCGATCCCGCCCATGATGGCGGCATAGGCCCCTACATATTTGCGCGCCCGCCAGGCGTAGACATCGATGGCCAGGCGGGCATCCGGATCGCCATTACTTGCCCGTGCCTCTATATCGCGCATATCGGCCACGCCGCCGAGTGCCAGAAGGCCGCTTTCACGGTAGAGCGCGTCTTCGATCTCCTCGATCGAGAGGCCCAGCTGGCGGCTAAGGAAGCCGAACGCGCCGGGGTCCACGTCGCCAGAGCGCGTGCCCATGACGAGCCCTTCCAGCGGGGTGATGCCCATGGAGCTGTCCAGCGATACCCCGCCATCAATCGCGCAGGCGCTCGCCCCGTTGCCGAGATGGCAGCTGACGATTTTCAGCGCGGCCAGAGGCTGGCCGAGTGCGTCTGCGGCGCGCTGGGCCACGTATTTGTGCGAGGTGCCGTGAAAGCCATAACGTCTCAGACCTGCCTGACGCCAGGCGAGCGGCACGGCGTAGGTTGTGGCCGCCGCCGGGTTGGTCTGGTGGAAGGCGGTGTCGAACACCCCTATTTGAGGCAGGGCGGGCCAGAGCGCACGAGCGAGCCGCACCGCTTCGAGATTGGCCGGGTTATGCAGCGGGGCGAGCGGCGTGATCGCCTCAATGGCGGTGATGGCCGCATCGTCCAGCAAAGCGGGTTCGGTAAAGTCCGGCCCGCCATGGGCTATGCGGTGTCCCACCGCATCGATACGCGACAGGCCGAACTCGCTCAGCAGGGCCGGCACCACACCGCCTGCCGCGCCTATATCGCCGCATGCCATATGCCGCTCAATGGCCTCAGCGCCATGCACGAGCTTCAGCTTGCAATAGCCGTTCTGGAAGCGGTCAAACCCGCCCTTTAGCAGGTGCGCCTCGCCAGTGCCGATTTCGAAGACGCCGAACTTCAGGCTGGAACTGCCGGCGTTGAAAACCAGGATCCTCACTGCGCTGTGTATCCGCCATCGACGAGGTGATAGCTGCCCGTGATGAAACCGGCCCGGTCTGACAGGAGGAAGCAGGTCAGGGCGGAGACTTCTTCAGACGTCCCCATCCGGCCCACAGGATGAAGACTGGAGACCTGTGAGAGCAATTCGGCCTCGAGATTATTGGTTAGCAAGGGCGTGTCGATAAAGGCCGGGCCGACGGAATTGATGCGGATGCCTTGCGGGGCGTATTCCATCGCGGCGGCCTTGGTCATGCCGACCACGGCGTGCTTGGAGGCGGTGTAGGCACTGGCATTGAGGAAGCCGACACTGCCCAGGATCGAGCTCATGTTTACGATGGAGCCGCCGCCCGATTTCAACATGGCCGGGATCTGGCGGCGCATGCCGTAGAACACGCCGTGCAGATTGACGTCGATCACGTGGCGCCAGCCATCGACCGGATAATCGGCCAGAAGTGCCATCGGTCCGGCAATCCCGGCATTGTTGACGGCCATATGCAGCCCGCCGCCCTTCTTGACGGCGAAATCCACCAGAGCGGCCATTTCGTCATCGTCGGACACGTCGGCTTCAAAGCCATGGGCGGTGCCGCCGGCTGCCTTGATGGCGTCGGCGACATTCTGCGCGCCGCCATCATCAAGATCAGACACGATGACGCACGCACCGGACTTTCCAAGCTCAAGCGCAATGGCCGCGCCGATACCGGAGGCCGCACCGGTGACGATGGCTGTCTTGCCAGCAAAATCGAACTTCATCGTTTCCGCCATGGGGGAGGTCTCCTGATCGATGGTTTTGACAATAGGAAGGCGTAGGAGGCCGAGTGAACGGCCTCCTGTAAAGACGGGCGGGGTGCGCCGCGTCAGCTGTCTTGCTTGACGGCTTTCTGCACGGTTTCCCGGGCTTTCTCGTTGGCTTCGCTAATGGATTTCAGCGCCTCTTCGGCCGCCTTTTCCACCGGCTGGGCAAAGCCGAGCGTCGCGGAACTGGCGATGTCGATCATCCGTGCGGCTTCTTTCGAATAGTCCTTCACGGCATCTTCAAAGAAGGTGAATTGGGCGCGCCAGAACTCGTCAGGCGTTCGGCAATCAGCGAAGAGGCGTGCGGCCTCAACGTCCTTTTTCAGGCGTGTGCCGAGAAATTCCTGCATGGCCTGGCTGGCTTCGCGCATGCCGGACGTCATTTCCTGACCGGCTTCGGCGAGCATTTCCATATTGCGGCTGCCCATCTCCATGATGGCGTTCATCTGGGGCAGCATGTTATCGGCGTTATTGGCTTTCTGCTTGGCGGGCATGTCGGGCTCCTTCCAGCGTTACGAGGGGGCGTAACAGTTCCAATGATGGGCATTGGATGCGGCCTGCGCATTGATTCAGGTCAATGCGCCTTGCGCTCTTACGGGGAAGGTTGGGCATTATCGTTTGCAGCCGGTCCGCCCGCATCCTTGAAGGTCTCATGGCCAACACCAGCCCCCGACCCGACACCGCTCCCGCCGCAGGCTCTGACCATGCCTTCCGCGCGGCGCTTTCCGGCTTCACTGGCGGCCTGTCGCCTGCTGCGATGCTCGATGCCTGGTCGGACTGGGCGATCCATCTGGCCGCATCGCCCGGCAAGCAGGCAGAACTCGCCAAATCGGCGATGGAAGGCTGGTGGAATCTGACCCGCTACGCGGCGTCAGGGGGCAGTTGCGAGCCTTGTGTCGAGGCACTGCCGCAGGACCGGCGTTTTGATGGCGAGGCCTGGCAGGCCTATCCCTATAACGTGTTGGCCCAGTCGTTCCTGAGCGTGCAGGATTGGTGGCAGCAGGCCACGACGAATGTGCATGGTGTTGCGCGGCGCCACGAGGAAATGGCCGAGTTCGGCGCACGCCAATGGCTCGACACGGTGTCGCCATCCAACTTTCTGCTGACCAATCCGGAGGCGCTCAACGCAACGATGGAGGAGGGCGGCGCCAATCTGGTGCGCGGCTTCCTGCACGCGCTGGACGATGCCGGGCGGACCCTGCGCCATGAACCGCCTGCAGGCGCTGAAGCTTTCCAGCCTGGTGAAGCCGTGGCGGTGACGCCAGGCAAAATCGTCTACCGCAACCATCTGATGGAACTGATCCAGTATGCGCCGCAGACCCCGGATGTACATGCCACACCCGTTCTGATCGTGCCGGCCTGGATCATGAAATATTATATTCTGGACCTGTCTCCGGAGAACTCGCTGGTGCGCCACCTCGTTGAGAGGGGGCATACAGTATTCATGATTTCATGGCGCAATCCCGGCCCGGATGACCGCGATCTCGGCATGGAAGACTACCGCAAGCTCGGCCCGGCCGCGGCGATAGAGGCGGTCTGCCAGATCACGGGTGCCAGGCGGGTTCACGCGGCCGGGTACTGCCTTGGCGGCACGCTGCTGGCGATACAGGCCGCCCTGATGGCGCGTGAGGGCGATGACCGGCTGGCCTCCATGACGCTGCTGGCCGCACAGATGGATTTCGTGGAGGCTGGCGAACTCACGCTTTTCACCACAGAAAGCCAGGTGGCCTTCCTTGAAAGTCTGATGTGGGCGCAGGGTTATCTCGACAGCCATCAGATGGCCGGTGCCTTCACCATGCTGCGCTCATCAGACCTGCTCTGGTCGCGCATGGAGCGCGACTATCTCATGGGCCAGCGCCGCCCGCCCAATGACCTGATTGCCTGGAATGCGGACGGCACCCGGCTACCCTACCGCATGCATTCCGAGTATCTGCGCCAGCTTTTCCTCGAGAACCGGCTGGCGCGCGGGCAGTTTGAGGCAGACGGTCAGACCCTTGCCTTGCCCGACATCCGCCTGCCGGTCTTTGCGGTGGGTACGGAGCGCGATCATGTCGCGCCCTGGCGCTCGGTCTACAAGACCCACCTTCTGCTGCCGCATTGCGATGTCACCTTCCTTCTGACCAGTGGCGGGCACAATGCCGGTATCATCAGCGAGCCCGGCAGGGAGGGCCGCCGCTACAGGGTTTGCCTCAGCCCGGGTAACCGGCACTATGCCGACCCGGATAGCTGGCTGGAGAAGGCGACGGCAGAGACCGGCTCGTGGTGGCCGCAATGGTTTGACTGGCTGGAGCGCTTTTCCAGCGAACGCGTTACACCGCCTGCCATGGCTTTCCTCGACACAAAGTTCAGGCCGGACAAGAAAGCCCGGCTGGAGGACGCGCCAGGCCAGTACGTGCTGATGCGCTGACAGGAGCATACATGGCCGACGCTGAAATTCTGCCTGATGATGGCCCGCTGCAGAGCCTGACCTTTGACGAGATCGAACCGGGCATGAGCGCGGAGCTGCGCCGGGTTTTCCGTGAAGAGGACGCGCTTTTGTTCGCGGCGGTGTCTGGCGAGATGGACCCGCTACATCTCAACCGCTCCGTGGCCGAAAGCGTGCCTTTCAAGGACGTGATTGCGCCGGGCATGTGGGCGGCAGCTTTGATCTCCTCGGTGATCGGCACCCGACTGCCTGGCCCCGGCACCGCCTATCTGCGCCAGGAATTGCGCTTTGTCCGCCCGGTCGCCATCGGGGAGGCGAGCCATGTGCGCGTCAGCGTGGCACAGAAGCGCGCCGATGACCGGTCCATCGTACTGGATTGCGTCTGCGCGGACGAGGCGGGCAATGTCGCGGCAGAAGGCCGGGTGGAAGTGCGCCCGCCGTCGGAAAAGCTTCACATCGCGCGCGGACAGCGCCCGGAAGCCTTCATCCATGAGCAGGGCGACAGGCTGAAGAAGCTGATCGCGCGCGCCGCGGCCCTGGCGCCTCTGAGAGCGGCAGTGACCCATCCGGTGGACACGCTGTCGCTTTCCGGCGTGCTGGGTGCGGCCGAGGCGGGCCTGATCGTGCCGGTACTGGTCGGCCCGAAACACCGTATCGACAAGGCGGCCGCAGAGCTAGGCGCGGACCTTTCCGGCATCGAGATCATCGATACGCCGCATAGCCACGCCTCCGCCGCGCGTGCGGTGGCCCTCATCAATGAGGGCGGGGCGCATATGCTGATCAAGGGGGCGATCCACACCCACGAATTTCTTGAGCCCGTCGTTGCCCGTCAGGGCGGGTTGCGGCGCGAGGAACGCATGAGCCATGTCTATGTGATGGACGTGCCGGCCTATCCCAAACTCCTGCTGGTCACGGATGCCGCCCTGAACATCACGCCCGATCTGATGTGTAAGGCTGACATGGCGCAGAACGCGATCAATCTCGCCCGTGCCATGGGTATCGACACCCCGAAGCTCGCCATACTCGCTGCGGTCGAAGAAGTGAGCCCGCGCATGCAGGCGACGCTGGATGCGGCCGCCCTGTGCAAGATGGCAGAGCGGGGTCAGATCAAGGGCGGGCTGCTGGACGGGCCGCTGGCGTTCGACAATGCGATTTCACCCCGCGCGGCGAAAGCGAAGGGGATTGTGTCGCAGGTGGCCGGCGATCCGGACATATTGCTCGCGCCCGACCTTGGCGCAGCCAACATGCTCGCCAAGCAGCTGGATTACCTCGCGGGCGCGGTCGCTGCCGGTGTGGTGATGGGCGCGAAAGTGCCGATCGTCCTGCCGAGCCGCTCAGAAGAAGCCATGTCGCGCATCGCAGCCTGTGCGCTGGCCCGGCTGGTGGCCGATCATCAGGCCTGAGCCCTGCCGTCCCTGCGGCGCGCGAGCGCGGACGCTATGGCTTTCTCCGCTTCTACAACCACCAGAAGCCCGACGCCCGCAGCGAGGACCAGCGCTCCACCCGCCAGCCCGACAGGGGCGGTGCCAAATATCGCGTTCATGAAGGGCAGGTACGTAAAGGCCATCTGGGCCAGTACGACAAGCCCCACCCCTATGAGAACGGGCCGGGTACCCAGCGCGCCGCGCCATGTCATGGACGTACCGTGGGCGAAGCGGACCGAGAACAGGTAGAATATCTCCATCACCACGATGGCGTTTACCGCCAGGGTGCGCGCCGCCTCCAGTGGCAGGCCGTTATCCACCGCCCAGAAATAGACCCCGAACGTGCCGATCACCATGAGGATCGAAACGAACACGACACGCCACAACAGGCGGCCCGAGAGGATGTGGGTGCCGGTGGCGCGCGGCGGACGGCGCATGGCGTTGGGCTCTGTGGGCTCGAAAGCCAGTGTCAGGCCGAGTGCGACCGCTGTTACCATGTTGATCCAGAGTATCTGGACGGGCGAGATTGGCAGTGTCAGGCCGAACGCGATGGCGAGGATGATGGTCAGCGCCTCGCCGCCATTGGTCGGCAGGGTCCAGGCGATCACCTTGGTGAGATTGTCATAGACAGTGCGGCCTTCGCGCACGGCGGCGACGATGGAGGCGAAATTGTCGTCAGCGAGCACCATTTCGCTGGCTTCCTTGGCCGCTTCTGTGCCTTTCTTGCCCATGGCAATGCCGACATCGGCGCGTTTCAGCGCTGGCGCATCGTTCACCCCGTCGCCGGTCATGGCGATGACTGAGCCATCCGCTTGCATGGCTTCGACGAGGCGCAGCTTGTGCTCCGGGCTGGTACGGGCGAACACCTCTGTCTTGCGGGCTGCCATTGCCAGCCCATCGGCATCAAGCTTGTCCAGATCCTGCCCGGTCATCACGTCCGGGGCCTCGGCAAGGCCAAGCTGGATGGCGATGGCGCGCGCCGTTCCGGCATGGTCGCCGGTGATCATCTTCACGGCGATCCCCGCGCGGCGGCATTCGGCGACCGCCTCAATCGCTTCCGGGCGCGGCGGGTCGATAAGGCCGGTAATGCCGAGAAGGACCAGTCCGGTTTCGACGTCTGCCTCGTTAAGCTCGGTGGTGCCTGCGGGCAGCCCTTTGCGGGCGAAAGCCAGGACACGCTGGCCCTGAAGGGCAAGCTGCTCGGCCTTTTCCTGCCAGACGGCGGGGTCGAGGCCGGTTTCGCCTTCGGCGGTGGCCTGCGCGGCGCACATATCCAGAATGCGCTCCGGCGCGCCTTTCACATAGGCGACAGGTCCGTTCTCTTCTCCCTTATGAAGCGTCGCCATGTAGCGGTGGCGCGGATCAAAGGGGATGGCATCAATACGGGCAAGGCGTTCGCGTTCGGCTTCCTCCAGCCCGGCCTTCAGCGCCATGGCCATAAGCGCGCCTTCCATAGGGTCGCCATCGACGGCGTGCGTTCCGTCGACCACGCGCAGGCCCGCATCGTTGCACAGAAGGGCAGCCCGGCAGAGCTCGGCCAGCACCGGATCGTCAAGCGCGGTTACCGGGCTACCATCGCGGGTGAATTCTCCGTCGGGCGCGTAGCCCGTGCCGCTGACCTGCCACAGCGCGTCGCCGGTTGCGGCGGCGGCCACCATCATTTCGTTTCGGGTGAGTGTGCCTGTCTTGTCCGAGCAGATCACCGATACTGCGCCGAGGGTCTCTACGGCTGGCAGGCGGCGTATAATGGCGTTACGCCCAGCCATGCGTTGCACGCCAATGGCCAGCGTGATCGTCATCACCGCAGGCAGGCCCTCGGGGATCGCCGCCACGATAAGGCCGATCATGGCCATGAACGCATCGTCGAACGCGTAGTGCTGGCTGAAGGCGGCGTAAACGAATACAAGCCCGGCCATGCCCAGAATGATGATGGTTAGCTGGCGCGCAAACAGGTTCATCTGACGCAGGAGGGGCGTCGTGAGCCGTTCCACCTCACCCAGCATGGCGCTGATGCGGCCAAGCTCGCTGGCTTTGCCAGTGGCCACGACGACGCCTGTGGCCTGCCCGGCCGTGATCAGCGTGCCGGAGAATGCCATGGTGTGCCGGTCGCCGAGCGGGGCGTCATCTGGTACCGTTTTTGCGCAGGTCTTGTCCACGGGAACGGATTCCCCCGTAAGAATGGCTTCATCTGCCCTCAGGCTGCGCGCCTTGACGAGGCGCATGTCGGCGGGCACCCGGTCACCCGCTTCCAGCAGCACGATGTCGCCGGGTACGACTTCACAGGCGGGTATCGTGACCCGTTTGCCATCGCGCAGAACCGCAGCGTGTGGGTCGATCATGCCGCGTATGGCGTCCAGGGCGCGCTCGGCCCGTCCTTCCTGGATATAGCCTATCGCCGCATTGACGATCACCACGGCCGCAATCACCACCGCATCGATGACGTGCCCAATGGCGGCGGCGAGAAACGCCGCGGCGATCAGCGCATAGATCAGGAGGTTATGCAGCTGGGCGACCAGCCTTGCGAGCCGGCTGCGCCTGCGGGCGGTCTCCAGCCGGTTAGGCCCGTACTGCTCCAGCCGGGCTGCAGCGTCCTCACGGCTGAGGCCCTCGCGTCCCGCATCAAGCTGTTCCAGCACGGTATCCGGCGTCATGGCGTGCCAGCGGGCGCCGGCCGCAGCGGTATCGGGGAGGGAAGGGGTGTCGGGCATGGACAGTTCCGCTGGCAAATCGTGGCATATCAGCGCCCGCAAGGCTCAAGCTGGCCTTGCGGGCGCATAACAGTCTTGGCGCGGCTTGCGTTTGCTGCAAGCGCAAACGGGGCTGGTCAGTGGCTGAACAGGCAGGGCGTCTTGCTTTTGAACAATAGATCGCGCGTCACCCCGCCAAGGATGAATTCGCGCAGGCGGCTGCGGCCATAGGCGCCAGCCACGATCAGGCCCGCCCCTTGCAGCTCGGCGGCCTTGATGATCGCCTTGCCGGCGTTCCTTTCCTTCACGTGTACCGTTTCGGCCTTGATGCCGTGGCTAGCGAGCCAGACGGCCACCTCCCCGAGCGCTTCGCCTGCAGTCTCATCACCCACGCCGGTAATCACGACGCGCTTTGCGCCAGCCAGCACGGGCAGGGCGGCAGCGACGGCCCGGCGGGCCTGGGGCGTATCCTTCCAAGCGACCAGGACGGTGGAGAAATCCATGTCCCCCTTGCCGCGCGGCACTGTCAGCACGGGACGGCCCGCCGCCATGATCACATCAGACGGATCCACACCGATAACGGGAAAATCGCTGTCTGCACGTGAGCTGACGATCAGCATGTCAGCAGCGCGGGCATTCTCGGCAAGGAATGGCGCAGGCGCGGTGAGGGCGCTGCGCCAGCTGGCCTTGTCCTTGCCCAGAGCCGCCGCCTTCTTGGAAAAGCGTGCGGCGAGGGCCTTCAGATCCTTTTCCAGCATCGTGACATTGTCAGGATCAGGATACATGACGCCTTCAGGGGTCACGATCGCTTCAGGCCGGGCCATCGCGCCCACACCGATCAGCCTGGCGCCGAAGGCTTTGGCCAGTGCAAGTGCAGCGTCGATCCGCCCGTTCTTGAAGCCGTCGGGCGAGACGTGAACCATGAGTGTCTTGGGAGCCATTTTAGTCTCCTTGTGGCTGGCCGGATTGCGGCCTGTTAGATGCGGCAGGATGAGGCATGAAGCCGTTTGCGCTAGCCTGCAGGCAGGCAAGGGCGCTGGGGTCCATCCGTCTGGACAGCACGAAGAGAACGCCTGAGGCGGTCTCGGGCGCCGACAGAGGAAAACTTAAGGGCAGGCGCTCTGCAACCCGGCGCTCGAACGTATATGGACCGCTCTGAGGTGCTGCCGGATACCAGTCGCGGACCGTCAGACCGCCTATGAAGAGCGGCATGCCAGCAGCCATGCGCAGGGTGGAGCTGGCGGGCAGGCCCTCGCGTGCGGCGTGCAGCACTGCCTGCAAGGCCGCATAGGCGTGCATCCGGTTAGACAGGCCCAGCCGGGCCTGTACCGTGTCCAGCAGGTCGCAGGTTTCCGAAACAGCATCACGCAGGACTGCAGGCGGTTGACGCATGGGGGTCGCGCTCCGTTGCTACGGGGCAGACCTTCTTCCTTCATGAAATGCGCGGCATTGATCAGGATCAATACGCCTCAGCGCTTGCCAGCTCCTGCAGCCGGCCGGCATCCAGCACCGACACCCGCTCCGACTTGCCGCCCTCCAGCGCAATGATCCCGGCCTTTTTCAGCCGGGTCATGCAGCGGCTGACGGTTTCTATGGTCAGGCCGAGAAGATCACCAATTTCCGCGCGGCCCAGTGGCAGGACCAACTCGTCTATCTGTTCGCCGCATGAGCGGGCGTGCTCCTGCTCATCTACGAGGAAGCCGGCCACGCGCTCCATGGCCGTCTTGCGTCCGAGCGTGAGAATTCGCGACTGGGCCTCAGCCAGTTCGTCTTCCAGCTGGCGCATCACGGCGTGTTCGATCTCGCGATGGCGCTCGAAAAGGTGTTCCAGCGCCTTGCGGGGGAGGAGGCACAGCTCGCACTCGGTAATTGCCGCGACCGTACAGGCCGTCCTGTCGCGAAAGGGCGCGCCAATGAAATCGCCGGGTCTAAGCACGCGCAAAAGCTGGGTGCGGCCATCAGGCAGGGATTTGTAGACCTTCAGCCGGCCGCGTGTGACGTTGGCCACGTGATCGCTGGGATCGCCTTCCAGCATCAGCAACTGGCCCTCGCTGAGGCGCTTTACCGAAACGGCCGCCTCCATGTCGCCGATCTGGCTGATGTCCAGCGTGGCACATACGCCGCGCTCGCGGACCTCACAGCCCACGCAGCGGCTATCCTCGGCGAGCAGGAGTATCGACTGCTTTATCACCTGTTCTGGCCCTGTCCGGCAAAGGTGTTGATCAAGCAGAATGCCGCCTGCGGGGCCTAAGGTCGAGTCGCGTTCTTGGAGGAATTTGGGGAAGTGGGCGTCAGGGCAGATTCGATAGTGAAGTTCTCACCATGCTCTTCCTCTGCGCGCCATTAAGCTCGCTCAAAATCGAGGGGGCAGTTTCGAGGCGGCAGCGTGACGGTTCCGGCGGACACGATAGTCGCGGACTGCTGATTGTGCCTGCAACGCTCTAAGGCCTTCATATATCCAGCTGCGCCCGCCAGCGGTTGGCAGAGCGTCGAGAAGGACCGCAACGCCGGGTTTACATCACGCTGCGAGCAGCGCGAGCACAAGGACCAGGCCCAGCAGCAGGGCAGGCAGGGCACGCGCGAGCCCTGCCTCTACCCGGTCCAGCAAGCGCCCGGAGAGGGCCTTCCGGGCGGGCAGGCGCGGGACCGAGGGCAGGCGGCGTCCAAGCGTCTGCAAGGCGGTGACAAGCTTTGTAAGAGCTGGTTCGGCTAGCGCCAGCAGATCGCCTTGCGGGGCGGCTGGCAGGGAAAGGCGCGTCCGCTGTGCGGCCCATACGGCCAGAACGGCGAGCGCCAGCGGCAGGGCGCCGTTCAGAAGATTGCTCCACTGCCAGACATAGCTCATCGGCAGACCGCTCATATTCCACACCATCCAGGGCAGGATCAGCGCGCCTGCGCCCAGAACCATCACGGGGACGGAGCGCACCAACGGCGCGCGGGCCTCGCCAGCGCTGCCGGGCCTTACGCTCGCCAGAAAGCGCGTCAGCAACAGGGCGGTGGTGAAGGCCGAGGCTGTGATGAGAAGCTCGCTCAATGGCCCCAGAGGCGCTTTCAGGGCGAGCTTGGCAAGCGCGCCGCCGGTCAGCGGCAATCCGGCGACCGACAGGGCGATGATCGCGAGCACGGCGCGCTGGCGGTGTGCGGCCTTGCCCGCGCTGGCACTCATTGCGCCCACGCCGAGGAAGAGCGCGCCCTTGGCGAGGCCGTGATGGAGGGCGTAGATTGCGATGGCGCTCGTGATACCAGCCGCTTCCAGTCCTGTCGCCAGCCCTGCGCCGATAGCGGCCAGCATCAGCCCCATCTGGCTGACAGTGGAGTAGGCGAGGATCGCCTTGGGGTCGTCCTGGGTCAGCCCGTAAAGCGCTGCGCCGAACGCGCCGGCAAAGCCCAGCGCGGCGAGGATGGCGCCGGTATGAAGAAGGGTTTCACCCAGCGGCAGGAAGACCAGCAGGCCGAAAATACCTGCCTTCACGATCGCGCCGGAAAGGACGGCGGAGGCTGGCACCGGTGCCGCAGGATGAGCCACCGGCAGCCAGACATGGAGCGGCACAAGACCGGCCTTGATGCCAAACCCGGTGATCAGGAGGGCGAGGATGAGCGGGCGGTCAGGCGACAGCCAGACCGCATCGACCAGCGCCTCGATGCCGGCCACCCCGCCTGCAGCCCCCGAAGCGAGGACCAGCCCGGCCAGCAGGGCGGCCTCCCCGATCACGGCCAGTACGATATAGCCGACCCCTGCCTTGAGGGCTTTCTGGCTGCGGTCATGGATGACCAGCGGGAAGGCCATCAGTGAGACGAGCGCGAAGGCGACATAGAAGCTGATCGCGTCAGCGGCGATGAAGACGCCCAGATTGCCCGCAAGGCAGAGATTCCAGAACAGGGCGAAATTGCCGCCCCGGTCCTTGCCGGCCATGTAGAAACGCGAATAGAGCCCGGCGGTCAGCCAGAGAAGGCTCGCTCCGCCGAGGAAGAGCGCGCCGGTCTCGCTCAAAGAGAGCGTCACGCCGAGCACCAGCTCAGGCAATACCAGCACCTCGCCGCGCGGCGCGAACAGGGCTGCGGCAAGCCCCGGAAGCGGCGCGAAGATGGCCAGCGTCAGGCTGCGGTCGCGAATGAGCGGCAGCGCGCTGCCCGCCGCCAGCAAAAGGGGCAGGGCAAGGGCGAGAGGAAGGAGCCAGAGCGCGCTCATGGCAGATAGATCCGTTCAACGATCAGCGTCGCCCAGCCCAGCGGGCTCAGCTCGAACCCGGCAAACAGCCCCGCGCCCAGCGCGGCCATAGCCGTGAAGGCGCCGGGCAGGATGAGGAGCCATGTCCTTGTGCTGGCCAGCGCCTCCCGGCTGGGCAAGGTGTCTGCCGAGGGTTTCAGCCAGGCGCGGTAGAGCATGGGCAGGAAATAGGCGGCATTGAGCAGGCTGGAGGCGATGAGCACGCCCACCACCCAGCTGGCCCCCGACTGGTAGCCGCCAAGGGCGAGATACCATTTGGAGACGAAGCCCGCGACGGGCGGCACCCCGATCATGCCGAGCGCTGCCACGCTGAATGCGGCCATGGTGATGGGCATGCGCCGCCCGATCCCGTCCATCTGCGCGATGCCGGTAATCCCGGCGCGCTCGGCCAGCACGCCCGCCCCGAAGAAAAGCGTGATCTTCATCAGGCCCTGATGGACGAGATGAACCAGACCGCCAATGACCGCGAACGGCCCGGCAAGGCTTGCGCCCAGCACGATATAGCTGACCTGGCTCACGGTGGAGTAGGCAAGGCGCTTCTTGATGTCGCTCTGGCGCAGGGCCTGCAGCGATCCGTATATGATGGTGGCAGAGGCGAGGGCCGCAAGCGGTATGCCGAGGCCCAGCGCCGCGACCGTCTCGATGCCATAGACATCATAGATCACCCGCACCACGCCGAACGCGCCTGCCTTCACTACGGCGACGGCATGAAGCAGGGCGCTTACCGGGGCTGGCGCGGCCATGGCGGCTGGTAGCCAGGGATGGAGCGGTATCAGGGCTGTCTTCGCGCCCAGCCCGCCGATCAGCAGGACGAAGATCACGCTGGCGCTCAGCGTGGAGAAGCCGGAAAGGTCCGCCCCGTCGGCGAACTCCACAGGGCCCGATCCGCTTTCCAGCCAGACAATCCCGGCCAGCAAGGCCGCGCTGCCCGCCAGCGTGTAGGCGAGATAGGTGCGCCCTGCCGCCATGGCCTTGGCGCTGCCGGTGTGGACGACCAGCGGCCAGGTGGCGAGGGTAAGTATCTCGTAGAACACGAAGAAGGTGATGAGCGATCCGGACATGGCGATCCCGCTCGCGGCGACGACGCACAGATTGAAGAAGGCAAAGAAGCGCGCCTGATGGGGCGTGCCCTTCAGATAGGCGATGGCGTAGAGCGTCGTTGCCACCCACAAAACGGCAGAGAGCGTGACGAACAGGAGCGCCAGCGCATCCAGGCGCAGTACCAGATCAAGGCCGGGCACGAAGGCGATCCGCCATTCATATTCCGCCCCTGCCGCCACACCTGCCAGCGCATAGGTGACAAGCGCCAGCTTCAGCGCGGCAAAGCCGATATTCACGCCATTGCGCCAGCCCGCATGACCGGACAGAAGCGCGCTTGCCACAGCCGGAATGAGCGGTGTCAGCACCAGCAGGACCGGGATGAGAATGGCCGTGTTCATGGCTCCACCTCCTCCAGCCCGGCTTCACCGGCCTCTGGCAGGCCGGACACCATCAGCTCATAGGGAGCCGCTGAAAGCAGGCCCAGTGCCATCGCCGCTATCGCCAGCGCCAGCGGTGCCAGCGGCAGCCAGTTATGAGGCAGCGGCGTAATTGCGGGCGTTTCCGTTCCGGCGAACATGCGCGCCAGCGGGCGGAAGAGATAGGCTGCCGCCATCAGCCCGCCTGCGATGATGACCAGCGCATAGGGCCATTGTCCGGACGCCAGTGATGAGATCAGCATGAGATATTTCGCCATGAAGCCGCCGCTGGGTGGCAGGCCCATCAGCGACACGGCGCACAGGGCAAAGGCGAACGTGGTGACAGGCATGGCTCTGGCAAGGCCGGTCAGTCCGTCCATCCGTCCATTGCCGCTGGCGTGGATCATCAGCCCAGCAGCGAGGAAGAGCCCGGCCTTCGCGAGCATGTGGGCGCTGGCATGAAAGCCCATCGCGCCCCATGCGCCCGCCGCCCAGGGCGTGATGGCTTCTCCGCCGCCTGCCAGCGGAAAGACGAGGAAGAGATAGCCAAGCTGGGCGACGGTGGAATAGGCGATGAGCGCCTTGAGCCCCTCCTGCCTCAGGGCCAGTGCGGAGCCATAAAGTATCGCGGCGGCACCCAGCACCCCGAACCCGGTGATGATGGCAGGTTGCGTCAGCCCCGGCAGGGCCTCGAACCAGACCCGCAGCAGGATGACGAAGGAGGCTTTCACCACCAGTGCGGAGAGGAGCGCGCTGACCGCAGGCGGGGCCGCGCCATGGGCGGGCGGCAACCAGCCATGCAAGGGGAAGAGCGCGGTCTTGGCGATCAGCCCTGCCGAGATGAGGGCAGCGCCGATGAGGACGCTTGTACGGGCTTCTGGCGCGCGCTCCGCGATGAGGGAAAGGTCCAGCGTGCCGACGGCGGCAAAGATCAATACTACGCCGAGCAGATAGGCCAGAGAGCCCGCCAGTGCGATCATCAGATAGTCCATCGCGGCCTTGCGCGAGCCGAACGCGGCCAGTGCCACCGCACAGATCGATAATAGCTCGATGGCGACGTAAAGATTGAACAGGTCGCGGCTGACCAGCACCGCATTGACCGCAGCCCATAGCCCATAGAAGAGCGGCCAGAAGGTGTAGCTGCGCGTGGTTTCGGCCCGCGTAGTGCCATAGCTGCCAAGCGCGAAGAGCCCTGTAATGGCGGCGGTAATGGCGCTTGCCAGCATGAGCGCAGCTGCCAGCCCGTCAGCCTCCAGCATGATGCCGAGCGGGACAGGCCAGCCACCCAGCGCGCCACCTTCCGGCGCAGTGTGGACCGCCATCGCCAGCCATACGGCAAGGCCGGTCATAAGCGGCGCTGCCAGCCAGATCAGGCGGGGACCATGGCGCCCGGCCACAAGGCTGGCCAGCATGAAGAGGAGGGGCAGGGCGACGAGCGCAAACAGCAGGTTCACCGGCCTGCCTCCGGATTCTCATCGTCGTCACCGCTCCGGGCGAGCCTGACGGCAAGCGCAGCGGCGAAGGCGGTCAGTGCAAGGGCAACCACGATGCCGGTAATGATCAGGGCTCGCGGGACCGGATCGACACCGCCCCCGAAATAGCCCGTGCCGCCGAAAAGCAGGAATATCCCGCTGCCGATCACATTGAAGGCGATCAGGCGGCGGATCAGCGCGCGGCGCATGATGAAGCCGTAAAACCCCAGTGCGATCAAAGCGGCGCCGGTCAGCGCGAACAGGCTGCCGCGCTCTGCCAGAAGCTCCATCATGGCGCCCGCCTTGCCGGACCGGCGATCAGCAGGGCGAGTGTCGCCGCGATGGAAAGGGTGAGTGCATATTCGATGATGAGGATCAGCGTTCGGGCATGGCCTTCGGGATAGCCGAGTGCGAGGCCTGCCAGTGCGCCTGCCAGCCCCGCGCCCAGAAAGACCAGCGGCCCGGCAATGACGATGAGGCGCAAAATGAGGCTGGAAAGGCGCGGCTCATCGCGCAGGCCCGCCAGCACGATGAGTATCCAAACCGCCGCCAGCACGGTGCCCGCCTGAAACGCGCCGCCCGGCTGGTCCGCGCCTGCCCAGACCAGATAGACCGCGACCAGCACGCCCAGAGGGGGCAGGAGGCGGCCAAAGCTCGCCATTACGCCATCAGGCCGGGTGGTATGCTTTGGCCCCGGTATCCCGCCCCAGAAGCGCGCCGGGGTGAGCGACCAGACGGCCGCCAGCGCGGCCGTCAGCACCAGCGTTTCCAGCAGCGTGTCATAGGCCCTGAAACTGAGCAGTACGGCGGTTACCGGATTGCCGAGATCCAGTGCAGGCTGGTTTTCCGCGACCGGGCCGGTCAGCCCGTCATGGCCGGGCAGGGAGAGGACCGCAAACCCGATCAGAGCGCCGAGCGCGGCGGCGCCCAGCCCCGCCAGGACGCGCACAGGCAGGCTTTTTGTGATCTCGGCTTCCAGCCCGCCTGCATCCTTCATGCCCTGCCATGCCCCAATCAGCAGGACGCCGGTCACGCCTGCGCCGATGGCCGCTTCGGCAAGCGCGACATCTGCCGCGCCAAGACTGACCCAGGCGAGCGCGATCAGCACGCCATAGACGATGTAGAAGACGACAGAGCCAAAGAGATTGCGCCCCGCCACAGCCAGACCGGCCGCGCCAAGGATCAGGGCACACAGGGCAAGATCGAAGGCCAGGCTCACTCGCCACCCTCCGCCTTCAGGGCCGCGCGCGCGACGAGCTGGGCCGCCATGCCGGCTGCAAACAGGGTGAGCAGCCAGACAAGGGCGAGCTTGCCCGCAATCCAGCCATCGCCCCAGTGCAGGCCTGCTGCAATGGCAATGAAGCCGAGGCCCAGATTGTCCGCCTTGGTCAGCGCATGCAGGCGCGAATGGGTATCGGGAAAGCGCAACAGCCCCACCGTTCCGGCGACATAGAAGAACACGCCCAGCGCCAGAAGGCCGGCTATGAACCACTCCATCGCGTTCATGGGGTTTCGGCCTCGTCGGCTTCCGGATCGCCCGCCCCTTTGGGCGTGACGGTCTTGACGAAGGCCAGAGCCGCGAAGGCGGCGAGCAGCGCCAGTACCAGCGCCACGTCCAGAATGGCGGGCTCGCTGCGCGCTGCCGCAATCAGCACGGCAATCCCCACGCCCCCTGAACCGATCAGCTGCGCGCTCATCATACGGTCGGCCCGGCCCGGCCCCCGCCAGGCGCGGATCAGCGCTCCGGCAACCGAGATCAGTACGCACAGGGCGGCGAGCATGAAGAGGTCAGCCATCATCGCGGCCCTGCGCCTCATCCTGTGAAAAGGCGCGCGCAAGGCGCTCTTCCTCGATGATCAGGCGCTCACGCGCGCGATCCGTCACCTCAAGGCAGTGGATTTTCATGCCTTGCGCATCACATCCGGCAGACAGCGTACCGGGCAGAAGGCTCGTCTCGGCGCCGTAGAGCGCGCGGGCGGGGCCGTCCTGCATCCGGGTTTCAAGCTCTATCCAGCCCGGCTTCACGGGCAGGCGCGGATGGAAGGCCCGCCAGGCGACATCCACCCCGCCCATGACCGAGCGCACCAGAAAGCCTGGAAACAGCGCAAACAGGGCCAGAAGCCGCAAAGGGCGCGGTCCCGGCGGCAGGAGGACAAGGCTCAACGCCGTAGCAGCCGGAACGGTGATGAGAAGATACGGAAGCGCGCCAAGCTGGCCGCCGGTCAGGACCAGCCAGGCAAGGCCCAGCAGCGCAGCGCGCTTGAGCGCGGAAAGCAGGAGCGAAGTGGACACGGCGGGCAGCGTCATCCCTGACTGGTGGCGGTTGGGATAAGTAAATATTGCGCCGCACGCGAAGGCAAATGACCTGCTGCCGGAGTGGGTCGACGCGTGGCCGGGGTCGTCGCGGAACGCAGCTGCTTTCATTCAGCCGCAAAAAAAAGGCGCCCGCGCAGCCTTAGCGTTTCAGGTCGCTACCCTCACGCCATGCGGCGATGTCACTGTGCCGCACTGTACACTGATCGCCGGGAATGGAGTGTTTGACCGCCATTATCGTCAGCGCATCGGTGAGTGCTGTCTGATGGTCTGTACCGCTTGCCAGAGCGTCTATCAGGCCGGCTGCAAACGCATCGCCGCCGCCAATGCGTTCGACGATTCCAGCCAATGTCTCTGGACCGGCAGCGATCACACCGTCCCGGCTGGCAAGCCGGGCTTCCAGCGTCTGTTCAAGCGTGCCGCGCGACTGGCGGAAGGTCGTGACGATACACTCAAGGCCGGCAAAGCGGGCGAAAGCGGCCTTTGCGCTGCTGTCGAAATCGGCCTCGCGTCTTCCGGTCAGTTCAAGGGGCATGATGCGGGCCAGATCGCCGGCGCTGGAAAAGAGCAGGGTCGCTTGCGCCACCAGTTCGCCCAGTATCGCGCCCGCCTCGGCCTCGCGCCCCTGCCAGAGCATGGGCCGGAAATTGAAATCGAAGGATACCTTTGCACCCTGCTCGCGGGCTCGCTGCGCGGCATCAAGGGCGGCGCGTGCCGGGGCCGCGCCAAGAGCAGGCGTAATGCCTGAGAGATGCAACCAGTCCACCCCGTCCAGTGCCGCGTCCCAGTTCCAGCCTTCATGAGGCATCAGGCTGAATGCTGAATGGGCGCGGTCATAGACAATTTCGGCCGGGCGTTGCATCGCTCCGCTGGCGTGAAAGTAAAGCCCCATACGGCCGTTGCTGCGAACGACGTGTGTGGTGTCGAGGCCGGACCGGCGCAGTTCGCCAAGGCAGGCATCGCCAATCGCGTTGTCGGGCAGGGCGGTAATGACCCGCGCGCTGTGGCCGAGGGCGGCCAGGCCCGCCGCCACATTGGCTTCTGCGCCCCCGAACCAGGTCTCCAGCCTCGCCGAGCGCAGGAGCGGTTCACGTCCCGGCGCACTCAGGCGCAGCATGACCTCGCCGAACACGGCGGCGTTGAGACGAGTCTTCATGTCGGACACTCCATGGGAAGGGGTCAGGGCCGCGCTCCGCGTTCCAGCGCGATCACCTCACGATAGCCGCAGGCGACGGCATCGCGAAAGAGCGGGTTAAGTATCAACGCGGATGGAAACACGGCGCGAAGGGAGAGAAAGCGTGCGGTGTCGCTATCGGGGTCGTCATTTGCCGCGCGCCCGGCGACATCCAGTTCGGCTGCGAGCGGGTCGGTGAGCGGTGTGCCGCTGCGCGCGCTGCGCACGACAAACCGCATCCATGCGGCGATGGCGCGCCCAAGGCGCGAAACCGGCCGCCCCGCCGCCAGATTGCCTTCGGCTGTGCCAAGGAGGCGAACAGGCAGTTTCTGCGAGCTGTCCCAGGCGATCTGCGAGAGCAGATGACTGATCGCCGGATTGGCAAAGCGCGCAAGCACACCGTTCGCATAGGCATCGAGATCCAGCCCGTCCGGCGCAGACAGGCCAGGCAGTATCTCTTCGCGGATCAGTTGTCCGGTCTCGCGGCCCAGCCATTCATCGGTAACGGCATCGCTAACCCGCTGGTGGCCAAGAGCAAGGCCCAACCAGGCAAGTGCGGAATGGGCGCCATTGAGCACGCGCAGCTTGGCCAGCGCATGGCCCTCGACATCGCGTGTCAGCACCGCTCCGGCCTCGCCCAGGACGGCTATCGCTTCGGCGTCAGCAGCTTCAATGACCCAAGAGGTGAAGACTTCCCGCTTCACGGCCACCTCGTCGCGCACCCCAAGTTCACCCTCCAGCGCATCCAGGAAAGCCGGATCGCTGGCCGGAGTGATGGCATCCACCATGGTGCGTGGAAACAGGACGTGGCGCTCGATCCAGCCGGCCAGTGCGGGATCATTGTGGTGCGCCAGCCGGGTGACGGCCTCGCCCAGCCTGATCCCGTTATCGGTCAGATTGTCACAACTCATGATGACAGGGGGCAGTGCTCCATCGGCCTTGCGCCGGGCCAGGCCTGCCACCAGCCAGCCGATTGCGCTGCGCGGCGTGTCCGGCCGAGCCAGATCGTGCAGAATGTCGGGATGGTCAAACTCCAGCCCGCCGTCTGTGCCCAGGCAATACCCTTTTTCGGTTATGGTCAGCGTAATCAATCGTGTCGCCGCGGCGCTCAGTGCTTCCAGGGTGCCAGACGGATCGTTCTGCGCACTGAAAGCACGGCGGATTGCACCGATGACGCGGGTTTGCCCCCCGAGGCCCACCGTTTTCAGCGTGAATAGCCCATCCTGGACATTGAGCGCGTCTGTCGTTTCCCGGCTGCGAAGGGCGATGGCTGTGATCGCCCAGCGCGGGTCTGTGTGCAGCAGCGTGTCGACCAGCGCCGCCTGATGCGCGCGATGAAACGCGCCCGGTCCAATATGCACGATGCCCGGTTGAAGGCGCGTGCGGTCATAGGCCGGGCGTACCAAATCAGCGGGCACGGTCTCAAGCGTGGCGGCGGTCAGACGCGCGCTCACAGCGTGACCCCCCGCTTCCAGATTGCGATTTCGCGTTCGTCATTGCGTTCATTACAGGTGCGCGCGCCAGAGGCCGTGTTGAGGACGAGATCCAGCAGGCGGTTACTCGCTGCCTCCATCGCCTCGCCGTCCATGATCGTGCCCGCGTCAAAGTCGATCCAGTGCGCCTTGCGGGCCGCAAGGTCGCTGTTGGAGGCCATTTTGATCGTGGGAACCGGAAAGCCGAGCGGCGTTCCCCGCCCGGTCGTGAACAGGATGATGTGCGCGCCCGCTGCTGCCAGCGCCGTAGATGATACGGCGTCATTTCCTGGTGCCTCGAGCAGCGTCAGGCCCGGTCTCGTGGCTCGCTGGCCATAATCTATGACCTCGGTGAGGCTGGCCCGCCCGGCCTTTTGCACCGCGCCGAGCGACTTTTCTTCCAGCGTGGTGATGCCGCCAGCGATATTGCCTGGCGAGGGGTTCTCATGCACGGGCTGATGGTTTTCGGTGAAATAGCGTTTGAATCGCTCAACCACTCTGACGCCGGCCTCAAACACCGTTCGGTCAGCCGCGCGGTTGAGCAAGAGCTGTTCGGCCCCGAAGATTTCCGGAATCTCGGTGATGATGCTGGTGCCGCCTGCGCCGGTGATCATATCCGTCATGCGTCCTGCGAGCGGGTTGGCGGTGAGGCCTGAAAACCCGTCCGAGCCGCCGCATTTCACCCCAAGGGTCAGTGTGCTGACGGGCTGGGGTGTGCGTATATCGTGGCGCGCAGCCTGGACCAGCTGCGCGATCAGCGCCAGGCCCTCCTCCTGCTCGTCGCCGGCGGCCTGCGCCTTTAGCGTGCGCAAGCGGGCGGGATCAAGGCCGGGCGCGGCGGCCAGAAGCGAATCCATCTGGTTGGATTCACACCCCAGCCCCACCACCAGCACACCGCCTGCATTGGGATGGGAGGCGAGCGCGGCGAGTATGGCGCGGGTATCGGCAAGGTCTGCGCCAAGCTGTGAGCAGCCGAACGGATGCGTAATGGCGTGGACGCCATCAACTTCGCCGTGATGACGAGCGGCTGCCTCGGCCGCGATGCGCTGGGCGGTCCGCGCTACGCACCCCACGGTGGCGATGACCCAGATTTCATTGCGGATACCCACCCGGCCGTCCGGGCGGTGATAACCCTCAAAAGTGCGGGGAAGGGGACGCGAGCCTGGCAGTATCACCTCAGCCAAGGGCGTGTAGGCCAGAGAGGTATCAGGTGTCAGGGCGGTGGCCAGGTTGTGCGTGTGGACCGTGTCGCCGGGCGCAATGTCGCGGCGCGCAAGACCAATCGGCCAGCCATACCGGAGCACCGGCTCACCTGCCTTGATGGCTTTTACTGCCAGCTTGTGACCGCGCCCGGCCGGGCCAGCCAGCATGAAGACCTGCCCGTCAATGCTGACAGACTCGCCCTCGTTCAGATCACGCAGCGCCACGGCGACGCTGTCCACCCCGGTCACGCGAAACGCGTCCAGGGCCGCCCGGCCGTCAGCCTTGGTAAATTGCGCTGCCTCCTGCATGGCGGCAATATGGAAACCGGTGTCAGCCGAGGTCAAGCAATAACGCAGCGCCAGTCACGCGGCTCGGGCGGACGTGTACAGGGATTTGCCACAATGCCTGCGCGCCATGCTATGTCGATATTCGGGTCCGTACCGTCGGGATTCGCCCAGGGCACACCAATGAACAGCAAACCTCTGCGTTCACAGACCGCTTCCGACAGCGCCGGTGGCAACGCAACCGTACGCAGACGCGCCACGATCAACGATATTGCGCGCCTGGCCGGCGTATCGAAAAAAACCGTCAGCCGGGTCATCAACCGTTCGCCTTTCGTAAAGGTAGAAACGCGTGACAAGGTCAATGCGATCATCAAGGAGCTGGGTTACCGGCCCGACCCGCAGGCGAGGGGGCTGGCTTTCCGCCGCTCATTCCTGATCGGGATGATCTATGACAATCCGAACCCGCAATATGTGGTCAATGTCCAGCAGGGCATTCTGGATGCGGTACGCGATTCCGGACTGGAGCTTGTCGTTCATCCCTGCAACAGGGCCGATCCGGGCTTTCTCGATCAGGTCCAGACTTTTGTGGAACAACTCAAACTCTTTGGTGTCGTGCTGACACCTTCGGTGTCCGAAGATGACGAGCTTGTGGCGATGCTGCGTGATCTGGACTGCCCCTATGTGCGCGTCGCCTCGGTTTCGCTGGACGAGGCTGAACGCATGATTGTCACGCATGACGCGGCAGGGGCGGCGGAGGCGGCCCGTCATCTCGCCGATCTCGGACACCGCCATGTCGCCTTCATCAGTGGCCTGCCAAGTTTCCGCTCGTCCCATGAACGCCGCCGCGGGTTTGCCGAAGGCCTGGAAGAGTGCGGGCTGTCGCTTGAAGACCGTTATGTGGTTGAAGGTGCCTACACATACGATTCCGGCGTCGCCTGCGCACGCCAGCTCCTTGCCATGGACACGCCGCCGACGGCCATCTTCACCGGCAATGACGAGATGGCGGCAGGTGTCTACACCGCCGCACGCGATGCCGGAGTTTCCATACCCGGTGATCTTTCGGTTATCGGCTATGACGACAGCCCGATGGCCGCGCGTCTCTGGCCCCCGCTGACATCGGTGCGCCTGCCGATCCGTGATATGGGGCGTTTCGCGGCTGAAAAACTGATCGAACTGGCAAGCGCGGAGGGTAATCGCAGCGCGAGCCAACCGGACGTGCGGCCTGGTCTCGCGGTAAGGGAATCGACGGCCGGACCGCGCTGAGGCCGCACGCTCACTGACCTGTGGGCAGCCTTGAAATATAGCATGACACCGGTTACCAAAGAGGCGGAAAATACCGGCGCGATGATACGAGACCGGGGAGGAAGGCCATGTCCGATCAGCCGCTGACGCTGAGCCCTGACCGTCTGTTTCCGGCAGACCGGACGACGCGAGGGATTGCGCGCGAGCTATATGCGGCCGTCCGTGCCTTGCCGATCATCAGTCCGCACGGCCATACCGATCCGTCGTGGTTCTCCCTCAACGAGTCTTTCTCAGACCCTGCCACGCTCCTGCTGGCCCCGGATCATTATCTCTACCGCCTGCTGTACAGTCAGGGCGTGCCGCTGGAGGCGCTGGGAGTACCGTCAAGGGCGGGCGCACCGGACACGGATACGCGCGAGGCGTGGCGAACATTTGCGGCGCATTTCCACCTTTTCCGGGGCACGCCGTCCGCGATGTGGCTGAACCATGTGTTCGTTGAGGTTTTCGGGCTGGATGTGCGCCTGAGCGCGCAGACGGCAGATCACTATTATGACGTCATCGACGCGGCGCTGAAGACGAAGGCGTTCCGCCCGCGCGCCCTTTTTGACCGGTTCAATATCGAGGTGCTGGCGACCACTGAAGGGCCGACCGACACGCTGGACCATCACCATGCCATTGCACGCTCTGGCTGGGGCGGGCGCGTGATCACGGCCTACCGGCCCGATCCGGTCATCGACGCCGATCACGAAGCGTTTGAAGGTGCGCTGGAAGCCTTTGGCGACATCACCAATCTCGATGTCTATTCGTGGAAGGGGTATCTGGAGGCCCATCGCGTGCGCCGGGCTGACTTCATCGCTGCCGGAGCCACGTCCAGCGATCATGGCCACCCGACCGCGCTAACGGCGGACCTTTCCGGCGCAGAGGCACAGGCACTGTTTTCGCGGGTAGTGAAAGGCCAGTCCTCGGTGGAAGACAATGAGCTTTTCCGCGCCCAGATGCTGACCGAGATGGCCAAGATGAGCCTGGATGACGGTCTGGTCCTTCAGATACATCCCGGATCATTCCGCAACCATAATGGCCCGCTGTTTGACAGCCATGGCCGTGACAAGGGGGCGGATATTCCCACCCGCACCGATTACGTGCGCGCGCTCAAGCCGCTGCTGAACCGGTTTGGCAATGATCCGGCGCTCTCCATCATCGTCTTCACGCTGGATGAAAGCGCCTATGCGCGCGAGCTGGCACCGCTGGCCGGGCACTATCCGGCACTGAAGCTGGGGCCCGCCTGGTGGTTCCATGACAGTCCGGAAGGCATGCGACGCTTCCGCGAGCAGACCACCGAGACAGCCGGCTTCTACAACACGGTCGGTTTTAACGACGATACTCGTGCCTTCCTCTCCATCCCCGCCCGCCATGATGTGGCGCGGCGCGTCGATTGCAGCTTCCTCGCGCGGCTTGTTGCCGAGCACCGCATGGAGATGGACGAAGCTGCAGAGCTCGCCGTGGAGCTCGCTTACACACTTGCCAAACGCGCCTACAGGCTGGATGCGCCGCCCATGGCCGACCCTGCGCGCCAGCACGCCTGACTCCTTTCACAGCCCATTTCCCGCAAAAAAAAGGACCTCCACCATGTTCAAGAAGACCCTGCAAGCCACCCATCCGGACATGATGGACGGTGCCTCCAATGACGCGCTGCGCGAGCGCTATCTGGCCGATGGCCTGTTCGCGCCGGGCAAGATCACCCTGGTCTATTCCCACAACGAGCGCTTTGTGATCGGCGGCGCCTCCCCGGATGGCAAGCCACTTGCGCTGCCGGCGCAGACCGAGCCGGAATCGGCCAAGGGCCATCCCTTCCTGGAACGCCGCGAAATGGCGGCGGTCAATGTGGGCGAGGGGCCCGGCGCTATCATTGTCGATGGCACGCGCCATGAGCTCGCCGAAAAGGACGCGCTCTACCTGCCCATGGGCTGCAAGGAGGTGGTGTTCGAGACCGCGTCCACGGACAAGCCCGCGCAGTTCTATCTGGTCTCCTGTCCGGCCCATGCGGCCTACGAAGTGAAGAAAATATCCATTGCGCAGGCCACGCCCCTGGAGCGCGGCACGATGGAAGAGAGCAATCAGCGCACGATCTACCAGTTCGTGGTGCCGGGCGTGTGCCAGTCTGCTCAGCTTCTGATGGGCATGACCATCCTGAAACCCGGCAGCGTATGGAACACCATGCCGCCGCACCTGCATGACCGGCGCTCGGAAATCTATTTCTACTTCGGGCTGGGCGAGAAGGGCCGCGTCTTCCACTTCATGGGTGAGGCGGACAATGCCCGCCACATCGTGGTCTCCGACAAGGAAGCGGTGATCTCGCCACCCTGGTCGATCCATATGGGCTCGGGCGTGTCCAACTACATCTTCATCTGGGCGATGGCGGGCGAGAATCTCGACTATACCGACATGAACGTCCTTGATATTTGCCAGCTGAAATAGGGTCTGACCATGGCTGCTTCCTTTTCGCTTGCGGGCAAGACCGCACTGGTTACCGGTGCCAATACGGGGCTTGGTCAGGCGATTGCCGTGGCGCTGGCCGAAGCCGGTGCGGACATCGCTGCCGTGGGCCGGTCCAGTGCTGCCGACACCGGCAGAATGGTCGAAGCGGCCGGGCGGCGCTTCGTCGAGATCAGGGCTGATCTTGGCGATCCGTCGATTGTCGGCGATGTCGTGGACGAAGCGGCCGCCGCGCTCGGCGGGGTTGATATCCTCGTCAACAATGCCGGGATCATCCGCCGCAATGATGCGCTGGAATTTACTGAAGAGGACTGGGATCAGGTGATGAACGTCAACCTGAAATCGGTCTTCTTCCTGTCACAGGCCGTGGCCCGCCACATGGTGGAGAAGGGCAAGGGTGGAAAGATCATCAACATCGCCTCGATGCTCTCCTTCCAGGGCGGGATACGCGTTGCTTCCTACACCTCGTCCAAGAGCGGGGTTGCAGGGCTGACGAAACTTCTCGCCAATGAGTGGGCGTCAAAAGGCATCAATGTGAACGCCATCGCGCCCGGCTATTTCGCCACCAACAATACCGATGCCCTACGTGCGGACGAGACCCGGAACCGTGAGATTCTCGCGCGCATTCCGGCGGGCCGCTGGGGGGCGCCAGAAGACCTTGGCGGAGCCGCCGTATTCCTGTCCTCACCTGCGGCAGATTATGTCCACGGAACCGTTCTGGCTGTCGACGGTGGATGGCTATCCCGTTGATCTAAAGCAATTTAATTGGCGAAAAAGAAAATTTCTAACGATTATTGTTACCGGTGTCATTTTCCGGCATAGTCAGCTGGGATTCTGATGCGTGACGCCCTGATCGCAGGAAGCATACGAGCCAGCCTCTCTTTGGCCGCAAAATTGCTACCGGTGTCATAGGCAAATCGCTAGGGCTCGAAACCAAAATCAAGGCAAGCTGAAAACAGCGGCCAAAGGGGAGGAAGAAGAATGTCCACGACCATTGGAATGGCGCGTGCGCGCTATTGGCTGACCGGCGTTTCCGCCATCGGACTGGCTACGGCGCTCGCCACGGTACCGGCAAACGCTCAGGAGGCCGAACAGGCCGCGAGCGGTCCCACCGAAACCATTACTGTCACGGGCTACCGGGCCGGCCTGCAGGCCGCCGCAGCCCTGAAACGCGAAGAGACGGGCGTTGTCGATGCCATCGTCGCCGACGACATTGCTGCTTTTCCGGATCTCAATCTGGCCGAAGCCATTCAGCGCCTTCCCGGCGTGGCGATTGACCGCGATGCCGGTGAGGGCCGGCAGATCACGGTGCGCGGGCTCAGCCCTGATTTCTCGCGCGTGCGGATCAACGGTATGGAAGCCCTGAGTGTGACGGGCGGTACGGACTCATCGGGCGGCGGCAACCGCTCGCGCTCCTTCGACTTCAATACCTTCGCCTCGGAGCTTTTCCAGTCGGTGGTGATCCGCAAGACGCAATCGGCGTCGGTGGATGAAGGCTCACTTGGTGCCACGGTCGATCTGCGCACGGCCCGTCCCTTCGACTATAACGGCTTTACCTTCGCTGGTGGGGCCCAGATCGGCTACAATGATCTGTCCGAGGAGTTCAATCCGCGCCTGACTGGCCTTATTGCGGACCAGAACGCCGACGGCACGTTTGGCTGGCTGCTGTCGGTCGCCTACTCCAACCGTTCACAGCTTGAAGAAGGTCACTCGACCGTCCGCTGGCAGAACGCCAACAGCTTTGCGGCGTGTACCGCGTGCGCTAACGCGGGTGAAGTGGATGCGGTCAATAACGCCTTTCATCCGCGCATCCCCCGCTACGGCCGTCTGGTGCATGACCAGGAGCGCCTGGGCCTGACCGGCTCGCTGCAATGGCGTCCGGGCGCAGCGACCGAGATCACGTTCGATGCGCTCTATTCGCGCTTTGATGCGACGCGTAGCGAGCAGTTTCTGGAGAACTTCTCCTTCTCTCGCGGCGGCAGCGGCACGCCCGCCCTTATCGGCAAGCCGGCACAAATCGTCACCGACTACGCGATCGACAGCAATAACAACCTGATCTACGGCCGGTTCGACAATAACGACATCTACGCCGAACACCGGTATGACGAGCTGACAACGGAGTTCACGCAGTACACGCTGTCCCTGAGCCACGACTTCTCCAACCGCTTCCGGGTGGACGGCGTACTTGGTCGGGCAGAGTCGAACTTCTCCAACCCGGTTCAGGCGACCATCCTGTTCACCAATTTCGACGCTCCGGGATTCATGTATGACTACCGTCAGAATGATCGCACGCCGCTCATCGAATGGGGTTTCGACGTCAACGATCCCAGCAATTATCTGCTGACCGAAACGCGTGACCGCCCGAACTATGTGGACAACACCTATACGACCGCCCAGTTCAATGCCGAGTTCGATCTGAACGAGGTGTTCACTCTGCGCGGCGGCCTCAACTGGAAGAGCTATGAGTTTGACAGCTGGGAGGCGCGCCGCGACCTTCTGCTGCCGGAAGCCCAGTGGATGCCGGTGACGGCGGCCATGTCCACGCAGGTTACCGGCTTTGGCAGTGGCCTCGGCATGCCATCTGGCAATGTGACGAGCTGGCTCATTCCGGACGTGAACGCGGTTGCCAGCATGGTCGGCCTCTACCAGCGTCCGTTGGTGCCGTTCGTCGGCAATATCCGTAACGTTGAGGAACAAAACCTTGGCGGCTACGTACAGGCCGCTTTCAGCACCGACTGGGCAGGTATGCCGGTTCGCGGTGATTTCGGCGTCCGCGTCGTGCGCACCGAGACCAGCTCGACCGGCATCATCTCCAACGTCGAGGTGACGGTGGATAATGAATACACTGACACCCTGCCGAGCCTCAACCTCGCCATCGAGCCGACCAGCAACATGGTCCTGCGCTTTGGTGCAGCCCAGGTGATGAGCCGGCCGTCGCTGGGCGCACTCACCCCGGGCGGTTCGGTGTCGGGCACGGCCTACACTGTGAACTACGGCAACCCGTTCCTCGAGCCTTTCCGTGCGAACAATTACGACCTCAGCGCTGAATGGTATTTTGAAGACGATTCAATGTTCGCCGTCGCCCTGTTCTACAAGGATATCGGCTCGTTTGTGGCCCGCGCCACTGACACCATGCCCTACAGCGCAACCGGCCTGCCGAATTCGGCCGTGGCGGGCGGCACGCCGCTGGCAGCGGACCTTGCAGCCGGGCTTGACCCGCTGGTCGATGTCAGCCGGAACGTGAACGGTGAGGGCGGTGATCTGCGCGGCTTCGAAGTGCAGTGGGTGCGCCCGTTCAACTTCCTGCCCGCACCGTTCGACCGGTTCGGCGCGGTGATGAACTACACCTGGGTGGACTCCGAGGTGAATTACGGCGCGGCTGGCACCAACCAGCTGACCGGCCTGTCCCGCAGTTCCTACAACGCCACGCTCTACTATGAGGATGACCGCCTGAGCGCGCGTGTGTCCTTCAACGGGCGTGACCCCTATCTCACCCAGTTCCCGGGCCGGAACGGGAATGACGAGGAAGGCAAGAACCGCACGTTCAACGTCGATGCAGCGGTGCGCTACCAGCTCACCGACAACGTGACGCTGACCTTCGACGGGATCAACCTGACCGACGAATTCAACGACCAGTACGCCGACAGCACCAACAGGGTGTCGGTCTATCACCATACCGGCCGTGAATACCTGTTCGGTGTCCGCTATCGCTACTGATCTCTCCCGATAGTAGCTTCTTTGGCCCCGGACTGGTTGTACTGGTCCGGGGTTTTCTTTGCCTGGAGTACTAAACGGCGATGAAATCACTCGGTCTTGTTGCCCACGATGCGTGCAAACCGGTCCTGCTCGACTGGGTGGGGGAGCATCTCGAGCAGATTGGGGGGCTGGAGCTTTACGCCACCGGCACGACGGGGCGGCGGCTCATGGAAGCCTATCCGGAGCTGAAGGTGACTGCCCTGAAGAGCGGGCCTCTGGGCGGAGACCAGCAGCTGGGCGCGATGATTGCCGAAGGACGCCTGGACGCGCTGATCTTCTTCACCGATCCGCTGAGCCCGCAGCCACACGATGTCGACGTGAAGGCGCTCACGCGCCTTGCCGTGCTTTACGACATTCCCCTCGCGCTCAACCGGGCGAGCGCGGAAGTCATTATCGGCCGTTAGCCGCGCATCATGTCCACCAGCCCCATCGACAGGAAGGGCAAATAGGTGATCGCCATCAGGGCGGCCACCAGTGCCCCGTAGAAGGGCCAGATTGTCTTTACGGTCTCTTCCATGCGCATCCCGCCGACGGCAGCGCCGACGAACAGGACAGAGCCGACGGGCGGCGTGACCAGCCCGATCCCCAGATTGAGCATCATGATCACCCCGAAATGTACCGGATCGATGCCCAGCCCCACCGCAATGGGCAGGAAGATGGGCGTCGTGATCACGATCAGTGGCGACATGTCCATGAACGTGCCCAGCACGAGCAGTATCAGGTTGATGATGAGCAGGATGAGGATGGGGTTGTCGGTGACCGAGAGGATCAGCGCGGCGAGCTGGGAGGGTGTTTCAAGGATTGCCAGCACCCAGCCGAAGGCCGAGGCAGCGCCAATAATAAAGAGCACCATGGCCGTGGTCCGTGCCGCTGCCAGCGTGGCATCAAGAAATGCCCTGAAGCTGAGCGAGCGGTAGACCAGCACCGCCACGGCGAGGGTGTAGATCACCGCGATGGACGAGGATTCGGTAGCGGTAAAGAAGCCGCCCAGTATGCCGCCCACGATAATGACCGCGGTCATCAGGCCGGGCAGGGCAGCGGCGAGCGCGGCCACGAAAGCCGGCCAGCCGGGAAACTCGCCGCGCGGATAATTGCGCTTCACGGCGACCAGCCAGGCGACGAACATTAGCAGCGCGCCGGTCAGCAGGCCGGGAACTATGCCGCCGATGAACAGCTCGCCGACGCTGACACCAACACCTGCTGCGGCAGCGTAGATGATCATGTTGTGCGAGGGCGGAATGAGCAGGCCCACCACGGCGGAGGTCGAGGTGACATTCACCGCATAATCAGTGTCATAGCCCTTTTCCTTCATCATCGGCATCAGGGTGGAGCCGAGTGCGGAGACGCTGGCCACCGCCGAGCCGGATACTGCGCCAAACAGCATGGACGCGCCGACATCGACCTGTCCCAGCCCGCCGCGCGAGCGCCCGAAAGCCGCTTCGGCGATGCGTACCAGACGCGCGGCGATGCCCGCCCGGTGCATCAGCTCACCGGCAAAGATGAAGAAGGGTATCGCCATGAGCGAGAACACGCTCATGCCCGATGCCATGCGCTGCACGGCGACAATGGCGGGCAGGTCGAGCACGACGAAGGCGACCAGCGTTGCGCCCAGAAGCGCAAAGGCAACTGGCACGCCAATGGCCAGCAGAAGGAGCAATGTGCCAAGGAGAATGGCGAGTTCCATCAGACACGTCCTTCCATGCGGCCGCGCTCGCGGCCCGCGGCCAGCTCGGCCAGGCGTTCTATTGCAAATAGCGTGATCAGCCCGCCGCTGACGGGCAGTGGCATGTAGGCAAATCCGCGCGAGATACCGAGGGTCGGGATGACATGGCTCCAGACCGCCAGTACCAGCTGCGTGCCCCAGATGACGAGCGCTACCCCGCATGCGGCGATGATCAGAAGAGCCAGTGCCCGGCAGGCGGTGCGGATGCGTAAAGGCAGCGCTTCGACGAACACGCCGATGCGGATGTGGAAGCCTTCATGCACGCCGGCCGCCGCCCCGAACATGACGAACCAGACCATCAGGACGAGCGCGGCCTGTTCGGTCCAGGCAGGGCTGGCATTGAGCACATAGCGGCCAAAGACCTGCCAGCCGATGATGGCTGTCATTACGGCAATACCGGCCGCGCCGGCGAACATGAGCAGGCGGGACAGCCAGCGTGTAACGGCCGCGAAGCGGTCAAGCATCGGCTCCTCCTGCCATATTGCGGATGTCTTCCAGCAGGCGTTGCTGGGAGGGGGTGCGCACAAAGCGCTCCCAAACGGGACGCATCAGATCGGCAAAGTCGCTGACATCATCGACCTCGTTGACTTCCACGCCCGACGCGGTGATGCGCTCGCGCGCGGCGGATACCCGGGCATCCCAGAGATCGCGCATATAGGGGACAGATTCGCGCGCGCAGGTGCTCACTAGCGCCTTGTCAGTGTCGGACAGCGCATGCCAGCGCCGCGCGCTCATCACCAGTACTTCTGGTGCCATGACATGGCCGGTCAGGCTATAGAAGGGTGCCGTCTCGAAATGACGGGTGGATTCGTATGACGGCCAGTTGTTCTCGGCGCCGTCTATCACGCCCTGCATCAGGCCCTGATAGACTTCCGACAGGTCCATCGGTGTCGCGTTGGCGCCGAGCGCCTCCACCATCGACACATACAGATCCGAGTTCTGGACGCGTATTTTCAGGCCGCGCATGTCATCGGGCGTGCGGATGGGCCGGCGGATATTGTAGAAGCTACGCGCGCCGGAATCATAAAAGCACAGTCCGATAAGCCCGTGCGGCTCCAGCGCGTCCAGCACGGCCCGGCCGGGCGCACCATCGAGCGCCGCGCGCATGTGCGGTTCGGATTCAAATACGAAGGGCAAGGACAGGATGACGGTCTCGGGCGCAAAGGCGTTGAGCGGGGCCAGATTGACCCGGTTCATGTCCAGCCCGCCAAATACGGTCAATTCCAGCGTGTCACGCTCCGAGCCTAGCTGTCCGCCGGAATAGATGCGGATGGACAGCCGCCCGCCGGAACGTTCGTCCAGCAGACGGCTCATCATCCGCACCGCTTCGACAGTGGGATAATCGGCAGAATGGGTGTCGGACGAGAAGAACGGGCGGGAGAGCACATCCCCGCAGGCTCCGAGGCCCAGCGCGCCACCCGCCATGAGTCCGCCCGTCAATGCCCGGCGTGTCAGCCTTACCATGACGGCCTCCTAGTCCGCGAGGCTGTTGAGCCAGCGCTCGATGAGCGTGTAGCCGCTCTCATCGGTCTCATTGGCGCGGCTCTCGCCCGTCGGGTCAATGCCCTGGGAGAGCAGCCATTCGTCGGGAATGCCGTCGCCGTTGGAGTCGGTTCGGGGATCACCATGCGTCACATCCACCCAGCCGCCGACATCGTCTGCACTGTCGGGGATGAAGCCGGTGCGGGTACGCACTTCCTCGATCACACGCGTATCAATCGCATCTCGGTAGAAGGAGGCACCGGCACGCGCCAGCACACGCTCATAGGCCTCTTCCGCTGAAACGGTTGTCACCTCGCCAGCGGGGAAAGCGCGGTCCACAAAGGTGCGGTCGGGCGCGGCCGAACGCACGATATTAAGCTGGGGCAGAAGCTGGCCATCAATGGTGTTGCCTTCAAAGAAGGCCCGGCCTGTCACATTGCGCATATAGAAAATGACCGGCCCCAGCGTCTGAGGGCCTTGCACATAGGCGTTATTGACGAAGTTGTAGCGCGCGACCGACGCGGGATCGAGGTCGGTGCCGGCGGCATGATGATAGTCAAAGCCCTCGCGGCCATAGAGCATGTCGCTGACGAGGCCTTGCGCGGCGGTGTAGTCGAACGTGTCGCGCGCAGGCGTCCAGTTCCAGAAATCGGTCTCCGCGCCGTGGCCCCAGTTGTAGAAGACATTGTTGCGGAAATCGAAGAGTACGCCTTCCGGGTCCATGTAGGGCGTCGCGTAATTGCCGACACGCGGCATACGCGAATGGTTGTGCGCCCACAGATTATTGATCCAGGAGTAGCGCGCACCGTGGCTGCCCCGGATCAGGCTGCCATAGCCCCGGTCGCCCTTTTCATGGCCAGCGTCATAGAGCCCTTCAGAGATGATCGACCATTGCACCGTGACGTTGGAGAGGTGGTTGCCGCCGCGCTCCGGATCAAAACTCTGCGAGGCAGAGAGGTTCTCATCGATAGCCCAGCTCGTGGAGACGTGATCGAGGATGATGTGGTGGCCACCACGGATCGAAATGGAATCGTCCTCATGGCCGGCCTCATTGCCCATGCGCGAGCGGATATGGCGGATGATGACGTGATTGGCATTCACGGTGAGATCATAGTCGCGCAGCGTGATGCCACCGCCCGGCGCGCTCTGGCCTGCAATGGTGATGAAGTCATTGCGGATGATAAGCGGGCTTTCCAGCTGGATGATCCCGTCCACATCAAACACAACGATGCGCGGGCCCTCGGCGTCGACCGCCTCGCGCAATGAGCCAGGACCGGAATCGTTCAGATTGGTTACCTTGAAGACCTGTCCCCCGCGCCCGCCAATCGCATAGCGCCCAAAACCTTCCGCCCCCGGAAATGCGGGAATGTCACCCGGCTCCACGAACCACGGAGCCGGTTCATCGCTCAAGGGGTGAATGTCGGGCGCGGCCGGTACCCGGTCCGGGCGTGCGGCGGCAGCGGCCAGGGCAGCAGCAGCCTGCTCGTCGGAGGTTCGGGCGCGGTCAGCGCGTTCGCTGGCCGGGGCAGGGGAGGGAGCGGCGCTCTCTTCGGTCCCGCTGGCGGCGGGATCGGGTGAGCAGGCAGCCATAAGGGCCATGGCGGCCAGGGCCGCGATTATCGTGCGCATTGCATTTCCTCCCCGCTTCTCATCGTGAACCCGATCGAAGCCGTTATTTCCCGTAGGGCCTGCCCATGCGAAGTGCGCTTGCAAAAACAGGCTTGCCATCTGGCCCGGTGTTCGTAACTATGGAAACTAATGACACCGGTTACCATTAGACAGGTTAGCGGTATATCCGCCAGCGCGAAAGCCCCCTGCCGCAAAAGATGATCCGGCCAGCAGGGGGAGGGTGCGCGGGTCGCCACGCACCGGTGCAGTCAAGAAGAAAAGAATAAAAGGACGCGACGTGGCAGCAGTTTCAGACAATATCAGGGCCGTCTCGGACGCCTTCATCTCAGCGCGTGTGCAGGGCGGGGCCATAAAGAATTTTCCCGGCGTGCTGCCCGCAACTCTGGATGACGCCTATGCGGTCCAGGCCCGCGCGATCTCCTTGTGGGCGGATAATGTCGCGGGCTGGAAGATTGGCATGATCCCGCCCGGATTTCGCAAGCAGGCAGGCTCTGAGCGCCTCGCCGGGCCGATCTTCGCCCGCCAGATATTCACGCACGAGCCGGGATCGGTCCACGAAATGCCCGTGTTTGAAGGCGGTTTTGCTGCGGTCGAGGCCGAGTTCGTTTTTCGCCTTAAATCGGGTTTGGCAGAGAACGTCCCGGTCACCGCGGATTCGGCGGCGGGTATCGTTGACAGCCTTCATGTCGGTGTAGAGATCGCGTCAAGCCCGTTTGCCGGAATCAACGATCTGGGACCGATGTCGGTGGTCAGTGATTTTGGCAATAATAACGGACTTATTGTCGGCCCGCAGATCGGCGGCTGGCAGGGCCGGGCGCTGGATGCGCTGCCCGCGCGGGTGGAAATCAATGGCGAGAGGGTCGGCGAAGCCAGCGCTGCCGCAATCCCCGGCGGTCCGCTGGCGGCGTTGTGTTTTCTCATCGAGCTGTGCCGGGCGCGCGGTGTGGAGCTGAAGGCTGGCGACTATGTGTCCACCGGCGCAGCAACGGGCGTCCATGAAGCGCCGGTAGGGGCTGAATCCGTTGCTGATTTCGGGCCGTTTGGCACGATTGCGCTGCGTCTTGTCGCGGCCTCTTCCGTTTTGGCGCAGAAAGCCAGCGCCTAGGGTCTGTATTCAGACAGGGTTTGGAGCGCGGTATGCGGCCAGATTGTCCGGTTCAAGGAGCGAAACCGCCGGAAGGGCCGTCCCCTTTCAAGGTTTCGCGACGATGAAACGGGTGATCTGGCCCATATCCCTTTAGGGACGCGGCGGATTTACCGTCTGACAGCGTCGAGCCGTCCTTGTGGAGGGAGGCTCCACGGTAGCCGTCTCTCCTTGTCAGACATCAAATCCGCTACGCGCCTTTTTTGAATACAGACCCTAGCGCTTCATCGCTTGCGCGGCACGGGCATTGGCGGTGATGGCCGCCCAGTTGCCGCTGGCAATGTCCTTTGCTTCCGCGATCCATGACCCGCCGACGCATACGACATTCTTCAGGCCGAGATAGTCTGGCGCGCGCTCGCGGCTGATCGAGCCGGTGGGGCAGAAGCGGACATCAGGCAACGGCCCCGCGAGGGCTTTGAGATAGGCGATCCCGCCTGCGGGCTCTGCGGGGAAGAATTTGAGCACCTCAAAGCCCTGTTCACGCGCGGCCATCGCTTCGCCAGCGGTGGCAACGCCCGGCAGGCAGGCAAGGCCCGTCGCCAGCATCGCCTCTCCCAGCGCCGGCGTCAGGCCGGGGCTGACGAGAAAGGCCGCGCCTTCGCGCGCGGACCTGGCTGCATCCTCGGGCGTGCGCACCGTGCCCATGCCGACCATCAGCTCTGGCGCCGCATCCTGCATGCCCTTCATCGCATCCAGGGCGATGGGGGTGCGCAAGGTCAGCTCGATCACCTTCAGCCCGCCTGCGGCGAGCGCGCGTGCCAGCGGGGCTGCCGTCTCCATGTCTTCGACGGTGAGGACGGGAATGACGCTCGCCGCATCAATGATGGCTGGCAGGTTGGGCCGGGTCATGCGCGCACCTTCTCATTCTGTCTGGCGGGTTCGTAAAGGCCGGGCAGGGTCATGGCCCCTTCCTCTGCGGTGGAGACTTGTGAGCGCATGCCCGCAAACAGCTCCCGGCCAAGGCCGGAATGGCTGGCGGTGAGATCGCAGGTTGCGGTTTCGCGTGCGGCAAGTTCGCTTAGCTCCACCCGCACATCAAGGCGGCAGTGATCAGCGTCAATGCGGATCACATCGCCGTCACGTAGCCTGGCGATCATGCCGCCCGCCAGCGCCTCGGGGCTTAAATGGATGGCGGCGGGCACCTTGCCGCTCGCGCCGGACATGCGCCCATCGGTGACAAGCGCGACCTTGAAGCCCCTGTCCTGCAACACGCCGAGCGCCGGAGTCAGCTTGTGCAGCTCCGGCATGCCATTGGCCATGGGCCCTTGAAAGCGCACCACGACCACGCAGTCGCGCTCCAGCTTACCTTCCCTGAATGCGGCCAGCATGGCGTCCTGACTGTCAAAGACGAGGGCAGGGGCTTCAACGACGCGGTGTTCGGGCTTTACGGCGGACACCTTGATCACGGCGCGTCCAAGTGGCCCGTCGAGTACGCGCAAACCGCCATCCTTGGCCACCGGATCGGAAGCCGGGCGCAGCACGTCCATATCGAGGCTCTCTGATGCTGCCGGGCGGAAGGCGAGTGTGTCGCCTTCGAGGAAGGGTTCGGTGGCAAAATCGGCAAGGCTGTCTGCGCCCAGGGTCAGCACATCGCCGTGCAAAAGACCGGCCTCCAGCAGTTCGCGCACGAGGAAGGCCATGCCGCCCGCCGCGTGGAAATGGTTCACGTCCGCCCTGCCATTGGGATAGATGCGCGTCAGCAGCGGGGTGACGCGCGAGAGATCGTCAAAATCATCCCAGTTGATGATGAGCCCGGCGGCGCGCGCAATCGCGACGAGGTGGAGGGTGTGGTTGGTCGATCCGCCGGTCGCGTGCAGCCCCACAATCGCGTTGACGATGGCGCGGGCATCTATCGCCTCGCCAAGCGGGCGATAGTCTTTGCCCAGAGCGGTGATCTTTGCTGCGCGCTTCGCGGTTGCTTTCACCATCGCCTCGCGCAAAGGCGTACCGGGATTGATGAAGGCCGAGCCCGGCACGTGCAGGCCCATGATCTCCATCATCATCTGGTTGGAGTTGGCCGTACCATAGAAAGTGCAGGTGCCGGGGCTGTGATAGCTCGCGCTTTCCGCGTCCAGCAGCTGGTCGCGTCCCACCTTGCCTTCAGCGAAGAGCTGGCGGACTTGCGCTTTTCTGTCATTGGGAAGCCCTGAAGGCATCGGCCCGGCGGGCAGGAACAGCACGGGCAGATGGCCAAAGCGCAGCGCGCCGATGAGAAGCCCCGGCACGATCTTGTCGCACACGCCAAGGCAGATCGCGGCATCGAACATGTTGTGGGAGAGGGAGACGGCCGTCGCCATCGCGATCACATCGCGCGAGAAGAGCGACAGCTCCATGCCGGGCTGGCCCTGCGTGACACCGTCGCACATGGCGGGCACGCCGCCCGCTACCTGCGCCGTCGCGCCAGCCTCGCGCAAGGCCTGCTTGATAAGGGCCGGATAGCTCTCCAGCGGCTGGTGGGCCGACAGCATGTCATTGAACGAGGTGACGAGGCCCACATTCGGCCAGACAAGGTCTTTCAGGGCGTTCTTGTCCTCGCCCGACGCCGCAAAGCCGTGAGCGAGATTGCCGCAGGAGAGGATTTTGCGCTGCACGCCATCGGCTTTGGCGCGGGCGATGAGGTCCAGATAGGTGGCGCGGGTCTGGCCGCTGCGCGCGGCGATGCGGGCGGTCACCTCTTCAAGAACGGGATTGAGCGGGGCGGACATCGGCTTTGGCTTTCGGAGTTTGCGTCGCGTCAGGGCGACCAGAATATCTTCGGATCAAGCGAAGCGTGGTTCAGCAGCGCGCGCACCGGCATGTCTTCAACCGGACCGGGCAGCAGCGCTTCTTCCAGTGCAGCGCGCTTGGCATCTCCCCGGATGAGAAGGGCGCAGAGTTTTACACCCTCCAGCGCGCGCAAGGTCAGCGTGATCCGGCCGGTCCACGGGCCGGTCACCGCGCTCGGCCGGGCCGTGATGGCTGTGACGCGTGCGCCATCGGCAGACAGTGCGCCGTCCAGCCCGTCAGCATGGGGAAACCATGACAGGGTGTGGCCGTCATCGCCCATACCGAGAACGGCGCAGTCGGCAGGCCAGTTTAGTGCCGCAAGCCGGGCCCCGGTAGTCTGCAATCCGTCAGACGGGCGCGCGCCAGCGCTTTTCAGTTCGGTAAAGCGTGCCTGCGCAGCCTTGCCCGTGAGCAGCGTACGGCGGATGAAATCTGCGTTTGATCCCTCTTCGCCTGGCTCCACCCAGCGTTCGTCGGCGAGCACCACATCAATGCGTGCCCAGTCCAGGTCCGTGACCGAAAGGCGGCGGTAGACGGGTTCAGGTGTAGAGCCCCCCGACACGATCAGGGTGGCGCGTGCGCGGGCGGCCAGCGCATCCTGCAGGGTGTGGGCTAGCGCATCTGCCAGCGCCGCGGAGGCGGCATCGCTATTCTCGAACGGGCTGAAGGTTTCAGGCATGGTCGCCATCGAACCATTCGCGTCCTTCCCGGCTGAGCAGCAGCGATCCTTGCGACGGGCCGTCAGTCCCGGCAGCGTAGGTGTGCAAGGGGCATGCGCCATCCTGCCAGGCGCGGATCACCGCATCGGTCCATCGCCACGCCACCTCAACCTCGTCGCGGCGCATGAACAGGGCGAGATTTCCGCGCACCACCGCCATCAGCAGGCGCTCATAGGCGTCCGGGTAGTCAGCCTCGAATGCGTCCGCATAGCTCAGATTCAGCGGCACATAGCGCAGACGCATGCCGCCGGGACCGGGGTCCTTCGTCATCATCATCAGTTTAACGCCTTCATCGGGCTGCAGGCGGATGACGAGCCGGTTAGGCTGCAGAACACCGGCATCGGCTCGGATGATGTCGTGCGGCACGGGCTTGAACTGGACAATGATCTCGGAGCGGCGCGTTGCCATGCGCTTGCCGGTGCGCAGATAGAAGGGCACTCCCGCCCATCGCCAGTTGTCGATACTCGCCCGGATCGCGGCGAAGGTCTCGATCTTTGATGACCGGCCCACCTCTTCAACATAGCCGGGCACTTTCGAGCCATCGATCAAGCCCGCGCCATATTGCCCGCGCACCAGACATTTGCCGGCATCTTCGGCGCGGATCAGGCGCAGTGCGTGCAACACTTTCAGTTTTTCAGTGCGCACCGCATCGCCGTCCAGACTCACCGGCGGCTCCATGGCCACAAGGCACAATAGCTGGAGCAGATGATTTTGCACCATGTCGCGCACGGCGCCGGCCCGGTCGTAATACTCCGCGCGCTCGCCTGCCCCCAGCGTCTCGGCCACCGTTATCTGGACGTGGTCAATGCCGTTTGCGTTCCACACCGGCTCCAGCAGCATGTTAGCAAAGCGCAGCACCAGAAGGTTCTGGACGGTCTCCTTGCCGAGATAATGGTCGATGCGGAAGATCGCGCTTTCGTCAAACACCGCGCCGACCGCCTCGTTGATCTGGCGGGCCGAATGAAAGTCGTGGCCAATCGGCTTTTCCAGTACGATGCGGCTGGCTTTCGTGTTCAGGCCGTGCCGCCCGATCGCGGTGCATACAGGCCCGTAAACCGAGGGCGGCAGGGCAAGGTAGAAGAGACGTACCTTCGCCGGATCATCGTCCAGAGCGTCTCTGACCGTTTGCCAGCCGGGTCCGTCGCCGTGGGCATCGATGGCGGTATACGTGACGCGGTCTGAAAACGCGGCCCAGGCTTTCGCCTTCTTGTCGCCGTTCACGAATTCGCTGGCGCGCTCCAGATACTCGCCCGTGCTCATATCCTCGCGGGCCGCCGCGATAATCCGGGAATTTTCCGGTATCTGTCCGTCACACCAGCGATGGAACAGTGCAGGCAGGATCTTGCGCCGCGCCAGATCGCCGGTCGCGCCGAAAATGACCATGTCAAAGGCTTCAACCGGAACGAGTTCTGCCATGTGCCGTCGGCGGTCCCTGTGTGCGGAGTTTAAAACCGGGTGTCCGGCATACCTGATGGGAATTCAGGACCGGCAAGCAAAGAGTGCCTTGGTTCCCGGTCCGGTGCAACCGGTGTCATATGCCGCTTTCCGGGCCGCCGCCACGGGCGCGGCGACCGGGTCCGGGGCTGGCGTGGTGATGATATGCCCGCCTCGGGCAGGCGTGCTTCAGCATCGGTGGAGCGCTGGTCCCAGAGGCTGCGCACCCATCGATTGCGGGCGGCTTCATCAAAAAGCACTGCCCGGAAGGGGCGGGCTGCTTTGCCGGTTAAATGGAGCTTGAGAAAGCAGCCGCGAAATACCCCAACACCATCAAGGCCGTTCACCGATCCACTTACAACTCCGGCTTGGCCGGCAAAGGCAACAGCCGGGTTGAGCACTAACTCCCGTGATTATGCCGTTCCTCGCCACGGGAAAACTTACCAAGCCTCTTGTTAATGCGAACTTCCACGGGTGTGCGGTGCCCCGGCCATGATGGCCGCCATGTTGGCCGGGAAGCCAATAATTACCCTAATACATTGATAGCAATAAGGAAATGGCGGAGGGGGTGTCCGAACTTGGGGGTTCTCCCCTCGTCTCATATTGCCTCAAACGCCGCATGAAACCGTGTGATTCGCCGCTGAACGGTTCTTGACGCTTCTCGCGAATAACCATCAATTCCTAGGCCAAAACGTATACTGGAACGCATACCGGCATGGTCAGAGCGCAACACAGGCTGAGCGCCAAGGGCGTCGAGAAGGCGGGTAAGTCCGGATTCTATCCGGACGGCGGCGGCCTGTATCTCAAGATCGGCCCGACTGGCGGCAAGAGCTGGGTGCTACGCTACACGCTGCGCGGCAAGGCGCGAATGATGGGGCTGGGTCCGGTGGACCTCGTTTCGCTCTCAGACGCCCGTGATGAGGCCGTGAAAGCGCGAAAGCAGCTCCACGAGGGGATAGACCCTCTTGACGCCCGGCGCGAAGCTCAGGCAGCGCAGGAAGCGCGTTTGCGGGCCATCCTGACCTTTCGCGATGCCAGCAAGCGGTTCATATCTGCCCAGACGCCGAAATGGGCCAATCCAAAAAGCCCGGCGCAATGGACGGCCAGCCTTCGCGACTACGCATGGCCGCACTTTGGTGACCTGCCCGTTGACCAGATCGAGACAAACCACGTTCTCAAGGCGCTAGAACCGGTGTGGAACAAAAAGCGCGAGACGGCCCGGCGGGTGCGTGGCCGGATCGAGAACATTCTTGATTGGGCAGCGGCCATGGGCCAGCGCGAGGGACCGAATCCGGCGCGCTGGAGAGGCCACCTTAGGAACCTGTTGCCTAGCGACGGCCTTAAAGCCAAGGCGGAGAAGCGCCACCACGCTGCGATGGCCTATGATGACCTGCCTGCTTTCATGGAGAAGCTGAAAGAACGCACCGGCGTTGCCGCCCTGGCGCTGGAATTCGTGATCCTGACGGCGGCGCGATCTGGCGAGGTGCGCGGCGCCCGCCATGATGAAATCGACCTTGAGAACGCCGTCTGGACCATTCCCGGCGAGCGGATGAAGGCAGGCAAGACGCACTCGGTTCCCTTAACCGCTCGCGCGGTGGAAATCGTGAAAGCGATGGCCGAAACGATGGGCGGCGAAGGGTTGATATTTCCCAGCCCGAACCGGGACAAGGCGCCCCTGTCTGACATGACGCTGAGCGCCGTTTTGCGGCGCATGGGGATAAGCGGCAGGGTGGCCACTGTTCACGGCTTCCGGAGCACGTTCCGCGACTGGGCAGGCGAGGAGACCGCTTTTCCGCGCGACCTGATAGAATTTTCTCTGGCGCATACCATTCGAAACAAGGCCGAGAAGGCTTACCGGCGCATGGACGCGCTGAAACGCCGCCGCGACCTGATGGACGCATGGGCGCGGTTCGCCCTGACACCGCCACAAGTCCGGCCGGGCAACGTGATCGAGATCGGGGGACGCAATGGAGCATGATCCCGAAATGGCAGGGCTTCTGGCAGCTCAGCGCCAATGGGAGCTGGGGGGAAACCCGTCATGGTCTGGCCCACTGTACCAGTTTCATGCGGCGGCGCGGGTAGAAGCCGAGCGCGGTGCCTTCGAAGCTGGCGACAACATCGCAATACTCGCAGCATTGCGGATATGCTGTGCCCATGAAATGCCTGCGCCAGAGTGGTTATCCCTAGCATTCATAACGCGTTATGACAAACTTCTAACGCGCCGCGAAAAGAGCTTGGATGACGTTTTCGGACCTGTGATCGGCAAAGGAAAGCAACTCCATAGCCTGCGTATGCGGCGCGAGAAGGCGCTCGCTGTGTATCTGGAAATCCGGCGGCGCAGCGAAGATGGCGACCCTATCGGAGAAGCGCTGTTTGCTGCGGTAGGTGAGAAATTCGCGGTCTCGGCATCGGTGGCAGAGCGTTGGTATTACGAAGCCAAAAACGAACATGCGAAACTCGCAACCGCCTTATCCTCTGAAAACCACGAAACTCCGGGGAATACATAGCGCCGCATTCCGCCACCCTCTCATACGTAGTTTTTTACGCATGAAAGGGGCCGGTCATGGCTTTTCTGAAACGCCGCGATGTTGAACGCCGCGTCGGTATTTCAACCGCAACCCTCTACCGCTGGATTGGTGAAGGCCGCTTCCCAAGGCCGGTCAAAATCGGGCCTAGCTGCGTGCGCTGGCCAGAGGCGGAGATAGAGACGTGGGCAAGCGAGCGTATCGCTGAACGCGATGCGGAGGCGGCGTGATGGGGCCGTTTCTGGAACGGATCACGCGCGGTGCCCCACCGGAAGTTCTGGCCATGCTGGCAGAACAGTTCGCCAGCCGCACAATGTGTAAGGCGGGAGGCAAGACCTTCGTCTCGATAAACGCCCTTGCCATGCTGGGCGCCCAGGCGCGGGGCGTGGTGATGGCCCTCGAAGTGGCAGAGGGTCTGCAAGCGACCGCTCACCTCTCGGAAAACAGCGAGGGGATGCGGGTGTTGATCGAAGCCCAGGCGGTGCTGGGGATAGCGGCCAGCCTCGTTGAAAAGGGGCAGATGCATCCCGGCGCACTAGACCAGCTCAAGATGGCCATCACGGCATTCGAGAGCAGGCCGGAGACGCCGTTGCACTGATGGCGGATAGATCGTCCAGCACCAATAGCGAAAGCCGGCCAAAGGGCCGGGGCGGCCCCCGCATGGCGATAACGCCAGCGGGGGCGATTGCCGATGTAGTGGCCAAGCTGATGACGCACGGCGATTACCTGGTGCTGTCGGCCATTGGCACCTACACCGATAACAAGGGCTGGACCTACCCCATACGCCAGTCGCGCATCGCGTCAGTGGTGCAGATGAGCCATGACGGTGTGAACCGCGCGCTCGCTCGGCTGGAGTGGCTGGGATGGGTACAGGTGCGCAGGCCCGATAGAAGCGATAAACCATGCGCTTACAGGGTTCGCCTTGATGTAGGGGATGAACGCGAGGCAGGCGAGACACCTGCCAAATCGTTTGATGAGTTCAAGGCCGAACGCAAGCGCACTCGGGGTGCTTTCGATATTCCGCCAGCATCCACTGTCCTGCAAGGTGAAGTCTCGCCATACCCTATCGACCGTGCAGTCGATAGGGCTATCGACCCTCATACGGTCGATGGGCCATCGATCACTGATGTCGATGCAGTTACGAGTCTTTCTTACGATAAATCCCCTGATCCCCTTTTGACCGAAACGGGGCGGGGCGGGCAGCCGGATGAGGCAGGCGCTACACGCGGCGCCGAGCCTGCCAGCGGAAACGGCAAAGCTGCACCTCTCAGCCAACAGGCGATGGCGGGACTGTCTCGCCAGCCCGGACCGGCCAGTGCTGGCGGAAACATCGCAAAGGGCTTGGCAGGAAGGCCAGAGGGCGGGAGCGATACGGGCGACAAGCGGGAAGCGCATCCGCTTGCCCTCAACGGTCAGTGGCGCGCGTCAATGGACGCCAAAATCGGGCGCGAGGCGCGAGTGCGTGACCTCAACCGTTGCGGCGTTTCCAAGGATGGCAGGGTGCTGACCTGCCAGTGCCCATTCCATGCCCGCCACCTGGCCGAACGATACGGCACGCACCTGGCTGAGTTCTTCCACGCAATCACCCCGGAGGGCGCGCCGCCGGTCCCACTGCGGGGCAATGACGGTGGGTAGGGGGGGGTCAAATCTCTGGCGGCGAGGCGCGCGGGACCGGCGGGGGAACACTTCTCGCGCAAGTCAGCAATTGAAATGATTTTCACCACTTAGGTTCACCAATGGAACATAAACACAAACCACGCTTGACGCAGAAACCCGGATCAGTGCAGGTGATTCGGGTGGGCGGATACCGGCGCGATGCTGGGTCCGCCACAAACCACCAGAGTCACCGGCGCGATGCTGGGGCCTTGGACGCAGAGCGGCGGCGCACCTTGCGCCGTCACCCGTCTTTGACCTCAACCACGGTGACGCCATGAAACTCCCCTTCAATCGTCCGTCTGCCATCGCCTTGCCGCCGAAGCCGAAAGGGCTTTCGCAGCAGATGAGCCTTGCCGGTGTCGCCAATCCCGTTTTCTCGCTGAGCAACGAGAACGGCCGGGCCGTGATCCGGATCTTCGAGGAAATCGGCCACGGCGGCGTTACCGCCAAGGCCCTCGCCGGGATGCTGGCGGAGGCCGGAAGCCTGCCCGTCACGCTTCAGGTGAACTCGCCTGGCGGCGAGGTCTGGGAAGGTGTGGCGATGTACAATCTGCTGCGCGAGCACCGTCAGCCCGTGAGGGTCGAAGTGATGAGCGTGGCGGCGTCGGCAGCGTCGGTCCTCATCATGGCGGCGGAAGATATCCGCATCGCCCGCAATGCCCGCCTGATGATCCACTGCGCGTGGATTATCGCCCTGGGCAATGCGGATGGATTGCGGGAGGCGGCGGACCTTCTTGAGCAAATCGACGGGGATCTAGCCCGCACCTACGCCGAACGCTCCGGGCAGGGCGTTGATCCTGTCATGGCGATGATGAAGGCAGAGACGTGGATGAGCGCCGACCAGGCGGTCGAACTCGGCTTTGCTGACCGGCTTCTTGACCGGGAAGCTGACCCGGAGCCGGTCCCGGCAAACCGGGCAACGTGCACGCCTCAGTCAAAGCGTGATCTTGAGCGCTCCCTGCGCGAGCTGGGCTTCGCCAAGGCTGCGGCAACCGCGATTGCGGCGGGCGGATATGCGGCGCTGAGCGGTACTCCACAAGACGAAGAATGGCACCAACTGGCCCGCGAGATCGAGACGATCCGGGCCGAGATCCTGAAAGGTTAGACGATGAAAAACGCACTCAAATCGACTGCATCCCGCTTTCTGGCGGTTTCGCCGGTAATGGCGAACGGAGCAGCGGCCGCCGCGGGCGATGGCCCGGAAAAGGCGCTCAAGGCCATTCAGGCCCTCGCCTCCGACATCAAGGCACAGAAGGCCGAACTTGATGCAGTGAAGGCCGAACTTGACCGGTCCTTCAAGATGTCTGCCCGTGCCCGGATCGCCTCTGGCGGCACCGGCACACCCCACGCCGAAACGCTCAAGCCGCTGGCGGCTTACATCACCGGCCATGCGCCGGAAAACTCCATGAGCGTCGGGCAGGACAGCAAAGGCGGCTTCACTGTCACGCCAGAGATTGACCGGGTGATCTTTGAATTCGCGCGCAACGGTTCCGCGATGCGCCGGCTGTCTCGCACGGTGCTGATGGAAAACGCGGGCAGCGAGTTTGAAATCCTGTTCACCAGCAAACGCGCCGAGGCCGGGGGCTGGGTCGGTGAAACACAGGAGCGCGGTGGCACGGAAAGCGCGGGCATGTCGAAAATCACCATCCCGCTTTTCGAAACCTATGCCGAGCCGAAGGTCACGCAACGTCTTCTCGACGACTCCTCTTTCGACATCGAGGTGTTTGTCAGTGACGACATTCAGGGCACGCTCGGGGAGCTGGAAGACGCCGCCTATGTCAACGGAAACGGGGTGGCGAAGCCCAAGGGCTTCCTGACCTACGACACAAGCGCGGATATCGATGCCGAACGTCCTCTGGGCACGCTCCAGCATGTCCTTTCTGGCAATGACGGAGCGTTCGAGGCTGTGTCGACCGGCGTTCTGCCTGCCGACCGGTTGGCGGATATGGTCTACAGCCTCAATGCCGAATACCGGGTCAACGCGTCCTGGCTCATGAACTCGAAAACGGCCGGCACTGTCCGCAAAATGAAGGACGGCGAGGGGAACTACCTCTGGCAGCAATCGACTGCGGCGGGCCAGCCTTCGACGCTTCTGGGCTATCCGGTCGAGATCGACGAACACATGCCGGATATCGCATCCGGTTCCAAGGCCATCGCGTTTGGCGATTTCCAGCGCGGCTACTGCATCGTGGACCGCACGGGACTGAACGTTCTCCGCGATGCCTACACCCTTAAAGGCTGGGTGAAGTTCTACACCACCAAGCGCACCGGTGGCGGGGTAGTCGATTCCCGCGCCATCAAGGTGATGAAGTTCAGCGCGGCATAACCAGTTTGCGCGGATGGCGGGTTAGTCGCCGCGAGTGGCTGAGGCTCTTCTCCTAGCTTCCAGCTTGTCCGCGCAAGACAGGCGGTTCAGAGGTCGCGAAAGTCTCTGGACCGCCGCTTTTTCAGGAAAGGGCCGAAAATGAGTGATGACGCCATTTTGCTCGCCCAGATCGACGCGCGCATGAACCGGCTAGATGCGGCTCTGAACAAGGCCGTGGGCGCTTCAAACGCCGGGGCGCGGCGAATCGAACGCCGGTTTCAATCAATGAACGCCAATCTTGACCGGGGTTTCCAGCGCCTGCAGCGCGGGGCGACCGTTGCGCTTGGCGCGCTCGGGGTAGGGCTCTCTGTGAGGGCATTCACTGAGGCAACGAATGGCGCGCTCGACCTTGCAGAGACCTTGCAGGATACTGCCGATAGGGTTGGCGTGACCGTTGAGCAGCTGCAGGAGCTTCGCTACGGCGCGGATCAGACAGGCGCCAGTGCAGCGACGATGGACATGGCGCTCCAGCGCTTCGCCCGGCGAACCGCAGAGGCCGCTGAGGGCACTGGCGTGCTGCGCGACATGCTGCAAAGGCACAATATTGAACTGAGGGATTCCAACGGCAATTTGCGGGCGAGCTACGATGTCTTGATGGATTACGCGGACGCGATCGCCAACGCGGAGTCAAATCAGGAAGCGCTGCTGCTGGCAAATCGCGCATTTGACACGGAAGGCACCCGCCTGGTGGGCCTATTCCGTCGCGGCTCGGAGGGCGTTGCTCAGTTCGCAGAACGGCTGCGGGAGGCTGGGGGTGTGCTGGGCAACGACATGGTTAGGCAGGGCGCCGACGCGAACGCCCGTTTACGAGAGATGCGCCAGATTATTGAGACACAGCTCAACGGGGCCATTCTGAGCAATGTCAGCGAGCTTGAGAATATGGCGCGGATGCTGGGTGAAGTTCAGGCCGCCGCCATTAATGTCGGGGCAGCTCTGGCGCGTGCCTTCGGTATGGGTGGGGGTATCGCACAGTCAGACTCGATGCAGGCAGCGGATCTTCTGGAAGGCCGGGCAGCCCAGCTTTTGAACCGCAATATCAGCGCGACTGATCGCGGCGGCGAAGCCCAGATACGCGCCACCCTGCGTTACTCGCTGGGTGGCGAGCGTGCGCAACAAGAGAGCGAACGCATCGGTGAGATCATAACGCACATGCGAGCAGGTGAGGCGCGCGGTATTGACTACGGACGCACGATTGATGACGCGGTTGCCGAGCGGCTTCTGGTGTTGGCCGCGACCATCAGGCGCGCACCGCCGCAGCAAAACTCCGGCGCGGCTGAAGGGTCCGGTGCAGGTGCAGGCCAGACTGACCTCGAAGCAGAACGGGGCCGTGCTCTGGCCGTTACCCGCCAGCAGCTAGCGCTACAACTGCAATTGGCCGAGGCAGAAGCGCGTGGGGACAGCGATGCCGCAAGGCGCGCTCAGCGTGAACTCGACACGCTATCCCGGATCGAAACGTACAGGCGCGCACAGATATCAGACGCCGAAGCGACCGCCCGGGCTGATCAGGCTCGCCTGCACGGGTTGGAAGACGACGCTAGGGCGCAGGAACGTGCGAACCAGCTGATTGAAGCAAGGCTAGAGCTTTCGGCTCGCCAGCTGGAAATTGACCTGGCGTTGGCCCGTGCGCGCGGTGATGAAGGACTTGTTCGTTCGCTGGAACGCGAGCTGGAAATCCGGACCCGGATAGCGCAACTCACGGCCGCCGGCTTCTCCACGGGAGAGGCTACAGATGTCGCCACGGGAGAGGTGGACGCGATGCGGGCCGCTATCGATCAAGGTCAGTTTAGAGACGCTTTCCGCACCGCATTCAGAGACGGCTTGCTGGGCGCTCTGGATGGGAATGCGAAAGAGGCTTTCTCCAACTGGATGCGCGATGCCGCCACGCGAGGTCTGAGTCGCGCGCTGGACGCCCTCGCAGATCAACTGTTCGGATTGTTTGCCGGCGCAGGCGGTGGCGGTGGCGGCGCAGGCGGAATTTTCAGCGGCGTTGGAAAGATGCTGGGATTCGGCGGTGGGAAGGCTACTGGCGGGGCAGTTCGACCCGGCATGGCTTATGCAGTAGGCGAGCGAGGAAGAGAGATATTCGCCCCATCTGTGCCCGGCAACATTATCCCTGCGGGGCAGGTGAGCGGGGCCGCTGCTTCGCGCGAGCGCGTGGTAGAGCGCGTGGTAGTGGTTAAGGTAGATGCCAGCCCGTATTTTGACACCGCTGTTGATGAGAGGGCTGCACCTATGGCGCAAGCGGCAGGGAACCAAGCTGTGGAAGTTAGCCGATCCGCAGTTTCCGCTGATATGCAGAAGCGGCAGCACGGGCGGCTTGGACGGTGAACAGGGCGCTCCAGCGGAGCGCCCTTTCGACTTTCTGGCAGGTGCCGGGTTACGCGATCCGTTGAACGCCTCGCAACGCGACAACCTCCGGTGTGTCCGGGCCGACATAGCGGCGGCCGGTCGCCAAGTCCTCTACATCGTCGGCAATGGCGCCAAGCAACCGGCGCTGGCATTCATCGAGCGAGCCGGGCGCCTCAGTGGCCAGAAAGTCCCGGATCTTCACAAGCACCTGATCGAGCGAGCGCGCCGGGGCGGTGTACATGGCCCGCTGGGCGTCCAGCTTGCGCTCTACGCTGGCGTCACTCGCCTCAGGGGTATGCGGCCCCGCATGGACACGAACGAACGCTGCCTGGGCGTCCAGATAGTCGGCATGCGCGTTGGCGAAGGCTTGAGGCTGGCGGTCGATAAACAGATTCGCGGCGGTCATGGCGGGTTCTCCTTTTTATCCCAAAGTGAGGGGGATCAGCCCGGCCAGACTGCCTAACGTATATCGAAATGTATACTGGAAAATATTGAAAACAATTATTGATATGAAATATAAGTGCTTTTTAGAAGAAAATGGCGGGCCGTGCGGGATGAAGGTGGGCACTATTGCTACGCGATAGCACTATGATGACATTAACATTTTCGGTTGTTGGCTGGAATGGAAGCCATTTGATACGGAGGTCGCAGGGTGTCCACACATGATCCAGGAGGAGCCGCGCAGAGGCGGGAAAAATTCTTCGGAAGGACGGTTTCAAGGTCCGGCAGGTGTCGTCCAAGTCACCCGGCGTTAGCCGGGAACAAGGGGCGAGGCACTTCATTTGGAAATGGAAAGAACTTCTACTGGCCGGCTGCGGCTTCATCGCGTATCACCATTACTGATGAATTGACCTGATGCAGGACGCTTGACGGGGGTGCCCAATGGAATCGAGGCTGGCCACAAGCTTTGAGGACTTAAAAAGGTGTATTGCAGGGGAAAGGTGACACCCGACGTCTGGTCACCTCTCGGCGCCAAAAGCGTCTCGACGATGAAAAGTGCTGGTGCGCCGATCGGTTTTTAGTCAAGAAAGCGGGACGTGCTTGCGTACTCCTCGCTCGGGCCGGAGCAGTTTGAGGTTGCCTGGAAAGCTGGCATCGATTTTTGGACGACAGTTCCGAAAGAATCCGCGTGGGTGTTCGTTGTAAAGACCGGATTAAAGTCAGATGAACTCGACCTTGTGTGCGGCAAGATTGACTATCCGAAGACGATCCGGGTCGACCAAGGCTCTGAGTTCATCTCCCGTGAACTTCGACCTATAGGCACATCCAAACAATGTGACGCTGGACGCCTCACGGCCCGGAAAACCGACAGACAGTAAGCGCCTCGCCGATCGCCTACGGATTTAGGCATGACATTTTCCGGAATCGTCAGGGCATGAGTTCCTCGATCTGGCTCTGCGGATGGCCGTTGATGATGGCGTCGAAGGTATCTGCGCGGTAGGCAATGGGATTAACGTCGTTGAGCTTGCAGGTGGCCACGACGGATGAGAGCAGCGCTCAGTTTTCGGCCGCGATCTCGTGTCCAGAAAACAGGGCATTTTTTCTGATTAGGCATATCGGCCGGATGGCGTTTTCGACCGGGTTGGTATCGAACTCGAGCCGGCCATCGCCAGGAAGCGGGTGAGCCCTTCCCAATGGGCAAGACCTTAGAGAATGTCTTCGGCCAGCTTAGAGCCGGAGGAGACCCTTGACAATTGCTTTTCAAACCAGGGCTTCAAGGCGGCTATGATCGGGGAGGAGTGCCGTTGTCGCGCGGCGATCCGAGTTTGTGGCGTCATTCCTCGCACCGTCGCCTCAATGGCGTATAGCTTAGTGAACTGGCGCACGGCGGCCTCGGCGATCGGGGACTTGGTGTTGCGCGCCAGCTTCACGAACCTTCGGCGCAGATGGACCCAGCATTGGACGAGCTTCCACGGTCCTTGCGGTCATTCCAGGCGCGTCAGCCGTTCGCTGACGTCCTGGCCAATCCTGGCCATCTCGCCGCAGCCGCACGGGCACAACGCGCGCTCGGGCTAGATGACCTGCTGCACCCGCGGCCTCACGCCGACAGGCGCGCGCCGAGCGCCTGAGCTTTGGGATGGCTCCGGGCTCGGCGCGCTCGCCAACCAACACGCTTTGAGCTATTCAACCAACGGACTCTCCCAATAATCTCGGAACCCATTGGGGGCGCCTCAGGACGTCCATTTTGCCGTCTGCTCCCAATTGGACCGTCCGACTCTAACGATCGGCGGACTCTTGCCACATTCACCTCATGCGCCGCACGAGGGGAGCAGTGTGGCGCTTACGACAGACAATGACTTTTCATCGAGTCATTCAATGGCCGGCTCAGGGCAAAATGCCTGAACCAGCACTGATGGATCGCCTCGTTAGAGCCAGCCCGTAGAGGTAAGGAAGCGCCAAATACTCCAGCCCTGAATGAGGGCACTTTTAGGGGCGGCCAAAAAATAAGGTGAGACTCCCAGAATAAACTCTGCCGCGTGGAGCTCAGGTCAGTCACGCAATACGTGTCCGCTTCGTTCTGAGGTCGGGCCCGTTTCCTCACATCTCCAAGAGCTTGCTTTTCGAGTTTTTGTTACTCACTTTCCTTGCCAGCTCTTCTAGCAATAATAGCTTAAAACCGGTAGGCAATACCGATATTGAGAATTGTTGGGTCCACCGAAATCTTGCCTCTGACTGGCGCCCCGCCGAGTGTCCCAGAGATATCTGTTTCGAATGGCGTGTAACGTATATCGGCATTGGCAAACCAATTATCGCTCATTTGATAGCGCATTCCAACTTGGACAGCGGGCGCCCAGGCGTCTTTCAAGTCGAAGTCCGCGAGTGCATCCCCTTGTTCTTCCAGAAACAAGATTCGAGCGATACCGGCACCAACATAAGGGCTAACGGATGAATTAGTCGAAAAGTGATATTGAAGCGACAAAACAGCAGGGCCATATTCCGTCTCTCCAACAGGCAGTCCTGCCAAACTGCCGCTCCCTGCAAGATTAGCGCTGGCAGGCAAACCACCAAAGAAGTTCAACGCTACAGATGAATTCAAAAAATAGGAAACGTCGAAACTCAGCGTGGTGTCATCGGTGATATTGACACCAGCCCCGGGTATTGGCGCACCGCCCGCGCTGATTGAATCCAACGTTTCGTTCGTGAATACTTTCGCCGCATTCAGGCCAAAAAGCCAGTCGCCCTTGGAGTAAAGCGGTTCCGCATTTGCGACGCTGAACGACGAAAAGCCACCGATCATCGTGATTAACACAAACTTCGAGGCAAAAGGCCCCTTGGATTTTACATTAGATTGTTTCATTTATTCCTCCCTTTTGGTCGTTTTTTTCGCGCCCTATGCGCGGTCGCAAACAGGCGGAACATGCGATCCGCAAACCCGCTTGCCTGATTTCAGGCTATGCCAGAAGCACGTCCCCATAGGCTTCCCGCAGCTTGTTCTTCAGCACCTTACCGGTTGCGTTTCGTGGAAGTTCATCCACAAAAACGACCGTATCCGGGATCTGCCATTTGGCGACTTTGTCAGAAAAGAAGGCAATCAAATCCTTCTCTGACACTTTTGCTCCTGGTGCCTTGACCGCGACAAGGACCGGCCGTTCGTCCCATTTTTCATGTTTTGCCGCGATTGCGGCGGCATACACGATACCGGGATGACCGACCGCGATGCCCTCAAGTTCGACGGTGGAAATCCATTCGCCGCCAGATTTTATGATGTCCTTGGAGCGATCCCGGATCGTCATGAACCCATCGGCATCAATCGAGGCCACATCGCCGGTTTCAAACCATCCATCGGATGCCAAAGTCGTGCCTGGCTCCGCACCAAAATAGCTGTCTACGACCCAATGGCCGCGAATGCGAAGATTGCCTTGCGCCGCCCCATCCTCGGGAAGTGTGCTGCCTTCATCGTCAACGATCTTGAGTTCCACGCCATAGGGCGGGCGGCCCTGGCTTTCTCGCACTTTCGCCTGCTCTTCCTCGGTCATGCCTGCATGGCGTTCCAGCAAGGCATTCGCGGTCCCGAGAGGCGAGGTTTCGGTCATGCCCCAGGCGTGCACGACTTCGGTGCCATATTTGTCGCGGAATTCGGCGATCATCGACGGGGGACAAGCCGACCCACCGACCACTGTCCGTGTGAGGGTTTCGGCTTTGGAGCCGAGTTTGTCGAGCGATGCGAGAAGCCCCTGCCAGATTGTAGGAACACCAAGCGCGACCGTCACGCCTTCGTCGTCGATGAGCCGTGTAAGGCTGTCACCATCAAGTCCCGGACCAGGCAGGACCAGCTTTGCGCCGACCATCGCAGCAGCATATGGGATGCCCCAGGCATTGACGTGGAACATCGGAACCACGGGCATCATCACTTCGCGTGCTGAAATGTTCAGCGTATCGGGAAGGGCCGCGCCCAACGAATGTAACACCGTAGAGCGGTGCGAATACAGAACGCCCTTGGGGTTTCCTGTAGTCCCGGAAGTATAGCAAAGGCTGGATGCATCATTCTCATCGACATCCACCCAATCGGCGTTTTCGTCGCCCGAGGCCAGGAAGTCCTCGTAGAACACAAGTCCGGGGATTTTTCTTGCTGCTTTTTCATCACGCACGGACATAAGAACGAAGGTATCGACAGTCGTCAGCTTCTCCTTGATCCCCTCAATGATCGGCAGGAACGTCTTGTCAAAAAAGATGACCCGATCTTTCGCGTGGTTGATGATATAGACAAGCTGTTCCGGGAAAAGGCGCGGATTGATCGTGTGACATACCATTCCACAGCAGGAAATGCCAAAGTAGCATTCTAGATGCCGCGCATTGTTCCACGCGATCGTCGCCACGCGATCCCCTTTGAAGAGCCCCATCTTTGTCAGCGCCGAGCCGAGCTGCCGGGATCTGTCAGAAATACCTTTCCAGTTCGTCTTAGTCTTTGTGCCATCTGTTTCCACCGACACAATCTCGGTGTCGCCGTGGTAGCGAGCTCCGTGGTCGATCAGTGAATGAATGGTCAGTGGCATAGCCATCATCTGTCCGCGCATTTGGCTTCCTCTTCAGAACTTGAATTTTGGGTTGGAATCGTGCCGTTCTGAAACTGCTCGAAGCTTCTTACAATAAACCCCATCGCCCCCTGACACCGGACTGTTTTTCGCTTTTCATCATAAAGTTCAGGCAACTGAACGACTCCTGTCAAAAATACGCACCTGCCCCAGAATGATCTCGGCCGCATTCTCAGCGATGACCATGGTCGGGGCGTTTGTGTTGCCGGCGACAAGGCTTGGCATGATGGATGCGTCCACCACTCGCAGCCCAGATACACCGCGAACTTTTAGTTCCGGATCTACAACTGAAGCCTCGTCCGCACCCATTCGGCATGTGCCAACCGGGTGATAGATTGTTTCTGCGCTTTCCCGAATGAATGCCGCAATCTCATCGTCGGTCTGTACGGATTTGCCGGGGTGCACTTCGTATTTGCTGTGCGCAGACATTGCCGGAGCTTCGAGGATCCTGCGCCCGGCTTTAAAGGCCGCAATCATCGTTTTCATATCTTCCGGATCCCCAAGATAATTCGGCTGAATCAGAGGATCGTCCATCGGATCCGGGCTTTTGAGGCCAATATAGCCGCGGCTCTTTGGCAAAAGATCGCAGATGTGAAGCGTATAGCCATAACCAAAAGCGATCTTGCGGCCATGATCTTTCAGATATGTGGGCAGGAAGTGAAACTGAACATTCGGCCTATCGCGGTCAGGGGACGACTTAATGAACCCACCGCTTTCCGCAACATTTGACGTGAGAAACCCTTTACGTCTGAAGATGTAGGAAAACAAACCACCAATGCCACGCGGCAGAAAGCTGGGCGCGACACCGATCGGGCGCCGTGAGCTAGCAGCATGCATAATCGTTACATCGAGGTGGTCGGCCATGTTCTTGCCCACCTCGGGAAGGTCGTGAACGACGGCTAGACCATGCCGTTTAATTTCTTGGGCATCCCCGATACCTGACAGAAGGAGAAGTTGAGGCGAATTCACGGCCCCGCCAGACAGGATCACCTCGCCGCCGGCATTGAGACGCAGTTGGCGATATTCGCCGCCCTGCCGCAAGGTGACACCCGTTGCGGACTTTTCTTCCATGACGACGCGGGTCACACGGGCGTCGGTGATGACTTCAAGATTGGAACGGGACTCAGCCCCCCGCAGAAAGGCTTGCGCCGAACTCCAGCGCCTTCCGTCCTTTTGCGTGACCTGGTACATGCCCAGCCCCTCTTGCGAACCGCTATTAAAATCGCCGTTGTGAGGAATCTGCAATTCACGCCCAGCCTGTACGAAATCGCGGCTCAAAGGGTTCACGGTTTTCAGCTCGCTCACGGAAAGCTCGCCGCCCTTACCATGACTATCGGATGCTCCGAACCGATGGTTGTCTTCGATCCGCTTGAACAGGTCTGTCATGCGGTCCCAGCCCCAGACATCCGTGCCTGCCTCGGACGCCCAGTAGTCGTAATCGGCCTTGTGCCCGCGGATATAGACCATGGCGTTGATGGACGACGACCCGCCCAGTGTTTTGCCACGAGGCCAGAACAGTCTACGGCCATTCAAATGTTCTTGTGGTTCGGTATCGAATGCCCAGTTCAGCTTTTTGCTATTGGCCAACAATGCGATCCCCACTGGCATGTGAATCAGGGGGTTCTTATCCTTTGGGCCCGCTTCGATAAGCGCGACGCGTTTTGCCGGGTTTGCAGACAACCGGTTGGCCAGAACGCAACCGGCGGATCCGGCGCCGACGATGATATAGTCGTACATTTCTTATCTCCCTATTGGTTCCGGGCGGCTGTTATCCAAGCACCCGGACCACGATGTTTATGAGGCGGCGTACAAAGCCCGTGTAAGGCGGGAAAAGCATGTGCGTAATCGAATGCTTTTCCTCCAGCACAGCTTTTTCATGCGAAAATGCCTTGAAGCCATATTCCCCATGGGCCGCCCCGATGCCGGAGTTGTTGACGCCGCCAAATGGCAGGTTCGGGTGCAGGAAATGCACAACAGTAAGGTTTACGCCCACCGCGCCCGAAGAGGTGCGCGTGATAATCTGGTCAGCGAAGTCCTTGCTTTTGTCGAAGATATAAAGAGCAAGGGGCTTGGGGTTTGCGTTGATCTTGTCGATAACTTTGTCCAGATCAACATATTCGATGATCGGCAAAATTGGCCCGAACAGCTCTTCCTGAGTGATTTCCATATCATCCGAAACCTCGGAAATCAGCGTCGGGGCAACGAAGTTCTGGCCCGCATCGGTCTGACCGCCCTGAAGGATACTTGCGCCTTTGGCACGGGCATCCTCGATCAGGTTGCGCAGCCGGTCAAAATGCCTATCGTTCACGATCCGGCAATAGTCGGGCGTTGCTTTTTGTGCCTCGGGCGTTTTCCCATAGACCCGACCGATCTCGGCCTGAAGCGCGGTCTTGAACGCGGCCGATACATCGCGGTGCACATACACATGATCGGGGGCGATACAGGTCTGACCGTTGTTTGAGAACTTGCCCCAGACGATGTTTCGCGCGGCCTTTTTGATATTGGCGTTGGGCCCGACGATAGTGGGCGACTTGCCACCAAGTTCCAGAGTGACCGATGTCAGGCTTTTTGCCGCCGCCTCCATCACGACCTTGCCGATCGCCGGGCTGCCCGTGAAGAATATGTGGTCGAAGGGCAGTGACAGAAGCTCCTGGGAAACCAAGGCATCGCCTTCGATGACCTTGACCAGATCCGGTGTGAACGCCTCTTCCACGATGTCGGTGATGACCTGGGCCGCATTCGGTGTCATTTCGGACGGCTTGATAATGGCGCTGTTGCCGGCCGCGATTGCCGAAACCAGCGGCCCGAGCGAAAGATTCACCGGATAATTCCAGGGCGCGATGATCAGGCATACACCCTTGGCCTCGGGGCGAACCCGTGCCTTGGTGCCAAACACCCCCAAAGTGGCGCGCGCCCGTTTGGGGCGCATCCACGACTTCAGATGGTGTTTGGTGTGCCGGATTTCCTGAAGCACAGGAAAGATCTCGGTCAGTTTCACTTCTTCGGCGGGTTTGCGAAAATCAGCCGCGCAAGCCGCGATGATTTTGTCCTCGTTCCGTTTGACGGCCTCTGCCAGGCGGTCCAGCTGTGCGATACGTGCCTTGCGGTCAAAGACCGCCCGCCGGGCAAGTTGTGCTCGAATCTGGGTGTCAAACGCCGCTCGGATGTCATCGGCACCGGCTGTTTTGGCGGGAAATGAGGCAACCTGATTCATGTTCACGCTCTTATTTTTCTTCGTAGAGGACATAGTCCTCTTTCGTGGCACCACAGTCCGGGCAGCACCAATCATCGGGGATCTGGCTGAACAAAGTTCCCGGCGGAAAACCTTCGTGTTCGTCGCCAAGGGCTTCGTCGTAGATATGACCGCATGTGATGCAAAGCCATTTCCGGTAGGCGGTTCCGGCGGCGGGGGCCGCCTGTGCCACCGGAGCAGGCGGCGGTGCGGCGGCAGGAGCGGCAACCGCCACGGGTGCGGGTGCCGGGGCCGGAGCGGATGTCGGTGCCGGTGCCGGGGTTGGTGTAGGCGCTGCGGCTTCTCCGATCAGCAAAAAGTCCTCTTTGTCGCGGACCGCGCAATCGGGGCACGCAAAGTCTTCGGGCACTTGCGACCACGGCGTTCCCGGCGGGAAACCTTCATGCGGGTGGCCCTGGATTTCATCGTAGGTGTATCCGCAATCCGGGCATTGATATTTGGCCATTGTTCATTCCTCCCTTACACACATGAGTTGACAGGCAAGCACATGCGTCGTCCCAGATTTTCTGTCGGTTGTGTCTGCGGCCCCGTCTTCGAGTGCGAGCAAGGGGCTGTTTGTCAGGTCAGGGTTGGCCCCATCGGGGCCAACGCCTTTGTCTGAGATGCCAAGCCTTGGGTTTTATTCGGCGGGCATTGCGGCAGGCTGCGCAGGTGCGACCGACCCGAATTTGCGGTCATAGTAGTCGCGCATACCGGGTTCGATCTGGATCTTGTTCAGATCGCCTTTGGCCCAGTCCAGGACACGATGATCCATGATCGACCGGAACCAGGAGGGGATCAGCGCGGCAAAGAACATCCCGGGATAGCCCGAAGGAAGCGCAGGCAGATCCTTGAAGTCCCGCAGGGATTGATAGGACCGCGTCGGGTGCGCGTGGTGGTCCGAGTGCCGCTGCAGGTGGAACAGGATCAGGTTGGACATGATATGGTTCGAGTTCCACGAATGGTGCGGCTTCTGATGCTCATACTTGCCGTTGGGCAGTTTTTCGCGCAGCAAGCCATAATGCTCGATATAGTTGGCCGAAGTCAGCTGCCACCATCCGTACGCCATCTGAATGGGCAGGAACACAAGCATGATGGGCCCGAAGAATGCCAGCAGCCCGGCGTAAAGAACGACGGTAATGATCAGCGGCTGAAGAATTTCGTTATCCAGGCTCCAGACGCTCTTACCACTCCGCTCAAGGCGCACCTCTTCTAGCTCCCAAGCGCGTTTGAAAGCCCCGGGGATTTCGCGGGTTGCGAAAGAATAGATGTTTTCGCCCATACGCGAGGTTGCCGGGTCTTTCGGGGTGGCCACGTCACGGTGGTGCCCTTTGTTATGTTCGATGAAGAAGTGGCCATAGCCCACCACTGCCAGCACCAGTTTTGCCATCCAGCGATCAAAAGCTTCCTTCTTGTGACCGAGTTCATGGCCGGTGTTCAGCGCCAAACCGTTGACGACCCCCAGCGACAGTGCCAGCGCGACGAATTCGAGCGCATTCAGAGAATGGGTTGCGACCCACCAGCAAGACCCGATCAAAGCCGCATAATGCATGGGCACCGTCAGATAAGTAAGCACGCGATAATATCGGTCTCTTTCAAGATCAGGTACGGCCGATTCGGGGGGATTGGAAAAATCCTCGCCAAACATAGCGTCCAGCATCGGAACCGCCAGATACCATAAAATCAGCACAGTCCCGTACCAGATGCTCCAGCCGGTTACCGAGACCAGATACAGTCCGATTAGCGGCGTTGCCGGCCAGAATACGGACAAAATCCAAAAATACCGTTTCTTATCAACGTATACTTCATCGGCGCCAGCTTGCGCCGTGGACGCTTGGCTTAGATCGCTCATAGTCTACTCCTCCCAAGGAAAAGGCTGTTGTAAGTTTCTGTATTGGCCAGAAGAGCATCTCCTTTTCGTACTTGCTGCTTCTTGCCGCTTGGAATTAAGCTGCCTCTCAATCAGGTCACCCCACAACTACACGTTCGTGTAGTTTAGAGTTTTTGTGCGCTAGGTAAGATGTCGGCACGCCTACGATACATCACTTTCAGGGAGGGAGGGATGATTAAGACCTCCAGCGCAATCCCGAACGACATCTACGATTTTCTGGAACGCATGAATGTCCGTCAAAAGAAATTGACTCAGGGCTGCCTGAGACGTGACAGACTGGATATTGCGGGACACCCCGGCGCGAAATGCCTCCTTTATCAGGCACCTCGCGGCTTCGGCAAATCAGTGCAGATCGCCTTGTGCGCCCAATCGGCTGCCGACCGAGGAGACGATTGTATCTATCTGGACCTGTCGTCGTTCTGGCCAGAGAGCGTCTCTGAAGCGGACCTTATTGCAACCGCGATTGTCGCAATGCTTTCGCCACCGGACCTTCCCGTCACGTCCGGTGATCGCGGCCCAGAGATCATCGCACTGCGCCTTCTTTTCGATTGGAAAAGACCCGTCATGATTTGCTTGGACGGCGTTTCTGACTCTGCCGCCACACAGAGATTTCTGAAAACGATCACCCTGGAAACGCCAGAAGCCGTTCGACTGGTAGTAAGCGGGCACCAACCGGGCACGTTGGTCACCCTGTCGGTAGTTTCGCATGTGGTTACGATCGGTCCAAGAGAGTTAAGCTTCACTCTTGACGAGACATGTTCAATTCTACCGTTGGAAGCCGACCGGGCGACGAAGATATACAACAAGACGGCTGGTTGGCCGCTTCTATGCGCACTGGCTGGCAAATCGAAAGCATCAGGCGACGCGATCGCTGACCTTTCAGAGGTTCAGGCATACTTCGAAACCGACGTACTGGCACAGATTACGCGGCCGCTCCTCGATCACCTGATTAACGCCAGTTGGCTGGAGGAAATCACGGCAGACTGCAGCGATTATGTGTTCAAGATTAACGATTCCAGTTGCAAATTGGCAGAACTAGCATCGCGCCACGGGCTTTTGATATCCAGCGTTGAAAAACCAAAATGCTATGAAATGAACCGGGCCCTGAAAGAGTACCTGCGCAATCGTTTCATCGAAGCAAATGGATCGCGTCGGTCGTATTTCCTAAAACGTATCGCATTCTGGCATTGGCGAAAAAAAGAGTACCGTTTGGTCGTGGATGTTGCTCTTCGCGCACACGATCACAACTGGGCCAAACGGCTAACTGATCAAGCTCTGTTCGATCTAGCCCTGAGACAAGGAGAGATTGAGGCCTTGACGATCTGGTTCACGGGCATTCCCAGAGCCAAACTGCTTCAGATGCCATCCTTGGCTATCGGATATGCTTGGGTGCTGTACTTCAGTCAACGCGCACAGGAAGCACAGGATGTGCTTTCCAGGCTGAACGACCAGAGGGTTTCCGCACCTTCGGAGGAGGAAGATTCGAATGGCTGGGGGAAACTGGTGCATGCCATCGGTCTTGCCACCCACGATGAATTGAAAGAAAGCGATGAAAGATGCGCGGCCTGGGTTGATACCTATGGGTCGGCCAATCCTGTCGGCCATGCCGCGGCACAGACGTGCAGAGCATTCATCGCCGCTTCCGGCAGGCAGTTTGCTGCCCTTTCAGATCAAATAGCCTCCGCCACGGTCGTGAGCGGCGCGGTCCGTCACCGTTATGCGTTTGGCTGGCTTGCTGCTGCTGGGATTCTGGCTAAGCTGCTCAATGGCGACATCTATGGCGCGCGCAGCGAGATTCGTCGCGCACAGAAAAACGAAAACGTCGCCCATGAGCGCACACCCTTTATCAAAGGAATGCTCGCGGCCTTCGAGCTTCAGGTCCAAACAGAAGAAGAGTCGATCACACCCGATGAGCGTCTTGTGCAAGAGGCTCTGGATTTTGCGCTGGAATTCGGGGTGACGGATGTGGTGTGGAACACCGTCCGAAGCGCGGCCGAGATCTATATTCGCCAGGGTGACACATTGCAGGCGTTCTTGTTGCTTGAACGTTGCCGCCTGATGGCAAAGGATCGCGGTCTGAAGCGGCTGGGCATTCTGGTGCGATTGGGCTCCGAAGTCTTTGCTATGGGAACCCGAACCAGCACTCCGCTCTCGACCGAGCCGCTTCCGTCCGACGAAGACCTGCTGTTTCTGCCAAACCAGAATCGCGCCATCCAGGCGGAAATCGCCTTGCTAGAAGCCTCAAGATTTCTGCGAGACGGCAAACTGGGCCTGGCCGAGATGCACGCTCGAAAAGCCCTTTCCAACTTTTCCGCCGTCCGAGACCAACGCGGAGAAATCAGGGCGCAATATACGCTTGCGACTGCAATTTATCTGATGGGCGAAAAAAAGCAGGCGCTGAAAAGAATCGCCGATGCCGATCTGAAGGCACAACAACTGGGCGCTTTCAGGTCCTTGATAAACAGGCGGCATTTTCTGCGTGTCATCAGTCCAGCGGCGAAAGCGTTCTTGGATCAACGGACAACTCAGGTCGCCAGGACCAAAGTACCTGCGCATGATGTGCAGATTACTGAACGCCCCTTTGCATATAGATCGGCCCCCATAAGTCAGAAGCAGGTAATCGTCCTGCAACATGCCGCACTTGGGCTGAGCAACAAGGAAATTGCAGTGCGCATGCATGTCACGGAAGACACCGTGAAGTGGCATTTCAGAAAAATTTTGCGTGGTCTAAACGTCGCCAATCGCACCGAGGCAGTAATGGCTGCGCGCTCGCTTAGCCTCATCTAAACAATCGGTAAACCCGGGGAGGAAAGAAACATGAACACAACTGTGATTATCGGCAATGGAGCGGCCGGAACAAATGCTGCCGCAACCTTGCGCATGAATGGCTACGAAGGTGCGATAAAACTTATTGGCGATGAGGTGTCGCTGCCTTATCAGCGCCCGCCTCTGTCCAAGGCGTGGCTGCAGGGACCGGATAGACCGCAGCCAACTCTGATACGTCCTCTTTCATTCTACGAAGACAATCGCATCGACCTGATGCGGGCGCGCAAGGTCGTCAAGATTGATAGGAATAAGCGTAGAATCCACTTTGCGGACGGGAAGACGATGAAATTCAATACCTTGATCCTTGCCACAGGGGCATCGCCGCGTCGTCTTAATGCGAAGGGCGCGAACCTGAAAGGGATCCACTATCTGAGAGACCTGGGCGATTCGGCAAGGCTTCGCCAAGCCTTGAGCGATCCTGGCTGTCGCGACGTTGCAATCATTGGCGCCGGTGTTATCGGGCTCGAAGTGGCCTCTGCCGCGGTCAATCTTGGGAGAACCGTCACTGTTGTCGAGGCCGCCGCTCGCGCCATGGCCCGCGTTGCCTCACCCGCAACAACCAATTTCGTTACTCAGAAGCTGAAAGATGCCGGTGTTCAGTTTCTCTTCAATCAGAAGATTGAGAGGTTCGGCGCCGCTGATCGCCGCGTTTCCTCGATCCATCTTGGCGATGGATCCCAAATAAAGACCGATCTCGTGTTGGCGGGGATTGGTGCAACACCCAATATTGCGCTTGCCGAAGCCGCGGGCCTGGAATGTGACAATGGTATCTGCGTCGATCAGGACATGCGGACATCTGACTCCGAAATATTTGCAATCGGAGATTGTGCCCGCGGTGAAAACGAATTCGCATCCGGAAAACTGCGTATCGAAACCATTCACAATGCAACCACGCAGGCCCAGATTGCGGCAGCGGCCATTTGCAACAAAGAACGTCCTACCCCAGTTCCCCCACGGTTCTGGTCCGATCTCAAAGACATGAAGGTTCAGGCGGTCGGAATATCGTCCGGTTACGATCTGGTTCGCAGCGATGCTTCTCAGCATCCACCAACTTTGGAAACGCATCTGAAATGCGGCGAACGTCTTATCGCAGCCGAGATCGTAAACCTTCCCAATCGTCAGAGCGCCCTTGCGAGAGCGATTTCTCCGCGCATTCCAGTTGACACTCAATAATCCACAATCAGGTCTGATTTTGGGGCGAGTTCGGCCACTTTTTCTGCTTCGAAGCCGCATCCAGAGTATTGGACAGATTCCACACCTCGTTCTTTGCGCCTGGATTTGAATTTTCAATAGGTTGTCCATTGGGCGATGCCGAAGGAGACTGATGTTCCGACACGTCAACTTCGCCGGAGGAACACCACATGGACATGCATCAGAATGCGCGCACTGACCCGATCCTTTTGGACGCGGCCACGAACAAAGAATCACCTGGCTGCATTCATGGAGGTAAAGCGATTTCGGCCTGAAGAAATCATATCGAAATTGCGCAAGGCGGAGGCAACTGTGCGCATCGCGACGACTGCCACCCTGCTTTCTTCCCACAAAGACAGCTATACTCAACAGGACATTGACAGCTGGCGATCCAGCCCTCCCGCCAGGTTCCTCACAGGCGGTAGCCACCGGAAGGCGAAGCTTTTTTGGTGATTGAACGCTCGATGCCTGGATGGCCGTGATGATGAAGCTTCGGACATCAGGTGATTTGTGGTTCCGACGTTGACCGGGGGGAGTAAGGCGACCGGCCACTTTTTCGAGATTTCGAGAAACCACGATCTGTCGCCATGAACCGCGCCAACATAGGTGCGATAAGCTTTGCGGCTTCGTTCTTCTGTCCGGTCTCACGGGCCAGCACGTCAGCATAGGCAACAAGATCGCGATGCACATCGGCGGGAAGTTCAATACTCAATTTGACAGGTTTATCGTCTGGGATGGCGCCGAGTTTCAATTTGGTCATGGGTCAATTCCGATAGGGTTCGAGGATGAGGTCGCGCGTGACCATCACGCGCACTGGGAATCCGGGGCGAATGGTCAAGGTCGGCGGGATGGAAAGCTGACGACGAACAACCTCCTCACCGGCGCGGCCGATCGTGTCCTGCGTTCCTTCGCGAATGGCGCGGGCGATGTCGTCGTCATCATCGGCGCCAAGCTCCACACCGATATTCAGGACAGTGGCGAGCCCGGCCGCCATGAACAGCCGTCCCCAGTGGTTGTTGACGCCGTCTTCGAGGCCGGCATAGCCGGCCTCGTCGGCGCCGGGCTGGCGTTCGAGAACGATAGAGCGCCCATTGGGCAGAATCAGCCGTGTCCAGGCCAGCAGCACGCGGCTTTGGCCGAAAGCGACGCGGCTATCGTATTCACCGATGAGGCGCGCGCCTTGCGGGATCAGCAGGAAGCGACCGGTCGGGCTGTCATAGACATTGGATGTCACCTGCGCGGTGATCTGACCGGGAAGGTCCGAGCGCAGACCCGTGACCAGCGCCGCCGGAATGACCGCACCGGCCTGGACCACATAGGGGCTTGGCGGATCGGTGAGCCGGTCGTTGCTTGTCGTGCGTCGATCAATGGGTTCGTCAAGGAAGGCTTCCCGTCTGTCCGTGGCATCTGGTGCTGCGCTTGTTACGCTCGCGGGAAAGAAGGATCCGGCGCCGGATTGTAAAGGACCGACCGCCGACGAAGTTTGAGGCTGGTCATCGATGGTGGTCGTGGCTTCAGCGAAAAGTCGGCTGAGCCGGGCTGCCTCCAACTCCTGCGACCGGCGCTGTTCGTCAGGATCGACGGCAGGCGCAGCGACGACCGCCGGCACGGGCTGACCGCGTTGTTGAGCTGACAGGATCGGCCGCCCGAGCTCCCCGGGCAGTGGCGGCCCAAGTTGGGGTATGTTTGTGTAGTCGGTCGGAAGGCGCGACAGACCTTCGGCTGCCTGGATTCGCTCGGTCGAATAGAGTTCCGGCGGTCCATCGGCCGGTTTGCGATCTTGCAGAGCCACAATCAGGATGGCACCGAGACCGAGGCCTCCGACCGCGCCAAGCACCGTCAGCGTGCGGCGCGAGAGACGCATGACCGTTGGCGGATCGGCGCGCAGCCGCAAAGAGGCGGCAATCTCTTTGTCCTCACGGGATTCTCTATCGTCGCTCATTTGCGTGGCCCCACGGCGCCGGGGCGTGACGCGGTAGGGGCGTTGCGGCTCACCCCGTCGGTGCGGACGATCCGCACGCGTTTCTGCCTGTCGCCGAGACGCAGTTCGGCGGCGGCGAAGAGCCGATCGACGATCATGTAGTTGCGGGCGATGCGATAGTTGACGAGCTGGCCTTCGCCTTCCGGACCGATAACGAAGAGCGGCGGCATTTCCCCCTGTCCGATCCCGCGCGGGAACTCGATGAAGACCTGCCGCCCATCATCGAAAGCGCGAAGCGGCCGCCAGGGCGCGCGGTCGCCCTCGATCCGATAGCGGAAGCGCAAGGAGTCGAGGACCACGTCACGTCCGATCGGCAAGGCTGCTTCCGCCTCGGCGTTGCGCCGCCTGAGCGCGATCAAGGCATCCTCGGCATAGGTCCACGAGACGGACGCCATGTAGGCGGACGGGTTCGCTCTCAGTTCGAGATGATAAGTCCGCCGATCCGTATTGATGACGAGGTTGGTCTGAAGATCAGGCCGCGTCGGTTTGACCAGAATATGGATGCGCTGATCATCCCCTGAACCGCTCTGGGTGTTGCCGATGATCCAGCGCGCCGTGTCGCCGGCCGCGATCGGTCCGGAGCCAACAAGGCTCTCTCCGGGCTGCAGGGCGATATCGGTGATCTGCCCCGGCGATGCGTAGACCTGATAGAGCGCGCCCTCGGTGTAGGGATAGAGTTGTACGGCGTTGATGAAGCCGTCTCGTACCGGCTCCATCCGGGCGGCGGCGTTCGCCTCGTTCACCCGCTCAGCGGGACCGGCAGATTCCGGCGCTCGGTCTCCCCCATTGATCGGCTTGAGTTGACCAGGCAGCGGCAGTGGGCTGGTGCGCTCGACGATCCGCACCGGACTCTCCGGTTCCGGAAGAAGCTTCGCTTCGATCGGAGGGGTGTCGTAAGCGATCTCCGGCGGTTTGAAGGTCGCGCATCCCGAGAGAGTGGTCGCGGCGAGGAGGACCGTCATGGAGGCTTTGTTCAGGCGAAGTGTCTTTATCATTGGGCGGACTCCCGGGACCAGTTGATGGCGTTGACAAAGATGCCGAGCGGGTTTTTGCGCAGGCGCTCGGCATCGCGCGGCTGTTGCAGAACGATGGTGAGAATGGCGGTCCAACGTTCCGTTGCGGCGAGTTGTCCGTTGGCGTAGCGGCGCTCGATCCAGGCGATGCGGAAGCTGCTCTCGGAGGCGCGGATAACGCTGGAGACTTCGACCGAGATCTGCGTGTCGCCGACCTTGGCGAAGGGATCGTTCACCCGGGCGTAGTCGTTGAGCGCCAGCGCGCCCTTGTCGGTCGTGAAGTCGTAAGCGTGCAGCCAGTTCTGGCGCAGCACGATCGGATCGGCCGGGATTTGGCGCACATTCTCGATGAAGCGCGAGAGGTGGTAAGCGATCTGCGGATCGGTCGGTCGGAAGTCGGCGGTGGCAGGCGTCACGGCTTGCGCCGCGCCAAGCCTGTCCACCTCGACAACATAGGGCGTGATCGTCCCTTGTGTGGACTGCCAGACAAGCGCGGCGCTGAGCCCGCCTGAGAGCAGCAAAGAGCCGAACGCCATCAGTCGCCAGTTCCTGGCTTGCACGCGGGCGGACCCGATGCGTTCGTCCCAGACCTGTGCGGCTTTCTGATAGGGCGTGACGGGCTCTGGGGTCTTGGAATAGCGAACGCTTGGACGACGGAACATCATGATTTCTCCGAAAGGCTGACGGCGGTCCCGCCGCCACCATGGTCGCCAGAGCGAACGGCATGAGCTGCGACGGCGGCGCCGTGGTGAAGGGTTTGCTGTTGTTTCATGCGCCGCGCCCAGGCTGGCGGTACGCCACTGGCTGAGGGCGAGACGTCGGGGCTGTTACTGAACTTGCCGCCGGTCGCTTCGAAGGCTGCGCGCGAACCTGAGCGGTAGCTTTCGCTCATGGAACGGCGAAGCGGGTTCGTTGCGGCGCTGACGCCCGCTTTTCCAACGCTAGAGAGACCGGCGGCGACACCGGAGGCGCCGCCGCCAGCGGCAGCGTTTCCCATGCTGTAGGCGGTCGAGGCGCCACCAGCGACTGCCGCCGCGCCGCGCGCTCCGGCGCCGACTGTTCCGACGGCCATCCGGGCGCCAGCGACCCCGCCGACAGCAAGCCCGCCGGCGGCGAGACCTGCGCCAACCGCAGCGCCTGCGCCGAGTTGCGGGCCGCCCGAAACGATGCCGTTGGCGATGCCCGGACCGAAGATGCCGAGCGCGAGCATGGAAAGCGCGGCGAGAACGATTGCCATGGCGTCTTCAATGGTCGGCTCACCCGTGAACCCCGCGGTGAACTCGCCAAAGATGGTCGAGCCGATGCCGACGATCACGGCGAGCACCAGGACCTTGACCCCGGACGAGATCACCAGCCCCAACACGCGTTCAGCCATGAAGGCGGTTTTGTTGAACAGGCCGAAGGGTACGAGGATGAAGCCGGCCAGCGTGGCGAGCTTGAACTCGATCAGCGTGACGAAGAGCTGGATCGCCAGAATGAAGAAGGACAGGAGAACGACCAGCCAGGCGAAAAGCAGGATGATGATCTGGAGGAAATTCTCGAAGAAGGAGACAAAGCCCATCAGATCGGAAATCGACGCGAGAATCGGACGGCCCGCATCAAGGCCGATCTCTGCGATGCGGCCGGGCTGAAGCAGCTCGCCGGGGCTAAGGCTGCCGCCCGAAGCGATGAGGCCAAGCCCGGCGAAGCTTTCGAAAACGATGCGGGCGAGCGCGTTCCAGTTGCCGATGATGTAGGCGAAGACGCCGACGAAGAGCGTTTTCTTGATGAGCCGGGCGAGGATGTCGTCGTCGGCGCCCCAGGCCCAGAAGAGCGCAGCGAGCGTCACGTCGATGACGATCAGGGTCGTTGCCAGGAAGGCGACGTCGCCGCCGAGCAGGCCGAAGCCGCTGTCGATGTAGGAGGTGAAGACCTGCAGGAACCGGTCAATGACGCCAACACCGCCCATATCCTACTCCTTCTCGGGATCGTCGCCGGGAAGCCCGAGAAATCGGCGGCGTTGCTCTGCCCAGGCGGCGCGACACATCGTGTCGATTTCCAGCTCTTCCGGCGTCACCGTTCGGCAGCGAGAAAGTTCCGCCTGCAAAGGATTGTTGGTCACGGGAGGAACCGATGGCGTTTCCGGAGTGACCGTATTCGCCAGCTCAACCGCGGCGAAGAGCGCAGCGAGCCCGCCCAAGGCGATGGCGACGGGCCTGATGATTTGGTCGGGAGAATTGCGCACGGGTATTACCGGAACATGCTGACGGCGGTTGGCGTGTAGCCGGTCCCGTAGTCGAGGAAGCGATTGAGGTTCTCGCGCCCCTGCGCTTTAGCGGACGCGCGCCGAGCCGCGTCCAGCGCGTCCGCGCGGTTCTGCGCGGTGATGGCGGCGGTTAGGTCCGTCATCTGCTGGCTTTGCAGGGCGAGAAGTTGATTGCCGGCCTGCGCCGCCTGCAAGGTGCCGACCGCACCCTGGCTTTGCGAGACGAGAGTGCTCAATTCCGTGCGCGTCGCTTCAATATTGCCGACGACGCCGGCCTGGACCTTCAACGCGTCTTCATAGCCTGCAACCGAGGTCCGCCAGCGCGCCTCGGCATTGGCGTTCATGGCGGCGAAATCGCCGGTTGCTGCGGCGTCTCCATATTGTTCTGAGAAGACGCGTTCGATTTCGGAGACGACGTATCCAACGCGCTGCGCTTCGCCCAGCAGATCTTCCGTCTGCTGCATGATCGACCGCAGACGCGCCAGCGATGAGTGCGGCAGGTTTGCGAGGTTGCGTCCCTGGTTGATCAACATCTGCGCCTCGTTCTGAAGCTGCGTGATCTGATTGTTGATCATTTCGAGGGTGCGTGCGGCGGTGAGAATATTTTGCGCGAGGTTGGTCGGATCGATGACGACGTCGCCGACGCCGAATAGCGCATAGGCCGGTTGCATCGGCGCCAAAGCGATGGCTCCGGTCAGCATGAGGGCGGCGAGTTTCTTACGCATGAGTAGTCTCCGTGGTTTGAGGGGATGGGATCGGATCAGGTGTTTGGCCGAGCAGTTCGACGGCCCAATCGAGACCGCGACGGGCGAGCCAGGCTGCGGCGAAGCCGTCTCGTCCGTGTTCGGAGAGGATGTCGGTGATGGCGGCGTGATCGGTCTTCGACGATGCGGCCGTGAAGGCGAGCGCGACCTCGCCGAGACCGAGCGAGAAGAGCCGATTGCCGCGGCGCGACTGGCAGTAATAGTCCCGCTTCGGCATGGCCCGCGCGACGATCTCGATCTGGCGTTCATTGAGGCCGAAGCGGCGGTAGATGTCGGCGATCTGCGGCTCGAAGGCACGCTCGTTCGGCAGGAAGATGCGCGTTGGACAGCTCTCGATGATGGCGGGCGCAATCGCGGAATTGTCGATGTCGGCGAGCGATTGCGTGGCGAAGAGGACGGAGGCGTTCTTCTTCCTTAGAGTCTTAAGCCATTCGCGGAGCTGGCCGCCAAATGTCCCGTCATCGAGCGCGAGCCAGCCTTCATCGACGATGATGAGGCTCGGACGTCCATCGAGGCGATCCTCGATCCGGTGGAACAGATAGGCGAGCACGGCCGGCGTCGCGGCCGATCCGATCAGCCCTTCGGTCTCGAAGGCCTGGAAATCGGCTGTTCCGAGTTCTTCTGTTTCGGCGTCGAGCAAACGCCCGAAGGGGCCGCCAAGACAGAATGGCGTGAGCGCCTGTTTGAGTTCGGTCGACTGCAACAGGACGGATAGCCCCGTGAGCGTTCGTTCTGCGACAGGCGCCGAGGCGAGCGAGGTCAGCGCCGACCAGAGATGATCCCGCGCGACCGGATCGATGGTGACGCCTTCTCGCGCGATCAGGCCGGACAGCCAGTCCTGCGCCCAGGCGCGTTCGCCGATATCGTCGATGTTGCGCAGCGGCTGAAGCTGGACGGCGGCTTCGTCATCCGAAAGCGCGCCGGCGAGATCCTGCCAGTCGCCACCACAGGCGACGGTCGCACAGCGGATCGAGCCGCCGAAGTCGAAGGCGAAGATCTGCGCGCCCGCATAGCGACGAAATTGCAGCGCCATCAACGCCAGCAACACGGATTTGCCCGACCCGGTCGGACCGACGACCAGCGTGTGCCCGACATCGCCGACATGGGGTGAAAAGCGGAACGGAGTCGAGCCTTCCGTCTCCGCGTAAAAGAGTGGAGGTCCGTCCAGATGATCATTGCGCGCCGGTCCTGCCCAGACTGCCGATATCGGGATCATGTGGACGAGATTGAGCGTGGAGACCGGCGGTTGACGGACATTGGCGTAGAGATGGCCGGGCAACGAGCCGAGCCACGCCTCGATGGCGTTCAAAGTCTCGGGCATGCAGGTGAAGTCACGACCCTGAATGACTTTTTCCGCCGCCTTTAGCTTGGCGTCCGCGACGGCTTCGTCCTCATCCCAGACGGTCAGCGTAGCGGTGATGTAGGCGGCGCCCGCTATGTCGGCGCCGAGCTCTTGCAAGGCTTCATCGGCGTCGGCGGCCTTGTTCGCCGCGTCGCTATCGAGCAGCGTCGACGCCTCATTGGTCATCACCTCTTTCAGGATCGCGGCGATGGATTTGCGCTTGGCGAACCATTGCCGGCGGATGCGCGTCAGCAGTTTGGTCGCGTCGGTCTTGTCGAGGCAGATAGCGCGCGTGACCCAGCGATATTCGAAGGGTTGGCTATTGAGCTCATCCAGCAGTCCCGGCCATGTGGCCGTGGGGAATCCGATGATGGAGAGGCTGCGCAGATGCGCCCCGCCCAAACTCGGCGCCAACCCGCCGACAAGCGCGCTATCGGCCAGGAGCGCATCGAGATGCATCGGCGTTTCGGGCAAGCGCAGGCGTTGACGACGCGTCGACACGGTCGAATGCAGAAAGGTCAGTGTCTCTTCGTCTGAGAGCCAGGCGGCCTCCGGCATGAAGCCGTCGAGGAGATCGAGCAGGCGATCCGTTCGCGCCATAAAACTCTCGACATGCTCTCGCGGGTTGAGGCTGCTGTCGGGCGCGTCCTCATAGAGCCATCGTCCCGCGCGGCTCGTATCGTCGAGCGGCGGCATCCAGACGAAAGTCAGGAAGTAGCTGCTTTCGAAATGTCTGGACGCATCTTCAAACTGGGCGCGTCGTTCCGCGTCCACGAGGGCGGAAACGGCATCGGGAAAATGTGAGAGCGGATAGTCGCGCGCCGGCGCCCGCTGCGCTTCGACGAACACCGCCCAGCCCGATCCGAGCCGGCGAAGGGCGTTGTTGAGCCGGCTGGACACGGCGACGAGTTCTGACGGTGTCGCGGAGTCGAGGTCAGGCCCCCGAAACCGTGCGGTGCGTTGCAGACTGCCATCCTTGTTGAGGATGACGCCCTCCGCGACGAGCGCCGCCCACGGAAGAAAATCTGCCAATAGCGAGGCGGTCGAGCGATATTCGGCGAGGCGCATCATCGCTCAGACTCCGAACCAGGTTGGGAAACGAAGATGCCGGCGCGCAACATCGACGATCTGGGCATCACGTTTTGCGGCCCAGACCGCGAGGAGATGGCCGACAAGCCAGAGTGCGATCCCGACCACCCAGAGCCTAAGGCCAAGTCCGACGGCTGCTGCGAGCGTGCCGTTGGCGATGGCGACCGTGCGGGGCGCGCCGCCGAGCAGGATCGGTTCGACCAGGGCGCGGTGGACGGGCGCGTAAAAGCCCGGAATGTCGGCCAGCTCGCGCATCAGATCAGCGCTCCGCCGCCGAACGAGAAGAATGACAGGAAGAAGCTCGACGCCGCGAAGGCGATGGAGAGGCCGAAGACGATCTGCACGAGGCGGCGAAAACCGCCGGAGGTGTCGCCGAAGGCGAGCGTCAGTCCTGTGACGATGATGATGATCACCGCGACGATCTTGGCGACCGGCCCTTCAATGGATTCCAGGATTGACTGGAGCGGCGCCTCCCAGGGCATGCCCGAGCCCGCCGCATGGGCGGGCGCGACGAGCAAAAGGCTGAACGCGAGCGCCGTCGCGTAAAGCGGCCAGCGCGGATAGAGAATTGTGGTTTTGGTCATGGATGGTCTCCTGTCCTGGGGTGAAGAAGCGGTTGGATCTGGTAGTCCCCGGTCGCATCGAGGCCCTCGACGCGGGCGAGTTCGGAAAGTCGGCGCGCCGATCCGCGCCCCGAGAGGACGGCGATCAGGTCGATTGTCTCGGCGATCATCGCGCGGGGCACGGTGATGACGGCTTCCTGGATGAGCTGTTCGAGGCGGCGCAGCGCGCCGAGCGCTGAACCGGCATGGATGGTGCCGATGCCGCCGGGATGGCCGGTGCCCCAGGCTTTGAGGAGATCGAGCGCCTCAGCCCCGCGCACCTCGCCGATGGGGATGCGGTCAGGCCGCAGGCGCAGCGAGGAGCGAACGAGATCGGAAAGCGACGCGACGCCATCCTTGGTCCGCAGAGCGACAAGGTTCGGCGTCAGGCATTGGAGCTCGCGTGTGTCCTCGATCAGAACGACGCGGTCGGAGGATTTGGCGACTTCCGCCAGCAATGCATTGGTGAGCGTGGTCTTGCCGGTCGAGGTGCCGCCAGCGACAAGGATGTTGGCGCGGGATGTGATGGCGTCGCACAATGCCGCCGCCGCATCGTCTGGCATGATCTCGGCGCGGACATAGTCTTCGAGTGTGAAGACCGCGACGGCCGGCTTGCGGATCGCGAAGACCGGGGCGGCGACCACAGGCGGCAGAAGCCCCTCGAACCGCTCCCTTGTTCCCGGCAGCTCCGCGGACACACGCGGAGCGCCAGCATGAACCTCTGCGCCGACATGGTGCGCAACCAGACGGACGATGCGTTCGCCGTCAGCGACGGAAAGCTCTTCGCCGGTGTCGGCGAGGCCTTCGCTCAGGCGGTCGACCCAGAGGCGGCCATCCGGATTGAGCATCACCTCGACAACCGCAGGGTCTTCGAGCCATGCGGCGACGTCGGCCCCCAGAGCGGTTCTGAGCATGCGCGCGCCACGGGCGAGCGCTTCGGATTTGAATGTATGGACGGTCATTGGCGGCCCCGCATTGGATTACGGGGTCGATCAAGAAGACCTTTAAAGGCTGATCGGCAACAGCCTTGAAGGCGTAGTAGTACTACGGCGCGCAACGGCAGGAGAAAGCGAAAAACGGTCGAAACAGTTCACTTCAAAATACCTGGGAAACAGGCTGTAGATTTACTCTTTCGGTGTGAAATCTTGCGACACTTCTTTGGCGAAGGTGTTACCCTTTGCGAGCCGCCGACCGAGCGTTTCTACAAAGCCTTCATACCGCTCGCGGCCTTTCGCCTGCGCGGCATCGCGCATCGTATCTGGCAATGGCGGAGTCGTCGTGAGCCAGAACCGGATGAACAAGGCTATCGCATCGTTGCCGATCGTCACGTCGCGTTCGAGCCGTTCGACGGCGCGGGTCAGCCGGTCGAGACGTCGCGTAATCGCAGCCTCGCGCTGATCCGCAGCGTCGGGGGAAAGGTAGGAGGCAAGCGCCGCTTCCACGATCTGGGATTTCGAAACTTTGCGCCGCGCCGCCAGCGTGTCGAGCTCCGCTGATAAAGCTGGATCGAAATACACATTGAGCCGATCTTTCTTCATGGCGGGCCTCAAAGTTCGATGCCGTCATCGGGATCAAGCGAGGCCTGCCGGGCGATGCTGCGGAATCGGCCCTGCATCTGGCGAGCCCGCTGAGCGTCATCATCCGTTTCATCATCGAGACCCGCGAACTCTTCTCGCGCAGATGGTGCCGGCTCCGGCGCGATGTCTTCATGCTCGGGCAGTTCCGGCTCACGGCGAATGCCGCCGTCTGCATCTTCGCCCGCATCGCTGGAGGCCCTCTTCCTTGGCTTTGGCGCGGCGACGGGTGCGCGGTCACTCCAATCATCTGCCTGCAACTCTTTCGATACGGTCGGTTCGGCCATCAGTTTGGGCGGTGACAGGATGCGTGTCTTGAGCTGTGGGTCGGTATAGTAGCGCGCCTTTTTGCCCCGGACCGGCGGCGCGCCGGAGACGAGCACGATTTCATCATCCGGCGGTAATTGCATGATCTCGCCGGGAGTCAGCAAAGGCCGCGCGGTCTCCTGCCGGGAGACCATGAGATGGCCAAGCCAGGGCGACAATCTGTGCCCGGCATAGTTCTTCATTGCCCGCATCTCGGTCGCCGTGCCGAGGGCATCGGACACGCGCTTGGCAGTACGTTCGTCATTGGTCGCGAAGCTCACCCGGACATGGCAGTTGTCGAGGATGGCGTTGTTCTGGCCATAGGCTTTCTCGATCTGATTGAGGGACTGCGCGATGAGGAAGGCCTTCAATCCATAGCCCGCCATGAACGCGAGCTGGCTTTCGAAGAAGTCGAGCCGCCCGAGCGCCGGAAATTCGTCGAGCATCAGCAACAGGCGATGGCGCTTGCGATTGGCGTTCAACTCTTCTGTCAGCCTACGTCCGATCTGGTTCAGCACAAGCCGGACGAGCGGCTTTGTGCGGCTGATGTCGGAGGGCGGCACGACGAGATAGAGCGTGGTCGGCCGCGCGCCAGAGACCAGATCCTTGATCCGCCAGTCGCAGCGGCTCGTGACCCTGGCGACGACGGGATCGCGATAGAGGCCCAGAAAACTCATCGCCGTAGACAGAACACCGGAGCGTTCGTTTTCCGACTTGTTGAGGAGTTCGCGCGCCACCTGCGCCACGACCGGATGCGGCCGGTCGCCAAGATGCGGTGTGCGCATCATCGCCGCGAGCGTCGCCTCGATCGGCCGGCCCGGATCAGAGAGGAAGGCGGCGACGCCGGCGAGCGTCTTGTCCGCCTCGGCGTAGAGGACATGGAGGATCGCGCCGACGAGCAGCGAATGGCTAGTCTTCTCCCAATGGTTCCGGCGTTCGAGCAGACCTTCCGGATCGACGAGGATGTCGGCGACGTTCTGGACGTCGCGTACTTCGCTGTCGCCGCGCCGGACTTCGAGCAGTGGATTGTAGGCCGCGCTCTTCGCGTCGGTCGGATCGAACAGGATGGTGCGGGTGAACCGCGCCCGCCACCCGGCGGTGAGCAGCCAATTCTCTCCCTTGATGTCATGGACGATGGCCGAGCCCGGCCAGGTCAGGAGACTCGGGACGACGAGGCCGACGCCCTTGCCCGAGCGGGTTGGCGCGAAGCAGAGCACATGCTCCGGGCCGTCATGCCGGAGGTAGTGGTTCTCGAAGCGGCCAAGCACGACGCCGTCCGCGGCAAGCAACCCGGACGATTCAACGTCCTTCCGCTCCGCCCATCGGGCTGAGCCGTAGGTGGTTACGTCGCGCGCCTCGCGAGCCCGGAGGACGGAGAGGAAAATCGCGACACCGATCGCGGCGATCCCGCCGCTGCCGGCAATGATCGCGCCTTCGACGAACACACGCGGCGCATAGGCGTCGTAGAAATACCACCAGACGAAGAAGCTCCAGGGCGGATAGATCGGCCATCCGAGAATGTCCGTCGTCGGCGCGCCGAGCTGAGGCTGAAAGCCGAGCCGCCATGCGGTCCACTGTGTTGCGGTCCAGATGAAACCGACCACAACGAGCGAGACGATGATGATCTGGCCCCAGAGGATTTTGGTGGCCTGTGTTGGCTGTGTCTTGATCGGCATGTCTTTTCCTTCCGGGGTGATGCTCAGATGCCAAGCCCGCGCTTGCGGCCGAGGCTCCAGTCGATCCCACCACCCGGCGTCATCGTTCCCGTCACGGTCTGGCCGAGATGGCGTTCGAGCTGGGGTTTCCACGGGACGAGTTCGAAGCCGAGGCCGCTATCGACCATGGCGAAACGGCCTGAGGCGAGATCGAGACGCCGGCGATAGGTTCCCGAGATGCGATCGCCTTCTGCAGAATTTCTGCGAAGCAAGCCTGTCTCGGTTTCGACACGCGCCGCCGCAGCGTCGAGCTCTCGTTCGCGCAGCGTCTTCAGGAGGTCGCGGGCGAAGGTGACGCGCCGACCATTTCTGGTCGCGAGCCCCTCGGCGACGAGATGATCGGCGCGCCGGTCGAGCGCTTCGCGAACTTCGGCGCCGAAGCCGCCCATGCTGAGCGGCGCCTGGGTCTTGGCGAGTTGCAGCCGATCGAGCCAGGTCGCACCACTCGCGCCGATTTGGGTTTCGAGGTTGAGGTCGGAGCGGCCGACAAGGGCCATGCGCTGACGGCCGCCATTGTCCGAGCGCCAGACCCGCGTCTCGACAATCCCGCCTTCGGGCGTGTCGCCCGTGGCGTCGAGATCGTTGAAGCGCAGATGATGGACGCTGCCGTCCACGGCGTCGATCACGGCATAGGCCTCGCCGCGCAACTCGTCATGCAGCCCGCGCTCGACCAACCGTCCAAGTACTGGGGCAGTCGGTGTGTCCTCAATCGCGAAGTCCGTTTGTGCGCGCCCTGGTCCGCCGGACATGGCGCGGTGCATGGTCTTGATGATGTCGCCACGCTCGGCGAGATCGCGCAGCGTTTCCTGTGCGCCCGGTTTCAGAGACCAAACCGCCGGGGCGAGCCTGTCGGCGAGGCCGAGCCCTTCCAGCGTCTGGGCGCGACCAATAAGGAGTTTGCGCAGCTCCGGATCGCGCGGTTCCGGGGAGCCGGGACGCAGATCAGCAACCCCGGCACCGTCATCGGCGAGCCCCTGGAGCGCGCGGTCAAGACCCGTCCAGCGTTCGGCTTTCACCTCCGCCTGAAGTTCGGATGCGATCTCCTGCTCGGCGCGCGGCCCGAGCTCCAGTTCGACCAGTTGCTCGGCGCGGCTGCGGAACCCTCGGCTGATATAGTCGCGGGCGATGACGAGGTCCTTGCCGTTATCGGCTCGGCCCCGCACGAGAACATGGATGTGCGGATTGTCGGTGTTCCAATGATCGACGCCGATCCAGTCAAGCTTCGTGCCGAGATCGCGCTCGGCCTGGCTCATCAGGTCGCGTGTGTAGGCGCGCAGGTCTTCGAGGCGGTCGGCGTCTTCAGGCGAGACGATGAAGCGGAAATGATGCCGGTCCTCTTCGCATCGCTCTGCGAAAGCGCGATCATCGACGCTGTCTGCTTCGGCGTTGAACATGCCCGCATCACGCCCGTCACGGGTCACGCCTTCACGCTTCAGATAGGCGATGTGTTTGGCGAGCGGGGCGGAACGGAAACGTGCGCCACGATGACGGACGACGCGCGCTTTGATGACGACGCGCCGCTGGGTGCGTGACAGTCCGCGCGCTGCGCCGGCGAAACGGCCCCGGCCGAATTGCGATCCGCGCCCGCGTCCTTTCGAACCGTTCAGCTTGTATCCGGTGTGTCCGGCCTTGCGGGCGGCGCCCATTACCTGGCCGACAAAGCTTTGCGCCTTCCGGGCGCTTGTCCCCTTGTTGCGGATGCGGCCGGGCCGGATGCGCATGTCATTATCGCGGTCGCTCATGACAAAGCGCCCGCTTGAAAGCGCGCGGCACGGTGAAACCCGCATAAAAACAGTGGGTTGAGCCGTGGGGCGGCACTGTGCCCATGACCGCAGCGGGCGAAATACCCAACAACAACAACGACATAGCGCGTATCCGTGCCGCGCCTTTTATCTCGCCCTCCCGTTGTTGTTGCGCCTTCCGTCCCCGTCCTCCCTCCCGGAAACACGCCATCGCGCGACGGACCGCGCGAGAGTGCGATCAGCGGGATCATCGCCGATCCCCGTTTCCAGTTGGCGGGAACAGACCGTCCGATGCGCCGGATGTGTGTGAAGGAAAAGTGCCTGCGCCACTGCTCAGATGCGTTTCATCAGCAGGCGTTTGTCGGTCGGTACGAGCGGAAAAGAGCGGCGCCGCGCGCCAGTCCACGGTCAGAATTGCGCTCGGTTCTCGCCGTTCTGCTGCAACCGACGCGCCGAGGAGCGGCGCCAACGCCGCAACATAATCGCGGGTTTCTCGGGGCAACGGTCGGCCTGTAGCTAGATGCTCGGCATAGCGTGTCGGTCCCGCATTGTAGGCGGCGAGGAAGCCCGGCGATCCGAAGCGGTCATGCAGTTCACGGAGATAAGCGGCGCCCGCCAGAATGTTGTCGCGAGGATCGAACGGGTCGCGCCCCAGACCGTAACGCGCGCGCAGCTCATCCCAGGTATCGGGCATGATCTGCATCAGCCCCATCGCGCCTTTTTCGCTGACGGCGCGCACGTCGCCGGCGCTTTCCCTGCGCATGACAGCGAGGATCCAACGCGCCGGGAAGCCGAAGCGCTGCGCAGCTTCGGCGATATAGGCAGCATAGGAATTGCCGCCTTGTTCCGTCCTGGAGGACGCGGTCTCTGCTGATACGGCGTGAGAGACAACCACGCCGGAGAGCAGACCGCAGAGGAGGAACTTCGCCATAATAGCGCAGCGCCGAGACGGTCTAGCCGCGCTCATCGCGTTTCTCGGGGCGCTTTGCGGGGCGGTTCCAATAGAGCGCCCAATGTCCGTCCTCGGCGTCGGTCTTGAAGAGATTGGCGCGGATCGGAAATGCGAAGGTCGGGTCGTCGATCTGCAAAGAGATGTATTCACCAGCCTTCTCGCCGGTGCGTTTCCAGCCGGCGCCGATCTCCGGTCCGTCGTGATCGCCGTGATGGATGCGATAGTCGGGCGCGTTTTCGCTGTCCGACGATGTTGCCGGGACGAGGGTGAGTTCTCGGTAGAGAATGAGCGTGTGAAGGCGTCCGGTGAAGCCGGTTTCTGTGCGGGTGAATTGACCGATCTGAGCCATGGGGCAGTTCCTTTCATTTGCGGTCGGAAGAATTTTCGAGAGCGTCGGCGTCGTGATCGGCGCGCCAGACATAGTGGCCGTCGCCGTCTTCATCGGTGAGGATCGGAACGGCGCGCCCGATCACGGCGTCTGCCGGGAGTGCGCCGAAATAGCGACCGTCGAGACTGTCGGGATGGCTTGGATTCAGGAGGAAGAGTTCCGTCTTGGCGACGAAGTGGCAGCCCTGCCAAACGGGCAGGTCGCGTCCGAAGCGGTCGCTCGGCTGGGCCTGCGCCAGGGGGATGTCGTCGACAGCGACAGCGGCGCCATCGCGGCAGACACGTTGTCCGGGAAGCGCAGCGACGTGCTTGAGGAGCGGTACGCCCTCGGGCAGATAGCCGCGCTCGGCGAGATAGGTCGCAAGCGATTCCGGCGGATCGACGACGACCAGATCGCCTACGGCAAGATCGTCGTCCGACGCAACGGCGTATAGCCCGATGGGCGCGCTTGCGGACGCGTTCCAGATCAGCTTGGGGCTCACATGAACGAAGGCCAGTCCGCCGATCGCGAGCACCGAGAAATAGGTCGTCATGACGTATCCGAACCGGGTCATGACACGCTCCCCGCCGACGCGGCTCGCAATGTCAGTGGATCGGGTGGACAGGCTTGGCGCAGGAGCCAGGCGCGATGTTGAGCGGCTGTGTAGCCTCGCGGCTCCAGGCCTGCTGACAGCCTGTTGTGAACGTGGCGCCAATAGTCCGGCGCGGCGTCGGCCGGGTCGATGCCGAGCGCTTCGATCGCATCGGCGAACTGAAGAACCCGTTCGACCTTGAGCCAGCCGGACTGGCGCAGCAGGCTATCGCCGCCGGGTGTCACCTGCGGCACGGTCGCATAGGACTCACCCGGTCGGGGCGCACGCAGGATGTCGATCCGGCTTTCCGTAGTCCCGAAGTCGTTCGCCTGCCAGCGGACGAAGGCGAAGACGGCGCCGGGATCGAAAGCGACGGTGCTGCCACTGCGGCTCTGGATCGTTGTCCGCACGATCCGGCCGAAGCGAATCCAGTGCTCGATCTGCTTCTCGATCCAGACGAGTTCGACAGTGGCCCCGCCGCTCATGAGCGGGCCTTCCGTGCATAGGCGGGCGAGATCGCTGCATGCCGCTTGGCGGGCAACACCTCGTCGCCCGTGTCGTCCGAGGTCGAGTTCTTCTCTCCCCGGCTGACCCAGGCTTGCAGATCCTCGATCGCGTAGACGACGCGCCCGCCGATCTTCGAGTAGCGTGGCCCCGTGCCATAGGTCCGGTGTTTTTCGAGCGTCCGCCCCGAAAGGCCGAGAAAATGGGCCGCTTCCGGCGTTCTCAAATAGCGTGGGGGAAGTCCGGCATTGGGATCGGGCATGGGTCGCGTCTCCGGTTAGGCCATCCCGCTTCGGGAAGCGCGGGACTGTCGGAGACGAGAAAAGCGTAAGATGCGCGCCGGGAGGGATGACGATCAGCGCGCGGCGAAAACGTCACTCCCCTTTGGGGGGCATGAGAACGGAGTGTGAAGAGGTATCGTTTGGTGTTAGAAATCTTAAGGTGTAGGACACGGTAATAAGATCGCCCAGTAGGCGCGCATTATGGACGTGAGAAGCATATTTACTGATCAATTTTCCTGCCCCTACCGAGATTGCCCTTTCAGCAAATTCCTGTACCCATGATCGATCATCATTCGTCCGTAGGCAGCAAGGCGGGCGATTTGAGCCTTTAGCGAACTGGTCTTCCATGGCTCAGCGGACACGCGGGCGGCTCCAAAAAAGACTGTGGCGACGGCGCGATAACTGGCCCCGCGCTGGCGGCCGTCGATTGTTCGCAGGGCTCGTTTCAGGCGTTCGCGTCGCTGTCGCGTGATAGGCGGATGCAGGTCGCGCTCCACAAGTTGGTGATATAGGCGATCAGCGGCGGCTAGCCGAACTGCCCAGTCGTCATCTAGCGGAAGTAGCAGGCCAACGGGGCGATCACTGAGCAAATTACCAACGAGATTAACGCCGTTTTTAAGCCGAACCCAAGAAATCCCGTCGTCGTCGATCTTCTGATATGCGATGCGCGCGGCTGGATTGGCAGAGGTCAAGCCCACGTCCGGAAGAGCATCGATCAGTTGAACGACGGCGGGTGCTGCGGTTGGAAGCCAGAAAATCGGAGCGCTGAGTGCGTTGAGCTGTGGGTTTACAGCGAAATCGTAACCCCCAGTCTGCTGGAGCGCCGCCGCCCTCCCGCATTAGCTCGTAGTCATCACGATAGCGCGAGTTCCGACGAAGGCATTCCCAAGCGAGCCCGGAGACACCGAGATCATCGAAGTGATCATACTGCTTGTCGTCGCGCCAATCTGACGGCATTGCGAAATCCTCCCAATCGCAAACTGGCGCATGGAATTGCGTCAGTCAGTCGGGATATTACGCTTTATACCAGCGGTTGCGCTGTGTGGCCACTGGCGTCGTCTTTTACGCATGGTGCCCGCACGCCGATCAACCTGCGGGAAGACCATTCTTGAGAAGATCTCGGTAGCCTTGTTCGGTCATCCAACGAGCGCGGGATAGATGACTGTCGTGGACCTGGCGCGCACGTTCCGGCTCCTTGTTGGCGTCGATACCGAGCAAGAGCGACGCCACATCTTCAAGCGTTGCACCGGCCTCACTTGCATCGAGCAGGCGCATATAGAGCTTCAGGTGATTGCGATCATAGACCGTCACAGCCGCATCGTTCGGTGGCGCGTCGGCGATCCTGTGCTGTCTCGAGGGCATGCGAAATCCTTGCAAGTTGGCCCATATTATTAATGAACTGGAAACCATAACCTAGCAAGCGCAGGCGGCGCAAACGTCGCCGGGTTGGTTGCAGCTTCGTGGCGGCCGCGTCGTTCGCCGCGTATTATAGTGCGTCGCATTAAAATACGCGATCCGCATTTTACTGGCGGATGGATATTCGGGAAGTATTTGGCGCGAACCTTCAGTATTTTAGGGAAAAAGCCGGCCTCAGCCAGGCCGCTCTGGCGGATAGGATGGGCGTTGACCGCGCTCATATAAGCGCGATGGAACGCGGGCAGCAGAACGTCACTATCATCACCCTCTGGCACGTGGCCGAGGCACTTGACGTCAAACCGGCCGAACTCTTGGACGATCAGCGGAAAAGCCGAGAGGCATGATGGCAGCCCCGCCTGGGAAGACCGGGCGGGGCTGTCGGGGCGTCAATCGCCGCTCTGGCGGCGTGACCGCGACCAGATAAGGCTGTAGCTCTCTTCGCCTTCGATGACGGTGTCGTCGAAGAGGTTGGCGTAGATCGGAGCGGTGAAACTCGGATCGTCGAGCTTGAGGCTCAGATAGTCGCGGCCCTCATTCGAGCGCTTGGACCAGGCGGCGCCGATCTCGACTCGGCCGACGAAGACGCGGTGGCTGGGTGCGTTGTCGTTCGCGCGATCCTCTTCCGGGATGATCCTTACATTCTTCGCTTGAACGCTGAGGGTGACGATTTCGCCGACGTACTCGTTGGCGGACTTCTTGAAGGTTCCGATGGTGGCCATGTCAGTTCTCCTTTTGGCTTTCGAGCCCGCGCCCGTCGCGGCCTCGATGGAGATCGACAAGGCCGGGACGACCGCCGACGCAGTCCGGAGGACCCGGAGCGTATGCGGAGGACAGCGGAGACGGAGTTTCTTGTTTCGCGAGGAATGGGCGTAGCCCAGGGGAAGAAAGTTCGGCTCCGCCGTTGCGGCCAAGGCGGTCGAGGCGTCAGCCGATACCGGCCAGATCAGTCCATGAGAGGCCGTGTCGGGCGTGGGTGATGAGGCTCAGGAGAAGTTCGTCACCGGCCAGCGCGACAGTCGAAAAACGCCGGCAACGAGCGTAGGCGATGAGCGATCGACATCGTTTCAGAGAAAAAGTTAAAACCACGCCGGATAGATTTGAACGAGACCGCTCCATTCTGACCTTGCGCGCCAAGGGCCGGATTGGGCATGTTCCTTCAACGCACGAAAGTGGCTGCGGAACGTGTCAAGCACGATCCCGGTTTCCACTTATCTGAACCTTAACCGTGGAGTGAATCCCCATTGACGTGAGCGATTTAGCCGTCTGTGGCTGCGTATCAAGCATGATGCGAATTGACACCGCCGGACTGCGTCTCTGGTCCTGCAAGGGATGCGATGCGCACCCATGCTGTCGCGCCGACGATGATTGCACCGATGCTTGCGAAGATGAGGGTCCACGTCTCGCCCGCGCCGCCGGTCTCAGAGAGACCCTTGACCGCGTGAAAACCGGCCAACCCGGCCGGCAAGGCATAGAGCGCGCCGATCGCCAGGCGGATGGTCGGTGACCGTATCGTGGCGAACGCGACTTGCCCGAGGATAAGAGCGACTGCGCCGGCGAATAGTGCGACAGCGATGGCGCCGATCGGCCCCGCGCCGTTTTCAAACGCATAGTAGCCGACAGTAACGGCGACGAAGAACGGAAGCGCATAGACGGCCAGGCTGAATAACAGCCAGCAGAGAAAGCCGAGGCCGACAACGCTCAGCAATGCGGACAGAAACATGGGCGGTCTCCTTCATGGATGGAGCGCCTCCACCAACCGCCACGGCGCTTTTCGAAGTATAGCGCAAAGCAGCGCACGCCGAAACCTTCCGGCGCGCGCATCAGGTGATGCATCTCAGGCATCACGCTGCCTGCGCTTTGTTGTTCTTCGGCCTGAAATCGAAGAGCGGGACGCCGAGCTTTTTGGCCTTGTCTGCCAGATTGTCCGTAATTCCCGACCCCGGAAAGAGGATGAGGCCGATGGGCATCGCCTCAAGAAGCGCGTCGTTGCGCTTGAACGGCGCCGCCTTGCCGTGGCGCTTCCAGTCCGGCTTGAAGACGATTTGCTGGCATTTGCGGTTATCGGCCCAGCACGCGGCGATCTTCTCGGCGCCTTTGGGCGATCCGCCATGCAGGAGCACCATGTCGGCGTGCTTGGCCTTCACACGGTCCAGCGCATCCCAGATCGCCCGATGGTCGGTGACGTCCAGTCCGCCGGAGAACGCAACCCGTGGTCCGCTTGGCAGGAGGGGTTCGATCTCCGCGCGCCGCTTCGCCGAGAGATAGTCGCGGCTGTCGATCATGGCCGCCGTCAGCGTCCGGTGACTGATCCGTGATCCCGAGTGCGGTCGCCAGGTCTGACCGATATGGGTCTCGAAGTGGTCGGCGGCGATATCGCGCATGAGCTCGTAAGCGTTGCGCCGCTCGATCAGCGTGGTTCCTTGCGCCGTCAGGGCTTCAAGTTCGACCGAGCGAATTTCCGACCCGTCCTGTTCGCGCTGCGAGCGTTTCTGGGCCTGCTCGTTGTCGTCGAGGTCGCGGTCGACGCGGGCTGCTGTGCGATGAAACAGGTTGGTCACGGACCAGAGCAGGTCTTCGACATCCGGTTCGAGACGCGTGTCTTCCAGCGTGGCGGCGAGTGCGTCGAAGATATCGGCTATCGCACCCTGGAGGGCGTCGGCATCGGGCAAGGGTCTCGGGTCGGGTTCGTCGGCGAAAGGCCGATAGCCGTAAAGCTGCAATTCTTCGAGTACGGCCGCGGTTGCGGAGCTGGCCATTGGTTCGGTGGTCTCGGCGGTCATGGGATCGTCTCCTGTTCGGCATGGGCCGCGCCTCTCGCGGCCTTCCCGAGCGACGGGAAAGCGGGGGCTGGCTGGGACTGCACCGCCGGTCACGGCGGCCGGAGCCAGAGGCGGAGGACGGCGAAGGCGGCGCTCTTTTGTTTCGCGATGCAAAGTCGGGCTTTCACGCCCGGCGGCGGAAAAGAGCGTCGCCGCAGCCGTTGCCGGCCCGGCCAGTCTCCGCTCCGTCTCGCTCCTCTCGGAAGGCCGAAGGCGAGGCTCTCCAATTAGGAGGTGATCTGACGATAGCGACCAGACTAATGACGGGCCTGCTCAGCCGCTCAGTGTTCGTCGGAAAGCAGCCGTGAGAAATCGGCCGTGGCCAGTTGCTGACCCAGATGCGTCCTTAGGTCGTCCCGTCCGAGCTTGCGGAGGTCTTCGTTGAAGTCGCCGCCAAGAGAAATAAGCCGGATCGTTTCGATACCGACGGCTCCTGCGCGTTTGATCAGATTGGCGGTGGCCATGTCGCCTGCTTCGTCGGCGTCGGCAGCGATGTAGAGACGCTGAAGCCCGGTCGGCAGGATCAGCGCGGCGAGATGATTGGCCGATAACGCGGATATGACGGGCATGTTGGGCAACGCCATGCGCACGGAGAGCGTGCTTTCCAGCCCTTCGCCAGCAGCGAGGATGTCGCTCGCAGTTCCGATCCGCACGCCATGGCCGAGCAGGTTCCCCATCGCCTTGCGTGATGGATCGAGGGGCGCCTTGCGAGCCGTCGCCGGATCGAGCCATGTGCGGTGAACGCCGGTGAGATTGCCGTTCACGTCCGTGACCTTGGCGAGCAATGCAGGCCAGGTCTCCGGTGGGGTGTCCTTGGGCTGACCTTCTCGCCAATAGTAGCAGCACGGATGAAATCGCAGCGCTGGCGCGTCGCCAAGCCCGGAAAGACCGCGTCGACGAAGATAGCGCTCGGCGAGCGTTCCACCGACCGGTCTTCCCATGGCGAAGAGGCGCCGTGCAGCCTCCGGCGATCCGGTGGGCGCGGATTGACGCTCACGTTGTGGCGGTTCGGGGCGTGGCAAGCTCAGGAATCGTCGCGCCTCATCGAGCGTCTCGCCGAAGGATTGCAAATGATGCGCAGCGGCAATGAGGTCTAGCAGGTCGCCATGTTCGCCTGTGGCGGCGTCTGCCCATTTGCCGGCAGCGCCCGGACCGTGGGCTGGTCCCGTCAGGCGAACATAAAGACTGCGTCCGGGCGTGTTCTCGATGTCGCCGACGATCCAGTAGCGGCCCTGCTTGCGACCGTTGGAGAGGTAATGGCGGCAGACGGCCTCCGCCTCGCGGCCGAGCCGTCGTGCGATTTCGGATGCTGCGCTGTTCATTTGCGCCTCCATGGTGAGAGCAAAAAAGAAGGAGCCCGCCACATTGGGCGGGCTCCAGGGGCGGCTGCGGGAGCCGTTGGGGGGCTTGGCTCCCGGTCACTCGGCCGCAGTGGCGAAGGCGTTGCCGGTGACAGGTTCATCATCGGTGATGACGGCGTAATCGCCCATGGCCGGTTCGCCGCCGTTATCCGCCGATTGCGCTTCGCTGTCGGGAAGAGCCGGCATGCGCAGCACTTCGGGCAACCAACCGGTTCCTTCGAGAAGCTCTTCGGCAGCCGCGACCATGTCCGGTTTCTTGAGGCCGGCGATGCGGTCGGATGCATTCTCGCCCTTCGCTTCGCGCACGGCCTCCAGAATGCGGGCCTTGGTGACGCGAGCGAGATAGCTCTCGCCCGTCGGCGCCCAGCCCGTCGCCGCCATGTCGAGCCCGAGCGTCGCCGCCAGCACATCGGCATGGGCGAGCGCCCGCGGACGGCGGTTGTACGGTTCCTGGACGGCGTTGACGGTCATGGCGACGCAATGCGCGAACAGCGCCTCGCGGCTATCGTTGTCGAACCCGACCAGCGCCTCCCACAGATCCTCAGGCGCTTTCGGCAGCGCCCCTAGCCAGCTCGTCGTGCGATCGTCGATGCTGAGCGCGTAAGCCGTGTCGCCAAGGCCCGGCGCCTGGGCGCCGAAACCGGCGCTGTGCGGGGTGATCTCGACGCAGCTATCCAGCGGATAGTGGTAGAAGAGCCGCAGCGCCATCGCGTGCAAGGCGGCGAGGAACGCCGTCTGCGGATCGTTGGCAAGCGCGTCGCGCAGAGCGAGCGTGCGATGCGCCGTCAATTCCATGACGAGGCGGTCGGAGAGAGGCTTCAGGCCATCGTCTTCCTCTTCCGCCTCGTCGCTGGCATCAGGGGGCGTAGCGTCGTCGACGTCCTCCTCGTCAGACGCGTCGATCCCATCGACCTCGTCCTGTCCGTCGGATTCGACGGAAGGTTCATCCTCGGGGCGGACATAGCCGCGCTCGACACGCAGGCGGCCGTCATGGCCGATGCTGACGAAGACGCCGGCCACGGCGATTTCATCCGGCTCGAAGCGGACGGGACGCTCCTGCAAGGCTTCCATCGCCGTTTCGATCTCGCCGAGCCGGGTGTCGATATCTTCCGGGAACTCCTCGGCGTCGGCGTAATCGTCCTCAAGCTGATCGTATTCGGCTTTCAGTGCGTGGAAGTTCGCGATCTCGTCCTCGCTCATCGGCTCGGTCTCGCCGATGATCCGGCGCAGACCGTAGGTATGGCCGTAGGGAAAGTCCGTGCCGATCTCGATCCATTTCCAGCCCTCGGCGCGGATCGCTTCCGCATGGGTTTCGAGCTTTTCATCGACGAGTTTCGCAAGCAGGCCAGCGTCATGGAGCCATCCGCCGTCGTCGGATTGGAAGAGATCGCGAAGGATGGCGCCGCCGGCCACCTCATAGGCGTCGAGCCCGACGAACTGCGCCCGCCGGTCGGAGGCGCGCACGGCGCCTTCGGTCAGCATGCGGCGGATTTCATAGGGCTGTTTCGCATAAGTCCGTTTGATCGACTCCCAGACCTGTTCCTGGCGCTCATGGTCGGGATTGACCGTGAAGGCCATGAGTTGGTCGAGGGTCAGTTCCTCCTCGGCATAGGCGTGGAGAAGCGATGGCGCGATAGCGGCGAGCTTGAGCCGCTGCTTGACGACGTTCGCCGAGACGAAGAAGGCCGCCGCGATCTCTTCCTCGCTCTTGCCTTTCTCGCGCATCGCCTGGAAGGCGCGGAACTGGTCGAGCGGATGAAGCGGCGCACGCTGAACATTCTCGGCGAGACTGTCTTCTTCGGCGAGGCCGTCCGTGCGCACGATGCAGGGCACGGGCGCCGTGCGGTTCAGACGCTTCTGCTTGACCAGCAGTTCGAGCGCCCGGTAGCGGCGTCCGCCGGCCGGGATCTCGAACATGCCGGTTTCAGCGCCGTCCTCATCCAGCACCGGCCGGACGGTGATCGAGGACAGAAGCGTGCGCCGGGCGATGTCTTCGGCGAGCTCGTCGATCGAGACGCCGGCCTTGACGCGGCGGACATTGGACTGGCTGAGCACCAGCTTGTTGAAGGGGATGTCGCGCGAGGCGCTGAGGGTGATTTTCTGAGACTTGGTCATGTCAGTTCTCCGTGGGCGGGCTGGCCGAAAGCCTCTCTCTCGACCTCCAAACCCGTCACGGAGAACCCGGCCCGCCTCTTCCTCTTGAGGAAGCGACGGACCGGAAAGGCGGAGCGCCGGCCGCAGCTACGCCGCGCGCTCGAGGAGCTTCTTCGCCTTGCCCTCCATTTCGAGCCGGGTGTCCTGCTGCGGCTTCGACCGGGCGACGGCGGTGATGCCCTGCACGAAATCGAATACGGACTCCGGCGGCCGACCTTCTTCGGCGAGGACTGTCTCGACGATTCTGGCCGTCTCCGCCTTGGAGAAGCCCCGTTTGCGGAGGAAGTCGGTGCGGTCATCGTCGCTGTGGGCGACGATGCGCTCGCGCGCTGCTCGAATGCCTTCGACGAAGGGTCGCGGCGAGGAGTCAGCGAAGCGGGTCAGCGCCGGCGCCGCCTCGTGCGCGAAGCGATTGGCGGCGTATTTGGAATGTCGGATGCTAATTTCCTGGAAGTCCTCAACGCCCCAGAGATTGCGGTTCTGGCAGACGGCGCGCAGATAGAAACTGGCGATGCCGAGCGTCTTCGCGCCGACTTCAGAATTCCAGCAATAGAAGCCCCGGAAATAGAGATCGGGAGATCCGTCGGACAGCTTGCCCGCCTCGATCGGGTTCATGTCGTCGACCAGGAAGAGGAAGACGTCTCGGTCGGAGGCGTAGAGCGTGGTCGTGTCCTTGGTGATGTCGACCATCGGATTGTAGACGCCGCTCGACCAGTCGAGCGTGCCGGGCACTTTCCAGCGCGTATCGCCAGTTCCGTTCCCCGCGATCTTCTGCACGGCCGCCACGAGTTCGTGGTCGTAGATGCGGCCATAATCCGGGCCGGTGACGGCGCGCAGTTCCGTGCGCCCGTCTTCGGTTTCCAGCGTCTTGATCTGCTCGGCTCGGTGCGAGGTGAGCCCGTATTGCAGGTTGATGCCCGCAAGCGGCGCCGGGAGCTGGCGCAGATAGGCCGCCGGCGCGCTGACTAGGCTGGCGAGCTGGCCGAAGCTCCAATGGGTCGGCGCGACCGGCGCCTCGGCGTCGGGCAGGATGAGCGCCAGGTTTTCCGGATCGTCGCGATGGGCTTCAACGCGGATCGCCGCGCTCTCGACTGTCCGCGTGCGGCTGCGCTCGGCGCGGCCCTTCACCGACGCGTAGAGCTCCGACAGGGACAGATAGCGCTCGTCATTCGGCCGGGAAAACCATTCCGAGGAGACGCGGCCGATCCGCTCTCCGCGCGAGATATCGACTTTGTAGCCGCCGCTCGCGTCGCGCCGGCCGTCCAGGGTTTCAAGGTTGGTCATGGGTCAATCTCCGCGACAGGTCGGCCGAGAGCCTCTCTCTCGACCTCCAAACCCGTCACGGCGAAAGCCGCCGAACTCTTACTCTTTATCGGGGAACATGTTCGTCTTGATTGGCCAGGCATTTGGCGCAGCACCGCCGAACACCTGTCTTCGCCGCCATTGACGCTTCACCCGGATGCGGAGCATTTCTCCGCGTACTACGGGGCGGCACAGTCGCTTCATGTCCAATTCCGTACCCAAACGCCGGCAGCGTTCGCGCGCGGCAAAAATTGATCTTTACGACTACGCGCAGATTCCGGAACCGAAGCCGCGTGGACGTCCCGAACCAGAGTTGACCGACTGGCGCGTCACCGATGAGTGGCTGAAGCGCGTGCCGGTCACTTCGTCCGAAGTGGATGTGTTTGAGGCCTGGTTCGGTGATCTGTTCGACGATTTGTTCGGCCCCTTGGGTTCGGTTGGCTCCTTGACAAAGTTATCATCTAAAGATAACCTAATATGACAGAGGAGACATACGATCCGAGCCTTGACGCCTTGCTCGATCTCGATGGCCAGGTGCTCGTCATCGACCCTGCGGGCAGGCATTGGGTGAAGTTCGTCGTTACGCGCGTGCCCGTTAGCCCGGAGAAGCCCCATGGGCTCGACTATTCGCTGACGCTGCACGGACCTGACGGCGAGCGGCTTGTCGGCTTCGACAATGCTCATCCTGTCGGCCGCCGCAAACGCGGAGAACCGCAGGATCACCGCCACCGGCTCCGGACCGTGCGTCCCTATGACTATCAGGATGCCGCGAGCCTGATCGTCGATTTCTGGGAGACGGTGGATGCAGTGTTAAAGGAGCGAGGCGTACTGCAATGACGACGTTGAAGATCGGCATCGCCGATTATGAGGAGATGAAGGCCCGCACCATGCGGATCGCCCGCGGCGAGCAAAAGCCGGGGCCGGACGATCCGAAGGTATGGTTCACATCGACCGAGTCCTTTGCCCAGGTGCTGTCAGCCGGTAATCGCGAACTGTTGCGGACCATCGCCGAACGCGCACCGGCTTCGCTTGACGAGTTGGCGGAGATGACTGGGCGCGCCAAATCGAACTTGTCGCGAACGCTGAAGAAGATGGCCGAATACGGTTTGGTCGAGATGGAACCGGAAGGGCGCCGGCGGCGTCCGCGAGTCCTCTACGACCGTGTTTCGCTTGATCTGACGTTGACCGGCGAGGAATGGCGAAAGGCAGCGGGAGGCGCATCATGAACGCACCGCAAAACGCCGTGAAGCTCCGCGCCGCGCTTTACCTGCGCGTCTCGACGACGCGGCAGGCCGAGCATGACGTCTCGATCCCTGACCAGAAACGCCAGGGCGAAGCGTGGTGCGAGGCGCGCGGCTACGAACTCGTCGAGACCTATGTGGAGCCAGGAGCGTCAGCAACGAACGACAAGCGCCCCGAATTCCAGCGCATGATCGAGGCGGGTACGTCCAAGCCCTCAGCCTTCGACATCGTGGTCGTCCACTCATTCAGCCGTTTCTTCCGCGACCATTTCGAGCTGGAGTTCTACGTCCGGAAGCTCGCCAAGAACGGCGTCAAGCTCGTCTCCATCACCCAGGAGATGGGCGACGATCCCATGCACGTCATGATGCGCCAGATCATGGCGCTGTTCGATGAATATCAGTCCAAGGAGAACGCCAAGCACGTCCTGCGCGCGCTCAAGGAAAACGCCCGCCAGGGCTTCTGGAACGGCTCGCGCCCGCCCGTCGGCTATCGCGTGGTCGCGGCCGAACAGCGCGGCGCCAAGACCAAGAAGAAACTGGAGATCGATCCGCTGCACGCCGACACGATCCGGCTGATCTATCGCCTCGCCCTGGAAGGGGACGGAACGCGCGGGGCCATGGGCGTCAAAGCGATCGCCACGCATCTCAATGGCAGGGGCATCTTCACGCGAGACGGCGGCCGCTGGGGCATCGGACAGGTTCATCGCATCCTGACCCGGCGGACCTATATCGGCGAGCATCAATGGGGCAAGCATCGCAAGAACAAGGAGCCGACCAAGCCGGAAGACCTGGTGACGGTTCCGGTTCCGCCGATCATAGACCGCAAGACCTTCGACGCCGTGCAGAAGCTGATGCAGGCGCGCAATCCCAAGGTCGCGCCGCCACGCGTAGTGACAGGACCAACCTTGCTGACGGGGATCTGCTTTTGCGGCAAGTGCGGCGGCGCCATGACCATCCGCACTGGCAAGAGCGGGCGTTACCGCTACTACGCCTGCTCGATCAAGGCGCGTCAGGGCGAGACTGGCTGCAAGGGCCGGACAATCCCGATGGATAAGCTCGATACGCTGGTTGCTCAGCATCTGGAGGAGCGTCTGCTGACGTCTGATCGGCTGGAAGAGGTTCTCGTCGATGTGCTCGACCGACGGCAAGAGCGCGCTGAGCGCCGCCGTGAGCACATCGCCGAACTGAACCGGCGGGCAACGGAATCGGAGCTGCGGCTGAAACGCCTTTACGACGCCATCGAGATCGGCGTCGCCGACCTCGACGATCCGGCGCTGAAAGAGCGCATCGCCGGTCTGAAAGTCCTTCGTGATCAGGCGAAAACCGACGCGGAACGCGCCGAAGCCATGCTCGACAGCGCCACTCATCAGGCCGTCACGCCGGAAATGATCGAGAGATTCGCCGCAGCGGCCCGCGAGAAAATGCGGTTGGAGGGCGGCGGCTATCGGCGCGATCATCTGCGCGCGTTAGCTCAGCGCGTCGAGGTCGACGAGCGCGAAGTGCGCATCATGGGATCGAAGAACGAGCTTCTGAGAACCCTAGCCGCCGCAAATAGCGCAGAATCGGCGGCGAACGGCGTGCCCAGTTTTATACCGAAATGGCGGAGGGGGTGGGATTCGAACCCACGGTACGGTTTCCCGCACGCCGGTTTTCAAGACCGGTGCCTTAAACCACTCGGCCACCCCTCCGACGCGCATCGTTTAGCCGCTTAACGCGCCGTCCCGCAAGCGTAATTGCCCGCTGCGTTGTGGGCGCCGCATCTGCCCCGCCCGCGGGCGGCAGGGCAGGGGCGGGCACCTAGTCCTCCCAACCCCATGGGGCAGGGGGCGCATCCACCGGCTCTGACAGGTCGAACTCCACGCGGAAGGCGCGCTCGGTGCCGAGGCGCTGGACGAAATAGACAAAACGCTCGCCGGGATGGACCTCCATCATCCACACATTCGGCCATGAGCCGGGGATGACGGTGTTGGTCTGGTCATCAGCCGGGAATATCCGTCCGTGCGGCCCGCCTTCGCTGGGCGAGAAACCGCCATACATGGTCACCTCATCATCGCTGCCATCATCATGGCGATGGTCGTGGCGCAGCTCGATACGGCCATCATCGTGTCGCGTCAGCACCCAGGTGCGCGACAGATCATCACCCACCACGAACGGGATGCGGATTCGATTCTCCTCGCAGGCGCGCACATGCATGAACAGGGCTTGCCCCTCAAAGCTGGTATCGCCCTCCGGCGCGCGCACCAGCCCGCCCTCAAACGCCTGTCCGCACAGCGCGTTCAGCCGGTCCCAGAAGTTGTCTTCAGCCACTGCCGGAGCGGCGAGGCCCAGGGTCATTCCAGCGCCTGCAAGCAAGGCAAATCGTCTCATGTCGCGTCCTTTTTCCAAGTTCAGGCGGCATCATGGCCGCATTCCGCCCCCCAACGCAAACGCGAGCTGGTCAGGTCAGCAACCGTTTGTTCAGCACTGCCCTCCTAGCTTGACTGGAGATCGACCGGAGTGTGGGGCGTTGCCGGATAATAGTGCGGGAGAGCGCAGAAGGCTTGAAGTGTTGCGTGTCCTGGTTGTGGACGACAACACGCACATGACCTCGATCCTGCGAACCGTTCTCAACAGTTTCGGTATTCGTAATGTGGACGAGGTGCGCGGCGCCGTGGAAGCGCTGGAGCTGATCCGCACGCGCTCCTACGATTTCGTCCTGCTGGACTACAACATGCCGATCCTGGACGGTATCGAGCTCACCCGTCTGATCAGGACCGGGCGCGACCATAACCAGCAGATGATCCCCATCATCATGATTACCGGCTTTACCGAGCGATCGCGTGTCATCTCGGCGCGCGATGCGGGCGTCACCGAAGTATGCGTCAAGCCGGTTACCGCGCGCGATCTGTGGAACCGGATCGCCGAGATCATCAACGCGCCGCGCCCGTTTGTACGTTCGAAAAACTACACCGGACCGGACCGCCGCCGTCACAAGGATGTCGAGTTCTCCGGCAAGGAAAGGCGGCAAGCCAGAGAGCAGGCCGCCGGCATTTCCGCCTGACCCCATACAGCGCGCACTGGATCATCTGGCCGATTGCCCGGCCGCGCTGTGCCTGCTAGTGACACAGCCTCCGGGCGGGCAGGGCGCAAGGATGGCCGATGATCTTGTCAACGCGCAATCGCTTTACAGGTGTTATGGCCGCTATTGCAGGCCTGCTGGTGACAGCGTGTTCGCAAACCACTGATACCGGAGACGTGTCAGCTACTGTCCTGCCTGCGGCCAGTCCGGTCCACATCGTGGCAGCCGCGGGGAGCGTTGCGCCTGATCCCCTGACCCAGCCCGCACGCCAAAGCGAAACAGGTCTGGCATCCTGGTATGGTGATCGCTTTCACGGGCGCCTGACGGCAAGTGGGGAAGTATATGACATGCATGCGCTGACGGCGGCGCATCCAGAGTTGCCCATGCGCAGCCTTGCCCGTGTCACGCGCCTCGACAACGGCCAGAGCGTGGTTGTCCGCATCAATGATCGCGGCCCCTTCGTCGAGGGACGGATCGTGGATCTCAGCCGGGCCGCCGCCCGGATACTTGGCCTTATTGAAGACGGTCTGGCGGAGGTGAGGGTGGAGGCGTTCGGGCCCGCCGATCCGCAAGACCGGGCCGCCGTTTCAGGCTTTCTTCCCCGGCGCAATACCGCCAGCGCACGCGGCGGCGGCAACTGAACCGCCTCTTGAACCTGTTCGCCCGTCTGGACTGCAGGCCCGGCGCACGGTTTTATGGAATGTCCCTGTTTATCTGCTGATGCTGGAGAGCCGCCATGGTCCGTCTCGTTGCCGCACTTGCCGGTCTGTTTCTCGTTTTTGGCGGTCTTGCCAGTGCGCAGGAACCTGCCTTCCAGACATCGGCCAGCCATGCCGTCATCATGGATTATGAGACCGGAGAAGTCCTGTTCTCGAAAGACGGCAGCGAACCCATGCCGCCCTCCTCGATGAGCAAGCTGATGACCGCGCTCATGGTGTTCGAGGCGCTCGAAGCGGGCACGCTGTCACTCGACGACGAACTGCCTGTCAGCGTACGCGCCTGGCGCGAGGGCGGGGCGGCTTCGGGTGGCTCCACCATGTTTCTTGAGGTGAATAGCCGCGCGCGAGTGGACGATCTCTTGCGGGGTATCATCGTCCAGTCCGGGAATGATGCCTGCATCGTGGTCGCCGAGGCGATTGGCGGCAGCGAGGAGGCCTTTTCCGACATGATGACGCGCCGTGCGCGCGAAATCGGTCTGGAAACGGCCAGCTTCCGCAACTCCACCGGCCTGCCGGCGGAGGGCCATGTCATCTCGGCAGAAGACCTGGCCCGCCTGGCGGCGCACATTATTAGAAACTACCCGCAATACTATGAATTTTATAGTGAAACCACCTTCACCTATAACGGCATCCGCCAGGCCAATCGCAATCCGTTGCTGGGTGTTTTTGAAGGCGCAGACGGCCTGAAAACAGGCCATACCAGCGAGGCAGGCTATGGCCTGACTGCGTCCGCAGAGCGTAACGGAGAACGCCGTATTATCGTCTTTAACGGTACCCAGTCCATGCGTGAACGCGCCAACGAGGCCGAACGCCTGATGCGGGCTGCCTTCTCCGACTTTGTCATGGTCGACCTTGCTGAGGCAGGCGCAGAGATCGGTGCGGCAGACGTTTATATGGGCACCGCCCGTAACGTCTCCTTGCGTACAACCGCGCCCATTCGCGCGGCAATGCACCGGCGTGAGCGCGACCGGATGCGCGCCGAGATCGTCTATGACGGCCCGCTGACCGCGCCAGTTGCCGAAGGTGATGAAGTGGCGCGCCTTGTGATCACGATGCCCGATGGCCGCACGCGCGAATACCCGCTGGAAGCCGCCAGCGATGTGCGCCGGCAGGGCATGGTGTCACGCGCGATGAGCGCGCTGGTCAATCTGGTTGCCGGCTGACGTGCGGCATGAAGCCGGGACGGTTCATTACGCTGGAAGGCGGGGAAGGGACGGGCAAATCCACGCTCGCCGCGGAGCTGGAAGCGGCTCTCGTCCAGCGCGGCATCAGCGTTGAGCGCACCCGTGAACCGGGCGGCACGCCCGGCGCTGAAGGCATCCGCAAGCTGCTGGTAGAAGGTGCTGCGGACCGCTGGCAGCCCATGAGTGAGGCGCTGCTGCTTTACGCCGCGCGCTATGACCATGTGGAGCGCCGTATCAAACCCGCGCTGACAGCCGGGAAATGGGTCATATCTGACCGTTTTTTCGACTCCACTACGGCCTATCAGGGCGCCGCGGGCGGCATTGACCGGGCCACGCTGGATCCGCTTCGCCGCCTGACGCTCGCCGATTTTGCGCCGGACCTGACACTGGTGCTCGATCTGGATCCCGAGACCGGTTTACGCCGTGCCGGGTCACGAGGCGATAACGAACAGCGCTTTGAAGGCAAGGGGCTGACCTTCCACCAGCGGCTCAGGCAGGGCTTTCTGGACATCGCATCGGCGGAACCGGAGCGGTGCGCCGTTATCGATGCGGGCCAGCCGCCGGCAGACGTGCTCGACGCGGCGCTGGGCATCATCCAGCAACGCCTTGGGTGGCCGCAATGAGCGATGATGCCCTGCCAGAAGCCGATGCAGAGCCCGGCCTGCCGCATCCACGCCATGTCCACAGCCTTCTCGGGCATGAACACGCGGAAGCGGCCGCCGCCTCTGCCATCCGCTCTGGCCGGATGCATCACGCCTGGATGATCACCGGCCCCAAGGGCGTCGGGAAGGCAACACTGGCCTGGCGCATGGCGCGGCGTCTGCTGGGCGTGAAACCTGATCCATCCGCGCCTCTGGCTCATGCGCCGGGAGATCCGGTGAACCAGCGCATGGAGGCGCTGTCCCATCCCGATCTCTTGCTGGTGCGCCGCCCGTATGATGAGCAGCGCAAACGGCTGAAGGGCGAGATCACGATCGAGGAAGCCCGCCGGATTCCCGCCTTCTTCTCCCGCCGTGCGGCAGAGGGCGGCTGGCGCGTGGCCGTCATCGATAGCGCGGACGAGATGAACCGCAATGCTGCCAATGGCTTGCTGAAAAGTCTTGAAGAACCGCCCGAACGCGGAATCCTGATCCTTGTGGTCACATCACCGGGCCGTCTGCCCACGACCGTGCGCTCGCGCTGCCGCCGTCTGCACTTACGCGCGGGGCCAGAAGCACACTGCGCCGACTGGCTTGAAGAGCGGCATTCCGTACCCGGCGAGGAAGCCGCCTTGCTGGCAAGACTTGCCAAAGGCGCGCCGGGCAGGGCGCTTGCCTTCCATGTCAGCGGCCTGGCTGGCATGCAGCGTGACCTGACAGCGGCCTTCAGTCCGTCAGGCCGGATCGACCAGAGCGGCGCCGAACGGCTCATCAGTAAAGCGACCGGCACGGACAGCCATCAGGCCCGCGCTGTCCTGTTCGACATGATGGCCGGGGAATCCGCACGGCGGGCAAGAGACGCGGCCAGCAAGGGCGATTCGGCGCAGGCCGGGCAGTGGGCTGATGCCTCGCGGCGCATTACCAGCCTCGCCCGGGAGGCTGAAACGCTCTATCTCGACCCGCGGCAAAGCCTGCTGGCCGCATTTTCATTGCTGGAAGATGCCGCCCGGCAGTCTGCCGCCTGACGTAGGACGGGACTTTCACCCATGCTCATCGATTCACACGCCAATCTGCGCGGCGAGACCTACAGCGATGACCTGGACGCGGTGCTGGAGCGCGCGCGCGCGGCTGGGGTATCGCCCGTCATCGCGATCTGCTGCCGTCTCGGCGAATTCGATCAGGTCAAGGCCATCGCCGAAGCGCAGCCGGATGTCTGGTGTACGCTGGGCGCGCACCCGCATCACGCCAAGAACCGGCCGGACATCAGCGCTGACGAGTTGATCTCCATGGCTGGTGGCCATCCAAAACTCGTGGCGTTTGGCGAGACGGGCCTTGATCTGCACTATAATTACAGCCCGCTCGACCAGCAGATGGCGAGCCTGCGGGCCCACATCGAAGCGGCACGGCGTACCGGGCTTCCCGTCATCCTGCATTGCCGTGAGGCCGATCAGCAGATGGCTGATCTGCTGGAGGAGGAGATGGGGAAGGGGCCGTTCAAGGCTCTCCTGCATTGCTATACCGGCGGGGAAGAGTTGGCACGGCGGGCAAGCGCGCTGGGTCTGTGGTTCTCTGCTTCCGGCATCATCACCTTCAAGAAGGCCGACGATGTCCGTGCGATCTTCCGCGATATCATCCCAGCCGACCGCGTTATCATCGAAACCGACTGCCCGTATCTGGCGCCTGTGCCGTATCGCGGGCAGAAAAACGAGCCGAGCTTTCTCCCGCATGTCGCTGATAAACTGGCAGAAATCCGGGGCTGGACGGCGGAAGAAACCGCGCAGCGTACGACCGCAAACTGCCTGACCCTGTTCGACCGTATCACGGTCTCGCCATGAGCGGTCTCCTGCGCATCACATTGCTGGGGTGCGGCTCATCGGGCGGTGTTCCGCGTGTTGATGGCGACTGGGGCGATTGCGATCCGGCGGAGCCGAAGAATTACCGCACACGCTGCTCCTTGTTGATCGAACGCGCGGCAAGCCTGTCTGCGCTGGCAAACGACGCGCAGATTACCCGGCTTATCATTGATACATCACCGGATTTCCGGTTTCAGATGCTGCGCGAGCGCGTGCATGATCTTGATGGCGTGGCCTTCACCCACGACCATGCCGACCAGTCGCACGGCATTGATGATCTGCGCGCCATCGTCTATCGGCGCCGCGCGAGACTTTTGGCCTATATGGCTGATTTTACATATGAAGCGCTGTTTGCACGCTTTGGCTATATCTTCGAGACGCCAGCGGGCTCCGGCTACCCCCCCATACTGGAGCCCGTGGTTCTGCCGGAAGATGGCGGATTCTCGGTAGACGGGGCAGGCGGGCGCATAGAAGGGCGCTTCTTTACCGTCGATCACGGGTCTGTGCCATGCAGCGGTGTGCGTATCGGCCCTGTCGCGTACACGCCAGACGTCAAGGAGATGCCGAACAGCGCCTTTGATGCGATTTCCGGCATAAGCCTCTGGATAGCGGACGCTTTACGCGAGAAGCCACATCCGTCTCACTCGCATCTGGACCAGACGCTCGGCTGGGCGACGCGCGCCGGCGTTGCCAGCACCGTGCTCACCAATATGCATATCGACATGGATTACCGCACGGTGCTCGCACGTTGCCCCGATGGCGTCCGGCCGGGCTATGACGGGCTGAAGCTCGTGTTGAACGAGATTACGGGCGAGATCCTGGCCGCAGACTCGACGTAAGATCGCCTTTGGAGCCTGTCCCAAGCCAGATTATATTTCTCATAATATTTATTATGCGACTAATTGGTGTGGGCGTAAAGTAGTAATCCGGCATCTGTGCCGCATAGAAATCTTGCACGCTAGCCTCCTCGCGTGTCTTGCGGGAAAACCTGGCCGTTCACTTCTCATAGCAGACCATCCAGATCGATGACGGGGCGTTGCGCGAAGGGCTGACGCTACGGCGCGCCGGCTGGCCTGAAGACGCGCTCGTTTGACCCAGGAACGACATTCTGCGCGGCAGCGGTCAGATAGTTTGCCGGCATGACAACCCTGCCCCTCCCCGCCAACGAGATCGTCCGCGCCTACGCGCCGGGCTCCACCGAACGCGCGCGCCTCAAAGCCGCGCTCACCACCATGTCTGGTAACCGTGCCAGCTTGCCAAGCATCATCGGCGGCAAGGCGATCACCACCGGCAATCTGGAAACGGCGGTGATGCCGCACCTCCATGCACACGTCCTGGCCGATGCGCATCTCGCCGGGGCGGCGGATGTCAAAGCTGCTATCGACGCCGCAAAGCGCGCTGCCCACGACTGGTCACAAACAGGCTGGGAGGCCCGTGCCCGCATATTCTTGAAAGCGGCTGACCTTGTCGCCGGACCCTGGCGGTATCGCCTCAACGCCGCAACCATGCTCGGCCAGTCCAAAACAGTACACCAGGCGGAGATCGACTCGGCCGCCGAGTTTGCCGATTTCCTGCGCTTCAACGCGCACTTCATGACGCGTCTTTACGCAGAGCAACCCATTTCTGCCCCTCGTGAATGGAACAGGGTGGATTACCGCCCTCTCGAAGGCTTCGTTTACGCCGTTACACCGTTCAACTTCACGGCAATAGCCGCCAACCTGCCCTGCGCGCCTGCCATGATGGGGGTGCCTGTCGTGTGGAAGCCCTCGCCTAACGCCAAGCTGTCCGCGCACTACATCATGGCCGTGCTGCAGGAAGCAGGTCTGCCCGATGGCGTCATCAACCTGGTCTATGGCGACGCCGAAATGGTAACGCGCATCGTGCTGGACGATTCCGGCCTGGCGGGCATTCATTTTACCGGCTCGACGGGCGTGTTCGACCATCTGCGCCGAGAGATCGCGGCTGGCTCTTATCGCAACATGCCCCGGCTGGTTGGCGAAACAGGCGGGAAAAATTTCACCCTGGCCCATGCCAGCGCGGATGTGGACGCGCTCGCAATCGGCGTCATCCGGGGCGGATACGAGTATCAGGGCCAGAAATGCTCGGCGACGTCGCGCCTCTACTGCCCCCGCTCACTCTGGCCAACGCTCCGCGACCGGCTGGTGGACGAGATCGCCCAGATCCGTGTTGGCGATGTGCGCGATTTCAGCTGCTTCATGGGTGCGGTGATCGACCGGCGCGCCTGGTCCCGCCACGCCGAGGCCATTGCCCGCGCGCGCAGGGACTCAAGTCACACCGTTCTGACCCAGGGTGAACCCGATGACTGCGAGGGCTATTTCACGCCCCCGACCCTGATCGAAACGCAGGATCAGAACTCGCCGCTGATGCGTGAGGAATTGTTTGGCCCGATCATCACCGCCTTCGTTTACGAGGATGCGCGCTTTGACGAGATCCTTGGCGACATCGACCAAACCAGCGAATATGCACTCACCGGTGCCATCTTTGCGCAGGACAGCGCCGTACTCGAGCACGCTCAGGCGAAACTGCGCTATGCCGCCGGCAATCTCTATCTGAATGACAAGTCTACGGGCGCGGTAGTGGGCCAGCAGCCCTTCGGAGGCGCGCGTGCGTCAGGTACCAACGACAAGGCCGGCTCGCTCTGGAACCTCACGCGCTGGGTGTCCCCCCGCACGATCAAGGAGAACTTCATCCCGCCCGCTGACTGGCGCTACCCCTCCATTGAGCCTGACGCCAGCATCTGACATCTCCAGGCGCGCGTGGCCCGATCCAGACGATCCGTGGCCCGCTGCGGATCGCCGCGCCCGCTGTGGAGCGTTAGGCTATGTGGGACAGGGAGCCAGCAATGAACCGCAGAGAGCTATTGATATCCGCGTCGCTTGGCGCCTTTCTCGCCTGGTTGCCGGGCCAGCCCGCTGCGTCAGCGGGTGTCCATGCCCCTACCCCGCCTCGCGCTGCACGCCGTCCGGTCCGGATCGAACAACTTGGCCGCGTCCGGATCGACAATTACGCCTGGCTGCGGGCGGAGAACTGGGACGAGGCGCGTTTTGATCCAGCGCTGCTGGACGCCGAAATCATTGCACATCTGGAAGCGGAGAACGCTTACGCTGAAGCGGTGCTGGAACCGCTGACCGAACGGCGCGGGGTCTACGCTGCGCGGATGAGCGCGCTGCAGAGCGAGCCGACAGAGGCACCCGCCCTCGAAACCGGCGGCTTTGCCTATCGCGTAAGACACCCGCTGGGAGCGGATCACCCCGAACACGTCCGCACCCTGCCGCACGGCTCCGAGGAGATCGTTTTCGCGCCGGGTGACCGGGCGCGCCGCCGCGCCTATTACCGGCCGGTCGCCGAACAGCACAGCCCTGACCATCGCTACTTCGTCTGGGCTGAAGATACCGAAGGCGGAGACGCCTACCGGATATGCGCCCACGATCTGCAGACCGGCGAGACGGTTGAACAGCCCAATGCCGAAGCCTTCGGGTGGGAGGGCGTGGCGGTCTCACCGTGCTCACGCTTCGTGTTCTGGACACGCCGGAATGCGCGCGGACGGCCCACGCGCGTCTATCGCACGCCGCTGGACAAGCTCGGTGACAGCACCGGAGCCGATACGCTGGTCTATGAAGAGACCGATGAGGCGCTATTCCTCTCGGTACGCCGGGCCGCGTCGGGTGCGCATATCGCGATCCGTATCTCTGGGCCCGTTCTGGATGAATGGCGGCTGATTGCCGCCAACAGGATCGAGGATGAGCCTGTGCTAGTCGAGCCACGCACACCCGGCCTTCGCTATGAAGTCGAGGATTGGGGCGGCACTCTGGTCATCCTGACAGACGCTGATCAGGCTATCGACGGTCAGATCGTCACCGCGCCGCGCGAGGCACCAGGCCGCGAAAACTGGCGTGTGCTGGTCGTGCATCAGCCCGGCACGCACATTCTCGACATTCGTCCCTTCGCCGGGCACCTAGCCCGCCGGCAGCGCCGGAACGGACGGCTGGAAATCGTCACGCGGGATCTGAACGGCGCCGAACACGTGACCGGTTTTGATGATGACGCGTATGGGCTGGCCTTCGATGGGGTTCAGGAGCATTCAGGTTCGCGTCTGCGGCTGATCCACCAGTCACCGCGCGAGCCGGCAGGCTGGATAAGCTGCGACATGAGCAGCGGTGAGACGCACGAACTGGCACGTCAGCGGATTGGTGGCGGTTTCCGCCGCGATGATTACGAGGTTCTGAGGCTGAACGCCCCCTCCCCGGACGGCGCACAGATTCCCCTCACCGTTCTGCGCCGCCGAACGCCTGACGGCACTGGCCCCAAGCCGGTCCTGCTCTACGGGTATGGCGCTTATGGGGTAAGCACCGAAGCCAATTTCTCCCCTGAGGCCATCGCTCTTGTCGATCAGGGATGGATCTACGCCATCGCGCATGTCCGCGGTGGATCGGAACAAGGCCGCCGCTGGTTTCTGGATGGCCGGAGAGAGAAAAAGGTCAACAGTTTCATTGATTTCAACGCCTGCGCCGAGCATCTGCTCGATCAAGGTCTCGCAAGAGCCGGTGGAATTGTGGGCTATGGCCTCTCGGCGGGCGGGCTTCTTGTGGGCGGCGCCGTCAATCGCGCGCCGGGCCTCTATGCGGGTATCATCGCCCAAGTGCCCTTCGTGGACATGCTCAACACGATGAGTGATGCCGATCACCCTCTGGTCCCGCTCTTCCGCCCGGACTGGGGCGACCCGCTCGCAGACCCGGACGCTTATGACTGGATCGCCGCCATATCGCCTTATGAGAACGTGCGGCCACAGCCCTACCCGGCCATTCTGGCCACCGCAGGCGTGCGCGACCCTCGGGTCAGCTACTGGGAGCCCGCAAAATGGACCGCGGCGCTCAGAGAGGCCACCACATCGGACAATCCGGTACTGTTCATGACGCATATGGCCGCCGGCCATCAGACCAGCGGCGGTGTTTCTGACCGGCACGCGCAGATGGCGCTGTTCTGGGCCTTTGCCGACTTCGCCGCCGGGCGGGCTTAAGTCCGGAAATACTGGCTGGGGGGCATGCCGAACGCCTTCTGGAACATGGCTGTGAAGGCACTAGGGCTGTTATAACCCACGTCGAAGGCCACGGTGGTCACCGGCAACCCCAATGACAGCAGCGAGAGCGCCGCAGCCAGACGCGCCTGCTGGCGCCAATCTGCGACGCTCAGCCCCGTTTCACGCCGGAAAGCGCGGGTGAAGGTTCTCCGGCCCATGCCCGCCAGACGCGCCAGAGCATCGAGATCGAAATCGGCGGACGGGTCATCCATGATTGCCGTACATACCCGCATCAGACGCTTGTCCGTCGGCATGGGGACGCGAAGTGCTCCAGGCGGATGCTCCACGGCCCGTGCGATCTCGTCCAGCATGAGACGGATCAGCCGCGCATCGCGCCCATCAAGATCATACTCCACCGGCAACTCGCAGGCTTCAAGGATCAGAGCCCGCAGCAGGGGCGAGATCTCCAGCACCATGCATCGTTTGGGCAGACGCAGATCCGCGCCTGGCTCGACATAGAGCGTGCGCAGGGAAACCGGCCCCCGGCACAGCGCCTGATGGCGCACGCCGGCAGGCATCCAGACGGCGCGTTGCGGCGGAATGGTGAAACTTGCTTCGTCGGTCATGACCGACATGACTCCGGCGCTGGCATAAATCAGCTGCGCGCGCTCATGCGAGTGGAAGGGATCAAGGAAGTGATCGGGATACTCGTCCAGCAGCGCGGCCACCGGCCGGCTGACATGCTGGTAATCATCTCCACGTGTACTGCGCTCCATGTGGCCCATTTTAGATGATCAGGTATCCAATTGCGATAGCGGGTGTGCGGAACGCGCTCTAAAAAGCCAAAAAAGAACATCTAGATGCGGCACTCTGCCGCCACAGGGAGACGGCATGGCGCATTCCATCAGCACACAAGCTGGCATATCGGGCACGGCGCTCGACCCGGACATCGAACGCTTCATGGCCCGTATTGCACAGTCCTATGCGAGCCAGCGGCCGATTGCGGACTGCACCCCTGCCGAAGCGCGCGCCGTCGCGGAATTCGTGCGCGCTCCCTGGACGGCAGGCGGGCCGGAGATGGCACGCACTTTCGAGGTGAAAGTACCTACACCGCATGGCGAGGTCCGGGTGCGGCTGCATGATCCCTGCCCGTCCACACAGCCCAAGCCGGTCCTGGTCTACGCCCACGGCGGAGGCTGGGTGATGTTCAGCCTGGACACACATGACCGGCTGATGCGGGAGTATGCGAGCCGGGCGGGCGTCATCGTCGCCGGTGTAGACTATGCGCTGTCTCCGGAGGCCCGCTTTCCGGTGGCGCTGGAGCAGATCGCTGCCGCTATTGTCTGGATACGGGCGCACGCCCATGAGTTGGGAGCCGACCCTGACCGGATAGCGGCAGGTGGAGACTCTGCCGGTGCGAACATGGCACTGGCCAGTGCCGTGATGTTGCGCGACCGGGGGGAAACAGGCCTCCTGAAAGCGCTCCACCTGCACTATGGGGCTTTCGATAACGTAATCGCGCCAGAGTGGGAGAGCCGTTTCGGTGGCCCGGACTCGATGCTAACGTCAGCTGAGATGGACAGGTTCTGGGAAAACTATCTGCGCGGCCCTGCCGATGCCGGAAACCCGCTCGCCGTTCCGGCTAAGGCGGCGCTTGAGGGCCTGCCGCCGGCCTTTCTCACCATCCCCGAATGTGACGTGTTGACTGGACAAAGCCTCGAATTGGCGCGCCGTATGGAAGCGTCTGGTGTTCGAGTGAGAGCCCAGATCTATAAGGGAGCCACACACAGTTTTCTCGAAGCAGTGGAGATATCTCCTCTGGCAGCAAAGGCGTTACAGGACGGCGCGGACTGGCTAAAAGCCGAGCTGACTGCCGGCTTGGCCCAATCGCGACAGTGAATGTCCCTTCGCGGCGTGTGGGCGCCCCTTCCGCCGTCATAGCCTTGTCACAACCGGGCACACCGGGGGACCCAATCAGGAAGGGGAGATGATGGCACGCAAAATGGCATTCAGAGCGATACTCTTGACAGGAGTGAGCGCACTTACGTCCCAGGCCTTCGCGCAAGAGCCGGCCGGACAGGACGGAGAGAGGGAGGCCCGCCAGGGCCGTGCGGCCGAGGTGATCATCGTGACGGCGACCCGGCGCGAGGAAGATCCCCGCGACATCGCTGGCTCCGTGTCCGCGTTCGGCGGTGAAGCGCTTGCCGATCTCGGGGCGCAGTCTCTTGCCGATTATATCCAGCGAGCCCCCGGCGTGGTGTTCAATAACTACCAGCCCGGCGTCTCTCACGTGGTAGTGCGCGGCATCGCCACCAGCTCGGGCAATGTGCAGGGCCAGGCGACCACCGGGTATTTCCTCAACGAGATCCCGCTGACCGAGCCGGGCTGGACCATTGCCGTGCCTGACATTGATGCTTTCGACCTGAACCGGGTGGAAGTGTTGCGCGGTCCTCAAGGGTCCCTCTTCGGCTCTGCGTCAATGGGCGGAGCAGTGAACTATGTTGCCAACACCGCCGATGCGAGCGGTTTCGAGGCCGCTCTGGAGACCACGCTAAGCCAGACCCGCAACGCCAATCTTGGCTACACCGCCAGAGCCATGGTGAACCTGCCGATTGTCGAACACCGGTTCGCGGCGCGCGCAGTTTTGCTCTACCGCGACGATCCGGGCTATATCGAGAACGTAGGTACAGGCGGAGCGAACGACCTCACGGTAGGTGGCGGGCGTCTCTCGCTGGTGTTCACGCCATCTGCCGACACGACGCTAAGCTGGATGAGCATGTTCCAGACCATCGATAGCGCGGACAACGCCTATCAGATACCGTCTGTCGGCGATCTGCAGCGGAATACGGCCACCCCAGAGTTCACCGACACTGAAGTGGTGATCCACAGCGCGCGCCTGGACCATGATTTCGGCTGGGCCAGCTTTACCGCTCTGGCCGCGTATCACGAGAAGAGCCAGGACTGGCGGTTCGATTACACCCCGATCCGGGCCCTGTACAATGCGGATCTTGACCTCAATCTCACCAACCCGCTCTACATCAATTCCGGTGGTGAAAGCGAAGGCACCAGCCTTGAGCTACGCCTTGCGTCTCCCTCGGGGCAACGCTTCGAGTGGCTAGTCGGCGCGATGGTGTTTGACACGGAAAAGCAACTTTACGAGCAGATCGGCTCGGTTGGCGCTGCCGGTCAGTTTGACCAGTCCAGCCTGTATGGGCCTGGAGCCGGGGCCGTGATCGCGCCGGACGGCGAAATCTTCAACGCGTTCTATTCCACCGTATCCGGCCGGGAAACCGCCCTCTTTGGCGAGGCAACGTTCCATCTTACGCCTCAATGGAGGCTGACGGCGGGCGGGAGGCTGTTCCGCACGGAAGTGGATACCGTCAGCACCCAGGTTGGTTTTTCGACCTATCCCGGCGATCCCATCATCCAGCAAGCCTCTAACACTGAGGAAGGCTTCTCGCCGACACTCTCGCTCAGCTACACGCCCAATGAGAACCTCATGGTCTATGGCCTGATCTCGGAGGGTTTCCGTTTCGGTACGCCCAACGTGCCCGGCCTCAGCGCGCATCCGATCCCTTCAGGGTCATCGAGTGACAAGCTGACCAATTACGAGATCGGTGTTCGCAGCAACTGGCTCAATGGTGATCTTCAGCTCGACGCCACCGTTTTCTACGTTGACTGGACGGATATCCAGCTCAGGCTGCAGACCCCGGATTTCTTCAACTACGCGACCAATGGCGGGGCGGCTTCAAGCCGCGGCATCGAGCTGAGCGCTTCATGGCGGCCCACCGACCAGCTCGACCTGTCCAGTTCCGTCACCTTCCAGGAGGCGCGGCTGGAAGAACCGCTCTTCATTCTCTGGGCTGGCACGGCTCCGGAAGGCGCACGCCTGCCAGGTTCGTCGGACTGGTCGATCACCAATACCGCGACCTATCGCTTTTATGCGCCGTTCGATCCGGTGTTCAGCGCCTCACACGTCCATCTTTCGGAAGGTATCAGCGATCTGAACTCCGCCATTCCAGGGGCGACGCCTCGCCTTCAGGGGGGCTATGATCTGGTTGATCTGCGCCTGACCGGCACGTTCGGAAATGCTGACATCTCGCTGTTCGGCACCAACATCTTTGACGAGCGTGGGGTCACCCGCACGGTCTCGGAAGTGAACGGGATTGGCCAGGGTATCGTCCGGCCCCGGACCATCGGAATCACGGCGCGCTGGCGCTACTGAAACCCTTATCGATACCCTTCATCAGCAAGGCGCCCTGACGGGCGCCTTGCGTTTGACGGAAAGCATGAACGTGAAGATTTCGGATGCCATGTCCCTTGGCGGACTTGACGGCATGGCCCAGGCGGAGCTGGTCCGCCGACGCGAGCTGTCGGCATTAGAGCTGACTGAAGCCGCCATCATGCGGATTGACGCTCTCGACCCAGATCTGCAGGCAATAAGCTGGAAGGCCTACGATCTGGCGCGGACACGTGCCGGATCGCCGCTGCCCGCCGGCCCGCTCTCCGGCGTCCCGTGCCTGCTCAAGGACTCCCTGCAATATCCCGGCATGCCCGGGCGTGGGGGATCGGCAAGTGTGCCGCCCACAGCCGCAGCGCAGGGCTTTCCTTATGCCACCCGGCTGGACGAGGCCGGGCTGGTGCCCCTGGGCAAGACCGCCATGCCCGAGTTCGGGCTTCTGGGTGTTACCGAGCCACACATCGGACCGGTCACCAGTAACCCGTGGGACGCACGTTTCTCGCCGGGAGGGTCGAGCGGAGGCGCCGCTGCGGCCGTAGCCTCTGGCATGACACCCCTGGCACACGGTAGCGACGGAGCGGGCTCGATCCGGATACCGGCCTCATGCTGCGGCATTGTCGGCCTCAAGCCCGGCCGGGGCGCCGCCGTAAGGGTGCGCGCCCGTCATCCGATTGAGGATCTGCTGGTCGCCGACAGCCTGATGGCCCGTACTGTCCGCGATGTAGCGGCAGGTTTTGCTCTTGCCCGCCCCGGCCGTGAGGCCGCGCCCGCCGGGCCCGGCCGCAGGCGCCTACGGATCGCCCTGATCGAACCCACGCTGGCCGGCGGGGCACCCCATCCTGATTGCCAGGAGGCATTGACCGAAGCGGCCGAGCTGCTCGCCGCTCTGGGCCATCATGTCGAGGCCGCAGAACTGCCCGTCCATGGCCCCGCCGCAGAACGCGCCGAACGCGTGCTGTGGATGCATCTGGGCGCTGACTGTGTGGACGCGGTCCGGGCGCGCGGTCAGGAGCCCGCCAGGGTGCTCGAGCCCTGGACGCGGGCCCTCGGGCGCATGGCCGAGGCCCTTTCTCCTGAAGACCTTGAACAGGCATATGCTCAGATCGCCGCTTTGCCGGCTCAGCTATCCGCGTTCGCGGACCACTTTGACGTCTGGCTAACGCCCACGCTCGCCAGCCCGCCACCTCTGATCGGAGATATGGCGCCAGATCTGGATCCTGACCTGCTCATGGAGCGGATGTTCGGCTGGCTGGGCTATACCCCGCTTCAGAACCTCGCCGGTACGCCTGCGATAAGCCTGCCTCTTCACTGGAACCGGGGCGGGTTGCCGGTCGGGGTCATGCTGGCCGGGCCTCGCGGTGCCGAAAACCGTCTTCTGGAACTGGCTTTCGAGCTGGAAGCCGCGTGCCCATGGGCAGATCGCTGGCCTCCTGTATCGGCCCTTGGAAAAAGGATTCCTGATGGACCCCGCGCCTGAAAAATACTGCCCGGATTCAGATCTGGCGCTAATCGAGCTGGTCGAACAGAGCCCGTTCGCCTGGATCGTCAGCGCCCAGGGCGGATTTTCCGCTACGCCCCTGCCCATCCGCCCCCGCCTGGATGCGCAAGGCCGTCTCGTGGCACTGGCCGGGCATTTTGCCCGCTCCAATCCTCATCTCGAGCGGTTGCGCGCCAACCCGCGCGCCCTGTTTCTCTTCATGGGGCCACACGCCTATGTTTCCGCGTCCTGGCTGTCTGACCGCAGCCAGGCGCCGACCTGGAACTATGCCAGTGCCGCCTTTGAATGCGATGTCACCCTGACCGAGGACCCAGGCGAGATCGACGCCCTGCTGCGTGATCTGATCGGCGCAATGGAATCCGGACGTCCCAATGGCTGGTCGCCAGAAGAGATGGGTGAGCGGTATGCGCGTCTGTCACGTGGTGTCGTCGGGTTCACCGCGCCCATACGTGCAGCCCGCCCGGTGTTCAAGCTCGGCCAGGACGAAAGTGACGCCCAGTTCGCCGAAATTCTGGACGCCCTCGACCCCGAAGCTCCCTCACTTGCGAGCCTCATGCGCAGTGTTCGAACAGGCACAGCGTCCTCCTGATTGGTCCAATACGGCCGCGTGAGTATCTACCGCCACACGGCAACCCAGAACCCGCACCATTGTATCAAGCTTAGGGTCCACATCTGACCAGCAATCATCACGTTGACGCCAATGTATTCCGCCTTTGGCGGTTGTGGCCGGGCATGCAGCAAAGCGCCCGCGATCAACCGTGGCACCCGGCCCGCCGGTCCCCAAGCCAATCTGGTCAGGATGATACGCCTCCAGAAGAAAAACGCCGCCGGGCTTGAGCGCACGCGCAGCCGAGGCGTAAAGACCCGGACGATCATTCTGCGAAAGATGGCAGAAAATCGAGACAATGCCGTCCTTTCTTGCCTGCCGCTGTCTCCCCGGACTTGTAATCAAGGCACGGCCGTGCGATGCAGTTGCGACTTAGTTGCAGTATTAGGAGGGCGACTCATGAAATCTCTTGTTGTTGCGGCGTTCTGCGCCGCTCTGGTGTTGTCTCCCGCCGCCCATGGCGATGACGATGGCCATTTTGAAGGGCTCGCGTCCGAAACGCTTGAGGAAGCGGTAGCCAATCTGCGCAGCCATACCGCGCTGCTAGAGGCGCGCCTGTCTGGTGATGTCGATCAGGAAGCGATGATGGACATTCACGAGCTTAGCTACACGCTCGAAAACGCGGTTGAGCGCCTGTCGGCGGAAATCGCGCGGCTGGCAGATGTGCTGGAAGAGGTGCATCTCGCGTCTGAGCAGTGGGATGACGAGACAGTGCGTACGCAAGGCGCGGTGTTTGTCGACGGCGTTCGCACGGTGCTGCCCGAATAGCCTTAGCACCCCCGTCCACCGTGGTTCGATAGCCGCACTCGCGTCTATGAGCCTGGCCAATGGCCGCGCATCGCAACCCAGTGCGGCGCGATAGCGGAACATTATCTCCGTTACGTACCGGAAATGTCAGCCCATGTCCGCCCCCCCGAAATCGCGAGCATTCTGGTTACGCCAGTTGCACCTCTGGCACTGGATCAGCTCCGCGCTTTGCCTGGTCGGGATGATTCTGTTCGCCGTAACCGGCATCACACTCAACCATGCCGCCGATATTGAGGCGCGCGCGGTCACGGTAGAGACAGGCATGGTCCTGGAGAATGACACGCTTCAGACGCTGCAGACCGGGTTCGAGGGCGAGGCGCCGCTTCCAGAGGCTGTAGCGGCCCGCTTGCACGATGAGCTGGGGGTGCGGACGGGCAACCGGCAGGCCGAATGGAGCGATGTGGACATCTATCTGTCCCTGCCCCGTCCAGGCGGAGATGGCTGGCTCAGCATTGATGTCGAAACAGGCGAGGTGCTGCTGGAGCAGACTCATCGGGGCTGGATCGCCTTCCTCAACGACCTTCACAAGGGGCGCAATACCGGCACTGCCTGGAGCTGGTTCATCGACATTTTTGCCGTTGCCTGCATCGTCTTCTGTCTGACAGGGCTGCTGCTACTGCAATTTCACGCGCGCGGCCGGCCTAGCACCTGGCCTGTGGTCAGTCTGGGGCTGGCTGCCCCGCTCATTCTCATCCTTCTGTTTGTTCACTGACGAGGTAAATCCATGCGATTGCTGTTGCCTGCCGCCCTGACCGGAGCACTGACGGGCCCTGCCCTTGCTGGCGAGCTAAGGGTAGAGGTCGAGATTCCGCGGCTGAATGTCGCCGAGTATCACCGCCCCTATGTGGCGGTATGGATCGAGCAACCCGACCAGACGGCCGTTGCCACACTGTCGGTCTGGTACGACGTGGCCCTGCGCAATGGCGAAGGAACGACCTGGCTCAAAGACATGCGTCAATGGTGGCGCCGGGCGGGCCGGGCAATGGAGATGCCTGCGGACGGCATAAGTGGCGCAACACGGCCGCCTGGGCGCCACGCCACCGCCTACGAAGCCAGTCACCCGGCGCTCAGCGCTCTGGTTCCCGGCGAATACCGGCTGGTCGTCGAAGCCGCCCGGGAAGTCGGCGGACGCGAACTGGTCCGCATTCCATTCCAGTGGCCGCCTGAGGCAGGCCAGACCCTCGAAACCACCGGCAGCCACGAGCTTGGCGCCGTCGTGATCCACCTCAATCCGTGATTAGCAAGGAGACTTAGACCGTCATGACCCTGTTTCGTTCGTTCACCGCCACAGCGGCAGGCCTGGCCCTGATGGCCACTCTGACCACGGCTGCCGAGGCGCACCGTATGTGGCTTTACCCGTCTGCAACGGTTCTCTCGGGTGAAGACCCGTGGGTCACGATCGATGCGGCGATCTCGAATGATCTGTTCTATTTCGAGCATCATCCGCTGCGCCTGGAAGGCCTTGTAGTAACCGGACCGGGGGGAGCCCCCGTCGACGCGCAAAACGCGGCGACAGGCCGTTACCGCAGCACGTTCGACATCCAGCTGACGGAACCGGGAACCTACCGGGTTGCCATTGCCAGCTCTGGCCTGTTTGCCAGCTACACGATCAATGGAGAGCGCCAGCGCTGGCGCGGTACGCCAGAACGTTTCGCCGCCGAGATTCCAGCCGGTGCCGACAACCTGCAGGTCACCGAACTGGCCCGCCGTGTTGAAGCATTCACGACGCGCGGCGCGCCGGATACAGGCGCGCTGTCAGCCCAGGGCTCAGGTCTGGAACTGGTGCCGGTGACCCACCCCAACGATCTGTTTGCCGGAGAATCAGCACAATTCCAGCTCGTGCTCGAAGGTCAGCCGGCGGCCGGTATCGAGGTCGAGATTGTTCCGGGCGGTTCGCGCTATCGCGATCAGGTCGGCGACTGGACTGTCAGCACGGATGCGCAAGGCATCTTCACCGTGATCTGGCCGGAAGCAGGCATGTACTGGCTGGAGGCATCGGTAAACGACGACAACCCATCCTTTGAAGGCGCAACAAACCGCCGCGCGACCTACGTCGCAACGCTTGAAGTTCTGCCTCAATAGACCACCGCAATGGTTGACTATCGTGTCCTCATACCCGGCTGGCTGGATCCTGACCGGCTAACGCCGCCTGATGCGCAATCGGGAGTGGAGCAGCTTGCCGGTGACACGATGGGAACCTCATGGTCCCTTTCTCTGGTCCGCCCGGCGGGGCTGGCACTGGACACTGTGCGCAGTGGGCTGGAAGCGGTGTTCAGCGCGATCATCGCACAGATGAGCCCCTGGGAGCCGGAGTCCGAGCTGGCGCGCTTCAACACCGCGCCAGCCGGTACGGCGTTTGTGCTTTCGCCGGAATTTGCCGAGGTACTGGATGCGGCCCTGCGTCTGGCACACGGAACCGGCGGAGCTTTTGACCCCGCTCTCGGGGCCCTCAGCGATCTTTGGGGTTTCGGGCCGCCCGGACCGGTATCAAAGCCACCCGGCAAAAATGCGATGCGCGCGTCAGCAGCCACATCCGGCTGGCAGGACATCGTCTTCCATCCTGACACGGGCGTTGCCATCCAGCCGGGCCGTGTGAAGCTTGATCTGTGCGGCATTGCGAAAGGGTATGCCGTAGACCGGGGCGCAAGCCTGCTGGATGAGCTCGGCGTTTCCAGTTTTCTGCTGGAGATTGGCGGCGAACTGCGCGGTCAGGGCGTCAAGCCTGACGGCCTGCCCTGGTGGGTGAAGCTGGACGATCCGCCGGGGTGCAACACCACGCCGGTGCTCGCTGCCCTGCACGGGGTCAGCGTTGCAAGCTCGGGAGATTACCAGCGCTTCTTCGAGCACGCCGGCACGCGCTACGCGCACACATTCGATCCGGCCGCCAAAAGACCGTCCATGCACGGCATGGCAGGTATTTCGGTCATCCATACAAGCTGCATGATGGCCGATGCGCTGGCAACGGCGTTTGGGGCGATGCCGCCTGATGCTGCGATGACTTATGCCCGCAGCCGGACGATTGCCGCCCGGTTTGTCGTGCGTACACCGGCCGGCCTTAAGGAGTGTCTGAGCCCGGCCTTTGAGGCGCTTCTGCAATGAGTGTCGGCGCTGCTCTGGGTGTGGGGGCCTCATGGCTGGCCTTTTCTGGCGCCATATATGCCGGTCATTACTGGCGCGAGCGCCGGACACGCCAGCGCGTGGAGGCATTCGGGGCGGGCGCGTCCACCCAGGATACGGTTCTGATCGCCTTTGCAAGCCAGACCGGCACCGCTCAGGCACATGCCTGGCACGCGGCGGAAGCCTTCAGACAATCTGGACGTGCCGTGCGTCTGGCGCCACTGGAGGCGCTATCAGCCGCCGATGTCACGGCTGCCCGCCGCGCGGTCTTTATCGTGTCCACCACGGGAGACGGTGACGCGCCCGATAACGCGGCGGCATTTGAGACAGGCATCATGTCCGCGCCATCCGTTCTGACGGGGGTGAAATTTGCCCTGCTGGCGCTGGGCGACCGGCGATACAGCGCCTTTTGCGCCTTCGGCCGCAGACTGGCAGCCTGGCTCACACAGAACGGCGCGTCACCCCTGTTCCCACCTGTGGAACTGGACGGGGATGACGAGGCCGGCATCACCCGTTGGCACGGTCATCTGGCCGCGCTCGGCGCAGACGGGAGGGACGCACACGCGCCAGCCGCGTTTGACGATTGGCAGCTTGCCCGGCGGGAGTGCCTGAACCCGCAAGGACTTGGGCTGCCTGCCTGGCGGGTACACCTCTCACCGCCAGACGGGGCCATGCCATCATGGAAAGCGGGGGACATCGCCGTCATCAAGCCACGCAACGCGCCGGACAGGGTTGATGAGGCGGTTGATGTGCTCGGAGGCGGGCGGGAACTCGCCGCGCTGCTGGCAAGCCGCGTCCTGCCTGATCGCGACAGTCTGGCCGGCTTGCGTGGCCTGGATGAGGATGCGCTGTCCGCCCGATTACCGCCCTTGCCGTGCCGGGAGTACTCGATTGCCTCGCTCCCCGGCCAGCTGGATCTGGAATTGCTTGTACGAGAAGCACGCACCCCGGATGGCCAGCCCGGACTCGGCTCGGGCTGGCTGTGCCGGCATGCGCGCCCGGGCGCGCCGGTCCCGTTACGGATCCGGAGCAATCCGGCGTTTCATGGCCCGTCTGACGGCCGCCCGCTTATCCTGATCGGCGCGGGTACCGGCCTTGCAGGCCTCGCGGCACACATACGCGAGGGTATGCAGACCGGCCGCACACCCTCCTGGCTCATCTTCGGTGAGCGCGGCGCGCAGAGCGATCCGTTACACGTGCCGTGGCTTGAGCGATGGCAGGCTGGCGGCGCGCTTGCACGGGTTGATCTGGCCTTCTCGCGGGAATCGCAAGGACCGCGCTATGTACAGGATGTGCTGCTGGAGCAGGCGAGCCGTGTCCGGGCATGGCTGCGCAGTGGCGCCGCGATCTACGTATGTGGTTCGCGCCACACGCTGGGCGAAGGCGTTCATGGGGTGCTCTCCCGCATATGCGGGCGCCGGCAGTTGGAGGCGCTCCGGCGCAATGGGCGCTACAGGCGGGACGTTTACTAGCTCCCACCCTGTACGCCGCTATTGCCTGCCTTTTAAGTCACTACTGTAAATTTTATGCAAATAAGAACAATTCGCATTTGCATCACCTCCTCTCGGGCGTTATCGGGTGCAAGTTATTCGCAATCGCAAATGAGGGACGGGACAATGCGAACGGTACTTTTGACGGGAACCATTCTGGCGGGCGCGTTGGGGCTAACAGGCGCGGGCCTTGCCTATGAGCTGGAGAATGACGGGGATGGCCAGCCTCATGCGGCCGACGAGATTGACCGTATCGTGGTCACAGCTTCCGGCTTCCAGCAGTTTCTGGAACATGCGCCTGCCAGTGTGACGCTCATACCGCGCGTCGAGCTTGAGCAGCAGCGCACATCGTCGCTGGCCGAAGCGCTGTCCACCGTTCAGGGCATTGATGTCAGCAATTCACAAGGCAAGACTGGCGGCGTGTCCATCTCGGTGCGGGGCATGCCCTCCGACTACTCGCTGGTGCTGGTCGATGGCCGCCGCCAGAACCCGGCCGGCAATGTCACGCCGAATGGCTTCGGTGAAACTGGATCAAGCTTCATTCCGCCCGTATCGGCCATTGAACGTATCGAGGTTGTGCGCGGCCCGATGTCCACATTGTACGGCTCCGACGCCATGGGCGGCGTGATCAATATCATCACCCGCGAACCGCGCGATGGCTTGCAGGGCGAGATCACCGTAGACACCACGCTGCAAGGCGACGACGAATACGGCAACACCTATTCGGCCAGCGGGTATGTCGACGGTGCAATCCGGCCCGGCCTGCTCAGCTTTGCCTTGCGCGGCCGCTATTATCATCGCGAAGCGGCTGACCTCACCTACACCGACGTGAATGGCAATCCGCTCGGCGTATCCCAGCGCGGACCAAGCCCGGTCGAGGCGGAGATCTGGTCGCTTGGCGGGCGTTTGAACCTGACCCCGCATCCTGACCATCGCCTGTGGCTGGACTATGATCTTACCCGTCAGGAATATGATAACTCGACCGGCCAGCTCGGAACGCTGGGCGTGCAGGGATACGGCCCGACCCAGGAATTCAACCGCGACCAGATTGTCCTGGCTCACACCTGGAATCTGCTCGGCGGCACACTCGACAGCGATATCACCCGTAACGTGACCGAGACGATCGGCCGGGTACTCCCCGACGATGTGCCCGGCACGTCCCGCCGCCAGGGCGATCCCCGCGATCTTGAAGCGACCAACACGATCTTCAATACCCGCTATAGCCGGGCGTTTGGCGCGCATACCCTCACCATCGGCGGTCAGTACTGGGATGCAGAAATGGTGGACGGGGTAGCCCCTGAGCCGTTCACGCATGAGCAATGGGCCGTATTTGGCGAGAATGAGTGGCGCATCATGGATACGCTGCGCCTGACTGTCGGCGCACGCCATGACAACCACAATGTTTTCGGCGACCATTTCAGCCCGCGCGCCTATCTGGTTTGGAACGCCACCGACATGGTCACGCTGCGCGGCGGGGTCAGCCGCGGCTTCAAGACGCCGCGCCTCGACCAGATCGCAGAAGGCATTGTCGGGTTCACCGCACAGGGCACGCGGCCGACCCTCGGCACGCCGACCCTGCAGCCGGAAACGTCCACCACCTATGAAGCTGGAATCTATTTCGACAACCGGTCAAACCTGCAGGTCAATGCGACCGTCTTTTACAATCTGTTCGACAACAAGATCGCATCGGGTACGCCGCTGGCCAATTGCAGCTTCGGGCTGACCGAGGCGGAATATGCCGCCCTCCCCGCCAATCCGTCAGGCTGCACGGATGTGGGATACTGGCCGGTGGTGGCGGAGTTTTCCCAGAACGTGAATATTGACGAGGCCGAGACACGCGGCATCGAACTCTACGCCCGCTGGGATGTTACCGACACCGTGAGGGCGTCTGGCAATTACACCTGGACCGATAGCGAACAAAAGAGCGGCGCCAATGCTGGAGAGCCCCTGGTCAACACGCCCGACCACATGCTCAACGGCCGTATCGACTGGCGCTTCAGCGACGCACTGAACTTCTGGCTGCGCGGCGAGTACCGTTCGGAGCGCTATCGGGGGTCCGGCATCGTCCAGGACCAGCTGGGCAGCTTCTCTGCCTACACCGTAGCCCATGCGGGCGGTGCCTGGCATGTCAACGAGCAGGTAACACTCAATGCAACGGTCTATAATCTGTTCGATCAGGACTTTGTGAGCTATCTGCCCTATGTCGCGGCCAATGGCTCCACGGCCTATGCCAGCGAGTACGCCAACTTGCAGGAACCGCGCCGTTTGTGGGTGTCCATGAACGTGCGCTTCTAGGGTCCCAGACAGGGCGTCAGCGGTACGAGGAAGTAACGCTGACGCCCTTCTGTTCAGGCCGCTGCGGCGGCTTGAAACCAGAAGCGGCGAGTCGCGGCCCGGGATCAGGGGGCTGGGCCACCGGCGTGATACTCAGTTGGCATTTCAACGACGGCAACAGAATGGCACCTCGCCCGCCACAGCGCACGCACCATATTGAGAGAGTTCCTCCTTTGCGACAAACATGCATGAGAGGATCAGGCGCTTACAAAGCAGCCAGCCTCCGGGCCTGACCCTAGTCCCCGAACCCCGGATCACGGTTTCTTTCGGAAACCGGCAACCGGCCAAATGCCGAATGTGCGCCACTCACATAATGGGAATGCTGGCTGAAGGTTTGACCCGGTAACGCCATCGGGGCGAGGTTTGCTGTCGGGGTCCTCGGCCCCGGATCATCCGGTGTCATCGCGAAGGCCCGATCAATCCGGGCAACGGTATCGGCGTCGGCGTGCGCCGTGAAACTCTCAAACGCACCATCACGGGTGCCATCGCACCCCATCGCCTCTCGCAGCTGGCCCGAGGCCACTGCGCACGCCACGCTGCGCGCGGCGGCCCCCTGGCGCGGCGCATCGGGCGCAAAGCCCGCCTGCCCCCCATCAGCCGTGAGAATGTCCGCCGGCTCCGCCACATCCTCCGCCCCCGCTGGGGCAGCCGGAACCGGGGCCGGTCGCGCCTGGACAGAGTCCGCCTCGACCTCGGGCACCGGCTCAGGCATGGCTTCCGGGGCTGGGATGAGCACGGATTCCGGCTCCGCAGGCGGCGAAACCAGACTCAACAAGACAATCTGCGGAGCAGGCATCGTCTCCAGCGTGGAGCTGTGCCACACACCAGCAAGCCCGGCCATCAGAACCACGTGCAGGGCCAAGGCAGCCAGCACGGCCGCCATTTTCGTACGCGCCCGCCATCGCGGCCGGGCCGGCCGTCGGGACGACGGATGGTGAGCGAGCGATACCATTGTGTTCGCACTCTAGCTAAAGTTTCAACCTTGCCTAGACTGGCGCCGTAGAGCGAGACCGTGCCGAGCTGCCCTCTCCCACGGCTCACCGCACGAAAAGGCGTACCCGCAATGAGATGGCTTGAAACCCGAATTCCGCCCCCTCTTGTCGTGCTGGTTTCAGGCACGCTGGGCTGGGGCCTCACGGCCTTGACGCCGGGCCTGGGCATGAGCTTTCCCGGTCAGGCAGCGCTTGGCTTGCTCGTCGCGGCATTGGGCGTGGCAACAGCCGCAGCCGGCATTCTTGCCTTCCAGAAAGCGCGTACAACGCTCAGCCCTATCGATCCCGGCGCGGCCACTTCGCTTGTTGTGAACGGCGTTTACACGCGCACCCGCAATCCCATGTATCTGGGCATGGCGGTCATGCTGCTCGGCTGGACACTCATTCTGGGTCATCCAGGCGGGCTGGTGGGCATTGCTTTCTTCGTCGCTTATATCAACCACTTCCAGATACAGCCCGAAGAACGCGCGCTGCAGACCCTGTTCGGTAATACGTTTACTGCCTATTGCGCCCGCGTGCGCCGCTGGATCTGAACCTGCCTCGCCTTTCGCGTTGACCTTCCCATGATGGTAAGGTCGAGGGTGCGCGCCAATCCGCCCTTCACGGAAAGGACACTGTGATGACTGGAAAAACGGCCGTTCTCTACCGCATGGATATGCCGGATCATACCTGCCCCTACGGGCTAAAAAGCCGCCACCTCCTGCGCAGCAAGGGCTTCACGGTAGAGGACCATTTGCTCACCAGCCGCGAGGAAACCGACGCCTTCAAGGCGGAGCACGGCGTGAAGACCACCCCGCAGACCTTCATCGATGGAAAGCGCATTGGCGGATATGAGGCGCTGCGGGAGCATTTGGGTCTCTCCACCGGCAAAGGCACCAGCTACACGCCCGTCATCGCCCTGTTCTCGGTGGCCGCCCTGCTGGCGCTGGCCGTCGCGTGGCAGGCGGGCGGCCCCCTCCTCCACCTCCATACGGTGGAGTATTTCATTGCCATCGCCATGGTGCTGCTCGGCCTGCAGAAGCTGACCAATATCGAGTCCTTCTCGACGATGTTTCTCAATTACGACCTGCTGGCGCAACGCTGGGTGCCCTATGGGCGCATCTATCCGTTTGCCGAGGCTGGTGCGGGCGTTCTCATGCTGGCCGGTTCGCTGATCTGGCTCTCCTCGCCTGTTGCGCTCTTCATCGGTACCATTGGGGCCATTTCGGTCTTCAAGGCGGTTTATATCGACCGGCGCGAGCTCAAATGCGCCTGCATGGGCGGCGATAGCCGAGTACCGCTGGGCTTCATCTCGCTGACCGAAAACCTGATCATGATCGCCATGGCGGTCTGGATGCCGCTGCGCATGTATGCGATCGGCTAGGCCGCGCAGGTTTATTTTTCGCGCACATCAGCCCATGAAAGACAGGACTGATGGAGACGCGCAAGATGACCGCCGACGCCCGCCCTCTGGACCGCCTCCTCGCCATCATGGCGCGCCTGCGCGATCCGCAAACCGGCTGCCCCTGGGATGTGGAGCAGGATTTCGCGTCCATCGCACCCTACACCATCGAAGAAGCCTACGAAGTTGCCGATGCCATCGCGCGCGGCGATATGGCGGATCTGAAGTCCGAGCTGGGCGATCTGCTGTTTCAGGTCGTCTTTCACAGCCAGATGGCGTCCGAGGCCGGGCATTTCGCGTTTGATGATGTCGCTGACGCCATCGCCGAAAAGATGGAGCGCCGCCACCCGCACGTGTTCGGCGATGGTGATACGCGCGACGCGCAAGGCCAGACAATCGCCTGGGAGGCGCAAAAAGCCGAAGAGCGCGCGGCGCGAAACCCGGACAGTTCCGCCCTTGCCGACATTCCCCTTGCCCTGCCCGCCCTTGTTAGAGCACTAAAACTCACCAAGCGGGCCGCCCGCGTCGGCTTTGACTGGCCCGATGCGGAGCGCGTATTCGACAAGTTCGAGGAAGAAGCACGCGAGCTGCGCGAGGCCATCGCGGCGAAAGACACCGCCAACATCAAGGAAGAAGTTGGCGATTTATTGTTTGTCTGCGCCAATTTGGCGCGGAAACTTGATGTTGACCCCGAAGAAGCTTTGCGTGACGCCAACACCAAGTTTGAACGCCGCTTCCGCGCGGTGGAGGCGCGTATGGACGCGGCTGGAAATCCGGTCAGCAAGGCCAGCCTCGACGAGATGGAAGCTGAATGGGGCCGCGTGAAAGAGGATGAACGCGCAGCGCGCTAGCTTTTACGCGTCCGCTTCATCATTCAGCAGGGCTGCGAACTTCGCCCGGAACCGGCCTGCATCAGGTCCGGCGAGCCGCGCTTCGATCCGGATCTGCCCGGTCTTGGCGTCGCGCCGGTCGCTGACGACCTCGCCATGCTCATGCAGCCAGGCAGCGATTTCGGCCTGTCCGGGCTCAAGGTCGAGCGAGATACGCTCATCATCCCGGCCCAGGGCGGCATCCACCGCCTCCAGAAGCGCGGATACCCCCTCGCCCGTCACGGCTGACACCGTGTGTACCGATGCGCGGGACTTGCTGGCCGCCATGCGCGCCGCCCAGACAGCGTCATCGCGCGCTTCGGCGTCCAGCCGGTCAAACTTGTTCCAGGCCTCGATCATGGGCTGACCATGCGCAGGCCCGCATTCCAGTGCGGTCAGCACGCTTTCAACGTCCGCCTTTCGCCCCTCATGGTCGGGGTCCGACAGATCGCGTACATGGACGAGAATGTCGGCCTCCCTCACCTCTTCCAGCGTGGCGCGGAAGGCGGCAATGAGCTCGGTCGGCAGATCGGTGATGAAGCCCACCGTGTCGGACACGAGCACGCGCCTCCCGGATGGCAGACGAACGCCGCGCACGGTCGGGTCCAGCGTGGCAAACGGCATGTCCTTGGCCAGCACGCCAGCCGCGGTCAGACGATTGAACAGGGTGGACTTGCCCGCATTCGTGTAACCGACCAGCGCAATCGACGGCCATGGCGCGGCCTGCCGGCGCGTGCGGTGCAGGGCGCGGGTACGCTTTACCTGCTCCAGTTCGCGGCGCAGCTTGGCCATCTTGCTGGCCAGCAGGCGGCGGTCGGTCTCAATCTGGGTTTCACCGGGGCCAGCCAGGAAGCCGCGGCCGCCGCGCTGACGCTCCAGGTGGGTCCAGGTGCGCACCAGGCGCGAGCGCTCATAAGTGAGGCGCGCCAGCTCCACCTGCAGCCGGCCCTCGCGGGTGCGGGCCCGTTCACCGAAAATTTCCAGGATCAGCCCGGTGCGGTCGATGACCTTCACCTGCCAGCGCTTTTCCAGATTGCGCTGCTGGACGGGCGACAGGGCCGTGTCGATGATGACAGCCTGCACCTCTAGTGCCTGCATGCGCTCATGCAGGGTTTCCAGCTTGCCCTTGCCGAAATACGTGCCCGCTTCCAGCTTGCGCACTGGCTCGATGATGGCGTCAGCGGCCTCAAGACCCAGCGCGATGGCCAGGCCAGAGGCCTCCTCAAGACGCGCATCGGCCCGGCTGTCATCCGCGCCCGGGGGCAGCGGATGGATTATGAGTGCGCGGGTTGGTGCCTGGGCAGTTTCGGTCAATCGCTGTCCCCGTCCGCACCATCTTCGGCACCGTCAAACAGCTGAACCGGCTGGCTCGGCATGATGGTCGAGATCGCATGCTTGTAGACAAGCTGGACCTGTCCATCGCGGCGCAGGAGCACGCAGAAATTGTCAAACCAGGTGACAATGCCCTGCAGCTTCACCCCGTTCACAAGGAAAATCGTCAAGGGTGTCTTGGTCTTGCGGACCGTATTGAGAAACACGTCCTGAAGGTTCTGTTTTTTATCGTTCGACATGGCAATCCACCTATTCCCCGCCCACATAAAGGGCATCACACACAAGGAACGCCATAGGTAGCGGCGCTCGCGTGCGGGTGCAATGGGGTAAGCCGAACACGGGTGTCAGGCTTGTTCACCTGCCTCATAAGATTCCCTGAGCGCCCCGGCAAGCGAACCCGGCGCGCCATTGGCTACAGGTCTGCCATCAATGCTGACAACCGGCATCACCATGGAGGTGGCCGAGCTGATGAAGGCCTCGCGCGCGCTCAAGGCCTCCTCCACCGTGAAGGCACGCTCTTCCAGCCGCAGTCCTTGGGCGGCGGCGATGCGGATAATGCGCTGGCGGGTGATACCGTTGAGGATGTCATCGCCTGCGGGCCGCGTTACCAGTGCCCCCTCGCCCGTCACGATCCATGCATTGCTGGAGCTGCCCTCTGTGACCTCGCCGTCTGCATTGATCAGCCAGGCCTCAAAGGCCCCTGCTTCGCGCGCCGCCTGTTTGGCCAGAACATTGGGAAGGAGCGATATGCTTTTGATGTCACAGCGCTTCCAGCGGATGTCATTGGCCGTGATGACACCAATGCCCGTTTCGGCGCGTGCTGCCAGTGGCGCGCGCGGGGCGGGCCGGACCGTAATGACGATGGTAGGGCGTACGGGTTTTAGCGGGAAGGCGTGATCGCGCCTGGCAGCTCCGCGCGTGACCTGCAGATAGACCAGCGCATCGCCCAGCCGGTTACGGCGAAGCGTCTCACGCAAGGCGACATCCAGCGCGGCGTCGCTCATCGGCAGATCAATACGCAGCTCGCCGAGCGAACGTTTCAGGCGCTCCAGATGACCTGCATGGTCAAGAAACTGGCCGTCGCGGACCAGCCAGACCTCGTAGACACCGTCGGAGAACTGGAAACCGCGGTCCTCGATCTGGATGGCCGGCGCATCGATGGGCAGGTAGCAGCCGTTTACGTAGGCGATGCGGGCCATAAAGCGTCAGTCTCCGCTAAACAGAAGGAACACAACCGCCGCAAACGGCAGAATTTCGATCCGGCCGAGAATCATCAGGATCGAGGCGATTATCAGGCCGCCTGCGCCCACTTCACCATAGGCTTCTCCCGCTATCGGCCCGGCATTTGTCAGCGCAGCCCCAGCCACCGACCAGGCAATCCCCATATCAGCGGCAAACGGGCCCAGCGCGAGCGCTCCGAGCGCCAGAACCACGGGATAGGCCAGCGCATAGGCCCAGACCGATACCAGAGCCGCCTCGTTGACCGCGCGTCCGGCAAAGCGTGATCCACCGGCCGCAGAGGGCTGGACCAGCAGCAGTATATCGCGCCCTGCCCGCCTCACCAGAAGCCGGAGCCGCGCCATCTTGATGCCGCCAGACGTCGATACCGCCGCGCCACCGGCGAGCGCCAGCGTCAAGAGGGCAATCAAGGGCAGGCCCGCGCCCACAGGGCTCACAGAGTACCCGGTAGTTGTAACGGCGAACAGCGCGTCGAAAAATCCGGCAATCCCCGTCGCCGGGCCGGACGCGAGGGCGAGCATCGCGCCGCAGATCACCGAAACGATCAGCATGGAGCGCACATCGCCAAACCGGCGGGTGACCCGCCCCCGCGACACATGCTCGTAGAGCACCGCCATATTCCCCGCCCCTAGCACGCAAAGGACCGCAAGCACTGTTACCGCTGGCCAAGGCAGCCATTCTGTCAGCTCGCCGCCGCGCGGCACGTAGCCGCCGGTCGAAATGCCTGACAGTGCCAGGTTGAATGCCTCGAACCCGCTCGCGCCAGCGAAGGCCAGTATCACGAAACCGATCACTGTCAGGCCCGTATACACCCCACCCAGCCGGACAAGTGCGCGTCCCAGATTGGAGAACAGGTCGCCGCTTTCGATCGTCAGCAGCGATGACCGGCGCAGGCCGGCGCGGCGGTCATCCAGCCCCGCCAGTACCGTGACCGCGAGTACGAGCGTTGCCAGCCCGCCCAGCCATTGCAGCATGGAGCGCCAGACGACCAGGCTGCGTGGCATCGCGTCCGGCTCGGTCAGTGTCGCACCCGTCGTCGTCAGGGCTGACACCGCCTCGAACACTGCCTCCACCCATCCGTCCGACACCGCTCCGAAAGAAGGAGCGGCGACCAGAGGGCCGGTAATCCAGCCAATAACCAGAAGGCGCAAGGCCGCTGGCGCGCGAACCCGCCGGCCAAGCCCGGCTGTGGCCAGCAGACAGCCGCCACCAGCAAATATACCGATCAGCGCGCTGGCCCCCAGCCCGCGCGCGGCCGCCACTTCGCTCAGGGCGGTGGCATAAAGTGTCACGGGCAGCGCAAACAGACCTATCGTGAGCCAACTCCAGCCCAGGGCGCGTATCGTGCGGGGAGAGGGCTGCATGGGATCAGAAGTATTCCAGGGAGACCCGGAATAGCTGCTCTACCTTGGGAACAGCCGCTTTCAGGGCAAACACCACCAGCCGGTCATTGGTCTCGATCGTCACATTGTCCCGGCGGAAATAGACCTTCTCGCCGCGCACAAGCGCGCAAACCGAAACATCCTCGGGCAGGTCCAGATCCCGCAGAGATTTGCCCACCAGCGGCGAAGTCGCCAGTGCCACGCCCTCCAGCGCCTCGGCCTGACCGTCAGCCAGTGTCTGCAGGCCGGTAATCCGGCCGCGCCGAATGTGCTGGAGGATGGTGGACACGGTGACGCCGCGCGGATCGATCATGATGTCTATCCCAAGCTCGGTGCGTACATCCTTCAGCCCCGGCTCGTTGACCAGGCAGAGCGTACGCTGCGCACCCTCACGCTTGGCCATGACGGCCGAGAGCAGGTTCACCTTGTCGTCATTGGTCAGGCAGATCGCCAGCTCCGCATCCTCTACCCCCGCCTCGCGCAGCAGCCGGCGGTCAAGGCCGTCACCATGCAGCACAACGGTGCGCGAAAGACTGTCGGCGGCCTTTTCGGCCTGCGCCTTGTCTGCCTCGATGACGCGGACACGCACCCCCGCCATGCGCTCCAGCGCGCGGGCGACATACACCCCTATATTGCCCGCGCCGATAATCACCACGCGGCGCGCGCGCTGCACCTGATGACCAAACACATCCAGCACACGCGGCACGTGCGGCCCCGCGACGGCGACATAGGCGTCATCGCCGACACTTAGCGGGTCGCGCTCTTCGGGGATGAAAACCGTATCATCCCGGCGCACACCGACGACATCCATGCCAAGATCGGGAAACAGCTCGCGCAGATGCTCCCGGTTCGTCCCCGCTATAGGGGAGCCTTCATCCACGCGCAGACCCAACACTTGCAGCCGGTTATTGGCGAAAGGCGCCGTCGCCGATGCGCCCGGCGTCTCCAGACGCTGCAGGATGGCACGGCTCACCTCCAGCTCCGGCGAGATCGTCACATCAATCGGCAGCGCACCGCGGGCAAAGAGATCGCGCCAGGATTTCGCCAGATAGCTCTGGGCCCGCACCCGCGCGATCTTCAGCGGTGTATCGAAGATGGAATGCGCCACCTGGCAGGCGACCATGTTTGTCTCGTCGGAGTACGTGACCGCAACCAGCAGGTCAGCATCGGCAATGCCGGCGCGTTCAAGCGTGTCAGGATGTGAGCCATGGCCAACAATACCGCGCACATCCAGATCGGTTGTCACCCGGTCGATGAGCGTTTGCGACCAGTCCACGACCGTCACCGAATTGCCTTCGGCAGCCAGCTCGCGGGCGATGCCGTACCCTACCCGCCCTGCTCCGCAGACGACGGCTTTCATCAGCCTTCACTCCCCGCCGCGGATGTATCGTCACTTTCACCGTCGCCAGCCCTGTCAGTGCCGCCCACACCGAGGCTCTTCAGCTTCCGGTGAAGGGCGGAACGCTCCATGCCGATAAAGGTGGCCGTCCTGGAAATATTGCCGCCAAACCGGCTGATCTGTGCCTTGAGGTATTCACGTTCGAAATTCTCGCGCGCATCGCGCAGCGGCAGCGCAATCATCCGCTCTGTATCCAGTCCGCCAGGACCGCTATCGCGTCCCACCACCTCTGAAGGAAGCGCATCAAGCGTTATGGCTTCATTGGGATCGCCGGTTGCCAGAATGAGCACGCGTTCCACATTGTTGCGCAGCTGGCGGACATTGCCCGGCCAGCTATGCGCCTGCAGCGCTGCCATGGCATCGGGCCCGATCTTGCGCGGCGTCAGCCCGGACATCGCCGTCAGACGCTCCAGGAAGTGGCTCACCAAGAGCGGAATGTCCTCGCGCCGGTCCGACAATGGCGGCACATCAATCGGCACGACCGCCAGACGGTGATAGAGATCCTCCCGGAAGCGCCCCTGGCTGATAAGCGAACGCAGATCGCGCGAGCTGGAGGACAGCACACGCACATTCACTTCCACATCGACGCCGCCACCCAGCCGCCGGAAGCGCTGCTCGACGAGCATGCGCAGCAGCTTGCCTTGCGTGGCGAGCGGCATGTCGCCGACTTCATCAAGGAATAGCGTCCCGCCATGGGCCTGTTCCAGTAGGCCGACGCGTTCGACGCCGCCGTCCGCGCGTTCGGCTCCGAAAAGCTCTTCCTCAACCCGGTCCGGGTTCATCATGGCTGCGCTGACAGGCACAAAATTACCGCCTGCACGCGGGGAGCGCGCATGGATCAGCCGGGCGATCAGCTCCTTGCCGGACCCTGCCGGGCCGCTTATCAAAATACGTGAATTTGCGGCCGCAACCCTATCAATAGTCTGGCGAAGCTGGTTTGCAGCTGTCGATCTTCCGATCAGCTCGTTATGCATTTCGGTGCGGGCGCGCAGCTCGGCGACTTCCCGGCGCAGCTGACTGGCTTCCAGCGCACGCTCCACCGTCAGCAGCAGCTTGTCGGACTTGAACGGCTTCTCGATGAAATCGTAAGCGCCCTTGCGGATGGCGGCCACGGCGGTCTCGATCGTGCCGTGCCCGGAGATCACGATGACTGGCAGGCCGGGATCGGCAGCGCGGATTTCGTCGAGCAGGGCGATCCCGTCCAGCCGGCTGCCCTGCAGCCAGACATCCAGAATGGCCAGCGAGGGCTTGCGCTGGCGCACCGCCGCCAGAGCCTCGTCGGCGTCACCGGCATAGCGGGCCATATAGCCCTCGTCCTCAAGCAAGCCGCCGATCAGCTCGCGGATATCGGCTTCATCATCAACGACCAGAATGTCGTGTGCCATACCTTACGCCTCTCTGGACAGAGCGGACTCATTGGCCGCATTCGTTATTTCAAGCAAGGGGAAGGCCAGCCGCACAACTGCGCCCCGCGCCCCGTCTTCGCGTTCTTCAAGTTCCAGCCGGCCGCCATGGTCTTCCATGACCCGCCTCACGATGGCCAGGCCAAGGCCTGTGCCCTTCTCACGTGTCGTCATATAGGGTTCGGTCAGCTTTGCCCGGTCCGCAAACGGCCAGCCAAGCCCGTTATCGACGACCTCAATCACGGCGGTGTCGTTTTCAAGCTTCAGGGTCACGGCAACCTCGCCGCCCTGTTTGGCGCCATCTTCATCAAGCCGCGCCAGCACGCTTTCACCGGCATTCTTCAGAATATTGGCAAGCGCTTGCGCCGTGAGACGGCTATCGCACTCCACGATCACCGGATGCCCGGGCAGTTCCAGCGGCAGCTTGATGCGCGGCGACGCCACGCGCTGCGAGAAGACTGCGCCCTCAACCACGCCGACGAGATCGGCCGCTTCCATCTTGGGTGTCGGCATCCGCGCGAACGCAGAGAACTCGTCGACCATCCGCCCTATATCGCTGACCTGACGCACGATGGTCTCGACACATTTGTCGAATATCTCGGCCTGGTCGTCGGGTATCGCAGCCCGGTATTTCCGGCGGATGCGCTCGGCGGACAGCTGGATCGGGGTCAGCGGGTTCTTGATCTCGTGGGCAATCCGGCGCGCGACATCGCGCCATGCGGCGTTGCGCTGGGCCGCGACGAGGCGCGTCACGTCATCAAACGTGATGACCAGCTCGCCCTTGTCATCGGTGGAGGCGCGTACGTTCAGATTGAGCAGCGCGCCATCATTGCCTGGAATGTCGATCTGCCGCTCGATCAGCACCGCGCGCGAGCGCCGCGCCTCCTCCACGATGGGCGCAAACACACCCAGCACGGTGTCGACCTGCTCGCCGGTCAGCGTGCCTGCCTCCACATCCAGCAGCGCTTCTGCCGAGCGGTTGACCAGCGTGATGCGGTTATCAGGGGCGAGACCCACCACACCGGCACTGACCCCGGTCAGCACCGCCTCGATGAAGTTGCGCCGGCTTTCCGATTCCGCGTTCGCTTCGAGCAGGGCGCGGCGCTGGCTACGCAGCTGGCGCGTCATCCGGTTGAAGGCGCGGCCAAGGGCGGCAATCTCGTCGTCGTCACGCTGGACCAGGACGCGCGCGTCGAGATCGCCCCGCCGCACCCGCTCTGCGGCGCCGACAAGACGCGCAACGGGCGTTACCACCCGCGTCGCCGCGCTCAGCGCCAGCCACAACGCGCCAACGAGGATCAGTGCCACAGCGGCGAAATAGACGAGGATGAAGACCTGGCGCATCCCCTCTTCACGCGCCACGGCCTGACGGTAGGAGGCGGTCGCCTCCTCGGCGGCGGTCAGCACCCCCAGATCGACGTACCAGACCACATAAAGATACGCGTCATCATAGGCTGGAAGGTTCACCAGTAGCCGAACATAGGCCGGCGCATCCTCACGCTGGGTCGGGTCGCTGACACCGATGTCGCGCGAGGCCGCAAACTCATACATGCGCTGTGACGGTGCCACGAATGGTGGCGCGCCTGGCGCCTCCGCGCGGGCCAGAATCGTGGAGCGGCTGTCGATCACGTAGGCAGACGCAAAATTACGCCCGATAGCCTGGTTGCGCAGATATTGCGTGTATTCGATACGGCTCTCGCTCATCGCCGCGACGGCTTCGGGATAGGACAGATCCCCCGCCATGCTGACCAGCTGAAGCTCGGCCAGATTCAACTCCAGCGGCGCTTGCGCCCGGCCAACTTCGGCCATGGTCTCAACCAGCGTGGTGACACGCTCACCAAACCAGAACTCCACCCCCCGGCCCAAAACGAGAGCCAGCAGCAGGGCCATCAGAATGGACGGTGCAACCGCAGCCAGCGCGAACAGCGCCATGAACCGCATGTGGAGACGGGGCGCGGGCGCACCAAAGCGCCGGCCCATGAAAATGCGCGCGGCACGCACGCTGACGGCGCCGGCGAGGCCGGCAATAATGACGGCTGATATGGATAGCAGTGTATAGAAAAGCGGGGCCAGGCTGCCGATTGCGCCCTGCTCCGATACGGCCAGAATCGCGCAGGCGACCACACCCACAGCTGCCACCAGAAACCCGGTGGCGAACAGCGACATGCGCAAGGATTTAAAGCCGTTTTTGAGCCAGGATGGCAAGCGTCTGCGCCTATTCGTAAATCGCCCCGACATCCATGTTGGACCGGGTGTGGCCAAATATCAACGCCCAGTGTTGCAACTACTCCTCACCGCCGGAATCCATGCCCAGGGCCGTCAGGCGCCGCGCGAGCGTATTGCGGTTAAGTCCGAGGTAGCGTGCCGCATCCCGCCTCACCCCGCCACAATGGGCCAGCACGGTTTCAATCATGGCCTTGTCCACTATCGCTGCAACATCATTGGCTACATCATGACTGTGCTCGCTGAGGCGCGCAGCGGCAAAGGCACGCACGGCGTCTTCCAGCGCTGCGCCGGTGCCCGGCGCCACAGGGGCTGTCAGCGCTTCTTGCAGTGCCGCCAGCCCCATCGTCCCGCGATCACCCTGAACGGCAAGGCGCGCAGCGGTCCGCTCGAGTTCTGCTACCTCGCCGGGCCAAGGGTAGGCGTTGATGAACTCTGCGGCGTCGCGCGCAATCGCAAAGTCGGTGCGTCCGTGTTTTTTGAGAAAGTGCTCGAACAGGCGCAGGCGGTCATCGCCGCGCGAGCGCAAGGGCGGCATATCGACATGGCCCACTGCCAGGCGCTCGAACAGGGCGGGCGCCATGATTGTGCGCACATCAGCCAGCGCGGTAACGTAAAGGCGTGTGTCACTCATCTGGCCAAGCTGCTCCAGCACGAGATCCTGAATACCATCGTCCCAGCGTTCGGCACGGCGCAGCAGCAGGCCGCCACCGCGCGCCTCGGCGAAAACCTGAACCCCCTCACGCCTCAGCCTGTCAGGCCCGGCTTCGATCAGCGGCGCGCCCGGCTTGCAGGCGCGGTGCAATGTCCGCGCGGCGCTGGCCCTGCCCGACCCGTCCGGCCCTGTGAACAATACCGGCGCGCTGGCCGTCGACAGCCTTGCCAGCAAACGGAAAGCCGTCTGCATGGCGGGGGACCGCCCCACCAGATCGGGAAACGGGTTTGCGCCCGAGCGCTGCTGCCCTGCCCGCTCGCCGGTGTCGAGAGCCCGGCAGGCGGCATCTACCAGATCGTCCAGATCAAACGGCTTGGGCAGATACTCATACGCGCCGCCCCGGACCGCCTGGATCGCCGTAGCGGCCGTCGTTTGCGCACTTATCACCAGTACGGGCGCGTCGGGGCGCACATGCTGAAGCTCTTCGAGCCGGTCGAGGAAGTTCTCGTCGCCCAGCAGCACGTCCGCGACCAGAAGGTCAGCATCGCGGCGCGCCATCCGCTCAATGGCCGATGAGGGCGAAGCCGTCGCACGTACGTCGAAACCGGCGCGTGTCAGCGCACGGGAGATGACCAGGCGCAAGGTCTCGTCATCCTCCAGAACCAGAATACGCCGCCCGGCGCTGCTGTCCTGCGTCATGTCCCCTCCTCGCGTAAATACATACGGAACACCGTACGTCCGGCCCGGCTCTCATATTCCAGTCCGCCGCCATGCAGCTCCGCGACCCTCGACACCAGCGCCAGCCCGAGCCCTTCGCCGGCCGGCTTGCCGGTCACAAATGGTGAGAAAATCGACTCGCCCAGCTCTTCAGGAACGCCGGGCCCATTATCAGTCACATCAATCTGCAGGCGCGCTTCGGGGGCGACCCCGCCCGGCCGCGCCATGCGGTAGCGCGTGGAAATCTCGATGGTGCCGTCGCTCTGGCCCGCCAGAGCCTCGGCGGCATTGACCAGCAGGTTAAGCACGGCCTGAAGCACAAGATCACGATCGCCAAAGGCATCGGGCAGTGACGGGTCGTAGTCCTCGACCAGCACCAGCCCCTTGCCGCTGGCCGCCGACATGGAGCGCAGTGCCTCGCTGGCCACCTCATTGAGGCTCAGCGGCGCAAACGGGTGCGGCGCTATATCGCCAACCTTGCTCCAGCGGTCGGCAATACGCAGCGCCCGGTCCAGCTCCGTCATGATGAGCGCAGCCATCTCGGCCGTTTCGGGGTCTGCCGACGACGCGATGAGCTGCGCGGCGCCTCTCGCACCTGCCATCGGGTTTTTCAGCTCGTGAGACAGCATCCGCCCGAACCCTGCGGCAGCGTTCGCTGCCCGGTCGCCACGCGCGACAGCACCGGCCTCCGGCCATAGGCGGATGGAGATACAGGCCCCGTCCATCTGAGGCGCGGCATCAATCGCTGCCCGGCGTGTGCCGTCGGGAAACTCCACGCGCACATCATGGGCGAAAACCGCCCTGCCCTCGCTGATCGCCCGGCTGGCTACCGCGCGCGCGGCCCTGCCCCACGGTCCCAGCGCATCCAGAGGCTCGCCCGCCATCCGGCGCGCGGAGCGTTCAAACAGCGCTTCGGCGGCGTCGTTCACATAAGAGATGATACCAGCGCCATTGATCAGCAGCACCGCGCTTGGCAGAAAATCGGCAGCCTGGGCGGTCGTGGCGTCTGACGGGTTCATGCGGCGCTGCGTATCCCGGCTTCGCCAGCAAGGCGCTCCAGCCCCGCAATAGCGGCCTTCACGCTGGCGGCCTTGCACAGCACGCTGCGCCAGTTTCGCGCCTCGCCCGGATCATCAAACAGGTGGTCTACAAAGCCGGCATAATGCTTGCGCATGCACCGCACGCCCAGAATTTCGCCATGAAGGGCTGCTGAGTCATCGGTGGCCCGTACAAGCGCGCCAATCATGTCCGCCATGGGCGGATCGAGCGCATCACCGCCCTCAAGCAATGCCCGGCCGATGGCACCGGGCAGCCAGGGGCGCCCGGTGGCGGCGCGGCCCACCATCACGGCGTCCGCGCCAGATTGGGCCAGCGCCGCGCGCGCCTCATCGGCATTGGTAATGTCTCCATTGACCACCACAGGGATGGACACGGCATCCTTCACGGGCCGCACCGCCGCCCAGTCGGCGGTCCCGGTATAGAATTGCTGGCGGGTGCGGCCATGCACCGTGACCATGCGGATGCCGGCATCCTGAGCGCGGCGTGCAAGCTGCGGCGCGTTGATGGTGTCGTGGTCCCAGCCGAGGCGCATTTTCAGCGTCACTGGCACATCGGTGGCGTTCACCGTCGCCTCGACCAGCTCCAGCGCATGGTCGAGATCACGCATCAGGGCAGATCCCGACAGGCCACGCGTCACCTGGCGCGCCGGGCAGCCCATATTGATGTCGATGATTTCAGCACCCGCGTCAGCGGCGATGCGCGCGCCTGTATCCATCCATTTCGCTTCACGCCCGGCCAGCTGGATCACACGCGGCGCGACATCTGCATCGCCCGCCATGCGCCGCACCACGTCAGCACGGCCCTGCGCCAGCGTTTCACACGCCACCATTTCCGACACCACAAGGCCCGCTCCGAAGGCCTTGGCCTGCTTGCGGATGGCGTAGTCGGTCACGCCAGACATCGGCGCGAGAATGCACGGCACGTCCACACGCACCGCGCCAACGCTGAAACCTGCCTCGACGGCATTATGTGACACCCTTGTCATAGGCGTGCAGATACAGTGTATGGACGCGGACCGCCAGACGCCGCACAGCGCTCTGCCCGGTTTTGGTGCCAGAGTGCTGCACGAAAGAGACCCGATGACGCCATTCAGTGCATGCATCGTTGCCGCAGGAAGCGGCACGCGGGCTGGCCGCAGCCTGCCCAAGCAATTCGAGCGTGTTGCGGGCAAGCCCTTGCTGCGATGGTCTGTGGAAGCGTTTGCCAGCCATCCGCTCTGCCGGGAGATCATCATCGCCGTAGCCGAAGGTCATATCGAAATGGCCCGCCAGGCGCTCGAAGGGCTTGATGTCATTCTGGTGGAAGGCGGGGCCAGCCGCACCCGCTCCGTAAAAGCTTGCATTGAAAAGGCTAGCCAGCCGCTTGTTTTCATTCACGATGCGGCGCGTCCGGGATTGAGCCCGGCGCTCATCGACCGCTTGCTGCACGCGCTGGAGGACACATCGGGCGCCGCGCCTGCCCTGCCCGTCGCCGATGCGCTGGCGCGCGAAACCGAGGCGGGCGTCGAGGCTGTTTCGCGCGACGGGCTGATGCGCGTGCAGACGCCGCAGGCTTTTCATCTCGCCGCGCTGAGCTGGGCGTTCGATGAGGCGCGCGGCGCTGATTATCCCGACGAAATTTCGCTGGTCCGCGCAGCGGAACTTCAGGTTAAGCTGGTTGAAGGCGATGAGACGGTGTTCAAAGTGACCTACCCGGACGATTTTGCACGCGCCGAAACCCAGCTGGGCGGACCGTCCGGCCTGCCGGTCATGGGTACGGGCTTTGATGTCCACCGGCTAACGGCGGGAGACGGCGTCCATCTGTGCGGCGTGTTCGTGCCCTGCGATCTGGCGCTGGTAGGCCATTCTGACGCCGATGTGGGCCTGCACGCCCTGACGGACGCGATTCTGGGCGCTGCGGGCGCAGGCGATATAGGCCAGCATTTTCCGCCAAGCGATGAACGCTGGCGCGGCGCTGACAGTGCGCAGTTTCTTACCCACGCCATGCAGCTTGCCCGCGAGGCGGGCATAAGCCCCGCTCACGCCGACATCACACTGATCTGCGAGCGCCCGAAGATCGGGCCGGTACGCGATGCGATGCGGGCGCGTGTGGCAGAACTGACCGGCCTGCCGCTGGCGCGCGTGAACATCAAGGCGACCACCACCGAGAAACTGGGCTTCACCGGCCGGGGCGAAGGGATCGCCGCGCAGGCCGCCTTCACCGGAGTTCTGCGATGAGCACCCTGCCCGCCCTGCTAACCCATGCGGCCCGTGAACTGGTTGAGCTTGCCACCGGGCAGGGTGTGTCCCTGGCCACGGCCGAAAGCTGCACCGGCGGGCTGGTCGCCACCTCCATCACCGAGATCGCCGGCAGCTCAGCCGTGCTGGAGCGCGGCTTTGTCACCTACTCCAACGCCGCGAAGGCCGAGAGCCTGGCTGTGCCCGTCACCCTGATCGCCCAGCACGGCGCGGTGAGCGAACAGGTAGCGCGCGCCATGGCCGAAGGCGCGCTATTCAACTCCCACGCGGAGATCGCCGTGGCTATCACCGGCATTGCCGGACCGGGTGGCGGTAGCGATGAAAAGCCGGTGGGGCTGGTCTGGTTCGGCCTCGCCCGGCGCGGAGAGCCAACGCATAGCGAACGGCATCTCTTCGCCCACCTGGACCGCCACGGTGTGCGTGAAGCAGCGGCGTCGGAAGCCCTACGCCTCCTGTCCGAGGCGGTCAGTGCCTGACTCCACTGGCGTGTAGCGCCGGGCGGCTTCCTCACGGAAACGCTCGATCAGATAGCGGATGGCGCGCGACCGGCTCGCATCCATCAGGGCGTTCAGCACCGGATTGCGGAAGCGGTAGCGGATCCAGAAGCTGACTTCGGTCGAACCGTCTGCCAGTTCTGCAAAGCGCCACTCATTGGCCAGATCATGAAACGGACCGGAGAGGTAGGAGACCTTGATGGTCCTGGCTGGCCGGTCCAACAGGACGCGCGTGGTGAAGCTCTCACGGACAAAACGGAACTGCACGCGCGCTTCGGCGTCCAGCTCGCCCACCCCCTCAACCACGCTCTCACGTATCACGCGCAGCGCACTGATAAGTGGTATGAATTTGGGATAGGCGCGCACATCGCTGACGAGATCAAACAGCTCGTCAGGCTGGTATGGGAGGCGCAGGCTCTCGCGGTGTTCAGAGGTCATCAGCTCGCCGCGCTTCAGGCCTTGCGGCCTGCTTTCAGCGCCGCCTCGCGCGCATCACGCAGCCGGGCAAAGTCCTCGCCTGCATGATAGCTGGACCGGGTGAGCGGCGAGGCGGACACCATGAGGAAGCCCTTCGCGCGCGCAATCGTCTCATAGCCCTTGAACTCGTCAGGTGTGACGAAGCGATCAACGGCAGCGTGCTTGCGTGTCGGCTGCAGATACTGGCCGATGGTGAGAAAATCGATACCGGCTGAACGCATATCGTCCATCACCTGCATCACCTCCTCCTTGGTCTCGCCAAGGCCGACCATGATGCCGGACTTGGTGAACTGGGAGGGATCGCGCTCCTTCACCCGCTCCAGCAGGCGCAGCGAGTGGTAATAGCGCGCACCGGGCCGGATGGAGAGATAGAGCCGCGGCACGGTTTCCAGATTATGGTTGAACACATCCGGGCGCGCATCAATCACGATTTCGGCCGCGCCGGGCTTCCTCAGGAAGTCCGGTGTGAGGATTTCGATAGTGGTCTTCGGATTGAGCTGGCGGATCGCGCGGATGGTCAGTGCGAAATGCTCCGCCCCGCCATCGGCCAGATCATCACGGTCCACCGAGGTGATGACGACGTGCTGCAGCTCCATGGTGGCGGTGGCTTCGGCAACACGGCGCGGCTCGTCAATATCCAGCGGCGCGGGCATGCCCGTCTTCACATTGCAGAAGCTGCACGCACGGGTGCAGGTATCGCCCATGATCATGAAGGTGGCGTGCTTTTGCGCCCAGCACTCGCCGATATTGGGGCAGCCCGCCTCCTCGCACACGGTGACGAGATTATTCTCGCGCACCACTTTGCGGGTCTCCGAGAACACACCGCCTGCAGGGGCTTTTACGCGAATCCATTCCGGCTTTCGCAGGACCGGCGTATCGGGCCGCTTCTGCTTTTCGGGATGGCGCTCGGCGCGCTGCTGCTGGCGGGTGTCGAAGAGTGTTGTCATGGCCGGGAACATGGCGCGCAAAGCGGCCCGGTTCAAGCGCTGTGAACCGGGCCGCTGCGCAAGTCAGCTATGCGTTGGCACGCTAGATTGCCGCCCCACCGTTATGCTCGGCGGCAACTATGCGCGGATTGCGATTGAAAAGGGCCAGCGTCCAGGCCCCAAGGCCGATGAAGAAGACAATCGACCCGATGATAAAGCCAAGCACCGGCACAACACCGAGCGCCCCGACAACCGCCAGTACAAGGAAGAGCGACAGGACACGCATGCCAAGGCCGATTCCGTCGCCCGAGCGGTTGAAGATCAGGTCCCCGAGCACCACTGCGCCAAATGCGTAGGCCAGCACCATAATGAAGGGGAAGGCGAACAGCAGGATGATACCCAGCGGAATGCCGATCACCGTGATCGCGAGGAAGACAAACACCGCCACCAGCAGGATCGGCAGGAAGGCGGCCAGCACCAGCCCCAGCAGACCCGAAGCCCAGGGGCGCGCCCGGAAATGGTCGGCAATGCCCGACACGGCGCGCGGCGAGATCAGGCAGGCCAGCAGGCCCAGCACAAAAGCCGCGATACCCATGGCCGTCCCGAATGCCCAGACCGGCGGACCGAAGTCTGACACGCGCGGGCCCGCATGGCTGCGGGCACGGCGCTGTTCGCTGAACGGCGCTTCCTCATAAGTCATTTCACCGATGATCTGGGCACCATCCGCGATGACAGGCGCGTTGGGGCCGCGAACCCGGAGCTGACCGGCGATCTGCGCACCCGGCATGATTTCAACATTCTCTGCATGAAGCTCGACATCGCCGGCCACCGTGCCTTCGATGATAACGGTGCGGGCCCGCCCTTTCAGACGCCCTTGCGCCGTGCCGGACATGCGGATTTCACTGCCAGCGAGATCCATATTGCCGCCGATGGACCCGCTTTCATCAATGGCGATCAGAGCGCCGCCAGCGGCCAGATCCCGGCCAACGCGTCCACCGACCCGGATGTCAGCGCCAGCCAGGTCGGCACTGCCCGAAACATCTGCCAGAATGGAGATATTGGCGCCGGCGATCGATACATCCCGGCCTACCGTGCCGCGGATGACGATGTCCCCGGCAGCCAGCTGGACGCTGCCGCCTATGTCGGCGGTAATGTCGACATTGCCCGCCAGGCCGCTAATGTCGCCGCCGACGCGGCCGCGCAGGGTCACATCGCCGGCCAGGAACTGGGCCGAACGGTCCTGATCGAGATCAAGATTGAGATCGCCGCCGATATATTGCGCATGGGCGGGCGATGCGGCGAGCAACAGCCCGGCCAGCATGCCCGTCTGGGCGAAACGCGCTATCCATTTGCTGATCATGGTTTCAAGCCTTTCTGTAATGGCTCAGGAAATTCAATCTGGCGAAAACTAGCGGCGGCAACGGTCAGAGCCGCGCGGTGTATAGTCCAGCTGCGGGGCGGTGCCATCGCCTGTAAAGCTGACCGGCTCCAGCGCGCGCACACTCAATGGCCCGGTAACGGTGCCGGAGATAACAACGCGCCGCGCGCAGATCGTTCCACCCGACAGCTCACCGCTGATCTCGACCAGCCCGTCCGTGTCACGCAAACGGCGGCGGTTTCCTTCGTCGGCATAGATGTCGGCATTGCCGGCGACTGAACCGCCAAGGCGCGCCGTGCGAACATTGGCATGCAGCGTTCCGCCGATGGCGGCACGGCTGTCGAAGGCGGCGGCATTGAGCCGGACATCGCCATCAACGATGGAGCCCGCCGCGAGGCGGATGTCGGCGCCGTTGGCACGCAGGCTGCCGAGCCGGCCGTTGAAGTGCGCGTCGGCGAAGCTGCCATCCACCTCCCCGGCGACATTGCCTTCCATACGCACATCCGCGCCGCGAACGCGCAGATCGCCGCCAACATTGCCCCGGATGGAGATGTCAGCGCCCGTCACGCGGGCATCGCCCAGAACAGCACCGGCAAAGCTTACATCAGCGCCCGTCACCGAGAGCGAACCCACCGACATGTCGCGAAGCGTGATGTCGGCGCCAGCAACGCGCAACTCGCCGCCGACCCGGCCATCGAGCCTGACGTCAGCGCCGGTGATACGCGCATCGGTGTCTTCATTCAGGGAGAGGCGAATATCTCCGCCCGTGATACGCGTGCCATCCTGCGCTGAGGAGCTTGAGGCAACGGGCGGCAGCCCGCAGGCCACAAGAATGACCGCCGTGGCGGTGACGGTGGAAAGGAGGAGACGGTTTTTCATTTTTCTTACCTCTTTTGATGAGGGACCAACCATATCGAAACTCGATAACATATCGAAACTCGATATGAAAGGGTTTTTTCCGAAAAACGATAAATTTTTGCCGTCTGTCATTAAGCTGTCAGGAAAAATGCGGCGTTGCACGATATGCGCCAGCGGCGCTACTCCACCACCCTGCCCCCGCCCATCGGCGTAGCCACTCCCGTCGTGCCGGGCCAGGTATAGGGCAGGCCAGCCATCACCCGTGCCGCAAGGAAGGCGAACGCCTCGGCCTCAACCAGATCACCGCGCCAGCCCAGCGCTTCAGCGCAATAGACTTTCAGGCCGGTTGCCGCCGAGACCAGCTCGGCAAGCGTTTTGTTGCGCCGGCCGCCCCCGCACAGGACCAGCCGTTCCGGCGCGTCCGGCAGGGCAGCAACGCCCAGCGCAATCGTCTTTGCGGTCAGGCCGGTCAGCGTGGCTGCGCCGTCTTCGAGCGAGAGATTGCGCACCGCATCGAGGGAAAAATCCCAGCGGTCGAGCGATTTTGGTCCCGGAGCAGCAAAATACGGATTGGAGAGAAACTCCGCAAAAGCCGCCTCGTGGATGCGGCCGCGCGCAGCGATTTCGCCATCCTTGTCCATGTCCTCGCCGGTATGGGCCTCAATGAAAGCGTCGATAAGGCCGTTTCCGGGCCCGGTATCGAAGGCGGTCAGCGTGCCGTCAGCCGCGATATGGGTAATATTGGCGACGCCGCCAATATTGATGACGCCCAAAGGGCGCTCCAGCCCGGACCACTCTGCCAGCGCGCGGTGATAGACCGGAACCAGAGGCGCGCCCTGCCCCCCAGCCGCGACATCTGCTGACCGGAAATCGAAAACCACCCGGCAGCCGAGCCGGCGGCTGAGCGCCTGCCCGTCGCCGATCTGCAGGGTACGGCCCGCCACGCCGTCTCTGGGTGCCTGATGCAGCACAGTCTGACCGTGAAAGCCAACGCCATCCAGCTCTGACGGCGCAAGGCCCGCCTTTGCACACACGGCCTCCACCGCCTCGGCATGGGTGGTGGTCAGCACGGCTTCTGCGTCCGCGAACACGCCGGGCGCCTCGCCCTGCCAGCGCCATTGCAGCGCGGCATCGACGGCGGCCTGCAGCACTTTGCGCTCATCTACTGTGTAGGGGCGCTCCAGCCCCGGCCCGAAGCGGATCAGCGTCTCGCCATCACTCTCCAGCAGCGCCGCATCCACCCCGTCCAGCGAAGTGCCGCTCATCAGACCAACCCACTTCATGTTAGTTTACCCATCCGATGGCTCTACGCCTTCCATACCCGCGTGCATTACTGCTATTAGCGCCATATTCGTTTCAGCAGGAAAGCCCTAAGCCATGGCCGCAAACACCTATGCGTCAGAACTTGTCAAAACGCTGGTCGAGCGCGGCTATCTCTATCAGGCAACCGATATTGAGGGGCTGGACAAGCGCGCGGCGTCAGAAACGCTTAGCGGCTATACTGGCTTCGACCTGACCGCCCGTTCCTTGCATGTTGGCTCACTGGTGCAGATCATGCTGCTGCGCCGCCTGCAGCAGGCAGGGCACAAGCCCATTATTCTCATGGGCGGCGCTACCACCAAGGTGGGCGACCCCACAGGGCGTGACACCAGCCGCCCCATGCTGACGCCGGAAATCATCGCCGAGAACAAGGAAGGCATCCTCAAACCCTTCGGCGCCCTGCTCGACATGAAGGAGGCCATCGTCGTCAATAATGACGAGTGGCTGGCCGAATACGGCTATCTCGACTTTCTGCGCGATTACGGCACGCATTTCACGATCAACCGCATGCTCAGCTTTGACAGTGTGAAGCTGCGCCTGGACCGTGAGCAGCCCATGACCTTCCTGGAGTTCAACTACATGCTCCTGCAGGCGGTCGATTATCTGGAGCTGAACCGGCGATTCGGCACGGCCCTGCAGATGGGCGGAGCCGACCAGTGGGGCAATATCATCAACGGGGTGGAGCTGTGCCGCCGCGTCGATGGCAAGGAAGTCTATGGCTTCACGACGCCGCTGATTACCAGCGCATCAGGCGCGAAGATGGGCAAGACGGCCGACGGCGCGGTCTGGCTCAATGCCGATATGAAAAGCCCGTACGAGTACTGGCAATTCTGGCGCAATACCGAAGACGCGGATGTGGGCCGCTTCCTGAAACTCTTCACCGACATGCCGCTGACCGAGATCGCCCGGCTGGAGGCCCTGCAGGGCGCGGAGATCAACGACGCCAAGATTGCGCTTGCCAATGCCGCGACCGCCATGCTGCACGGTGATGCAGCGGCGAGCGAGGCGGAGGCAACCGCCAAGGCGACGTTCGCCGGGGGCGGCACGGGCGATGCCCTGCCGACGATCACCGCTGATCTGGGTGCTGGTATCGGCCTGCTCGATGCTCTCGTCGAGGCGGGCCTGTCTGGCTCAAAAGGTGAAGCCAAGCGCAAGCTTGCCGAGGGCGCCGTGAAGGTGAATGACGAGACCGAAAGTGATCAGTCCCGCTCACTCGGTGAGGCTGATGTGAAAGATGGCGCGATCAAGCTGTCTGTCGGCAAGAAACGTCACGCATTAGTAAGGCCGGGCTAAGGGGAAAGCCCGGCCTCACTGACGTTCTACCCTTGGGGAGAACTATATCCTCGGTGAGCGTCCGCGCACCAAGCCCACCACGAGGGCGACAAGGAACAGGACCACAAAGAGGAAGAAAAGTATCTGGGCAATGCTGGCGGCACCGGCAGCAATACCACCAAAACCGAACAGGGCCGCAATTATCGCAACGATAAAGAAGGCCAGTGCTAGACGAAGCATATTGCTATCCTTTCGCATTATGAACACGAACAGATAACGCCGCCCCGCAGATAGCGTTCCACAGCACTCAAAAAACAACACATAAAAGCCGGTAAATCCCCATGGAAAAACGCTTTCTGACCGCTGACAGCCTGGTGCGCGACGGGTTTAGTCTGGCGCTACGCGTATTGGAAAGCGGCTGGCGGCCTGATCATCTGGTCGGACTCTGGCGTGGAGGCTGTCCGGTCGCGATTGCCCTGCATGAGGCATTGGCCTTCAAGGGCGTGAAAATCGGCCACTCACCCCTCGCCGCCCATTCCTACACCGGGATAGACGAGCGTAAGAGCGAGATCGCTATCTCTGGTCTGGATGCGCTGACAGCGGTGCTGCCCGCCGGCAGCAAGCTGCTGGTGGTCGATGATGTACTGGACCGGGGCCATACGCTGGCGGCCGTGCTGGACGCGCTAAAGGGCCGCTATGAGGTGCGCACCGCTGTCGCCTGGTACAAGCCAAAGCGCAACGAGACTACAATCCGGCCGGACTACCACGTCCACGAGACCGACGACTGGCTGGTCTTCCCCCATGAACTGGAGGGGCTGACGGAGGAAGAGATCGCAGCGCACAAGCCTGTCCCAGACGGGTTTGTGTGAGGGGTGACTTAAACGCCCTCGTCCTTCGAGACGCCACTGCGTGGCTCCTCAGGATGAGGGCGTTGTACGCTTTTCCCTCATCCAGAGGGTGAGCGAAGCGAACGTCTCGAAGGCCCCTCGGGCCGCGAAGCGGACCGCAAGCGCGATCCCCGATCAAGCCGGGGACAGGCCTTCGCGCCCGCGACTTTTCGCGGAACATCGCAACGCGGATGCGTTGCGGAGCTAAAATATGATATTAAGCCGCCTGCCCCGACAGACGCGTCAGCGCCTTTTCCCGGCCGATCAGCATCAGCACCACATCCATCTCCGGGCCATGGTTCTGGCCGGTCAGCGCCTGGCGCAGCGGCATGAACAGCTCGCGGCCCTTGCGGCCTGTCTCGGCCTTGATGGCGCTCGTCCACGCGCCCCAGCTTTCGCGGGTCAGCTCGCCATCGGGAAGCAGTGACGCCGCCTTGGCGGCATAGTCCGCATCCTCGATCACCGGCGTGACAGGCCCCTCGACCAGCTGCCACCAGTCTGCGGCGTCTTTCAGCCGGTTGAGATTGGGCCGCACGGCATTCCAGAACGTCTCACCGGCGGTGATACCAAGGGCTTCCAGCCGGTCCCTGACCGCGAGGAACCCTGTCTCATGGAGCAGTTTGGCGTTCAGCCGCTCCATCTCGGCAAAGTCGAAGCGCGCAGGCGTACGCGAGACTTTCGAGAAATCGAGCTCGGAGACCAGCGAGGCAAGATCGCTGCGCGCCTCGATGGCGTCAGACGTGCCAAGCTTGGCCAGCAGCGAGAGGATCGCCATCGGCTCGATGCCCTCTTCCTCGCGCAGCGCCTTTACCGAGAGGCCGCCAATACGCTTGGAAAGTTTCTCGCCATCAGAGCCTACCAGCAGCGGGAAGTGCGCGAGTGCAGGCGATGAGCCCTTGCCGCCGAGCGCCTCGAAAATCTCGATCTGCGCAGCGGAGTTCGTCACATGGTCCTCGCCGCGGATCACGTGGGTGATCTTCGCTTCAAGATCATCGACGACGCTGGGGAGCGTGTAGAGATAGCTGCCATCCTCCCGGATCAGGATCGGATCAGAGACCGAGCTCGTATCGATATGGCTGGGGCCGCGCACCAGATCGTTCCACTCGATACGCCCACCCGACAGCTTGAAGCGCCAGTGGGGTTTGCGCCCCTCGGCCTCGTATTTCGCCTTCTCGGCGTCGGTGAGGCTCAGCGCGGCGCGGTCATAGACAGGCGGCTTGCCCTGCGCGCGTTGCAGCTTGCGCTTGCGATCGAGCTCGTCCTCGGTCTCGTAACACGGATAGAGGAAGCCGGTGTCGACCAGCTTCGCGCGCGCAGCCTCGTAAAGGTCAAAGCGGGCCGACTGGTTGAAGCGCTCATCAAAATTCAGGCCCAGCCAGTGGAGGTCCTCCACGATCTGGTCCTCAAACAGCTTGGTGGAGCGCTCAAGGTCAGTATCGTCAACGCGCAGCACAAAAGTCCCGCCCTCGCGGCGCGCGAACAGCCAGTTCATCAGGGCAATGCGGACATTGCCGACATGGATGAGGCCGGTCGGGCTCGGCGCAAAACGGACTTTGACGGACATGGACGGATTTCCAGCACAGTTAGAGCGGCAGGTGAAGGCGGCTGGCTTTGCCATGCCCGCTGTCAGGCGTCAAATGCCGCTCGCCTACATCCGGCTGAGGCTGCCCGCTGCGGCGTCGATGGCAAGAGCCGTCTCCAGTGCCAGGACACCTGCCTGCCCGTCCGCGGCCGGACTGACATGAGCGGGGTCGAGCACGCGCGACACAAAGTTCTGCACGCTGGCGCCCAGCGAATCCTTCGCCATGGGCGCGTCGGCAAAGCCGGGATCCAGCGGCAGCCCGGCTCCGTTCTCGAAACGCTTGCGGATGAAGTCCACGTCCAGCACTGCCCCGCCCTCGAACTCGATGGTCATGACGCGGTCGCGGTCTGCGGCCACGCGGCTCGATTCGAGCTCTGCCACCTGACCACCGGGAAATTCCAGCCTGGTGACGATGTGATCGGCCAGCCCGCCGCGTTCGGCGCGCATATCCGCCTCGACCTTTGACGGGGCGCTGCCCGCCAGCGCCAGCACCAGGTCAATGTCGTGGATCATCAAGTCGAGCGTCACCGAGACGTCCAGATTGCGGGGCGACGGCGTGCCCATCCTGCGTGCGGACAGGGTGCGCGCAGGCGGCAGCGTGCCGAACAGCCCCATCGCGGCAAAGACGAAGCGCTCCTGATGGCCGACCTGCAGGACGCGGCCATATTTTCGCGCCAGCTCCAGCAGCTCACGCCCCTCTTCCACGGTGGCGCAGATCGGCTTTTCCACCAGCACATGCCGGCCCGCCGCCAGCGCGCGGTGGGCTGCGTCATGGTGGAAGAGGGCCGGGCTGGCAACGGTGATGATGTCGGCTTCCTCGATCATCGCGTTGAGCGAGGTGAAGGCGATGGCCCCGTACTGACGGGCAATCGCCCGCGCCCGGTCACGCACCGGATCGAATACGCCGATAAACTCGGTGCGGGCATCACCGGCATACTTGCCTGCATGATAGCCGCCAAAAACGCCCGCGCCGACGACCCCGGCGCGCAAGGGTTGGGATGCATTGCTCATAGGGGCGGAGATTGCACGTTGCGGCGAGGCTGACAAAGGGGAAGTTCACAATTCGCCCCGGCGCGGGATTTTCCTGTTTCCGCTGCCGCAAAGCGCCCCTAGCATGACGGGCAACAGGGCGGGGAGAGCACGAATGAGCAATTCAGAGAGGGATTCCGGGCCCGTAACGCCGCAGTCAGAGCTGCGTGGCGCGGTCGCCGGTGTTGCAGGCCTTCCGCTAGGGCCGAACATTGTCCGCACGGTGATCGACACGCTGGTGTTTACGCCGCGCATCGCCCGCGATGTACTAAACGGGACCAACGCCTACTTCTCACCTCTGCGGCTGTTTCTCAGCCTGATGGGACTGACCTTCGCGATCATCGCGTTTTTCGGCCTGCCCAACATGTTCTCGCTCGAGACGATGATGGCAGCAGATGGCTGGGACAGGGTGCGCGCAGCGCTTGCCGAGCGTGGACACACGTTCGAGGAGGTCTCCGCAACGGTGTCTCGCTGGGGCGGGCTCTTAAACTGGCCCATTCTGGTGGCAGGCATGGTCCCCTATCTTGTGGTTATCAAGCTGTTCCGGCCATCGGTCAGCTGGTGGCACCATCTGCAGTGCTACCTGACGGCAAACAATGCGATGCTGATTGCATCGCTGCTGGTGGTTCCGCTGCTCATCTTCAGCGAGCTCGCATTCATAATGACACAGAGCCTCAGCGCCATCGTGTTCTTCGTGGCGCTGATCCGGATCGGCTCTGGCGGGTATGGTCTGCACCCGCTGGCCCTGGCCGGCCTGCTCATTGCGAGCCTTCTGGTCACCATCCCATCAACCGTGCTGATCATGGCCCTGACCATGGCCAGTATGGAACTGGTGCTGCAGCTCGGCTACGATGTCTCCTTCCTTGAACTCATGTCCATCAGCCTCGACTCCGGCGACGCGCCGGCCGAAGCTCCACCCCCTTCCGCAACTGAAGAGTAAGTCCATGAAATCTCGTGAAATCCATCTCGTTCGTCACTTCACCGGTGCGGTGAAGCCCGAATACTTCACGCTGGCGGAGGTGGACCTGCCTGAGCCGGCCGAGGGCGAGGTGCTGGTGGCGAATGAATGGCTCTCGGTCGATCCTTACATGCGCCCGCGCATGGCGGGCCTGAAGACCTATATCGACCCGTTCATGCCCGGTAAGCCCATGGAAGGCGGCGCGGTCGGCAAGGTCATCAAGTCGCGCTCCGGCGCCCTGAAAGAGGGCGACTATGTGATGAGCATGCTCGGCTGGCGCGAAGCTTATGTGGCACCCGCCAAGGGCCTGATGAAGGTCGATGCAAACCTTCTGCCCGCCCACGCCTATCTGGGCATTGCCGGCCTTACAGGGCTGACGGCCTATGCGGGCCTGAAGCGCATTATAGGCCTGAAAGAAGGCGAAACGCTGTGGATGAGCGCGGGCGCAGGCGCGGTGGGCTCTGCCGGTATCCAGTTTGCCAAGGCCATGGGCGCGCGCGTCATCGCGACCGCCGGCGGCAAGGCCAAGACCGATTTCTGCCTGGAGATCGGGGCCGACGCCGCGATCGACTACAAGGACGTGCCTGACCTGCGCAAAGCCATCAAGGAGGCGGCCCCTGAAGGCGTGAACGCCTATTTCGAGAATGTCGGCGGCGATCATCTGGTGGCCGCTCTCGACGTGCTCAATCAGTTCGGGCGCATCGCCGCGTGCGGCATGATCTCGCGCTATAATGACGAGACGCCCTCGCCCGGCCCGCACAACATGACCAATATCGTCACGAAGTCGCTGATGATGCGCGGCTTCATCGTTACCGAGCATTTCGACCTGCAGGGCGAGTTCATCAAGGATCTCTCCAGCTGGATGATGAGCGGCAAGGTGAAGAGCCGCGAAACCGTCTATGAGGGGATTGAAAAGATGCCCGAGGCGTTCACCGGCCTCTTCACCGGCGCCAATCTCGGCAAAATGCTGGTGAAAGTGTGAACACGTCAGATCTCGACGCCATCAATGCCGTCAGCGCCGGTAAGCTGCCCGGCCTCGTGGGTCTCGTCATTACCAATGGCGATCCCGCGCACGTCGAAGGCTATATAGATGTGCGCGAGGAATTGCTGGCGCCCAACGGCTTCCTGCATGCCGCGAGCATCATGGCGTTGCTGGACTCGCTATGCGGTTATGGGGCCATGGCCAATCTGCCCGAAGGCGCGATCAGCTTCACCACGGTGGAGCTGAAATCGAACTTCATGGGCACAGCCCGCGATGGCCGGGTGCTGGGGGAAGCAAAGCCGGTGCATCTGGGCCGGACCACGCAGGTGTGGGATGCAGCCGCGCGGCGTGAAGCCGATGGCAAGGTGCTCGCGCTCTTCCGCTGTACGCAGATGGTGCTTTACGCGCGGTGAGCCGTGTCCCGGCGCTGGCGCAATAGGCGTCCCAGAACGAAACCGCCCACAACCGCGCCTGTCAGGGCCGACAGGGTGGGGCTGGAAAACAGGGCTTCAAACCCCGCATAGCTCAGCACAGCCACGCTGACAGCCAGGCCGGTCGCGGCGACGATGTTCAATAATGGGGCGCGTTTGGGTTCCATGCTTTCCGTAGCGCAAACACCGGGCCAGATTTCAAGCTTTTGTTTACCATATGGATCGGATGAATGGCAGATGCCTGCGTAAAACCTGCCGACTCCCCTGTATTTCCTTGCTATGCCTTATGAGAATCGCGATTGATTCATCCGTCCAATGAACGGCCAACCCTGCCGCTTGCGGCTGGCGAGGCGTCAAACAACCGGGGGGAACCCTCATGAACAAAGCAGAACTCGCCAAAGCCATCTCCGACAAGGCTGGCATCACCCGCGCCCAGGCCGGCGACGCCATCGACACCTTCGTCGATGCCATCGTTGCCTCCGCCAAAAAAGGCGACACGGTTCAGCTCGCCGGTTTCGGCACCTTCCACGCCAAGCACCGCGAAGCGCGTGAAGTCCGCAACCCGCGTACGGGCGAAAAAATGAAGTCCAAAGCCAAGACCTCGCTGGCATTCCGCCCGGCGTCTGCGCTGAAAGACATCTAAGGGAATTTCCGTTTCCCGCCCGAAAGGGACGGGAGACACCCCTTCGCGAAAACGCCGCCGGGCAACTGGCGGCGTTTTTGTTTGCGCGTTTCGCCGCAGCTTCGCGATGTTGCACGCATCAGAAACCGGCGTTAGCAGATCAACCCATGTTGAACGCCCGCCCCTCCCGGCTTTCCAGCCTTCGCCAGATCATGGCCACGCTCGCGCTTGTCGCCGCGTGCATGAGCGGCCTGGTGCCATCGGGGTGGATGCCGCAGGCAGGCGCCGACGGGCAGTTCACCCTTGTCATCTGTACATCCGAGGGCATGCGCGAACTGGTCCTCGATGCCGATGGCAAGGCCGTATCGCCCGATAGCGCAGATCCCATTACCCCTGAGGCACCGTGTGCCTTTGCCGGACTTGCCGCCATTGCGGTCATGCCCGACAGCCCGGCCTGGCTGAGCCACGCCCTGCCGCTTCACCGTCTATACGCGCCAGAAGCAGGCAAATCCGCATCCGGTCATATCGCCCTGCCCGGCCAGCGCGGACCACCCTCAAGCAGCCTGACAGACCTCCAAACGGCCTGATCCCCTCGGCATGACGCTGAACGGGGCTGCGGGCCACTGTTCAAGCATCTGCCTTCGGGGACATCCCAATGAAAACCCAATACCTTGCCCGCACTGCCGGGTTCGTTCTGCTGGCCGCTGCCGGCCTGTCTACAGCTGCCTTCGCGGAAACGGCCGAAACCGGCGAACTACAGGACCGCGTTGTCGTCACCGGCTACCGCCTGTCCGCGCCTGCTGAAGAAGCGGCAGCCGAAGCCGCGCGCCAGCCCGGCAATATCTCCATCATCGACGCGGAAAGCTTCGCCACGCGTTACGCGATCGGGTTTGCCGATACGCTGGCGTTTACCGCCGGTGTGGTGGCCCAGCCCAAATTCGGCGAGGATTCGCGCCTGTCGGTGCGCGGTTCGGGTCTTGCCAACAATATGCACCTGCGCGGTGTGGAGCTGATCTTCAACGGCGTCCCGATCAATAACGCCGACGGGTTTGGCGATTATCAGGAGCTTGATCCGCTTTTCGTCTCGCACATGGCGGTCAATCGCGGTGCCAACGGTTTCCGCACCGGCTCCACCATGCTGGGCGGGTCTATCGAGATTGAGGGGCTAAGCGCGGCCTCGCTGAACAACCAGTCGGGTGTCCGGCTGGAAGCCGGCTCGTTCGGTACGACACGCACCCATGGCCGCACCAGCGGCACGCACGGCAATCTGGACTATGCCCTCGCCGCTACCTGGCAGCGTCAGGACGGCTTCCGTCCCAACGCAAACCAGTCCAATGGCCGCATTTATGCCGATCTCGGCTGGCGCTGGAATGATCAGGTGGAAACGCGCTTTGGCCTGCTTGGCAGCGACATCAATCAGGAGATGCCGGGCAATCTGACGCTGGCCCAGCTGCGGGCTGATCCGCGCCAGCAGGACCCTGCTGCGATCGCCCTTCGCTATGGCCGCGACCTGAATGCCTGGCGCGGCTGGACAGTGTCCCATTTTGATACAGGTGTGGGCCGCTTTTCCATTGGCGGCAGCGCAACCACGCGCACGCTCTGGCACCCGGTTCCGGTCATCGTCGATCAGGACATGGAGGATTACCGCCTCTTTGCCCGCTGGAGCCATGAGGCCGAGCTGGCCGGCCTGCCGGTGGAGTTCACGCTTGGCGGCGATCTGCGGCGCAGTGAAACCGACGCACGGGTGTTCCTCAATAATGGCGGCACAGCCGGCTTCCAGATTGGTAACGCACGCCAGAAGGGTTCAGGCGCGAACGCCTTTATCGATGCCCGCGTGGGGCTGACCGAGCGCTTCGACCTGCTGGCGGGGCTGGTGAACAATTCAACGCGGCGCGAAGTCGAGGACCGGATCAACCCGGCGGCAGGCGGGGATGTCAGCTTCTCCAGCGTCACGGCCCGCATCGGCGCGCTCTACCGCTTCGATGACGCGCTGACCGGGTTTGCCAATATCAGCCAGATCTTCGAGCCGCCCACCTTCTCCGACGTGACGCAAGGCGGGGTGGGCGGTTTCACGCCGATCCGCGCGATGGAAGGCACGAGCTACGAGATCGGCCTGAGGGGCGCCTACGACCGTTTCCGGTTTGAGGCCGCGCTCTACCGCATCCATCTGGATAACGAGTTCACCGCCTTCACGGTCGTGCCCGGCATTCCGGCTGCGATCTTCAACGCCGATGACACGGTGCGTACCGGCTTCGAACTCGGCACTGAAGCCCTGCTGCATGAGGGCGAAGCAGGAACGTGGCGCACGCGTCTGGCCTACACCTATGGCGATTTCCGTTTCGACGGCGATACGACCTATGGCGATAACCGCCTGCCGGGCTTGGGCCGTCACCGTCTGGTGGCCGAGCTGCGCTACGGCTTCGGTCCGTTCGAGATTGCGCCCAGCCTTACCTGGCAGAGCGGGGACGGCTTCACCGACTACATGAATTCGGAAAAGCTCCCCGGTTACACCCTGCTGGGCGTCTCTGCGCGTTATGATGTGAATGACCGCCTCGGCTTCTATGTCGAGGGCCGCAATCTGACCGACGAAGCCTATGTCTCGGCGGTACAGACTGTTGCCGATGCGTCCACGGCTGCGCTGGCGCGCTTTACCCCCGGCGAAACCCGCGCCGTCTATGCGGGCGTGACGCTGGCCTTCGGGGGCGGGCAATGAGGATCGATGTCCGGCGGCTGCACCGGACGGGGCCGCAACTCGCGGTTCTTGCCGTGGTGATGTGGGGGCTTTCAGGCTTCCTCCATCCCATCATGAGCTGGACCGCGCCGCGAGCCGCGATCCAGATGCCGCCCGCGCTGGAAATCGAAACGGAGGGGGCTTCGGCCCCCTCCACCCTCGCCGCCATGCCGTCCGGGGTTCGACATCTCCGGCTGGCCCCGTCCGGCAATGGCGCCTACTGGTCAGTGCGCACTGATCCGCATACGCCCCGCCTCGCCCTCAATGCCGCAACCGGCGAACCAGCACCGGAAGCGGCGCGCGAGCACGCCATCACGCTCGCCCGCCACTACGCCGCCCTGCCCGACGTGCCCGTGCTCACGGTGGAAGAGATCACAGCCTTCAGCGCAGACTATCCGGCCATCAACCGTCTCCTGCCGGTCATGGCGGTGATGTTCGACACGTCAGACCGGCTTACCGTCTATGTCGATACCGGCTCGGACCGGCTGGCCTCCGTCACCAATGCGCCACGCCGGGTGATGCTGCGTGTCTTCCAGAGCGTACACACGCTCTCCTTCCTGAAACCCGTCGAGCCCTTGCGCCTGCTGGTCATCACTGCGCTCACCCTGATCTTCATCAGCACGGTGCTGGCAGGCATCAGCCTTACGTTTACCGCAAAGGGAAAGGGGCTGCGCCGATGGCACCGCTATGCCGGGCTGGCGCTGGCCCTGCCTGCCCTCGCCTTTCCTGTATCGGGGCTTTTCCATGCCTGGGTGAACGCATCGCTGTTTGCCGCCGAACGCCCCGGCGCCGCCCTGTTTGCGCCCGCCAGCCTTGATGAGGTGCCGCAAGGGCGCTTTGCCCATCTGGCGGCCACGGCGGACACTGAAGGCGGGCTCTGGCGCGCGGCAGAGGGCCGTGAGGCGCGCTATTTCGCCGGTAACGGCGCGGGCCTGCCCCTTGATGATGCTGCCCGCGCGCTCCGCCTTGCGGACGCGCCATCAGACAGCGTGACCGCCCTGCAGACCCGATTCGATGGCGATTACGGCTTTGCCAGCAAGCGCCTGCCGGTCTGGCGGGTGGAAACACAAGGCGGCCCGGTCTTCGCTGACCCGGTAGATGGCCTGCTCGCGCAGGCCGGACAGGCAGGCCCGGTTGCGGCACTGGAGGGGCGCAGCTTTGACCAGCTTCACAAATGGCAGTTCGCCAACCCGCTGGGCCGCGATGTGCGAGACACGCTGATGATGGTGGTCATCGCCGCCCTGATAGCGCTGGCTCTGACCGGGCTGACATTCACCCGGCGGCGCAGACGGCCACAGCCAAAGCGCTGAACGAAAAGGCCCCGTCCTAACCGGGACGGGGCCTTCATACGCACTCTGAGAAAGATCAGGCTAGAACGGTGCGCTCAGCATGACATAGCCGTAGACCGGGTTGTCGCCGGCGGGCGCACCAGGCGCGTTTTTGGCGAAATCACCACGGAAGAGCACCATGGCGCCGGTTTCCAGCTGCAGCCGGTCAGGGCGGATCCAGTAAGTCATGCGCGCTTCTGCCAGCGTACCGATACGGCTGCCGGACTGGCCGGTGGTATCGCGCAGGTTTGCAACACGCCAGCGGTCGGTGTCGGAAGCCAGATAGGATTCCTGCACCTGCAGGGTGATCGCTGTCGGACCATCACGCAGGTCGAGACGCGGACCAAACGCGATCAGGTTTTCGCGGAAATGGGCGAAGGACAGGCCCGTCGTGCCATAATCCCCACGGCGCGCGCCAAAGAGCGGGTTGAAGCGATTCCACTCCCCGTCAGAAGGATTGCTGTCACCGCTGGCGTAAACCAGCTGGCCTGACAGGCGGGGGCGCCATGGCGCATCAAAGCTGTAGCCCAGTGCCGCATTTGCCGACCAGGCGCGTACATCCAGCGTGCCGCCAGCCGAGGGCTGATCGCCAAACTGGGCCATCATCTCGATCTCGAAATCATAGGTGCCAGCCGCACGCGGGCTGGAAATCCGGAATCCCGGAGTAAGCAGATCGGCGCCGTTTTCTTCATTCAGGCCGAACAGATAGGCTTCGGCACGCAGATTGCCGGCCAGGCCGGTACGCGTGGCATGAACACCCCAGAAATGGGTGCCCCACTCGGCTTCATCGATCTGGGCGGTGTTGTTCTCGATGGCATTGCGGTCATTCGGGCGGATGCGTACCGGCGCCGTAAAGAACGCTTCGAGAGTCCAGTTTTCCGCAGGCGTGAAACGTCCGCGTACGCCTTCAAAGTTATTGGGCGTGTTACGGAAACCCTGTTCGGTGGCCAGACGGCCAGACCCGACATTCATCACGAATCGCCCAGCCTGAAGCTCGCCGCCTTCCAGCGGCACACGTACATAGGCCTGGAGCAACTCCGCAGCATTCACGCTGCCAGCCGGAATAACCGAACCGCTATCGGTGAGCCATGCCCGCGCGTCGAGAAACTCGCCGCCAAAAATGACGCGGCCCGCATCGTATTCGCCCTTGATGCGAACACGGCTGGAGAGCATCTGATCTGAGCCGTTGGCGCCTGCGCGGAACAGATCGCTGATCGATTCATAGCGGATGCGCGCCGAACCGGAGAGCGTGAAGGGGGAAGCCTGCGTCTCTGACGCGGCCGCGATGGCCGGCGCAGAGACCGTCACGAGAAGGCCCGAAAGGGCGGAAGCAAGAGCGATTTTCATGATGAACCTGGCGAAGTTGAGGAAGAACTCCGCCAATACAAACCGAAAAGTTGACTTTCAGCTTAACCATGTGGCGCAAACCAATCCGGGCGATCCACTTGGAAGCGCCGGGCAGCGCGATTAACCCTCGGTTAGGTGTTTCGTCGAGAACTTGATACCGCAAGGACAGTCAGCATTTTTTCTTCATCCAACCGCATGCAGACGCTGGGCGGGACAAGTAAAGGAGACTTTGGGCATGCTTTCGCGTTTTAAAATAGCAACGAAGATTTTTATCATCATCGGTATCATGGCGTTCAGTGCGGCAGCCATTTCCGGCATCGGTGCCTGGGGGCTCCAGGCGCTGACGGCCGCCAGCGTTGAGATCAACGAGGCCGGGAACGGAACCCGCATCGGGGCGCGCCTCAATCAGAGCATCGTCGATATTGGCCGGGCAGAATATATTGCTGCTGCAAGTCCGGCTTTGGCAGATGACGCCCAAAGCATCATGAACGAAGCGGTCGAGCAGGCGCGTGACCGGCTCACCTGGCTGAAAGCCAATGTTGAGCCGGCAACACGGGCGCGGGTCGACGCGGTCGAAGGCCAGTTCAACGCCTATGTCGAACGGGCCAACCAGACCATCAACCTCGCTCGGCGGGCTCGCGGTATTGAAATCGGATCGGCCCATCAAAGGGTCATTGATCACGCCTACGAAAACCGCGCCGTCTTGCGAGCGCTTCGCGGTGACGTGGGGTCGGTAGTTGATACGCTCGACACCTATGGCAATGATATAGTCGACAACGCCGCCGACGTCGCGGAATCCAGCATGATGATGCTGATCGCTGTCGCCGTCATCGGCATTCTGGCCGGTCTGGCGCTGGGTTTCGTGATCGCGCGGTTTGGCATTGCACGGCCACTCTCTGACGTGATGGCCAGCATTCAGCACATCGCCGATGGCAAGCTGGACACCGTCGTAACCGGCGCCGAGCGCAAGGACGAGATCGGGGAACTGGCAGGCGTCGCCAATTACTTCCGCGAACAGCTGCAGCGTACCCGCGAGCTTGAGGCGGAAGCCGAGGCGACCGAAAAACGGTCACGCGAGCAGCGCATTCAGGAAATGAACCAGCTGGCTGACGATTTCGAGACTGCAGTCGGCCAGATCGTCACCCAGGTGGGCGCAGCTGCGGAGCAGCTTCTGGGCAATGCGTCCAACATGGCCGCCATTGCCGAGGAGACAAACCGCCAGTCCACCACGGTGTCTGCCGCCGCCGAACAGGCCAGCGCCAATGTGCAATCGGTCGCTGGTGCAGCAGAAGAGTTCTCTGCCTCCATCACGGAAGTCGCCAAGCAGATCGGCGAAACCCGTGAGCAGGCCCGTCAGGCACTCCAGCAGGCCGGTCAGTCTGCCGAGGCCATGAACCGCCTGCGCGAAGTGGTCGATACCGTCGCCTCTGTCACCGAGCTGATCTCCACGATTGCCGAACAGACCAATCTGCTCGCCCTTAACGCCACGATCGAGGCTGCACGCGCAGGCGAGGCTGGAAAAGGGTTTGCCGTGGTCGCCAGCGAGGTGAAAGCGCTGGCCGAACAGACGGCGAAAGCGACCGAGGAAATCAACTCGAAGATCCAGGACATGCAGACCGCCGCCAATGGCTCCATTGAGTCTGTCACGGTCATCACCGGCCAGATATCCGGCATCACCGAGCGGTCCGAAGGCATCGCTGCAGCAGCAGAGGAGCAACAGGCCACAACGCAGGAAATCGCCCGCAATGTCGCCGAAGCCGCGACCGGCACGGGCGAGGTTACAGCCTCCATGGCCGGCATAGCAGAAGCGTCGAACGCGGCCGGCAAGGCCGCCGCCGAAGTAAAGAACGCTGCCTCCATGTTGTCCGGCCAGACGCAATCGCTGAAAACGCAGATGGCCGCTTTCGTGGAAAAGGTACGCGCCGCATAGCACCCGGTGCCATGAGCATAGCGCAGACGCCGCCGGGACAAGCCCGGCGGCGTTTTGCCGTTCAGAACCGCGTGCTTAGCGAAAGATAGCTGTACAGTGAGTTGCCGGTATCGGGAGCGCCCGGCGCGTGGCGCGCGAAGTCGCCCTTGATGAGCGCCGCTGCGCCCCACTCCACCGTCAGGCGCTCGGGAACGGCGTCCCACTGGATCCGCGTATCGATCACCTGGCCGATATGACGACCCGAATTGCCGCTACCATCGCGCAGGCGTGCACGCTCCCAGCTATCTGTCCGTGAGGCAAGATGGACATCATGGGCGACGAGGCGTGCGCGTACCGGCCCGTTGCTCCACTCGGCGCGCGCGCCGTAGCTGATGAGGTTTTCCCGCGCTATTGGACCGAACAGGCCGGTATGGCCGTAATCAGACCCGCGTCCGCCGAACAGCGGATCGAAGCGGTTCCAGTCTGCGCTGCGCTGCCGGTCACCACTGGCATAGCTGAGATGGGCCGAGAGGCGGACCGGGTTTTCGCGCTCGAACGTATAGCCCGTATTCGCCTGAAACGCCGCTGCACTGACATCGCGGCGCGTGGCGCCGATAATGGTGTGCCCGGTCTGGAGCATTAGCTCGGCATCGAAGTCGTACTGCCCCTCTTGCGGAGGGCGGCGCAGACGCACGCCCGGGGTTACCAGGCGTGCGCCGCCATTCTCGTCGAGCGCGAAGACATAGGCCTCTGCCCGCAGGCCATGTGGCAAGCCGTTGCGCGACAGATGGGCGCCGTAAAACCGCGTATGCCAGTCCGCGTAGTCAAGTCCCATGCGGTTATCCGCCAGTGCCTGCCGGTCTGCCGGGTCGCGGATCACCGGCGCCGTGAAAAAGCCAATGGCCCGCCAGTTTTCATCTATGTCGAGCTGAAGCCGCACACCTTCAAAATTGGCTGGCATGTTGGAGAACGAGCTGGCGTCGGACAGGCGCCCCGAGCCGAGCGGCATCGTAAATCTACCAATTTTGGCAGTAAGTTGGCTCGACACCTGAGCTTCGGCATACAGCTGGAAAATGTCCGCCGCATTGTAGGCGCTCGAAGAAATGACCGAGCCATCATCCTGAAGATAGCCGCGCGCATCAATGAGTTCTCCGACAAGCGTAACCGATTCCAGGCGGGCCTCGCCGCGCAGGAAAAGCTGAGTTGAAAGCAGCTGGTCCGAACCGTTCATCCCGGCCCGGTAGTGCGCGCCGAGCGTTTCCGCGCGTACACGCGCAAAGCCGGAAAACTCCAATTCCACAGAAGGTTGAGGGGGCTGCGGGTGGGCAGCAGCACCGGACAGCCAGATCGCGACGGCCGCGAACAATCCCCTGCCGCTGATCATGATCACGTCCGCCCGCCCTGTCACCAAAGTGTCACGGGACCGTCACATAGCCGGTCTGGGGCGGGGATCAAGCCGGGTGGACAGTTGAAACCGACGGCAGTATACGCCACGCCCATGAAGCAGGCGCGGCGCATGACAACGCATATATATTAGCTAGTTAGCGATCATTCAGCCGCTTCGCGCATGGCCGCAGCGGGTTTGAGCGCATCGGCAATTTGGAATGCCATTTCAAGGGCTTGATCGGCGTTCAGGCGTGGATCGCAATGGGTATGGTAGCGGCTGGAAAGGTCAGCTTCGGAAAGATGCCCTGCCCCGCCAACGCACTCGGTCACATCCTGTCCGGTCATCTCGAAATGGACGCCGCCGGGCTCTGCGCCCTCGCTGCGAACCACCTCGATAAAGCTCTTGAGCTCGGAGAGGATATGATCGAAAGCCCTTGTTTTATAACCGTTTCCGGCCTTGATGGTGTTGCCGTGCATCGGGTCACATGACCAGACGACATTGCGCCCTTCGGACACGACCTTGCGCACCAGCGGCGGCAGGCCCTTCTCTACCTTGCCAGCGCCCATGCGGGCATAGAGCACCAGACGGCCCGCCTCATTGCGCGGGTTGAGAAGGTCAATCAGTTCAATGAGTTCGTCCGGATCGAGCGTCGGGCCGCACTTGAGGCCGATCGGGTTTTCGACACCGCGGCAATACTCGATATGCGCCCCGTCCGGCTGGCGGGTTCTATCCCCGATCCAGATCAGGTGCGCCGAGGTGCCATACCAGCGCCCGGACTGGGTCTCCATCCGGGTCATTGCTTCTTCGAACGGCAGGTGCAGCGCCTCGTGAGACGTATAGAAATCAACGCCTTCCAGCGACGGCGCGGCATCAGCCGTCACCCCGCAGGCGCGCATGAAGGACAATGCCTCGGTGATGCGGTCGGCATATTCCTGATAGCGCTCCCCGGCCGGACTATCCGACAGGAAATCCAGCGTCCACTGGTGAACATTGTGGAGATCGGCATAGCCGCCAGAGGCCAGGGCACGCAGGAGATTGAGCGTCGAAGCCGACTGGTCATAGGCGCGCACAAGGCGTTGCGGATCTGGCACCCGCCCCTCTGGCGTGAACGCCATATCATTAATGGAATCACCGCGATAGGACGGCAACTCAATGCCATCGATCACCTCGGTATCGCTGGAGCGCGGCTTGGAAAACTGCCCGGCTATCCGCCCCACTTTGACCACGGGTTTTGCCGCGGCGAAGGTCATCACCACCGCCATCTGCAAAAGCACGCGGAATGTATCGCGCACATTTCCGGCGGAGAACTCCTTGAAACTTTCCGCGCAATCCCCGCCCTGCAGCAGGAAAGCCTGGCCAGAGGCGACATTGGCGAGCTGGCGGCGCAGACGGCGTATCTCGCCGGCAAAGACCAGCGGCGGACGGCGCGACAGCTCCGCCTCGACCGCTGCCAGCGCGGCCGCGTCGGGATAGTTCGGCAACTGCAGAGCGGTTTTCGATCTCCAGCTTGACGGTTTCCATCCACTCATGGCGCTACACTTTCAATTCGGGCGGGGTCCATTTTTCCCGCATGGTTACAAGCTCTTCGGCGACGGTTGGATGCACCGCGCAGGTCGCATCAAACTGTTCCTTGGTCAGCCCGGCTTTCACGGCAATGCCGACAGCCTGGATGATCTCGGACGCATCATCGCCTACAATATGCACGCCGAGAACCCTGTTCGTGCCGCGCTGCACAATCATCTTCATCAGCATGCGGTCGGGATTGGGCCCGAGCATGCCCTTCATCGGCCGGAAAACGCTTTTATAAACATCGACATCGCCGTGTTCGGCGCGGGCCTGCGCCTCGCTTAAACCCACCGTGCCGACAGGCGGCTGGGTGAAGACGGCGCTGGCGATATTGCTGTGGTCATAGGCGCTCGGATTGTCCCCGAAGGCCGTTTCGGCAAAGCAGATCGCCTCGCGGATGGCCACCGGCGTCAGATTGACCCGGTCGGTCACATCGCCCACGGCATAGATGTGCGGCACGTTTGAGCGCGAGTACTCATCGACCTTCACGACGCCACGCGCGCCGGTTTCCACGCCGGCCTTCTCCAGGCCCAGCCCCCTGGTGTGCGGATCGCGGCCAATCGCGAAAACCACTTCATCTACAGGGCATTCATCGCCATTCTTAAGGTGAACTGTCTTGGTGCCATCGCCGTTATCAGCGATCTTTTCAAACACGGTGTGCGTGATCACGCGCACGCCGGAGGCTTTCAGCCCCTCATGGACGAACTCGCGTACATCATCGTCAAACCCGCGTAAAACGATGTCGCCGCGATAGACCAACGTCACTTCAACGCCCATCTGCGCAAACACTTGCGCGAATTCGCACGCGATATAGCCGCCGCCCGCGATCAGCATGGTTTTGGGCAGGCGTTTCAGGTGAAACAGCTCGTCCGAGGTGATGGCCAGCTCTACGCCTTCCAGCCCCTCATGCACATTGGGTCTTCCCCCTGTTGCGATCAGGATAGTTTTCGCGCTTATCCGCCGTCCGCTGGGTTTGAGCTCCAGCGTGTGTTCATCGATGAATTCGGCTCGCTCGGAGATCAGCTCCACGCCCGCATTGGCCAAGTTCTTCGCATAAATGCCGGATAGTCTGTCCACCTCCGCATTCATCGCATCGCGGAAGTTTGGCCAGTCAAATTGCGGCGCCTCCACCGACCAGCCATAAGCCTTCGCCAGCTCGAATTGCTTTTTGAAGCCAGAGGCATAGACCATGAACTTCTTCGGCACGCAGCCGCGGATGACGCAGGTGCCGCCGGGCCGGTGCTCTTCGGCCACGGCCACTTTATGCCCCTTCATGGCCACTAGGCGCGAGGCCCTCACCCCGCCTGAACCGGCCCCGATGGTGAAGAGATCATAGTCAAAATCGGCCATGGGTATGAAAGCCCCGTTTTATAGGTTTGAACGCCCGAACGTGGGTACGCGCACCCCCGATTCATAGGTTCGGAAGGCCCATTTTCACATGTGGCAAAACTGCCACAACGGCGGGGCGGTGCGAGGGCGGTTTTCGGGGCCGGAATCTGTCCCCGTTTTTGGGTGGAGATGAAAATACCCTCGTCATTCCAGAAGCGGCGTCAGCCGCTATCTGGAACCCAGCTTTTCGCCAGAATGTCTGGGTTCCGGGTCTCGCCTGCGGCTCGCCCGGAATGACGAGGTGAGTAGGTCCTCGCCCTTAATCTCTGGATGCCCGCCTGCGCGGGCATGACGAGTTGCGGGGGGCCTTTCCGCCGTCGCAGCTTGCCGGGCTTTATGGGTCTCCCGTCGGGGCGGGAGACCCCGGTGGAGAGGTTCGCGCTACACAAGGTCTGGCCTACTCTACGCAGACGTTTCAAATTCCGGGGTCTCCCGCCTCGCCTGTCCCCGTGAAAACGGGGAACGGGAGACCCAGAAAAAGGTCGCTGCGCTTCCGCCTTCTCCGCGTTTCACCGCGAGAACGAAAAGGGCGAGGGGCTGCATCATGACTGGCCATAAGGCCCGCCCGCCTGTATGAGGGCGCGCGAAAAGAACACTTAGCTCCCCAAGACGTCAGGAACGCCGCCATGACCTTCCCGGTCGAGAAACTGCGCAATATCGCCATCGTCGCCCACGTCGACCACGGCAAGACCACCCTCGTTGACAAGCTGCTGCGCCAGTCCGGCACGCTGGGCACGCGCGGCGAGGAAGTCGAAAGGGTGATGGATTCCAACGATCTGGAGAAAGAGCGCGGCATCACCATCCTGGCCAAGAACACGGCCGTGACCTGGGGCGACTGGCGCATCAATATCGTCGACACGCCCGGCCACGCCGATTTTGGCGGCGAGGTGGAGCGCGTTCTGTCCATGGTCGATTCGGTGCTGCTGCTGGTCGATGCGGTGGACGGCCCGATGCCGCAGACCACCTTCGTGACCAAGAAGGCGCTGGCGCTGGGTCTCAAACCCATCGTGGTCATCAACAAGATCGACCGGCCGAGCGCGCGCCCTGACTGGGTGGTCGACCAGACCTTCGATCTGTTTGACCGCCTCGGCGCCAATGACGAGCAGATGGACTTCCCCGTAGTTTATGCGTCCGCCTTGCAGGGCTTTGCCACGCTCGATCCGAGCGCCCAGAGCGATAATATGGACGCGCTGTTCCAGACCATCGTGGAGCGCGTCTCCCACCCGGATGTGGACCCGGACGCCCCGCTTCAGCTGCAGGTCTCCGCGCTTGATTATTCCAGCTATACCGGCGTGATCGGCATTGGCCGCATCCGGCGCGGCAAGCTGGCCAAGAACCAGCAGGTCTCGGTGATCGGCGCGGACGGCAAGACGCGCAAAGGCAAGGTCTTACAGGTGTTTGGCTTTCACGGGCTGGAGCGCGTGGAGATGGAGAGCGCGAGCGCCGGTGACATCGTCACCTTCTCCGGCATTGATCCGCTCAATATTTCCGACACGCTGTGCGATCCGGAACATGTCGAGGCGCTGCCGGCACTCGTGGTCGACGAGCCGACCATCGCCATGACCTTCCAGGTCAACGATTCACCTTTCGCGGGCCGCGAAGGCAAGTTCGTCACCTCGCGCAATATCAAGGAGCGCCTTGACCGCGAGCTGATCCACAATGTGGCACTGCGCGTGGTGCAGCTGGACGATGCCGACAAGTTCAAGGTGTCGGGCCGGGGCGAGCTGCATCTCTCCATCCTGATCGAGACCATGCGCCGCGAAGGCTTTGAGCTGGCCGTGGGCCGCCCGGAAGTCATCACCAAGATGGTCGATGGCGTGGAAAGCGAGCCCTATGAAAACCTCACCATCGATGTGGAGGAAATCCACCAGGGCGGCGTGATGGAGCGCCTCGGCTCACGTAAAGCCGAGATGAAGAACATGGTGCCCGATGGCAATGGCCGGGTGCGCCTGGATTACATCGTGCCGACGCGCGGCCTCATCGGCTTCCGCTCCGAATTCCTGACGCTGACGCAAGGCTCCGGCCTGATGTTCCACAGCTTTGACCATTACGGGCCGAAGCAGGCGGGCGATGTCGGCCAGCGGCCCAAGGGCGCGATCATCTCCATGGAAACCGGCAAGGCGCTGGCCTATGCGCTGTGGAACATCCAGGAGCGCGGCAAGCTCTTCATCGGCCACGCCACCGAAGTCTATGAGGGCATGATTATCGGTCTGAACTCCCGCGAGGAGGACATGATCGTGAACCCGCTAAAAGGCAAGAAGCTGACCAATATCCGCGCCGCCGGGGCCGACGAGGCCGTGGTGCTCGTCCCGCCGATCCGCGTGACGCTGGAATACGCGCTGGAGTTCATCAATGATGATGAGCTGGTCGAGGTAACGCCGCAATCCATCCGCATCCGCAAGAAACTCCTGCTGGAGCACGAGCGCAAGAAGGCCAGCCGCGACAAGGGTTGAGGCGGGATCTGACTTTGCACCAAACCCTCGTCCTTCGAGACGGCCTTCGGCCTCCTCAGGATGAGGGTTTGGGTTTTCGCCCCTCATCCTGAGGGCGAGCGAAGCGAGCGTCTCGAAGGAAGAGGGGCTAACCCCGCTCGATCAGGCACGCATCGCCATAGGAAAAGAAGCGGTAGCTGCGCGCAATCGCGTGCGAATAGGCGCCCTGCATCACGTCCAGCCCCACCAGCGCGCTGACCAGCATGAAGAGCGTGGATCTGGGCAGGTGGAAATTGGTCAGCAGCGCGTCCGTCACCCGGAAACGATAGCCCGGCGTGATAAAGATCGCCGTTTCGGTGCTGCCCGCCCTCACCCGGCCTTCATTATCGGCGGCGCTTTCCAGCGTTCTGAGCGCCGTGGTGCCGACCGGGATGATGCGCCGGCCTTCAGCCCTTGCCGTATTGATCGCGGCGGCGGTGTCCTCGCTGATCTCATACCATTCGGCATGCATGGTGTGCTCGGCGACGTTTTCGGTCTTCACCGGCAGGAAGGTACCAGCGCCAACATGAAGGGTCAGCTGGGTGGTCGACACGCCCCTCGCCTCCAGCGCCGCGAACAGGCGGTCGGTGAAGTGCAGGCCAGCCGTGGGCGCAGCGACCGAGCCCTTGCGGGCGGGGTCGGAGAACAGGGTCTGGTAATCAGTGCGATCCTGAGCATCCGTATCGCGTTTCGAGGCAATATAAGGGGGTAGAGGCGGGTTGCCCGCACCTTCAAGTGCGGCATCAAGACCTGCCCCTGACGCATTGAATTGCAAGGCAATATCGCCGCCTTCGGCTTTCGCCATTACGGTCGCCGACAGGCCTTCGGGGAAATGGATCGTGTCGCCTTCGCGCACGCGCTTGGCGGGCCGGGCGAAGGCGCGCCAGCTATCCTCGCTCACGCGCGTATGCAGGTTCAGCTCGATGCGGGCCGGGCCGCCGCCGCCAACCGCGCGCGCCGGACGCTCCCCGGTCAGTGCCGCCGGGATGACGCTGGTATTGTTCAGCACCAGGAGATCGCCGGGCTGCAATAGCGCTGGCAGGTCCAGCATGGTGTGATCACCCAGCGCCCCGCCCTGGCCCACATGCAACAGGCGCGCGCTGTCACGCGGACGAGCGGGCCTCAGCGCGATCCGGTCCTCTGGCAGGTGGAAATCAAAGTCGGAGAGCTTCATGGGGTGGCCGTGTCTTTTCCTCCCCCGTTTACGGGGGAGGTGTCAGCGAAGCTGACGGAGGGGGGAGTTTGTTTTATTCCCCCCCTCGCCCCTTTCAGGGGCACTCCCCCCGTAAACGGGGGGAGAAACCGCCATTGCTACTGAACCGTCGCTTTCACGATCTTGCCTGGATTGCGGGGCGGTTCGCCCTTGGGCAGGGCGTCGACGAATTCCATGCCTTCAATCACCTCGCCCCAGACGGTGTAGCTATTGTCCAGATAGGGCACGGCGTCCAGGCAGATGAAAAACTGGCTGTCAGCGGAATTGGGGTCATTGGTGCGCGCCATGGACATGGTGCCGCGTACATGCGGCTCGGCGCTGAACTCGGCCGGGATTTTGGTGCCCGAACCGCCCGTGCCGGTGCCTTTCGGGCAGCCGCCCTGCGCGACGAAGCCGTCAATCACGCGGTGGAAGCTGATGCCGTCATAAAAGCCGCTTTGTGCCAACTCGCTGATGCGGGCGACATGCTTGGGGGCGAGATCGGGGCGGAAACGGATTTTTACATCACCCCCGGTGTCGAGGGTGAAGATGAGGGTATCGGCCAAGGGATTTACTCCGTGATGCGGACAGGAATTTCGATGTCGCAGACATCGGGCAGGCGGTCATTATTGGCCGCCTGAAGGGCTTGGAGATAGACGGCGAAGTCAGGCGTATCGGTGTCGAACACCTCGATCGTGAGACGGTCACTCTCGGGCAGTTCGCTGGCCATGCGCATGGACATGATGAAGTCCGGGCGGAAGCCCATCGTCTCGCCCATCGTGCCGACACGGATGGCATCCACCGCGTCCTGCCCCGCCCGGACACGCCCCCACACGGTGTAGACCGCTTCCAGATGCGCCGGGGTGCCGGTGGTGATGTAGAACTGGCTGTTAGCCGAATCGGGATTGCTGGTGCGGGCTGCTGCTACTGCGCCGCGGCAGTGCAAAAGCCAGGATTCCACCTGGCCATCGGCGCGAATGCCGGCCTGGCCTAGCGGCATGGTGGAGGCCGGGAATCCGTTCCAGAAGCCCGCGCGTGCGCGGGTGTTTGCCTCGCGCGGATTAACCACACGGTCCTGCAGCTCGCTGATGGCGATATCGGTATCCAGGCGGCGGGCGATCATGAACTCCGCCTGCAGCGGCTCCCTGTCGGCATTCAGCCCCGGATTGTCGGACGCGCCGCCGCCTTGCGCCATGAAATCACGGATTACGCGGTGCCAGACCTTGCCGTCATAAAAGCCTTCAGCCACCAGTTCGCGGATGCGCGCGACATGGTTGGGCGCAAATTCCGGTGCCAGCTCCACCCAGATGTCGCCATGACGCGTGGAGATGACGAGAAGCCTGTCCGGATCAACCGCGCGCCATGCCGCCTCAGGCGCGTCCGCGATGATCTGACGGGCCGCATCGGGGCCGGACGGGATACCGTCGCGCGCATAGCGGCTGCCATCGGCTTCCTGGATCGTGGCGGACGACTCCGCCATCCCGGTATCGGTGGACGCGTCTGCGCAGGCCGTGGCCGCCAGGGCGAAGGCGCTGACGCTCGCCGTCAGCAGGGCAGAAGTCATACGGATCATTTGGCAAATCTCTCCAGCACACGGGTCTTGATGGTGGGCGGCACGAAGGCGGTAATGTCACCGCCCAGCCGCGCGATTTCCTTGACGAGCCGCGAGGCAATCGCCTGATGGCGCGGATCGGCCATAAGGAACACCGTCTCGATGTCAGGATTGAGGCGCTGGTTCATGCCGACCATCTGGAACTCGTACTCGAAGTCCGAGACGGCGCGCAGGCCGCGGATAATCGCTCCGGCGCCAACTTCCTCGGCAAAGTGCATGAGCAGGCCGGAGAACGGGCGCACCTCGATCACCGTCTCGCCGGTATATTCGCGCGTCAGGTCCAGCGCCATTTCCACCCGCTCATCAAGCGAGAAGAGCGGGCGCTTGTCCTCATTGCGGGCAATGCCGATGACCAGCTTGTCGTAAAGCTTCACCGCGCGGCGCACGATATCGATATGGCCGTTCGTCAGCGGATCGAACGTGCCAGGATAAAGGGCGACGCGCTCTTTCATCAGCTTTCTCCAGACGGGCCGGTTTCCGGCGCCGTATCGGCTTCGCCGCCGCCGGCGTCTTCATCGCCCTCGGCTTCGTCGTTCTTGGCGATGCGCGCAACGGACACCACCTTTTCGTCATTGGCAAGACGGATCAGGCGCACGCCCTTGGTGGCGCGGCTGGCAATGCGCACCGTGTCGACGGGGAAGCGGATAAGCTGGCCACCATCGGTGACGGCCATCACGGTATCGCCCTCTTCGATCAGGAAGCAGGCTGCCAGCGGCTCGGACTGACGCTTGTCCTTGGTCCACACGCCCTGCCCGCCCCGGCTCTGCGGGAAGTATTCATACGAGATGACGCGCTTGCCCATGCCGGACTCCACGACATTGAGGAGGATTTCCTCATGGGCGCGAAGCTCCATGTAGCGGACCTCGGACAAGGTGATTTCCTCGCCCTCTTCCTCATCGCCAGCGTCGATGTCGGCCTCGGCCGCATCCAGCTCCTCGTCGCCCTCATTGCGCATTTCGGCACGGCGGCGCTTGAGATAGGCGCGCGTCTCGGCCCGCCCGATCTCGACATGGTTGAGGATCGCCATGGAGATGGCCGTGTCGCCTTTCTCCATGCGTATGCCGCGAACGCCGGTGGAATTACGGCTGGCAAACACGCGCACATCGGTGACGGGGAAGCGGATCGCCTTGCCGTTCGCAGTCGTCAGCAGAACGTCCTGCCCCTCATGGCACAGGCGCACATCGAGGATCTGGCCGTCAGCCTCCTCCAGCTTCATGGCAATCTTGCCGTTGCGGTTCACCTGAACGAAGTCCGACAGCTTGTTGCGCCGGACACCGCCCGATGTGGTGGCAAACATCACATCAAACCGGCTCCATTCAGCCTCGTCCTCCGGCAGCGCCATGATGGAGGTGACGCGCGCGCCTTCGCCGAGCGTCGGCAGGAGGTTCGTCAGATACTTGCCCTTGGTGTTGGGCGCGCCCTGCGGCAGGCGCCAGGTCTTGGTCTTGTAGACCATGCCGTCCGACGTGAAGAAGAGCAGCGGCGCATGGGTGGAGGCGACAAACAGCGTGGAGACGAAATCCTCGTCCTTCATCGCCATGCCTGCCCGGCCGCGCCCGCCCCGGTTCTGCGCCCGGTAGAGCGAGAGAGGGGTGCGCTTCACATAGCCGCCATGGGTCAGGGTGACGACCATCTCCTCGCGGGGGATGAGGTCTTCATCCTCGATCTCGAAATCACCCTCCACAAGCGCGGTGCGGCGCGGCACGCCAAAGCGTTCCTTGGAATCCAGCAGCTCGCCCTTGACGATCTCGCGGATGCGCACGGGGCTTTTGAGAATGTCCAGCAGGTCGGCGATCTCGACCGCCAGCTTCTCCGCTTCGCCGGAAATCTCGTCACGGCCAAGCGCGGTCAGGCGGTTCAGGCGCAGTTCCAGAATGGCGCGCGCCTGCTCGTCGGTCAGGTGGATCGTGTTGTTGTCAAGAATGATCGAGCGCGGATCAGCCACCAGCGCCACCAGAGACGCGATGTCTGCCGCCGGCCAGGCACGCTCTTTAAGCTGTTCACGGGCCGTCGCAGGGTCCGGCGCGGCGCGGATCAGGCGGATCACCTCATCGATATTGGCCACTGCAATGCCCAGCCCGATCAGGATATGGGCGCGGTCGCGCGCCTTCTTCAGATCGAACTTGGCCCGTCGGGCCGTCACTTCCTTGCGGAAGGCGATGAAGGTTTCGAGATAGGTTTTCAGGCCCGCCAGCTGCGGCTTGCCACCGATGAGGGCCAGCATATTGACCCCGAACGAGGTTTGCAGCGGACTCCAGCGATAAAGCTGGTTCAGGATCACTTCGGCATTCGCATCGCGTTTCAGCTCGACCACCACGCGCATGCCCGAACGGTCGGACTCATCGCGCAGATCTGAAATGCCCTCAATGCGCTTTTCACGCACCAGCTCGGCGATCTTCTCGATCATCGAGGCCTTGTTCACCTGATAGGGAATCTCGTGGATCAGGATGGCCTGCCGGTCTTTGCGGATTTCCTCGATTGTCGTCTTGCCGCGTACCAGCACCGAGCCGCGTCCGGTCAGCAAGCCATTGCGCGAGCCGGTGCGGCCGATGATCTCGCCGCCGGTGGGAAAATCGGGAGCCGGTACGAACTCGATCAGATCGAGATCGGTCAGTTCCGGGTCTTCCAGCAGGGCGACGGTCGCATCGACCACCTCGCCCAGATTGTGCGGCGGGATATTGGTCGCCATGCCGACGGCGATGCCGCCAGCCCCGTTCACCAGCAGGTTCGGGAAGCGTGCAGGCAGGACAATCGGCTCTTTTTCCGACGCGTCGTAGTTTTCCCGGTAATCGACGGTTTCCTTGTCGATATCGGCCAGCAGCGCCTCGGCAGGCTTGTCCATGCGCACTTCGGTGTAACGCATCGCGGCAGGCGGATCGCCATCGACCGAGCCGAAATTGCCCTGACCGTCGAGGAGTTTCAGCCCCATCGAGAAGTCCTGCGCCATGCGTGCCAGCGCGTCATAGACGGCCTGGTCGCCGTGCGGGTGGTATTTACCGATCACGTCACCGACGACGCGGGCCGATTTGCGGTATTGCTTGTCGTGGGTATAGCCCTGCTCGTGCATCGACCAGAGGATGCGGCGGTGAACGGGTTTGAGCCCGTCGCGCGCATCAGGAATGGCGCGGCTCACGATCACGCTCATCGCGTAATCGAGATAGGAGCGGCGCATCTCCTCCTCGATGGCGATCATCGGCCCGCCTTCGGGGCGCGGGGGCTGACCGCCCGCCTCATCGCCATTCATGCCGTTCCCGCCAGCGCCGGATTCGTCAATATCGATATCGTCCGGGCCGGGCTCGTTCGGTGTGTCGCTCAAGCGTATCTGTCCTGTAGTCTGGCGGGCATGGAAGATGCCCCGCAAGGAATGGGCGCTGGCACCCGGAATCACGTGTCAGCAAAGCTGGGAAAGGGTTTACCAAGCCCCAGCCACAGGGGCAAACGATGAGGTGTTGTTGGGGGGTATACCTGTCATCACCCGCTTCATGCGGGTGATCCATGCCTCTTTTAGTTCCGCAACGCATCCGCGTTGCGATGTTCCGCGAAAAGTCGCGGGCGCGCAGTCGCGCTTGCGGTCCGCTTCGCGGCCCGAGGAGCCTTCGATCTCTCAACCGGGTTCCCGGGCTTGACCCGGGATCCAGCACTTTTCCTGACCTTCAGCCAATGTCTGGGTCCCCCGTCGGGGCGGGGGACCCCGGTTGAGAGGCCATTGAAAGATACTTCGACAGCTCCGAACCGGCAGCTATGGAACCACCACCGCCCCGATGCTAGCCTGCTGAAAACGCAAAGGGAGGCTGACCCCATGAAACTCACACGCAGGGCCGCAACGCTGGGCCTCGCCGCCGGAACGGGCCTGATCGCATCGGGCGCGGGCTTCGCGCGCCGCAATGACGACACGCGCTGGAGCAATGCTCCGGACCTGCCCTTCCCCGTACAGGAAATCTACCCTGCCCTGCTGGACGGCACGCTCTACGTGATTGGCGGGTTCGCGACGGGGATTTCAGAGCGTCCGCTGGACATTTCAGACCGCGTGCTGGCCCTTACCCCCGGCGCCGATGAGAGCTGGCGCGAGATGCCGCGCCTGCCTATGCCGATCCATCACCCGCAATGCGCCGGCCTTGACGGCACGCTCTACGCGATTGGCGGCTACACCACCGAGCAGGGCGGGGTGTGGTCCAATACCAACCGGGTATGGGCGCTGCGCCCCGGCGAGGACACCGCCTGGCAGGAAGGGCCAGCCCTGCCCGGCCCCTGGTCGGAGAATGTGGCGGTGGCGCTGGATGGCCGCATCCATGTCATCACCGGGCGGCGTCCGTCCGGCGTGGAAAATTCGGAATGGAACCACCAGTCGGACGTGACAGCGCATCTGGTGCTGGACCCGGCGGAAGGGACATGGACGACGCTGGCGCCCTCGCCCAGCGCACGCAATTCAGCCGCTGCCGCCGTGATGAACGGGCTGATCCATGTGGTGGCAGGGCGCACCGTCTCTGGCGGCAATACGCCCGCCCATGAGGTCTATGACCCGGCCAGCAATAGCTGGACTTTTGCCGCGCCCCTGCCCCAGCCCTCCCGTGGCCCGCGCGGGTCTGGCGGGCTGGCGGCCGCCAGCGTCGGCGATACGCTCTACGTGTTTGGCGGCGAATGGTTTGAGGATGGCGGCGGCGTCTATGAGGAGGTGTGGGCCTGGCGGGCGGAGACCGATAGCTGGGAAGCGGTCAGCACCATGCCCACCCCGCGCCACGGCCTGGGCGCGCACGCCATTGATGGCGCGATCTACACGATTGGCGGAGCCGCCCAGCGCGGCGCCGTCGATACCAGCGCCGCAGTGGAGGTGTTCAGGCCCTAGTGCGCGTCAGGACGCGGCTGGCGGGGGTTCGGAGGATGCGGGTGCCGGGGCCGGCGCGCTGGCGCGGCTGGAGAAGGAATCGCGCAGCTGACGCGCGTACTCGATATTCTTCTGCCGTGTCCTGCCGCCGATCAGGAAGCAGTCGATCAGCACCCACAGGCCAAATCCGCCCAGCGTGATGAGCTTGAGCACGCCGGCCAGAATGTCGCCGACGAGGAATCGGTCAATGCCCAGACCGCCCAGCCAGATATTGAATCCGAACAACAGGACCGGGTTCTTCTCCGAGGCCTGAAAGGCGGAGATGAAGCCTGGCCGGTTGGCCTCGGGCAGTGATCCGACAATGGTCAGGAGTTCGGCTGTGTAGCTCTGGCGATTCATGGATGTCCCCGCTCAAGATGATTGAGCGGGGACCATCGCGCGTTAGCCAGTGAGCTGTAAAGCAGATACGCCCCTAGAACGGGATATCGTCGTCCAGCGTGTCGGAGGCGAAGCTTTCGCGCGGGCGGTCATTATTGCCGCCGCCTGAGCGGTCATCCATGCGGCCATAATTGCCACCGCCCGAACCGCCGCCATCGCCCTTGCCATCCAGCATGGTCAGCTCGCCGCGATATTTCTGCAGCACGATCTCGGTGGAGTAACGGTCCTGCCCGTTCTGATCCTGCCATTTGCGGGTCTGCAGCGAGCCTTCGATGTAAACCTTGGCGCCTTTTTTAAGATAGTTCTCGGCGACCTTGGCGAGGTTCTCGTTGAAGATGACCACGTTGTGCCATTCGGTTTTCTCGCGGCGTTCGCCGGACTGGCGGTCACGCCAGGTTTCCGACGTCGCGACGGGAAATTTCGCCATCCGGTCGCCGGACGGCATGGCCTTCACTTCCGGGTCCGCGCCCAGATTGCCGATAATGATGACCTTGTTGACACTGCCTGCCATATCCGAACCCCGTGCTTGCGCTTTTCTTTAAAATGTTCACATATTGTTCCGCCCGTCAACGGGCGAGTCGCCAAGTGAATTTTCGAGCGCATATCACTCCATCACCGCCGGGGTGTCCATGCGCCCGGTGAACGCAATCGCACCGCGAGGTGTAATGACGATGCGGGCAAGGTAGCGCGGGGCTGCCTTGCGGCCTATTTAACCTCCGGCCAGTGCCGCCCGCTGGCCCTTTGCAGATTTATGGATTTTCCGCCCCCATGCCCGACCCTTTGAAACACATTTCGGTGCGCGGCGCGCGCGAGCACAATCTCAAAGACGTGTCGGTCGATCTGCCGCGCGACGAGCTGATCGTGTTCACCGGCCTGTCCGGGTCGGGCAAGTCCTCGCTGGCATTTGACACGATCTATGCCGAGGGTCAGCGCCGCTATGTGGAGAGCCTTTCGGCCTATGCCCGCCAGTTCCTGGAGCTGATGAGCAAGCCGGATGTGGATTCCATTGAAGGCCTATCGCCGGCCATCTCCATCGAGCAGAAAACCACCTCGAAAAACCCGCGCTCCACGGTCGGCACGGTCACCGAGATCTATGATTATATGCGCCTTTTATGGGCGCGCGTCGGCATCCCCTACTCGCCTGCTACCGGCCTGCCCATCACCTCGCAGACCGTCTCCCAGATGGTCGACCGGCTGATGGCGCTGGAAGATGGCACGCGGCTTTACCTGCTGGCGCCGATCGTGCGCGGGCGCAAGGGTGAGTACCGCAAGGAATTTGCCGAGCTGATGAAGCAGGGCTTCCAGCGGGTGAAGGTGGACGGCACCTATTACACACTGGAAGAAGCCCCGGAGCTCGACAAGAAGTTCAAGCACGACATTGACGTGGTGGTGGACAGGGTGGCGATCCGCGAGGGGCTGGAACAGCGCCTTGCTGACAGTCTGGAGACCGCCCTGCGCCTCGCCGACGGCCTGGCCATGGCCGAGTTCGCCGACGCGCCCGCCGACGGGAAGGACGCGCCCCAACGCCTGATTTTCTCCGAAAAGTTTGCCTGCCCGGAGACCGGTTTCACCATTGAGGAGATTGAGCCGCGCCTCTTCTCCTTCAACAATCCGTTCGGGGCGTGTCCTGCCTGTGACGGCCTCGGCGTCAGCCTGAAATTTGACGAGGCGATGATCGTCCCGGACCGGGAAAAGAGCCTTTATGAGGGCGCGGTTGCGCCGTGGAGCCGCGGCACGTCCAAGCTCTACCAGCAGACCCTGCAGGCGCTGGCCGACCATTATGGCGCCAACATGCACAAGCCCTGGCGCACATTGCCGGAGAAGTTTCAGCGCACCGTGCTCTACGGCACCGCCGACAAGATCAAGTTTACCTACGAAGATGGGCTTCGCCAGTTTTCCACCACCAAGTCGTTTGAGGGGGTGATCCCCAATCTGGAACGGCGCTGGCGGGAGACGGATTCGGCCTGGGTGCGCGAGGAGCTGGGCCGCTTCCAGTCCAACCAGCCTTGCGAGACCTGCCACGGCAAGCGCCTGAAGCCCGAAGCGCTGGCGGTGAAGATTGGCGGCTATGACATCTCGCAGGCCGGTGAACACTCCATCCGCGAGGCGCTGGCCTGGTTTTCCAATATCGAGGAGCGCCTGACCGACAAGGAACAGGAGATCGCCCGGCGCATCCTGAAAGAGATACGCGACCGGCTGCGCTTCCTGGTCGATGTGGGGCTGGATTATCTCACGCTCAGCCGTGCATCCGGCACGCTGTCAGGCGGAGAGAGCCAGCGTATCCGCCTTGCCAGCCAGATCGGGTCGGGCCTGACCGGCGTGCTCTACGTGCTGGATGAACCCTCTATCGGCCTGCACCAGCGCGATAATACGCGTCTGCTGGAGAGCCTGCGGGGCCTGCGCGATCTCGGCAATACCGTGATCGTGGTGGAGCATGACGAGGAAGCCATCGAGACGGCCGATTATGTGGTCGATCTCGGCCCCGCTGCCGGTGTGCATGGCGGCGAGGTGGTGGCGCAAGGCAAGCCGGAGGACATCCGCGCCAACCCGAAAAGCCTGACCGGGCAGTATCTTGCCGGTACGCGCATGATCGAGGTGCCGGAAAAGCGCCGCAAGATCGATAAAAAGCGCGTGCTGAAGGTCACTGGCGCGAGCGGCAATAACCTCAAAAACGTGACGGCGGAGTTTCCGCTGGGCGTGTTCACCTGCGTCACGGGCGTGTCGGGCGGCGGCAAATCCACCCTGACGCTGGAAACGCTCTACAAGGCGGCTGCGCGCAAGCTCAACGGGGCGAGCGCGGTCCCTGCCCCGCACGAGACGGTGGAAGGGCTGGAACTGCTCGACAAGATCATCGACATAGACCAGTCGCCGATTGGCCGCACGCCGCGCTCCAACCCCGCGACCTATACCGGCGCGTTCACACCCATTCGCGACTGGTTTGCCGGCCTGCCGGAATCCAAGACGCGCGGCTACAAGCCCGGCCGCTTCTCCTTCAACGTCAAAGGCGGGCGCTGCGAGGCGTGTCAGGGCGATGGCGTGGTGAAGATCGAGATGCACTTCCTGCCCGATGTCTATGTCACCTGCGATGTGTGCCATGGCGCGCGCTTCAACCGCGAGACGCTGGAAGTGACCTTCAAGGGCAAATCCATCGCGCAGGTGCTCGACATGACGGTGGAAGAGGCCGCCGACTTCTTCCAGGCCGTGCCGTCCGTGCGCGACAAGATGGAAACCCTGAAACGCGTCGGCCTTGGCTATGTGAAGGTCGGCCAGCCCGCCACCCAGCTATCGGGGGGTGAGGCGCAGCGGGTAAAGCTCTCCAAGGAGCTCTCCAAGCGCGCCACGGGCCGCACGCTCTACATCCTTGATGAGCCGACCACAGGGCTTCACTTCGAGGACGTGAAGAAGCTGCTCGAAGTGCTCCATGAGCTGGTCGAACAGGGTAATTCGGTGATCGTGATCGAGCATAATCTCGATGTCATCAAGACCGCCGACTGGATCATCGATCTCGGCCCCGAAGGCGGGGATGGCGGCGGCGAGATCGTGGCCGCTGGCACGCCCGAACACGTGGCCGGCGTGGAGGCGAGCTGGACCGGGCGTTATCTCAAGCCCGTACTGGAGCGCGACATGGCCCGTCAGAAAGCGCTGCGGAAAGCGGGTTAGGCCATCAGCCAATACCGCCTTCTGCAGCCCCTCTCCGGAAACTTTATCCTGCCGCGGGCACAGCCTCGCCTGAAGGCGGCGGCGCAACGGGGATTTGCACTCTCTGGTGCTGATCAAGGCAGATCGCAGCCTCGGCGGAGATGCCGCGGGCGAAGGCGATGAATGCGAGCGAGCCCACGAGATTAAATATCATATTGAGAGCCTGCATGATCACGAAGGCGGGCGAGAGCATGCCTGCCATCGGATCGCCGGCAACCATCGTGCCTGCACCCGCGATCATGACCGGGACCATGACAGCGATCATCACAAGGGAATACAGCAGGCTGAACGCCATCAGGGCGCAGATCAGCAAGGCGAAAGCGCCCATCAGGCGCCCCCAGATATGCCTTGCGCGCGCCAGGACCGTGAACGGCTTCCATGTCCGCGTGACAATCGCGTGCGGCACCATTGGCGCAACCCGCGTCCAGACGAAAAAGAAGATGACCAGACTTACCGACATGAGCGGTAACGCCGCCCAGATATTGTTCGGGTCAAGGATGACAAGAAGGCCGATCAGGGCAATCAGCGGCGAATTGGCCAGCAAGCCTGCCAGCCATATCACCAGACCTGTTCCAGCTACACGCAACTCGTCTCGCCCCAGCCTGTAGGGAAACCAGCCGGCCTCCCGCCCTGTCAGCAGGCGGAACCAGGCCGCATCGCTGACCACCCAGAAAACCAGCGAAGCCGGTCCGAAGAAGAGCCACATGCGGACATAGAGGTCGATGAGAGCGCGCGGGAAGAATTCGCCTTCTTCCAGCTGAAGCATCGCCGCCGGATCCAGCATGTATGGCCAGATCATCGCAAGCGGGATGAGTGTCATGGCCGTATAGGCCGCGAAATCCGCCAGCAGCAGAATGGAAAACCGGCCCGGACGCCGGGCGACCATGCGGGGCGTGCGCAGGAATGCAGCGCGGATTGAAAAGGCTATCTTCATGGAGTGCCTGCTAGCCAGTAGTGGCCTCACCGGCCGGATAGACGTGCCGGGCGTCAAGCTGGTGCTGCTCCAGCGCATTGAGCGCCGCGTGGGCATAAATGCCGCGCGCCACCAACATACCCGCGCCCGACCCAAGCCAGGCGATCAGAACAATCAAGGCGTGACCGGCCTGAGGCGATTTCTGCACGGCGAACCATTCGGCCCAGGGCGTCATTGACTGGCCACCCATCACCAGACGCGCAGGCCCATCAAAGCCCAGGACAAAGGCGAGGAATAGCGGCAACGCGTAGGCCAGCAGCAGGGCAAAGACGACGCCTACACCGAAGGCCAGGCCCAAACGGAACCAGAACGGATCGGTGGCGCTGAAATGGTACATCGGGTTGAAGGCCTTGCGCCGGACAGCCAGCATAAGACTGGTATTCACACGCGGCAGGATGAACATGCCAGCGATCATTAGCAGCACGGCAAAGAAGCCCGCGCTGGCCCGTCCGGCGACAACGCCATCTGCCATCATCGTAGCCAGCAAGGCTATCGGCATCATCATGCAGAACGCGATGATGATCGCCAGAATCGACCAGGCGACCAGCAGGCCAAATATGCGCAGTTCATCCTTGCCAAGACGGTAGGGAATGATCCCGGCAGGCTCATCGGTCGCCAGAAAGCGAGCCCATGCCCCTTCAGAGCAGAGCCAGAACACAGACATCGAAAAGAAAATCGCCAGCGCCGCAAATGCCTGCGCCGGCGGCAGGCCATCAAGCGTGATGCGGCCACCTTGCCCTGTCCAGGCACCGCTAACCGCCAGCAGGACGAAGGGAAGCACAATGATGAACGCCGCATCAAACGCCCAGATGCGCGCCGCCTCCACCGGGCGTTCACGCACACGCTTGACGCCGTAGCCCAGTGCTTTCCAGAAGCTGAAAGCCATGGCCCGCCCTCCCGCTATCGCCATAGGCAATCGTGGCGGCATTAATACGGGACCGCAACCCGTAATTGGGCTGGCGATAAAAATATTCCCGCGCAGGACGGAAGCGGACGCCGGGTGAAGCCCCTCAAAAAAAAAGGAGCCGGATCACCGCGCGTCAGGGGTTTCACCCCGCCCACCTTGCGCTTGATGCGGGATAGGCACCGCACGCGCCCAGTTCCTCCTTATCCAGTGCATTGAGTGCGGCGTGGGCCGCCAGAAAGCGCTGAAGAAAGCGGGCTAGGTTTCGCCGCCGATCACCTGATCAATAAAGAAACAGTCCAGATGCATTTCCTGTATAGGCCGACTCATTGACCAATGCCGCGGTCCGGACAGGACAAGGACAACTGGAGACGAGTCATGCCTATAATGAAACGCAGTCTGGCAGAATTTTTCGGTACATTCTGGCTTGTATTTGGCGGGTGCGGCAGCGCCATGTACGCCGCCGCTTTCGGGGATGTCGGCATCGGGCTTCTGGGGGTGTCGCTGGCATTCGGCCTGACCGTTGTGACCATGGCCTACGCCATCGGGCACATTTCCGGCTGCCATCTCAATCCCGCGGTGACGCTTGGGCTGTGGGCTGGCGGGCGCTTCGCGGCACGCGACATTCCGGCCTATATCGCCGCCCAGTTGCTGGGGGCGCTCGTGGCAGCAGCCGCACTCTATTTTATCGCGAGCGGCGCACCAGGCGACGTGGCGGGGCTGGCCTCAAACGGCTTTGCTGAGAGATCGCCGGGCAGCTACAATCTTGTCTCCGGCTTCTCGATCGAGCTGATCCTGACGCTGGGCTTCCTCGTCGTCATTATCGGCGCAACGGATGCCCGCGCTCCGGCGGGGTTTGCGCCGCTGGCCATCGGCCTGTGCCTCACGCTGATCCACCTGATCAGCATTCCGGTCACCAACACCTCGGTAAACCCGGCGCGCAGCACCGGCCCGGCCCTGATGGAATGGCTGGCGCTGGGCGATGGCGGTGCCACCGGGCAGCTCTGGCTGTTCTGGGTTGCCCCGCTTGTTGGCGCCGTGATTGCCGGCTTCGCCTACCGGCACTTCTTCAAGGCTGACAACTAGGTAGCGATGGCCGCGATGCTCCGCGAGGGGCGTCGCGGCTACCCCTTCCTCGCCCGCAGGCGCAGGAAGAGGATGAGGCTGAGCGTGAGGAACACGCCCGGCTGAACGAGAAGATGCGGGCCGACCTCTGTGGCTTCCACACCCGCCATGCCGGTTGCGCGGGCAATCACCTCGGCGAAGAGATCAGATGGCATGCGGTCCGGCTCGCTGGCCTGCATGACCGCCAGCGGTATCAGCGTAGCCGCCGCGTTGAACGTGCCATGGGCGGCGGCGGCGCCCCACACGCCGCGCTCGGCATAGGCGTAGAGCGCGAAGAAAAGCCCCGTCGCGGTGATGCCGAACACGGCCATCAGGCCGTAGGCCACGCCGGACACCATCACATGCAGGTGGAAGGCACCAAAGATCACGCTGGAGGCGATAATGGCTGCCACCGCGCCCCAGCGCGCCGTCAGCGTGCTCATCAGCCAGCCGCGGAAGATCACCTCCTCCGCACCGCCCTGAATGAGGAAGGTGATGATGGCGAACAGCGCAAAGCCTATAAAGGCGCCGCCCGCCAGCACCGCCCAGTCGGCATTTTCCGGCATGGCCATGTCGCGCATGCTTTCGGGCACGGCCTGCGGCGCAAGCGTGGTCAGCGCGGCCATCACCCCGCCCAGCAGGAGGACAAGGCCCACGCCCACGACAAGCCCGCGCAAATAGCGCCCCAGCCAGCCCGTGGCGGTAAAGCCCATCGAGGCCAGCTCACGCCGTTCAAACGCCTTCACCCAGACGATGATCAGCGCCGCCCACAAGGCAAACTGCAATAGAATACCCGGCAACATGACATCGCCGGAGAGCGCAGCAGACGTGTCCCCTTCAGCCGCAGCTTCGAGGCCTCCGGGCGCCCCAGCCATCGCAATGACCGTCAGCACGATCATCGGAATGGACGAGATGACGTAGGTCAGAAACAGGATGAAGGGCGTCGCCCAGCCAAAGGTCCGCCGCGATGCCGGCGCCCACGGGGCGTAGAGCGCCTGCCAGGGCGGCGGCACGAGGGCCTGCTCAGCCATGAGTATCAGCCCTCTGACGGCGCGTTGCCGACCGATTCAGCCGGGGCAGCAAGATCGGTTTCAAACGGGCCATCACCGCTATCATGGCGAACCGCCGTGTATGCGCCGACGCCGTGCCACAGGCCTTCAAACACGATCTGGAAGATCACCTGCGCCAGCAGCATCACGCACAGGGCGATAATGGCTGCCGGGCTGGTGATGAGCCCGGTGATCATCTCGCGGACCTGTTCGGGGTCCGGCTCGGCGCCCGCCATCAGATCACCCCAGTAGGGGGCGATGGCGCCCATCATGCCGCCCATCACGGCGATCTGCTGGACGATGGACAGGACCATGGAGCCGACGAGCGCGATCAGAAGCAGGACGAAATAGGTCAGCACCAGCCAGCCCACGATCCGCTTCGTGGCCGCAAAGGAGTGGAACAGGCGGAAGCCTTTCTGGCGCACGGTGAGCGCCGGACCGGCAGCCAGGCGCACACAGATGATGACGGCCGCGACGGTGAACCCGACCACTGCCGCAAACCAGATGAAACCGTTGAGAAGCGCCGCCCAGAATGCACCATCGGCGGCAGAATTGATCCCCATGGTCACGGCAACGACAATTCCGAAAAAGATGATAGCGGCGACATAGCCGGCGATCACGAGGCCGATCAGGCACAGATTGACCAGGAAGAGCCGTCCCTCATCCGCGCCGAGACGGAAGGGGATACCGCCCGCCACCTCGTTGCGCGTCATCAGGCGCAGCCAGGCGCCTTGCGCCATGAGCGCCACAAGAATGGAAACGATCACGATTACCGGCGACAGGGCCGCCAGCGTGCCCGCAGCAGCAAAGACCTGGGCCGGATCAGGATCGTCCGTCGTGGCAACGAGCTCCAGAACCGACTGGATGGCAGGCAGGCCGAAAACCAGCAGAGCGCCGACAATCACCGCATAGGCGATGATCTGCCAGAGCGCGATCGAGAAGGCACCGCCCGGATTGCGGCCCACACATTTGAAGAACCAGAAGGCTGCGCTGGTGAAATCGTATTTCGTCTCGATCGGAGATGTCATTGTATGTCCCTACCCTGCAACAATTTGGCGGGACACTATCACAGGCCCGTGAGCACGGCACGCTCCAAGGCGTGTTTTACACGCTTTGTGACGTAAATTTCATGTAGAGGCGGGCATGCGTGCCCAGCAGCGGGGTCAGCCCGAAGGCCACCGATCCGCCCACCAGAACGGCGCGCAAAAGGGCGATGCCAAGCGGGTTCAACCCGTCTGCCCGCACGCCCTGTGCGGGGTTATATCCGGTCACGCTTTCCACCAGAAAGGCGAAGGCCACCAGCAGCACGATGCCGGGCAACACCGCCAGCGTGCCGGTAATGAAGCCGCCAAGCCCCCTCCCCTGCAATATCGGCCATGCGGCCAGAAGCTGCACCTTGCCGCGCGCCAGCGTGGCGGGAATGCCGGGCAGCAGGCGGGAGATGAACCAGAGAGCAAAACCGGCGAATACCGCGATCAGAGCAACCGCGATGATCCATTCTGCGGTGCTGAACAGGGCGAAGATATTCACAAAGCCTTCGGGCGGCTCGGTCAGGCCTGTCCGCTCAGCGCCAAGGATTGCCAGCGCGCCCAGCATGAAGGCCAGCATGACAAAGGCGGTGCCCAGCACGGTCAGCACCAGCACCAGCGTCAGCCCTGCCACCAGCACCAGACGCGACACGTCGCGGGCTCGGTCCTGAATGTCTCCCTCGGCCAGCCCCAGCGCCGGGCGCGTGACCAGCACCGCCGCAATCACCCAAGCATGAAAGCCAAGGATGAAAAGCAGGGTAACGCCAATCAGGCCCGGCCCCGCTTCGCCAGTGAGCGAGAAGACCAGCGCTTCAAGCGCGGCGATGGCCGCGCACAGCGCGCTGGCGGCCAGAACGGCGCGGGGATGACGCAATATGAGGGCAAGCCCGTCTTGCAGGGCATCGGCATGGATGAGTTTCATGGCAGCGGGACTTAGCCCGCTCTGCCCGGTCTGCCAAGGATCAGGGTGACGCAGGGGGTGTCACTGCACGCTGAATCTGAAGCTGGTCTCCACACCGGTCCGCCGGACCGCCACGCCTTCTTCAATTCGTGGGTCATAAGTCCAGCGTTCGATGGCGCGAACGCTCTCCCGGTCAAACATGGTGCTATCAGGCACCGAGAACACGACCTGGATGTTTTCCGGCAGGCCCGCCTCACTGACATCAAAGCGCATCACCGTAAGCCCCTGCCGGCCTTGCCTCAGAGCAGCGGCGGGGTAATCCGGCGGGACAGCATTACGAGCGAGGCGGTCGTTGGTGGCTGCGTCAGACTGGTCATCCCGGTTTCGTACCGGAAACACCCCCTGCCGGATCAGCAGGGCAGCAAACAGCGACTCCCCCAGATGCGCGCGGGCCAGTTGTGCCTCGTGCTCTGGCAGGTCGACCTGTATAGCCCATTGCTGAAGATGATCAGCGACAGACGGATGGAGACCAATCCCCCGCGCTGCACCGGCCGCAAAAGCGGCATATCTGAACTCCAGTGCATGGCTACGCCCTTGCAGCATCCGCTCTCCTTCCCGCATGAAATCCTGAACCAGCTGCGGCGCACGCCCTCTCTGGAACGCTTCCCGGCCAGTGCTTGCGGTGAACCCGCCCGGACCCGCTTCCACCGCAACAATGTAGCGCGCCAGATAGGTGAGATCGTCAGACAGGCCGCGCCCTGCCGCAAGCAGCGACCGTGCACGTTCGGCTGCTGCCTGCCGGTCCTCGGCCAGCAAATAGGCGGATGAAGCCAGCGCCAGCACATTAATGTCTGGTGCAACCGCATACACGGCGTCCCACGCCGGACCGGCCGCTTCATACCGGCCCATATCATACAGTAGCTGCGCCCGGTTCTCGGCCAGCGCCGCAAGCGTATCGCCGTCGATACTGGCTGCCACACCAGCCTGCCAGGCGTCCTCGGCATGGGCCGCAGCCGCGTCCAGATCATCAGCTTCAATCGCAGCCATATAGGCGCGATAGGCGTTCATCACGTCGGCAGGAATGGCGTTGGCGGCGGCGCTCAGGCCGAGAGCGGCCAGCATGGCGGTCATGGCTTGAAGCATGAGGCCAGCCCGCTGGTCGATTCGCTGGTTTGCTGTCATCGGGTGATCACTCCTCCCCGGAGCCCGGCTGATCGGCCCGGCAGAGAGGGCCCACCTCCATGCCCAGATCAAAACTCATGGCCGAGCAGGGGCTCAGGACGATTGCACCACCGGGGACAGCATGTACCGACCTGAAGCGGATTTCAAACACGCGGCCCTGGGCCAAGGATGGTGACAGCGCGCCGGCCGGATATTCAAAAATGAGCGGCACGCGGACCGTCGGCCGGCGGCCGCGAACACCCCAGCCCCGTTCCGCATCGTGAGAAAACACCACCACCGCACCAGGCGCGCCGACAGCATTTGCAGCGGCGGGTATAACGGAAGCGCGGGCCTCGTCCCGGCACGGTTGGCTGGTGGCGTCCAGAAACGGCCCACCCCGGATCAGCCTGTCCACACGAAGCCAGCGGCCCGGCGCGGTCATCATGATGTCAATCACCGTCGAATACTGGTCTGGCAACGCGCCGCACACGTCCTCGTGCTGACGCGCCACCCACATCCAGTAGCCGGAGTGAGCGTCTTCCCTGCCGGCGCTGATCACCCGTCCGATGCCTGCAATAAACGCGAGCCCTGCGCCTTCAACACCCAGCCTGCCGTCGTCGGCGGTGCGGGCCGTCAGATAGGCCTCAGCGAGGCGCCCGGCCTCTGCCGCCTGCCCTGCCTCCCACGCCGACATGACGTCCTGCACGGTGACGGCAGGCAGATCCAGCTCGGATTCTGGTGGCGACATCGTCAATGCCGACAGATATAGCGCGATCGAAAATAGCATGGCGGGCTGCCTTATTGGCTGATCTGATAGTCGAAGGACGTCACCACGCCTTCGCGCCTTACGGCCACACCGTTTTCCGTGCGAGGCGTGTACCGCCACCTCTGGACCGCCCGCACCGCCTCTCGGCCGAAGTCGGCATGAGGAATTGACATTGCCACCCGCACATTTTCCGGGCGCCCCTCCTCAGTGACGTCAAACATCACCACGGCAACTCCATTAACACCGCGTTCAAGCATCTGTTGCGGGTATCTTGGATGATCGCGTCGAAGAGGCCGCGCGTCCTCAACACCTTCTTCCTGTGCGCGCTCACGTTCCTGCCGCCCCGGATCGTCAAAATCCAGCAGCGCAGAATTGAACCGCCGCTCATAGAGGGCTTCGCGTTCGGTGTCGGAAAGCAATGACCGCAGGAAGGAAGACCAGCCCCATAACATAAGCCGGTTCTCATCATCAGCCGGAAGCACGGCAGCCAGATCACTCGCTATCGATATGTAGAAGGCCGCGTCCACCCGGTTCCGTCCGAGGATATGGTGTACGGCAGCGATCATCGCCGTGGTCATGGTCGTGCTGTCCACGCTGGCACCGATCTGCTCACGCACCCGCATGGCGCGATCCGCCGCCACGCCTGCCGGACCAAGCTGCCCCTGCGCCCACTCCGATACCGCCTTCACGCGCAGAGCCAGAAAAAGCCGGTTGGATACAGCATCCTGCGGGTAGAGCACGATGGCCGCATCGGCGGCCGTTATTGCCGCAGGAAGATCACGTGCCAGAGCGTACTGGACCGCCGCGCTGACATACGCGCGGGCACGCTCCTCGGCCTCTGCATTGTCCTGCTCCAGCACACCGGCAAGGTCCTGCCAAGCAGCACCGGCACGGGCATGATCGCCGGTCAGCACGTATATCTCCGCGCGGTTTTCGGCGAGCACGGCGAGTGTCTCGGTGTCCACCCCACCCCGCGAAGCGGCCTGCCAGGCGGCCTCCGCATGTGGCACCGCCCCGACCAGATCATTGGCTTCCACCGCGTCCATATAGGCATCAAACGCCGCAAGGACACCGGGCGGAATGGCGTATCCGCCCGCACTGACACACAGCGCGGCCAGCGCCGCGATGATAATTTTCTGCATTACTGCCCCCGTTCAGCCCGCCTTCCCCGGACGCAATCCTTGGATGCAAATCCCGGACGGTCAACACGAAATTTGCCCCCGGCGGAAATTCCGCCTACCCGCCTGCCCTGCCGGTTTGAGCCTGCGCCGTTGCGGCGCTATATCCGCGCCATGACACAAACCCAACCCATACACATCATTGGCGGCGGCATGGCCGGTTCGGAAGCGGCCTGGCAGGCGGCAGAGGCTGGCGCGCACGTGATCCTGCACGAGATGCGCCCGGTACGCCGTACCGAAGCCCACCAGACAGACGGGCTGGCGGAGCTGGTCTGCTCCAATTCCTTCCGTTCCGATGACCATGAGACCAATGCGGTGGGCCTCCTGCACGAGGAGATGCGCCGGGCGAACTCGCTGATCATGGCGATGGGCGATGTGAACCAGGTGCCTGCGGGCGGCGCGCTGGCCGTGGACCGCGAAGCGTTCTCCCGCGCGGTGACGGCGAAGCTGGAAGCGCACCCCAATATCGAGATACGCCGGGAGGAAATCGCCGGGCTGCCGCCTGAAGAGTGGGACAATGTGATCGTGGCAACCGGCCCCCTCACCTCGCCTGCGCTCGCCGAAGCGGTGCATGGGCTGACGGGTGAAGGCGAACTCGCCTTCTTTGACGCCATCGCGCCGATCATCTTTGCCGACAGCATCGATATGGGCGTGGCGTGGAAGCAGTCACGCTATGACAAGGGCGAAACGGAGGAAGACCGCGCCGCCTATATCAACTGCCCGATGGACAAGGACCAGTATCACGCCTTCGTCGAGGCGCTGCTGGCCGGCGACAAGACGGTGTTCCGGGACTGGGAGAAGGACACGCCCTATTTCGAGGCCTGCCTTCCCATCGAGGTGATGGCCGAGCGCGGCATCGAGACGCTGCGCCACGGGCCGATGAAGCCGCGCGGCCTTACCAATGCTCACAAGCCCGACGAGAAGCCCTATGCGGTCGTCCAGCTGCGTCAGGACAATGCCCATGGCACGCTGTTCAACATGGTCGGTTTCCAGACCAAGCTGAAATACGGCGCGCAGAGCGACATTTTCCGCATGATACCGGGGCTGGAGAACGCGCAGTTCGCAAGGCTGGGCGGCATTCACAGGAATACCTTCCTGAACTCGCCAAAGCTGCTGGACCCGGTAATGCGCCTGAAGGCGCGGCCCGCGCTTCGCTTCGCCGGACAGATAACCGGGGTTGAGGGCTATGTTGAAAGCGCGGCCATGGGGCTGCTGGCAGGCCGGTTTGCCGCCGCAGAGCGTCTGGGCCAGCCCGCAACGCCGCCGCCTGCCACCACGGCGCTGGGGGCGCTGCTGATGCATATCACCACCGGCCATGTGCCGGGCCGCAAGGGCGCCTTCCAGCCGATGAATGTCAATTTCGGCCTCTTCCCGGACATGCAGGGGCCGTCCAAGGGGCCGAATGGCGAGCGCCTGCGCGGCGCTGCCAAGGCCCAGGCCAAGAAGCGGCTGATGAGCGCGCGCGCCCTTGCCGATTGTGATGCCTGGCTGGGACAGACGAAACACGCCGCAGAGTAATTGCGCCCTTGTGATCCCCCTCTCAATGCGGAACATTACAAAAAATCCAGCTTTGAGGGGGCCTACCATGTTGAACGTCAGAAGCCTTGCCGCCAGCATCGTGCTGGCAGCCGGAGCATTTTCTGCCCTGCCTGCCGCGACGATGGCGCAGGAACGCGTGCCTGCCGCCGAGTTCGCCCAGCTCGGCGCCATCAGCTCGCCGACGCTGTCGCCTAGCGGCAGCCAGCTTGCCTACCTCTCACGGCGCGATGACCGGGCAGAAATCCGCGTCAGCAATCTGCAGACGGGCGAGACCATTTCGCTGGCTGCCAACGACGTAAGAATTGGCGGCATGTTCTGGGTCGACGAGGACATGCTCGTGATCCGCGGCGGGATAGCAACCCAGCTCGATGCTGTTCGCGGCGTGGTCGATTTCAACCTGCTGATGGCGTTTGATCTGCGTACGCAGGAATTCCGCCGGCTGATACGGCAGGGGCGGCGCATGGCCTTCAACCCGGACACCTCCAACGTGCGCGGCGTCGACCGGGAGAACCGGCGCGTGCTGGTGCAAGTGAGCTCCAACCTAGGCACTCCGGACCTGTATTGGGCCGATGTAGATACAGGGCTTGCCAGCCTTGAAATCGCAGCAGATGCCAATAATGCCGGCTGGATACTGAACCGCAATTTCGAGCCGGTTGCCCGGATCGACCGGGGCAGCGACCGGCGCTACATGACCGTTTCACTGGCCGAGAGCCGGTCGAGGTTCCGCTCCCTGCGTCGGCCGGAAGGGGCCCCGCAGATTACCAGCATTCTCGGATTGAACGCAGACGAGACCGAGCTTCTGGTGACCGTTGACCGTGAAGGGTTCGCCGACACCGTATTGTCCATTCCGCTCGATGGATCAGGCAATGAGACCATAATCTACGAAGATACCCGGTTTGAGATCGGGGGCGCGCGCCGCGATCCCCACTCGCGGGAAGTGATCGGGCTGGTTCTGGCCGAAGAGAATGTCAGCACGCTCTGGTTTGATGAGGAATGGGAGAGCCTGCAGACCGAGCTGGAGGCCGCCCTGGACGCCGATGTGGTGACCATCGCTTCATGGACCGAAGACCGGCGCTCGATGATTATCAGTGCCGATTACAATGACAGACCGTCCCATTTCTTCCTGCTGACAGAAAACGTCAACGGCCAGCTGGAGCTGTCTGCTCCGATGGAAACCAATCCGGTCGTGGCCGGGCTGGAACTGCCGGAACGCCGCTCCATCGAATACACCGCGCGCGATGGCACCACCGTACAGGCCTACATCACCGTTCCCGACACCCCCGGACCGCACCCGGCTGTAGTTCTGCCCCATGGTGGACCGGCGGCGCGCGATTATGGCGGATTTGACCTCTTTGCGCATTTCCTTGCCGATCGCGGTTTTGCGGTTATCCAGCCGAATTTCCGGGGCTCGGACGGGTTCGGCTATAACTGGCGCCGCGCCGGATATGGTGAGTGGGGCCTTGGCATCATGCAGCACGACGTGTCCGATGCCGTTGCTTACGCGATCCAGCAGGGTATTGCCGACAGCGAACGCGTTTGCATCGCCGGGGCGAGTTATGGCGGTTACGCTGCTCTCGCCGGTGCAGTCTACACGCCCGAACTCTATGCCTGCGCCATTTCGATCAACGGCGTCTCCGATCTGCAGGGCATGCTCAACTACACCGCCTCGCGGTCAATCGCAGGCGGCGCGGCGGTACGCTACTGGCGGGAGTCCATGGTAGGCAGCGCCACGTCTGCAGATTCCGGCTATCTGCGCGCCCGCTCGCCCGCAGAAAACGCGGCCCGTGCCGGGGCTGCTGTCCTGCTGCTGCACGGCCGGGACGACAGCGTGGTGCCGATCAATCAGAGCGAGCGCATGGACTCCGCACTGCGCAGTGCGGGCCATCCCGTGACCTTCATTGCCCAGGAGGGGGGCGATCACTGGCTGACCGGGTATCAGGCACGCCTTCAGGTGCTCGAGGAGATGGAGCGCTTCCTGTTTGAGGTGCTAGGTGACCCGGCTGACTAGACCCGGCCTGTAACCGAAGCCCATAGCAGGGCAAGCTGCGCCCCCAGCGGATTATCCGCGGGGGCGTAGTTGTATGGGTCTGCCGGCCGGCGGGCAGCGGCGAGATCGCCCCGCGCCAGCACCGCATAGCCGATGGCGGGAAAAACCGATGCCGGGAGCGCCTTGCGTGAGGCGGAAAGGTCGCGCGCGGCGTGTCGCGCCCGGTCCACCAGCCCTTCACGCGCCTTTATGGCGGTTTCGGGTTGCAAGCCCCGGCGCAGCGTTTCCACACTGGCGCCGCTGGCCTCCAGCTCGTCTTGCGTGACAGGCGGCCGGCCAGCCGCGCACAGCCGGGCAAAATCGCGCAGCAGGCCGGTATATCCCCACAGGCGCCCCGCTGCTGTCAGGGCGCGCTCTGCCCCATCGCCAGGTTGCCAGTCCGGCGCACACAGGCGGGCGCCTGCGCGCATCAGCGTGCCTGCTGTGCGGTCAATGTAAGCGTCACGCTCTGCCGTGTCGGGAAACGCGCCCTCACCCAGATCGGCGTTTCTGGCCTCGACCAGGCCTGCCAGCAGGGCCTCGTCTGGAGCACCTGGCTGGTCACGCAGGGTGGCCAGCGCCTCATAGACCGGATGGCGGCGTACGCGCGGCGGGCGGGCATACAGGTCGGCCAGAGCCTCCCTGGCCCATGCCAGACGCATTTCGCCGATCACAGCCTCGCTTACGCTGGCCGGGATGCGGGCAATCTCTGCATTGAAGGCGTAAACCGCCCACAGATTGGCGCGCACGGGCGCAGGCGCAAACAGGCTGGCCAGATACCGGGCGGGATCCTCGCGGCGAAGCGTATCAGCGAAGGTGTCGGCGCTCATGGTCGGGACAGTTTCCAAAAATACGGCGCCAATCGCAGGAGAGAGGCGTGTTTTGACTTGCCAATACTGCAGCTGCGGGGTGAGCTTCGCGTCACCAGACACCACCCCCTGCTGCGGAGACCCGACATGTATGACGCGCGCTGGCGCCTGACCACCCTTCTGCTGGCTTCCGCGCTGGCGGGATCCCTCGGCCTTGCCGCCTGCAGCCCGCAAACGCAGGCCAGTGCCGATACGGTGAGCGAGTCCATACCCGCCGCGCGCGAGCTTAACGGGCAAGGCCTGGCCGCGCTGGATGCCACGCTGAACCAGTTCGCCGCCGCGCAGGCGCGCTCCGGCTATGTGGCGCTTATCGCGCGCGACGGTGTGGTGCAGCACATCTCCGAGACTGGCTACGCCGATATCGAGGCGGAACGCCCGATGAATGCCGACACGCTGGTGCGCATTGCCTCCATGACCAAGCCCGTTACTGCCGTCGCGGTGATGCAGCTGGTCGAAAATGGCGCGCTGCGGCTCGACCAGCCGCTGGCCGACATCATCCCTGCTTTTGCCGATGCACACGTGGCGGTGTCGGTGATGGCCAATGAAAGCGGTGAGATCGCGACCGTGCCGGCCGCCCGCGCAATCACGATTGAGGACCTCCTCACCCATACATCCGGTATCGGCTATGTGTTTGATTACGAGACGGATCTGGGCCGCCTCTACCTGACCCGCAACGTCTATGAAGACCGCGACATGACGCTGGAGCAGCGCATCGACCATCTGGCCGGACTGCCGCTTTATTTCCAGCCCGGAGAGCGCTGGTATTATAGCTGGTCGAACGACATTCTGGGCCGGGTGGTGGAAGTTGTCTCCGGTCAGGACCTGGAAAGCTATATGCAGTCGCGCATCTTCCGGCCGCTGGGCATGGACAGCACGACATTCTTTCCGGACGAGGCGCTGCATGGGCGCATCGCAACGCTTTACACCCACGACGAGAGCGGGGCGATCCAGGCGCTGCCGTCCAGCCTGGACTATGCGTTTGGCGCCAATGTCGCCGCAGGCGGCGCAGGCCTGTTCTCTACCGCCAATGACTATTTCCGCTTCGCACAGACGCTTGCCAATGGCGGGGAGCTGGAAGGCACACGTATCCTGTCACAGGACGGCGTGAACGCGATGACCCGGGTCCATGTCGGTGCAGACCGCATGCCTGAGAACATGAATGCCGGCAATCTGGGCTTTGGCTACTCGCTGGGCGTTGTCTATGAGGGACAGGGCTCATCGGCGAGCGGCTACCCGGCCGATTTCGGCTGGGGCGGTTATTTCGACACTGATTTCTTTGTCAGCCCGCAAACCGGCGTGGTGGCGCTGATCCTGGCGCAGGAGCAGCCCTCTGCCACAACGCCGCGTGAAGGCGCCAGAGCGATATTCCGCCAGCTCATGCCTGCGGTAATCGCCGAGTAAGCCTGCCACACAGCCTGCAAGCAAAAACCCCGGCGCCAGCGCCGGGGTTTTTCTTTGGTTCAGATGCCTGCTGGCGGGGCCGGTCAGTCCTCGCGGTCCCCGGCATCGCGGCGGACACCTGTCACGGTGAGCAGAGGTGCAGCCACAAAGATCGAGGAATATGTGCCGATGGCCACGCCCCAGATCAGCGCCATCGCAAAGCCTTCCAGAGCCGGACCGCCCATGACCGCCATGGCGATCAGCGCCACCAGCGTGGTGCCGGATGTCAGGATGGTGCGCGACAGCGTGGCGTTGATGGCAAGGTCCAGCACCTCGGCCGTTGGCAGGGATTTATACTTGCGGAACATCTCACGGATGCGATCATAAATGACCACGGTATCGTTCATCGAGTAACCGACTATGGTGAGAATGGCCGCGATGGTCGGCAGGTTGAACTGCAGCTGGGTGACGGAGAAAAAGCCGATCGTGATGATCACGTCATGGGCCAGTGCCAGCACCGCGCCTACCGAGTACTGCCACTCAAAGCGCAGCCAGATATAGACCAGCATCAGGAAGAGCGAGACGAGCACCGCTGTCGCGCCTGCCACCCGCAGCTCGTCGGAAACTTGCGGGCTGATAACCTCCATCCGCTCGAAGCTGACATCAGGTATCGCCTCGACCAGAGCGCCGCGCACCAGTTGCTGCACGGCCTGCTGGGCCTGTGCAGCGTCAAGAGCGTCAAAGCCTTCGAGCGCGTTGATGACCTCAGGGTCGATCTCGCCGACGCGGATGAGGACGTCTTCCTCGGTGCCAAAGCCCTGTACCTGCACATCGCCGGGGACCGCAGCCGTGACCACCTCGCGGATCAGCGCGATGTCGGCTGGTCCCTGCGTGCTGATTTCGATTGCCGTGCCGCCACGAAAATCAATGCCGAGATTGAGGCCCATGGTGAAGAAAGCCGTCACCGACCCCAGCACCATGAAGAGCGAGAGGACAAACGCGCCGACCCGCATGCGGATGAAGCCGAAATTGGTCTCCACCGGCAGGAAGCGTACGAGAGCAAAACTGGAAAGATTCATGGTTTTTTCTCCCGCCTACATCGGCAGGGCTTTGGGTTTGGCAAAACGCAGCCAACCCGCCAGAAGAAGCCGCGAGAACACGAAGGCGGTAAAGACCGAGGTCACGATGCCGATACCCAGCGTGACGGCGAAGCCGCGCACCGGACCGGCGCCCATCATGTAGAGCACGGCCGCCGCGATGAAGGTGGTCACGTTTGCGTCCAGAATGGCCGACAGCGCGTGCTGATAGCCGTTCTCGATGGCGTTGGTCACCGTCCGGCCTGATCGGTATTCCTCGCGGATACGCTCGAAAATCAGCACATTGGCGTCCACCGCCATGCCGATTGTCAGGACGATACCGGCGATGCCCGGCAGGGTCAGCGTCGCCTGCAGCCCCGACAGACCGCCCATCAGGAGACAGATATTGACGATCAGCGCCAGCGTGGATGCGATGCCGAAGAAGCCATAGGCCAGCAGCATGAAGACGATGACGAGGCTGAAGCCGATAATGATCGCGGTCTGGCCGCGTTCAATCGAGTCCTGTCCCAGACCGGCACTGACCGAGCGCTGCTCGACCGGCGTCAGGCGCGCAGGCAGCGCGCCGGCATTGAGCATATTGGCCAGGTCATTCGCGGACTGAACGGTGAAACCGCCATCGATCATGCCTGACCCCTGCATGATGGGCGAGCGGATGCGCGGCGCGGAGATGATGACATCATCGAGGACGATGGCGAAGCGGCGCCCGACATTGGCCGCCGTCGCATCGCCAAAGGCGCGCGCGCCGGAGGTGTTGAAGGTGAAGTTCACCGAAGGCTGGCCGGATTCGTTGAAGCCCTGGCTGGCGCGAACCAGCTGCTCGCCGGTCACCAGCGCACGGCGCTGTACGGCCAGGAAGGGTTCACCCGCTTCTTCGGTCGGCAGAATGATGACGCCGGGCGGTGTACGCCCCTGCCCGTCCGGGCCGGGATCAACATTGGCCTCGACCATGTGGAAGGTCATGCGCGCCGTGGTGCCGACAACGTCGATAATGCGCTGGGGATCGCTCTCGCCCGGCACCTGCACCAGCACACGGTCATCGCCCTGACGGACAATCGTCGGCTCGGTCGTGCCCGTGCCGTCAATACGCCGGCGGATGACTTCCACCGACTGGGTGACGGTGCGGCGCTGGATTTCAGCGAAAGCGGCCTCGGTAATGCCAACGCGGATCGTACGGCCATCCGGATCAGCATCAATGGACAGTGTCTGGTCCATGCTGGCCTGACCGAAGGAGTTCGAGACCGGCTCGTTGATGGCTCTGAGCCGGCGCAGCGCCGCCTCCATGTCGTCCGGGCGAGATAGACGCACGACGACGCGGCCCTCAACCACGGCCGGCGCCGCCGTCAGGATGGCCGGCTGGTTGCGCAATACGGTGCGCACATCATCAGACAGGCGCACAAGGCGCTCTGAACGCACCTCATCCATATCCACCTGGAAAACGAGGTGTGATCCGCCCCGCAGGTCCAGACCCAGATTGAGCGTGTCGCTGGGCAGGACTGTCCACACGCCTTGCGGGCGGCCATCAGGGCCGTAGCGCGTGCTCTCCGGCACAAAATTGGGCAGAAGGAACAGCACCCCGATCAGGATGGCTCCAAGGATGAGGGCGATCTTCCAGCGGGCAAAATAAAGCATGGCGGATTGCAGATAGGGCGCAGCAGCGCTGAGCGCTAGCCGCGCTGTTCCTCATCGCTGTCATCGGCATCGTCTTCGTCGCGGCGCGAACGGGACGGCTCGGTGCGGGCGCGCACTTCAGAAATGGTGTGGCGCACCACTTTCACGCGCACGCCTTGCGCCAGTTCGACGGTCAGTTCGCCATCGGCGACGCGGGTAACCTTGCCGATCAGGCCGCCTGCCGTGACGACTTCATCGCCGCGGCGCAGCGCCTCGACCATTTCGCGATGCTTCTTCACGCGCTGCTGCTGCGGGCGGATCAGCAGGAAGTAGAAGACCACAAAGATCAGCACGAACGGGAAAAGCTGGATCAGCAGCGCACCCATTCCACCACCACCACCGGCGGCAGCAAGCGTCACAGAGTCGAGAAATGCGGGCATGGCGTTGTATCCTTGGATGCAAGGGGAAATTTGCGCGGGACTATATCCACGCGAGCCGCAGGCGCAACTCGCATCCGCTTGTTGTGCTCAGTTATTAGCGACGGGGCAGGTATTGCAGCGGATCGACCGGAGTCACGCCGCGCCGGATCTCGAAATGTACCTGCACGCGGTTTGCCGATCCGGTAGAGCCCGCCTCGGCGATCACCGCGCCGGCCTCCACCTGCTGTCCCACCGAGACCCGCAGTACCGAGTTATGGGCGTAGGCGGTCACCCAGTCGCCATGGCGCAGCAGGACAAGCTCGCCATAGCCCTGCAACTCATTGCCCGCATAGACCACTTCGCCAGCCGCTGCCGCGCGCACCGGCTCACCAACGCTGGCTGCGATCTTGATGCCATCATTGCGGCGGCCGCCGGGCTGGGAGCCGAAATTGGCGATCACCTGCCCGCCATGCGGCCAGCGGAACTGGGGCGCCCCGGCGACCGGCTGCGAGGGAGCGGGCGCAGGCTGCTGCGCCGGAGCGGGCTGTTGGGAAGGCTGTTGCGCGGGTTGCTGGGTTGATGGCTGGGCCGGTCGCGGCGCTGGCGCCGGCGTGGCAGACGCCGTCTGCACGGGCCGCGCATTACCTGACAGCTGCAATTCCTGACCGGGATAGATCGTATAGGGCGGGGCGATACCATTGATCGCCGCCAGCTCCTGCTGGGTCATGCCGTGACTGACCGCGATGCGGTAGAGATTGTCGCCGCGCCGGACCGTGTAGGTGCGCGCGCCGCCCGGCATGACCAGCACCTGGCCGTCACGCAGGGTGTAGGGCGCGGAGATATTGTTCTCGGCGGCGAGATCGAGCCAGCGGACACCGCACCGATCAGCGATACCGCTGAGCGTGTCACCGCGCCGGACAGTATAGCGGCTGCCGCAACTGGCGGCGTCGCTGGAAGCGCCAGACGCCGGTGCAGACGCGCCGCGAATCGGTTCGGGGCGGGACGCGCACGCGCCAAGGGCGGCGCAAAGCACCGCCAAAGCCGCCCAACGAAACGCCTGCGTTATCATCAACCGCCATTCCTGTCCGCACCATAAGGGGTACGGACAGGCATCATGGCGCGGGAGCGTTAATCACGCGTTAGCTACGCGCACGGTGTCAGCGCGATGCGCTGTCACCTTCCCCGGCTTGCGTCAGACGCTCGAACCCACCAAGGCTGCAGCTGCCCGAGAGCATGCCCTGCCCGCCATTATCGATCACATTGACAATCTCGCCGCGGCAGAGCTGGCTGCCGGTTATGGAGTATTGCAGGTAGGTGCTGGAGCTGGCGGCGCGGCTGCACCGGCCATTGACCACATTGAGATACGTGTCGCGATTGCGCATCTCGATCAGGAAATGGCTGTCGTCCAGCGGCTGAATAGACCGCACCTGGGTGAGGTTGACGCAAGTGCGGGTTTCGCCCGTGCGTTCAAACTGGGCCAGCCGCTCGGCGGCCGCGTCCGACATATCCTGTGCCGATACGGCCGACGCCATGCCGAGTGCCGCTGCCGCAGCGGCCATCCCGGTGACAAAATTACGTGGTTTCATGCGGATATCTCCCAAAAAAGACAATCCAGTCCCTCGCGCAAGCATGAACCCTCCCCCGGCGAGGTCAAGTTAGCGTGCGTTCACAATTTCCGCTCACAGGGAGCGGGCGACGCCCTCTACCAGCGGCACGAAGCGCACATCCAGCAGCGCCTCCTCACTGATTTCTCCGCCTTCCAGGCGGTAGCGGTAGAGCGTCTGCACAGGGCCATTATCCACCGGCGCCACGCACACGCCGCCCTCGCGCAGCTGGGCGAGAATGGCATCGGGGCGCGAGGGCGCCGCCGCCGTGATGATGATGCGGTCGAAGGGCGCCTGTTCGGGCCAGCCCTTCGTGCCATCACCAATGCGCGTGACGATATTGGTCAGGCGCAAGCCTTCAAAGCGTTTGACGGCTTCCAGAGAGAGTGTGCGGTAGCGCTCGATCGTGTAGACCCGGCGGCACAGCCTTGCCAGCACGGCGGCCTGATAGCCCGAGCCGGTGCCGACCTCCAGCACCTTGCAGCGGTCGGTGACCTCCAGCGCCTGCGTCATCAGCGCCACGATAAGCGGCTGGGAAATGGTCTGGCCGCAATCAATCGGCAAGGGGCGGTTTTCAAACGCGTGGTCGGCGAAATTCTCCGGCACGAACAGATCGCGCGGTGTGCGCTCTATCGCCGCCAGCACCGCCTTGTCCTTCACGCCCGCATTGCGGAGCGCCATGACCAGCTCGATAACGCGCGTGTCAAAGCCCCCGCTCATGGCCGCCTTCAGCTTTCAACCGGCGCTTCCACCGGACCGCTTAAGTGATCGGCCAGCCGGTCTCGCGTCTCATGGTGGGTCAGATCAAGGTGCAGCGGTGTGATGGAGATGCGGCCTTCGTAGATGGCGCGCAGATCAGTGCCGACCGCCGGAGTCGAAGGGCGTCCCTCAAACCCGATCCAGTAATAGGCCTGCCCGCGCAGATCTTCGCGGCGCACGGTCTTGATATTATGCTGGTCACGCGTGCCTTGCACCGTTACCTCAATCTCGGCCACATCCTCTGGCTCGCGGTCCGGAAAGTTGACGTTCATCACGACATTTTCCGACCAGCGTTCCTCGAGCAGCTTTTTCAGGATGACCGGGCCGAAGGCGCTGGCCGTCTGCCATTTGATCGTGTCGCGCCCGCTAAAGCCATAAGCCTGCGAGAAGGCGATCGAGGGAATGCCCATCTGGCGGCCCTGCATCGCGCCCGCCACCGTGCCGGAAACCGTCACGTCCTCGGCGATGTTCTGGCCGCGATTGACGCCCGACAGTACCAGATCAGGCTCCTTGCCTTCCACGATGTCGTTGATCGCCATCAGCACGCAGTCAGCCGGTGTGCCGGTGACCGCATAGCGCTTGTCGGCCACACGCCGCGCGCGCAGGGGCGAGTTCAGCGACAGCGCACGGCTCATGCCGGACTGCTCCTCGGCAGGCGCCACCACCCAGACATCGTCAGAGATGGATTCGGCAATAGCACGCAGGACTTTCAGCCCCGGCGCGCGGATGCCGTCATCATTGGTGATCAGGATGCGCGGATTATTGCCGGTAAAAAGCTTGCTCATGGGCGCAGCACCTCGATACCGCCCATATAGGGGCGCAGCGCGGCCGGAATCGTCACCGAGCCGTCTTTATTCTGATGATTTTCCAGCACGGCCAGAAGCGCGCGGCCCACGGCCACGCCTGAGCCATTGAGCGTGTGGAGATATTCCGGCTTCTTCTCGCCCTCGCGCTTGAAGCGGGCATCCATACGCCGGGCCTGAAAATCCCCGCAATTGGAGCAGGACGAAATTTCCCGATAGGTGTTCTGGCTGGGAAGCCACACCTCCAGATCGTAGGTCTTGCGTGCGCCAAAGCCCATATCGCCCGCACACAGCAGCATGACCCGGTAGGGCAGCTCCAGAGCACGTAGCACCGCCTCGGCGCAGCCCGTCATACGCTCCAGCTCTTCTTCGCTCTCTTCGGGCTTCACGATGGAGACCAGCTCCACCTTGTAGAACTGGTGCATGCGCATAAGTCCGCGCGTATCGCGCCCCGCCGCGCCCGCCTCAGAGCGGAAACAGGGCGTGTGCGCCGTCAGCCGCATCGGGAAGGCACTTTCAGAATGGATCGCGTCGCGCACCAGATTGGTCAGCGAGACTTCGGCGGTGGGGATGAGCCAGCTACTAGCGTTCTGAGAAGCCGCGAGTTGATCCGCCTCTATCCGAATCTTTTCTGAATTTCTATTCAGAGCCTCCCCACGCTCCGTCAACTCTTCCAATGCGCTTTCGACAATGCTCAAAACAGGCCAGTGTTGATGGGGCACGACATCGTCCGGAGACAAGCCTTCACTGGAAGCCTCTTCACGGATTACCTTTAATTTTGCCAGCATTATATCTGCAATTGATATAATTTCTTCTCTTTTTTTAATGTCGATTTGAGTTTGATATCGAAGGTCAGCCAGACGGATGGATACTGGCGTCTTAACTTCATACAAATCTTCCTTGAATTTCGGCAATTGCCCGGTACCGAACAGCGCCTCGTCGCGGACCAGCAGCGGCACGCTGGTCTCCTGATAGCCATGTTCAAGCGTGTGCATATCGAGCATGAAGGCGGCGAGCGCGCGCTCCAGACGGGCGAGCTGGCCTTTCAGCACCGCAAAGCGGGCGCCGGACATGGCAGCGGCGGCCTCGAAATCGAGCCCGCCAAGCCCCTCACCAATGGCAACATGGTCCTTCGGCTCGAAGCCAAGCTCTTTCGGTTCGCCCCAGCCGCGCACTTCTTCATTGTCGTTTTCGTCTGCGCCTTCAGGCACGTCCTCGAACGGCATGTTGGGCAGCGAGGCGAGCTCGGTGCGCAGCGCCTCATCAGCAGATTTCTGGGCGGCGTCCGCCTCGTCCATCTGGCCTTTGAGGGCATCCACCTCGGCGCGGAGCTGGTTGAACAGCGCGTCATCGCCCTTGGCTTTGGCCTGGCCAATCAGCTTGGACTTCGCATTACGCTCCGTCTCGATCTCCTGCAGGCGCGCGGTGGCTTCGCGGCGCGCCGTATCCAGCGCCAGCAGGCGTGACGCCTCCGGCCCGCGCCCGCGCTTTTTCATGGCGGCGTCGAAGACGTCCGGGTTTTCGCGAATGAAACGTATGTCGTGCATGGGATTTGGCCCGCCGAAAAGTTAGGCCCGCGTGATAGCCGCGCCCGCCGCACACGTCCACCGGGCTTTGGCGGTGGGGGTGAGGATCGGGGGCGGGTTTAATCCGGGTGAGTTACAAAATCTCGTCGTTCCCGCGCAGGCGGGAACCCAGAGCCGCTGGCGACCCACTGAGCGTTATGATCTCTGGACCCCCACCTGCGTGTTTCATCTCGTTTGATTGTTTGGATACCGCTTCGGTGTCTGCGGGTGTAGAGTATGTGCGGTCCAGACTGGGAGGCCGGTGATGGAGTTGCGTCTTCATGCCAATGCCCGCACGACGCCGGCGACACGGCGTTACATCCAGACCTGTGGCAAGCCGGTTGCTGTGCTGTCGGCCGAGCTGGGGGTGTCAGAGACTACGATAAGACGCTGGCGGGCGCGCAGCGAAGTGGCTGACCGCCCGCATGTGCCCCATACGCTGAAGACCTCTATGAGCGGCGTGGAGGAAGCGCTGGCTGTCGAGCTGCGCTGTCATGTGGGCCTGTCGCTGGATGATGCGCTGGAGGTGATGCGGCGCTGTGTGAAGCCGGACCTGTCACGCGCGGCCCTGCACCGCTGCTGGCGCCGTCATGGCATCTCGGCCCGGCCCGTGCAGGCGCGTGCGCGCACCGGCGTGTTCGAGACCGGCCAGCCCGCCGGGTTCATCCATGTCGATGTGAAGCACCTGACACGCCTGAACCGGCAGCCCGCCTATGCCTTCATCGCCATCGACCGGGCCACGCGCTTCGTCCATCTGGACATCTTCAACACGCGCAGCGCAGCCAACGCCGCCGCCTTCTTCGAGCGCTTCCTGGAAAGCTTCCCGCTGAAGGTCCACACCGTCCTGTCCGATAACGGATCAGAGTTCACAGACCGGTTCGCCGTCGACAAGAAGGGCAAGCCCGAAGACCGTCCCAGCGGTACCCATGCCTTCGACCGGGTCTGCGCCGCCCACGGTGTCAAACACCGGCTCACACGCCCCTTCCGTCCGCAGACCAACGGTATGGCAGAACGCTTCAACCGCCGCCTGCAGGAACATCTCGACGCCCACCCGCCAAACGGACGCAATCAGGGCCGCAACTGCTTCGACACGCACGAGCAGCGCAACGCCTATATCCGAAACTTCGTCCAAAACTATAACCGCACACGCCTGCGATGCCTCGGCTATCAAAGCCCGCTCGAAATCCTCAACAATCTCACGGAACACAACACCTGCGTGGGGGTGACGAGATGAAGGGTGAAACTACCCCTTCGTGAACACGGCCGCGCATTCCACATGGGCGGTGTGGACGAACTGGTCCACGGGCGTAACCGGCCCCATCCGGTATCCGGCGCGGACCAGAATGGCGGCGTCACGCGCGAACGTCGCCGGATTGCAGCTGATCGAAACAATCACCGGGATGCCGGATCCGGCGAGCAATGCCATCTGCTCTTTCGCGCCCGCGCGCGGCGGATCGACCACGGCAAATGCTGCGCCCGTCAGCTCGCGGATGGAGAGCGGCTCCAGCGCCAGATCGCGCTGCAGCACGCTCACAGGCTTCAGGCCGGGCGTATGGCGCGCAGCATGGTCCAGCGCGGCCAGCGGCGCGGCCTCCCCCTCTACGGCCCTCACAGGCGCCAGAGAGGCCATGCGCAGCGCGAAGGCGCCCGAACCGGCATAAAGGTCGATCACGCCTCTGGCCTCTTTCGGCGCGGATTTGAGGGCGGTTTTGAGCGCGTCCATGACGATGGCTGCCAGCGCCGCCTCGCCCGCATCGGTCGCCTGCAGGAAGCCGCCGGGCGGCGGAGCTACCTTGGCGCTGCCAAAGCGCACCACCGGGGGCGTGCCTTCCGCGATGAGTTCACTGCCAATGGTCAGGCGCGCCCAGCCCTCGCGCGCCAGCAGCTCCCCGCCCGTCAACCGGTCATCGAGCGTCACCTGGCCTTTACGCGCCACATGCACGTCGAGACCCGGATCAGTTGCGGTGACGGAGATCGTCGCGGTGTCAAACTTTGGTGTGAGAACGGCCATGGCCAGTTCGCGCAAGGCCGGGAAGGATTTGCGGATGCGCGCCTCGGCTATCGGGCAATCATTCGTGTCGGCGATGGCCTGCCCTGCCCGCTCGGTGAACCCAAGCAGCAGGCGGGTGCCCATCTTGCGCGCATGCAGGGCGACCCGGCGGCGGCCCGCGCCGCCCGCATCGACGAGCGGTAATAGCTCAGCCGTCAGCCCCTCGCGCTCCAGCGCATCGGCGACCAGATCACGCTTCCACGCGCGGTAGGCATCACCCTGCCAGTGCTGCAGCGAACAGCCGCCGCACTTTTCTGCGACGGAACAGAAGGGTTCAATGCGTTCATGGGAAGTGGTCAGGCGTTCGCGTATCCTCCCGCGTTCGCCGCGCGCCACGATATCAGCGGTCTCTTCGGGCAGAAGGCCGGGCACAAATACCGATCCGCCGGTTTCCGGATCCGGACAGATGGAATCACCGCGCGCGCCTATGGCACGGGCGGTCACGCGCAGCGTCCGCTCCGGCACGGCCCTCTGGGGCGAAGATGAACGGGAACGGCGCTTCATGGCGGAGCGTTTGCCCCTGTAAGGGCTGTATCGTCAAGCGCCACGCGGTAAATCGCGCGGCTGAGCCAACCTGAAGGCATTGTTCATGTCCGGCTCAGCTTGGCATTGTTACCGTCTGGTTAATTGCCCGATTGTGGCCTCTTGAAACCAAGGAGGAAGCCCGATGGCGACCGGAAAACTGACCATATCGGTAGCAGCGATTGCACTGATGACCGCCTTCGCTGCGCCCGGCGAACTGCCTTTCGTCCCGTCAGCAGAAGCCGCCAATGCGGTTGATCTTGCCCTTGATACGCAAGAACGCGGTGGCCGTGAGGGCCGGCGCGGAGGCGGCAGTGAAAGCCGTGGCCAACGCGGCGGCGGCAGCGAAAGCCGCGGCCAGCGTGGTGGCGGAGGCCGTGAAGGCGGCTGGCAGGGGCGCCAACAATCCCAGCAATCGGCTCCGCAGCAACGTCCCCAGCAGTCGGCTCCGCAGCAGCGCCCCTCTCGCCAGAGCGCTCCGCAGCAGAGCGCTCCGCAACAACAGCAAGCGCCTCAGCAGCGTCCGCAACGACAGGGGCAACCCACCCGTCCCGGCGGCCAACCCGCTATCGCCCCGCAGCAGGCTGTCGCGCAGCAGAGCGAGCCGCAACGCCAGTGGCAGAACCGTGGCGATGGGGACCGCCGGGCCCAGTTCCAGCAGCGCCGCGAACAGGCGCAGCGTGGCCAGTCAACGCAAGGCAGGCCTGACCGCCGCGACTGGCAGGATCGCAGGCAGGCGCAGCAACAGCAGCGCCCGCAGAGCCGTCCGCAAGGCCAGCCTCAGGGCCAGTGGCAGAACCGCCCGCAGCAACACCGTCCGCAAGGCCGTCCGCAAGGGCGCCCGCAGCAGGGCCAGTGGCAGAACCGTCCGCAGCAATCGCGGCCCAACTACCGCCACCAGCACTATAATGTGCGCTATTCACGCTCGAATGCCGTTCGCGCGCCCGTGGTCTATCACAACCATTATTATGTGAACCGCTATGGCCGCCGGAATGTGCGCTGGACGCCGCCGGTACGGATCGTCCACCACCATATCCACTATTCGGGCTGGACGTATCACCCGCGCTGGCATTCCAGCTATGCCCGCCACAATTTCTACTACACGGACGGTGTGTGCCGGCCGAGCGGTGGCAATGTCGCTGCCGGGGCGCTGGTCGGTGCCCTGCTCGGCGCTGCCATCTCGGACGGTGATGCCGGCGCGCTGCTGGCTGGCGGCCTGATTGGCGGCACGCTCGGCGCAGCCCTGAGCGATTGCGACCGTGGCCAGTACCACTATGCCACGCACTACGCCTTCTCCACGGGCAATCCGTATTACTGGCACAACCCGTATTCAGGCGTGCGCGGTGTCGTCTACGCCCGCGACTTCCACAACTGGGGCAATCAGCGCTGCCGCTGGGGCGATGCGGAAATCTTCCTGCCCAATGGCGAGGTCGCCTATGACCGCGTGCGTATGTGTCAGGACCAGTATGGCTACTGGCAGGTGGCACGGGTCCAGTAGCCTTCCCGTCAGGGACGACGCGCGAACCGCCCTGCGGAACTTCCGCAGGGCGGTTTTCGTTCATGTTGCGCTCATCCGCGATCTGGCAGGGTAGGACCATATTCAAGGACCAGGCACGAAAGGAGCCCCTTGCGATGAAACATGTTCTGAAAAGTTCGGCCATCGTTGCCGCAGCGCTCGCAGCCCCGCTGGCTCTCGCCCCTGCCGCGCAGGCGCAGCAGACCTACGCGGAGTGCATCTCCCAGCAGCGCAATCAGCAGGTCACCGGCGCCGTTGTCGGCGGGCTTCTCGGCGCAGTGCTTGGCGCGCAGATACACAATTCCAACGAATCAGCCCGGCGCGACCGCCACTATCAGAACCAGGCCCACAATAATCGTGGCTGGCGCGGTCATCGCGGCCGCGGCTATGTCGAGCCGTACAACCGCCGTTCCAATGATGGCGCCGTGATCGCCGGTGCGGGCCTTGGCGCGCTGGCTGGCGGTGCGATGGGCAGCGTCGGCAGTAATTGCGACCATCTGCCGGGTGGCCCGCGCCCGCAGGCCGGCTACCAGCAGCCCCATTACGGCCAGCAGCAATATGGCTACAGCCAGCAGGGCTATGACCCGTATTACGACAATTACGGCTATCAGGATAACAGCCAGCTGGCCGGCGGTCCGGGCTATGACCCCTACAGCTACCAGCCGCAGGGCACCCAGCCGCACTATCCGGCCCAGCAGGTGAACCAGAATTGCCGCCAGGTGCAGATCACCGGCCGGTATGAATGGGTCTGCCAGGGGCCTGACGGGGTGTGGCGCCCGTCGAACTAGTTGTCCGCAACGCATTCCCCGGTCGTAGCCGGGGGCAGGCCGCGTTGCGATGTTCCGCGAAAAGTCGCGGGCGCGCGTTCGCGCTTTTCAGGCCGCTTTGCGGCCTGCAAGGCCGACCGGCCGCCGGGCACTTTTGCCCGCAGCGAAGCCCGGATGGGCTGAGCACAAAGCATAAAAGGCGGCTCATCCGAGCCGCCCTTTTTTCTATTCCCCGGTTTTGACCCTGGCTTTCTCGGCCTTTTCCTTCTGCTTTTCCGGTGTCGGCAAAGCCGGGTCGGCGCTGCGCCCGGCAAGGCGCGCCTCCAGCGAGGCTTGCGCACGCGGCAGCACGCCCTTCAGCCCGTCATTGCCGTCCTTCATCACGAAATCCGCGCCCGACACATACATGGCCCGGCCCAGAAGGTGCCCGGCCACAGGCAGGGTCGCCAGCAGGAAGACGATGATGATGGAGGCTGTCAGGCCCAGATTATCCTCCGTGTAGGACACGGCGACACCCGCCACCAGCAGGCCCGCGCCCAGCGTACCGGCCTTGGTGGAGGCGTGCAGGCGCAGGAAAGGATCTGGCAGGCGGAACACGCCAATCGCGGCCACGATCAGGAAGAACATCCCGCCCAGCATCAGGACGGCACCGATAATCTCGCGGATCATTGATCCCTCTCCTTGCGTTCCAGGAACACGGCCAGCGCCACCGTGGCGATGAAGCCGGTGACGGCGAGGCCAAGCCCGATATCGAGGAATTCCTTGCGTCCGGTCACCAGCGTGGTCAGAGCCGTGATGCCGATGGCCAGCACCGTCATCATGTCCAGAGCGACGAAGCGGTCAGCCACGCCCGGCCCGATGACGAGACGTATGCCGGTCAGCAGAAGGCCCAGAACCAGACCCAGCAGCAGGTAGGAAGGGAAAAGATCAACCAGCATGACCGTTATGCCTCCGACCGGAGAAGAATGCTTTCAAACGTCGTCTTGATCCCGGAAATGACCGCCTCCCTGTCCGGGCAATCGAGCGCATGCACGTAGAGGGTCGAGCGATCCTCGGAGACATGCAGCGAGGTCGTGCCCGGGGTGAGCGAAACCAGATTGGCCAAAGTGGCGATATGGATGTCGCTTTTCAGGTCCAGCGGTACAGCAACAATGGCCGGATTAAACCTGATGGAGGGATTGATCACCGCCCAGGCCACTGAAAAGGACGATTTGAACAGCTCGATCAGGAAGATGACGCCGAGCTGCGCCCATATCCCAAGCTTCATGATCAGTCGAAACGGGTTCATTGACCTGCTCCCATGACGGCGTCGATATAGGCCGAAGGATCAGCGAGGCCCTCTCCAGCAGCCTGCGTCAGCTCCATGAGCGGACCGGCGTAAAGGCCGATGGCCAGGCTGACGAGAACCAGCGCGGTCGCCGGAACCACCATCACCAGCGGCAGGCGCGCCGTGACGCGCATGCCTTCGGGCGCGGTCTTCCAGAAGGCTTCCATCCAGATTTTCACCACGCACATCAGGCTGATAAGGCCGGTGCCGAGCGCGATTCCGCCAAGGATGGGCTTTGCGCCGTCAAAGGCCGCATCTGCCACCAGAACCTTGGCCCAGAAGCCGGAGAAAGGCGGCAGGCCGGCCAGCGACAGGCCCGCGCCGAGGAAGATCACCGCCAGCACGGGATGGGTGCGGATGAGCCCGCCGATTTTCGTCAGGTCAGACGACCCGGCGGCAATGGCAATCACGCCCGCGAGCAGGAAGACCGCTCCTTTTACCAGAATATCGTGGATGAGGTAGAAGCTCGCCGCGCCGAGACCTTCAGGCGTCGACAGGGCGAGGCCCATCATCAGATAGCCCATGCCCGACACGATCAGGAAGGCGAGCATGCGGCGCAGATCGGTCTGGATGAGGGCGGCTATGGCGCCCGTCACCATCGTGATCGCTGCCACCCAGACGACAACCTCGCCGACGAGCCCCGTAGTGCCCTCAAACAGCAGCATGAAGACGCGCATGGCCGAATAGATGCCGACCTTGGTGAGCAGCGCACCAAACAGCGCCGACACGACCGGCGGGGCTGTGTGGTAGGCGATCGGCAGCCAGAAGAAGAGCGGGAAGGCAGCGGCCTTCACCCCGAAGGCGAGCAGGAACAGCACCAGTGCGAAGGTCAGGCCCGCTGACGGCTCCATCTCAGGCACGATACGCGCCAGATCAGCAAAGTTCAGCGTGCCCACTGCGCCGTAAAGGAACGCTACGCCCGTCAGGAACAGGATGGTGCCAAACAGGTTCAGCGCGGCGTATTTCACGGCGGCATCAAGGTTGATGCCTTCGCGGTGAACGACCAGAAGGCCGATGGCGCAGACCAGCAGCACCTCGAACCAGACATAGAGGTTGAAGATGTCGCCCGTGAGGAAGGAGCCATTGACGCCCACCATCAGGCCGCAGAAGAGCGGGAAGAAGCCGCCATGCAGGGCATTCTGGTCCACACCCCGGAAGGCGTAGACAGAGGCGGCAAACGCCACCAGTCCTGCTGCCGCCACAGCCAGAGCCGATAGCGGATCAGCGACGATGGAAATGCCGAACGGCGCAGCCCAGTTACCCGGCTGCGTGGACAGCACGCCTTCTGCCTGCACGGCCAGCAGCAGGCCGATACCGGCGGCCGCAAGAAGGGCCATGCCGAACACCGTGACCCAGCGCTGCCAGTCCGGACGCAGCCAGAAAACGGCGCAGAAACCCGCCATTGTCAGCGGCAGCACGATGGGAAGAATGACCAGAAGATCAGCGCTCATTTGCGTGCAGGGCTCCCCTTGGTGTCTTCACCCTTGAACGGATCACCGAGATCGCGCGCGGCAATCATCTCGTCAGCATTGACCGTGCCGAGCGCGCGCGTCGCCTCGTAGGCGACGATGGCGGCCAGCGCCAGCAACGCAAAGCCGATCACAATGGCGGTCAGGACGAGCGCCTGCGGCAACGGATTGGCCGCACCTTCGCCCAGCGCATAGCTGCCCGCCTGGATGATGGCCGGGTCCGTGGCTCCCAGCCGCCCGGCAAGGAACAGGATCAGGTTCACACCCGTGGCGATCAGGGCCGTGCCCAGCACGATGCGGATCACATTGCGGTCCAGCATCAGGAATATGCCCGCCGCCATGATGGCAGCAACGGCGATAGCGTAGAGAAGCGTCATTCGCTGGCCTCCTCGGCGCCGGTCTCATACATGCGGAAAAGGATGGAGAGCACACCGCCGATAACGACGAAATAGACGCCGATATCGAACAGCAATGTCGTGCCGAGCTTCAGATGGAGAAAGCCGATCTGGCCTTCCCACCACAGATGGTAGAGAAAGCCGCCCAAATCGCCGATCAGCGGGGGAATACCCGAAATGATCGCGCAGAAAATACCAACACCCATCAGCACGACCGGGTGAAGGATGAGCCAGCGCTGGGCGCGCGCTGCGCCAAAGGCCAGGGTCACGATGGTGTAGGCAGACGCCGCCGCCAGACCGCCGATAAAGCCCCCGCCCGGCTCATCATGACCGCGCAGCAGGATGAAGACCGAGAAGACCAGCATGGCGACGAAGAACATCCGCGCCAGCGCGTTGAGAATGACAGACTGCATGGTCCTAGCCCTCCTTCTTCACGCGGCGGCGCAGCAGCGCCCAGACGCACAATGTGGCGAAGGCCACGACGGTAATCTCGCCAAGCGTGTCGAGCGCGCGGAAGTCAACCAGGATGACGTTGACGACATTGCGGCCGTGCGCCTCGGCATAGCTGGCCTCGCCAAAGAATTCCGACAGGCGCGGATCGAAGGGCAGCACGCTCATCGCCAGCACGCCGAGGCCGCAGGCAATGCCAAAGCCCAGCGAAATCGCCAGCGCCAGAGGACGCTTGAACAGGGATTTTTGCGGTGCCGGAGCGAGTGACAGGCGCAGCAGTACGGCCAGCAGGATCACGATGGACAACGTCTCGACGGTGAACTGCGTAAACGCCACGTCCGGTGCGCCATTCATCAGGAACACCACCGCCATGGTGTAGCCGACAATACCCACGCCCAGGATCGCAATGAGTACCGACCGGGCAAACGCGGCCACGGCAGCCCCGATCAGGGTCAGCAGCAACACCACGACCAGATAGGGCCGGACGGGCTCGGCGGCAGCCGCCGTTACCATCTCGCCGCTAAAGCCGGTGAGCGACAGCAGGAGAGCCAGCGTGGAGACGCCCAGCGTAATCGCGATATAGGTACGCAAGGACAGCGTCTGCAGCGCGCGCGCTGTTACCTTCCCTGCCCGGTCGAGCCAGCCCATGACCGCGCCGTAGCCAAGGTCTGCAAAGACCACATTGGCCTTGACGTTATCGGGGTCGCGATAGAGCCGCGTCCAGAACCAGACCAGCGCCGCGCCAGAAGCCAGAAGCCCCAGGGTGATGAGGAATTTGAGGCCCAGGCTGGGCGCCGCGTGAACTTCAAGCACCACGGTGTTGCCATAGAGCGCGCTCATCGCCGGGATCAGCACGCTGTTCCACGCCAGAGCTGGCATGACGCCGATGAACAGTCCCAGCACGCCGAGCGCCAGCGGCGGCAGGGCCATGCCGTAATACTCGTTGTGATAGAGCTTCACCTCGCCATAGGGCGGCTTAAGGAAGAAGGGTTTAAGCGCAGCCAGACCGGCCACCGCCGTCATCACGGCGGAGCTCGCCAGCGCCACCAGTGTAAGCCACATGCCCCAGTTTCCGCCCTCGAAGGCCGCGGTCAGGAACAAATCCTTCGCCTTGTAGCCGAGGAAGAAGGGCACGCCCGCCATGGAGATGGCCGCCAGGAGGCTGGCAATCGCGGTAATCGGCAGCTTGAAGCGAAGCCCCCCGAGACGCGCCAGCTCGTACTGGTGAGTGGAGTGGATAACCTGACCGGCAGCAAAAAAGAGGGCTGCCTTGTACAGTGCGTGGGCCACCAGGAAGCCGATCATCGCCTTGACGCCCGCCTCTCCCGGAACACCGACCAGAAGGACCAGCGTTGCCAGTGAGCATACGGTCGACCAGGCCAGCACCGCCTTGAAGCCGGTGGAGCGCATCACGGCATAGGCCGAGATCAGCATGGTGATACCGCCAAATACCATGAGCGGACCGTAGAAGATCACGTACTCGCCAAACCCGGTATCAAACCGGGCAAGCAGATAGACGCCGAGCTTCACCATGGTGGCCGAGTGCAGATAGGCGCTGGCCGGGGTCGGCGCGGCCATGGCGTTCGGCAGCCAGAAATGGAAGGGGAACTGGGCAGACTTGGTAAAGCAGCCGATGAGCACCAGCACGATGATCGCCGGGAAGGCAGGCGAATTGGCAATCTGCGGTGCCTGCGCCGTGATCCCGGTCAGCGAGAACGTGCCAGCCGTCAGGCCCAGAATGATGATACCGCCCAGCAGCGCCAGACCGCCGCCCGCCGTAACGACCAGCGACTGGAGCGCGGCTTTGCGGGCCTTGGCGTCTTCATGCTTGAAGCCGATCAGGAAGAAGGAGACCAGGCTGGTCATCTCCCAGAAGATGAACAGCATGATGAGGTCATCGGCCAGCACCGTGCCGAGCATCGCGGTCATGAACAGCAAGATGAAGCCCAGGAAGCGGCCCCGGTCCTTCGCGTCATCGCTGAAATAGCTGCCCGCATAGATCACCACCAGCGTGCCGATGCCGGTGATCAGAAGCGAGAAGAGAAGCGAGAAGCCGTCCAGCCGGAAGCCCAGCGAAACGCCGTAAGCGGGCACCCAGTCAATCGTCTGGAGAATGGCCGTACCTGCTGGCAGGTCAGGCAGTTGCATCAGCAGCGAAACGAACAGGAAGGCCGGCACCAGTGCCAGCAGCGGCCCGGCAAAACGCCCGGCAGCGCGCGTAACAGGAGCGGCGATGAGCGCGCTCACGCCCGCTATGATCACAAACCAGACAGGCGACATCGGGCCTCCGGCAATTGGGGGTAAACAGTCGAGACAGGAGGGGTGTGTTAAGCAAATACTGCAATGCAGCGTCAATGATAATTGTAAGAACCATGCGCCATGTGGGGCTTTATGCGCGCCTCGCATGGACAAGGATTTCGCGGTTGCCATCACTGCCGGAAATCGGGCTGGGCATGACAGCCTGCACCGGCCAGCCCTGCCCTTGCAGCCAGTCCTGAAAGGCCTGCAGCGCTGTCTGCACGGCCGATTCATCGCTAACGATACCGCCCTTGCCGATATGGGCCCGGCCAACCTCGAATTGTGGCTTGAACAAGGCGATCAAATCTGCGTCAACTGCCGCCAGCGAGAGGGGCACACCGAGCAGTTTGGACAGCCCTATGAAACTGGCATCGCACACTATCAGCGAGGGTGATTCCGGTATCAAGGCAGGCGACAGGCCGCGCGCGTCCGTACCCTCAAGGCTGGTCAGGCGTGGATGGCCCCGCAAGGATGGGTGAAGCTGGTCCCGGCCAACATCAACCGCATAAACCTGCGCTGCGCCGCGCTGCAACAGAAGTTCGCTAAAGCCGCCGGTGGAACTGCCCACATCCAGACAGACGCGCCCCTGCGGACTGACCGCAAATGCATTGAGAGCCGCGACCAGCTTGAGCGCGGCGCGGCTGACGAAAGGGTGTTCGGCCTCTGCCTCGATCTGGGCGCCGGGCGCGATGGTCTGCGATGGCTTGGTCAGCACCTCGCCATTCACCCGCACCCGCCCTGCCCTGATGGCAGCCTGAGCACGGGCGCGCGTTTCAAAATGGCCAAGCGCGACCAGCTGGAGATCTGCCCGCATGCGACCCTACTCCAGTCCCGGCGCGCGGCGCGAGAAGCGAACCTTCATTCGCCAAACCGGCTTAAGGTCCTTGCCAGTTCAGCGCGAGATGCAAATTCACCGGCGCGCGCCTGCTCCAGCCCTTCGAGCACTCCATCGAGATGATCGGGATCCACCGGCTCAAGCGCATTGTCATCACCGGCAAGGGTCAGCATCAGGCGGGCAATCTCATCCTGAACGTCGTCAGGGAGCGTTCCGGCCACTTTCACGGCGTGATCAAGGAGCTTTGTCATGACGCGAGCATATCGCGTCTTCCTGCGCACAGGAAGCCTCACACCGGCTACGCTCGAATTGGGCAATTCTATAATGAAAAAACTGCGGGCACCTATACGGGTGCATTCATTTCAACACAAAGTATTCTCTATTGCCAATTTTCCTTGCGCACGCCACGCATTTAGAATATAAAGCCTTATCGAGATTTGGCCGACGATCAGGTTTTGCGCTTCCGTTTTTTTGGCGCCCCCTTCCCTCTACCTCTCTTCGATACCGCTGGCGCGCCTGTGCGACAGGCCGCTTTGTTTTGTCTTGTTACAAGGAATACTCCCATGGCTACGGGAACTGTAAAATGGTTCAACACCACCAAAGGCTACGGCTTCATCCAGCCGGATGATGGCAGCAAGGACGTATTCGTCCATGCTACGGCTGTTGAACGTGCGGGCATGGCCGCCCTCAACGAAGGCCAGCGCATTTCCTACGAGGAAGCGCGCGACGCCAAGAGCGGCAAATTCTCCGCGACCAACCTGCAATCGGCCTGATTGACAGATTGAGATCACGCCCGCGCAGCTTGCTGCGCAGGCGTTGACCGGGAAAACCCCTCCTGCCGACGGGCAGGAGGGGTTTTTCTTTGTCTGCGTGATTACGCCAGCGCTTTTGCCGCCTCTTCGGACCGCCCCAGCGCGTCGAGCACGGTTGCGGTGATGTGGCGGGCATTCAGGCGCGCCTCATCATACTGCTTCACCGGGCTGTCATGCTCCTGGAACACGTCCGGGAGCGTCATGGTGCGGATTTTGAGGCCCCGGTCGAGCACGCCTTTCTCCGCCAGCAGGTGCAGCACAAACGCGCCGAATCCGCCGCGCGAGCCTTCCTCGATGGTGATCAGGACCTCATGCTCGCGGGCCAGGCGCAGGATCAGATCCTCATCAAGCGGCTTGGCAAAGCGGGCATCGGCCACCGTGGCGGACAGGCCATGGGCGGCCAGCTGGTCTGCGGCTTTGAGGGATTCCTCAAGGCGTGTACCCAGCGAGAGGATCGCCACCGTGCTGCCTTCGCGCACGATGCGGCCCTTGCCGATCTCCAGCGCCTGCGGGTTGGCGGGGATTTCCACGCCCGTGCCCTCGCCGCGCGGATAGCGGAAGGCGCTGGGGCCGTCATCAATCAGCGTGGCGGTTTTCACCATGCGTGCCAGCTCGGCCTCGTCGGCTGCGGCCATGATGACCATGCCGGGCAACATGCCGAGATAACCGACGTCAAAGCTGCCCGCATGGGTGGAGCCGTCCGCGCCGACCAGCCCTGCCCGGTCGATGGCAAAGCGCACCGGCAGGTTCTGGATGGCGACATCGTGGACCACGCTGTCATAGGCACGCTGCATGAAGGTGGAGTAGAGCGCGGCAAACGGCTTCATGCCCGCTGCCGCAAGCCCCGCCGCGAAGGTCACGGCATGCTGCTCAGCAATACCGACATCAAAGCAGCGCTGCGGGAAGCGCGCGGCAAACTTGTCCAAACCCGTCCCGCCCGGCATGGCGGCCGTGATGGCGACGATTGACGGATCGGCCTCTGCTTCGCGGATCAGCGCGTCGGCAAAGACGCCGGTATAGCTGGGCGCGGCGGGTTTTGACTTGGCCTGTTCGCCAGTGATGACATTGAACTTGGCAACGCCGTGATACTTGTCGGCAGCGGCCTCGGCAGGCGCATAGCCATGGCCTTTATGGGTCACGGCGTGGATCAGGACCGGGCCGTCCTGCCCGTCGCGTACATTCTTCAGCACCGCGACGAGCTGGGCCACGTCATGGCCATCAATCGGGCCGACATAGCGAAAGCCCAGCTCCTCGAACATGGTGCCGCCAACGGCCATGCCGCGCATATATTCCTCGGCGCGGCGGGCCGCTTCCTCGACGCCGATCACCTTGGCGAGGCCCTTGCCGATCCTGCGCAGGGAGCGATAGCCCTTGGAGGAGACAAGGCGCGCAAAGTAATGGCTCATCGCGCCCACGGGCGGAGCGATCGACATATCGTTATCATTCAGGATGACGATGAGATTCTTGTCGAGCGCCCCGGCATTGTTCATCGCCTCATAGGCCATGCCGGCCGACATCGAGCCGTCGCCGATCACCGCCACGACATGGCGCTTCTCGCCCTTGAGATCGCTGGCAACGGAAAAGCCGAGCGCGGCGGAGATGGAGGTTGAGGCGTGGGCTGCGCCAAACGGGTCGTATTCACTCTCGGAGCGCTTGGTGAAGCCGGAAAGCCCGCCGCCCTGGCGCAGCGTGCGGATACGGTCGCGCCGCCCGGTGAGAATCTTGTGGGGATAGCACTGATGGCCGACATCCCAGATCAACACGTCATCGGGTGTGTCGAACACGTGATGCAGGGCTACTGTCAGCTCCACCACGCCGAGCCCTGCGCCCAGATGCCCGCCCGTTACCGACACCGCATCAATCGTCTCGGCTCTCAGCTCGTCTGCAACCGCGCGCAGTGTGGCAAGGTCGAGGCTTTTGAGGTCCTTCGGAGAGGCGATGCGGTCCAGATTGGGCGTCTCGGGCATGATGGCTCCAGCGTCAGTCCGGCATCTGCCGGTTCCCGTGGCAATGTTTGTGGCGGTCAGGAACGCCGCTCAAGAACGAAGTCCACGCAGTCCTTGAGGATATTGGCAGAACTGCCGAAGAGTGCGAGGTATTCCTTGGCCTGAGCGGCGAGATGACGCGCCCGTTCGCGCGCGCCGTCCACCCCCAGAATCGTGACAAATGTGGTTTTTCCCTGACGGGCATCCTTATTGACCGCCTTGCCGGCAATGCTCGGCAGGCCTTCGGCGTCCAGAAGGTCATCGACGATCTGATAGATCAGCCCGAGATCATGGGCGTAACCTTCAAGCGCATGGCGCGCATCGCTGCCCGCCTCCGCCAGCACTGCGCCAGCCTCCACCGAAAAGCTGATAAGCGCGCCGGTCTTCATCCGGTGCAGGCGCGTCAACACGCCAATATCATCGCCTACGCGCTGGGGCGAGAGCATGTCGATCATCTGCCCGCCGGCCATGCCGCGCGCGCCGGAGGCCTTGGCCAGCCCTTCGACCAGCGCCAGACGGACGCTCGGATGGGGATGGGTGTCGGCGCCGGCCATGATCTCGAAGGCCGCCGATTGCAGCGCATCACCGGCCAGGATCGCCGTCGCCTCATCATAGGCGATATGCACGGTCGGACGTCCGCGCCGCACATCATCATCATCCATTGAGGGCAGATCATCATGGATCAGCGAATAGGCGTGAATGCACTCGATAGCGCAGCCCGCGCGCAGGAGACCGCGCTCATCCGCGCCCAGCATGCGTCCGGCGGCGAGGGTCAGGAAGGGCCGGATGCGCTTGCCCGGGCCCAGGGCCGCATAGCGCATGGCCGAGGCCAGGCGCGCCTCAGGCCCGTCAGCGCGCGCCAGCAGCGCGTCGAGCGCCACGGTCACGCGGTCAGCGGATTCTTCAAGCTGGGCCTGAAAACTGGCCATGACGGGCGGTGCGCTCCGGGCAAAAGGGGGTGGTACGCAGCCGGTCTAGCTGACACCAGCGCCGTTGGCCACATCGGCGTGCTCTGGCACCTCCAGCAAGACCACTTGGCCCGCACTGTCCGTCACACCGAGCACCAGCACTTCAGAGCGCACAGGGCCGATCTGGCGCGGCGGAAAATTGACCACCGCCAGCACACGGCGTCCCGGCAGGTCTTCCACATTGTAATGCGCGGTTATCTGCGCAGATGAGCGCTTCTCGCCCACCCCTTCTCCAAAATCGATCCAGAGCTTGTAGGCAGGCTTTCTCGCCTCCGGGAACGGTTCGGCGCGCGTGATCGTGCCAAGGCGAATGTCGGCGGCGAAGAAATCGTCCGGGCTGATTTCACTGGCAGGCGGGTCGGCAGGTGTACGCATCAGCCGTCAAGGCCCGCAGGCTCGGTCCCCGGCTTGCCATCCGCGCCGAGCACGATCTTGTCGACTTTGAGCTGCGCATCTTTAAGCCGCGCCTCGCAATGGGCACGCAGCGCCGCGCCGCGCTCATACATGGCGATGGATTTCTCCAGCTCCACATCCCCGCGCTCAAGCTGCTGGACAATATCCTCCAGCTCTTTCAGCGCGGCTTCAAAGCTCAGCTTGGCGATATCGGCAGGGGTTGAGTCGGTCATGTTACCAGAGTGACAAGCGCCGCGGCGCGCGTCCAGTGGGGTGAACGCTAGCTGCGCCCTTTGAGCTCGTAGCGCCGCCAGGACCAGTAATCATCCCCGCCATCGCGCACGCAGACATAGCCATGGCGTTTGAGCACCGGGCGCAGCATGCGGTTGAACCAGCCATGGGCAAACAGGGCCACATCGCCGTGCTGGGCGGCCTCGATGAGGATGGCGGCGGCTTCCTCGGCGCGGGTTTCGGCCTGCGCGCGGGTTTCCTTGCCGCGCGCCATGCCGAGCCACCAGGTGCAGCGGGCATAGACGCCCCAGGTGCGCGCCTTGAACCGGCCGGGAATGGGCGGGGGCGGCAAAGGCGCTTCGATAAAGACCGAATTCTGCGTGATCTCTTGCGCGCCGACGCAAGCCTGCGCGGTTTCAATCGCGCGGATCAGGGTGGAGGCATAGACCGAATGGGCTTTTCCAGCGGCCTCACACAGCGCCTTGGGCGCGCTCTGGCCCTCTTTCAGGCCCGCCAGATCGTAATCGGCCCACCATTTCTCATAGCCGCGCCAGTCCAGCACCATGCGGCGGTCCGCATCGGGTTCACCGTGGCGGGCAATGATGATGGAGCCGGGCAGGCGCGTGGCAACGGTCTGTTTCATGGTGCTTTTCGGAGATTGATCAACAAGGGCTGACAAGCGCTGGTCCCCGTCAGGCCGCCTGCAGCGCGCCAATAAAAGCCGCAACCGACCGTTCAAGCGCCGGGCAGTCGTATCCGCCCTCAAGCACGCAGACAAGCCGGGAGTGCGCGCTTTCCTGTGCAAGCCGCGCCAGAGCGGTGCCTGCACGGGCGAAATCGCCTTCGTCCAGAGCCAGCCCTGCAAGGGGATCATCCTTGTGCGCATCAAATCCGGCAGAGACCAGCAGCAGGTCGGGCTGGAAGGCGCGCACCGCCTCGATCAGCTCGTCCAGCGCGGGGTGCCAGGTGTCACCGGTTGCGCCCGCAGGCAGCGGACGGTTGGCGATATTGCCGTGCCGGCCCGTCTCATGGGCTGCGCCGGTGCCGGGATAAATCCAGCCCTGATGGACGGAGGCGAAAAACAGGCGCGGCTCGCGCTCGGCGCTGGCCTCAGTGCCATTGCCGTGATGCACGTCGATATCGATGACGGCCACGCGGCCAAGCCCCCTCACCTCCAGCGCGTGCAGCGCGCCGATAGCGATCTGGTTGAACAGGCAAAAGCCCATCGCCCGGTCTGGCTCGGCATGGTGGCCGGGCGGGCGGCAGCCGACGAACACGGCCTCGGCGTCCCCGTCCAGTACCGCATCAACACCTTCAATCACCGCCCCGCAGGCATGCAGGGCCGCATTGAGCGAGCCGGGGCTCATCCAGGTGTCGGCATCCAGCGAAACATGACCGTCTGAGGGACTGGCCGCGAAAACCTGATCGATATGGGCCGCATCATGCACGCGCAGCAGCGCCTCACGCGTCGCGGGCGAGGCTTCGCGCGGTGACAATGGCGCAAGGGCGCGGGAAACGGCCTCAAGCCGCGCCACGCGTTCGGGATGGCCGTCCGGCGTTACGTGGTCAAAGCCGGTGGCAGAAGTGATGGCAATCGTGCGCATGGCAAATGTCTGCCATCACCTCGCGCCTTTAACAAGCACATGGCCACCCGGCCTTAAAGATGCGCGCCGCTGCCATTGACCGCCTTCGGGGCGGCGGCGTGGGCCGACACCATGGAAGGCAGCATGTAAAAGCCCGGCTCGAACTCGGCATAGTTGCAGGTGATTTCCTCACCCGCCGCTATGTCGCGGATCGCATAGCCAAACACCGAGTCCCGGAAATCGGTATTGGGCTCCAGCGAGTGGTTCATGTGCCGGCCATTATCTGCGTCCAGCACCAGCATCCCGGCCTCTTTGGGGTGCGGATAGGTATAGCGCTCGACAAAGCGGCGGATGCTTTCGGGAAGATTGGGCAGTTCAACCTCGCCAATCAGCCGGTCAAAACCCGGCTCAAAGCGGTAGATGAGCTGTCCCTTGCGGATCGGTTCAGCCGCAAAAACCCCAACGCCTTCAATGGCACTGGGACCGACAAAGGTGTCGATGAGTAACATGGTGCAAGAACGCCAGAACGCGCCCGTGCGTCGACGCGGGCGGGTAAAGGGGCAAGGGGCGATTCAATGCCCCGTGCAGAGTGCGACGCTCCAGCGCCTATGATGCGCGAATAGGGAAAAAATCAAGCGGGATTTTCGGGGCAGACGCCAATTCAGAGCGCGGCGCGGATTTTCACCGCAAGCGCTTCCAGCTCCGCCGGATCGGCCATACCCGCCTTGCCATGCCCGGCGATCTCCTCGCCTTCCACGCGCGGAATGATGTGGAAATGGATGTGGAAGACAGTCTGGCCGGCGGGTGCGCCGTTGAACTGGGCGACGAACACGCCATCCGGCTCCAGAGCGCGCCGCACGGCGGCGGCAACGGCCTTGACCGCCAGAATGGATTTTTCCGCCGCTTCTTCCGACAACTCGAACAGGTTGCGCGCTGGCTCTTTCGGAATCACCAGCACATGGCCCGGTGCCTGCGGGAAGACATCCATGATCGCCAGCGTGTGCTCATCCTCGCGCACCTTCACGGCAGGCGCCTCGCCGCGCAGGATTTTCGCGAAAATACTCTGGTCGTCATAACGGCCATCAAGGCTCATGGCGGGTCTCCTGCTTGTCTTGCATGTGCTCGTAACCGATGGAGCGGATCCTCGAAAGCGTTGACTTGAGCGAGGCCACGAAATCGCCCTCGACAGGGCCATCGGGGTCGTAACCCAGCTCCTCGGGGGTAAAGGGTTCACGCCCTGCCGGTCGCCAGACATGGCCGCAACCAACGCATTGCCGACGTTTTGACGGCACCGGAAACCCCGTAAGCGTCACAGCAAAATTCGTCAGAATTGTGAGCAGCCAGTTGGTCCGGGGGTGGCTTTCGCCTCCGCAGACAGGGCAGTCCGGTTCGGCGTCGCGCACCTCATCGTCAACCGTTTGCTCAATTGTTTTCCGTTCAGTCGCCTTACGGTCGATCACGTCCAGATAAGCGCGTGCAGTCTGCAGGTTAGCCTCCGCGACGTAAACTGGGAAACCTCCCAGCGCGAAATGATAGGAAGGGTCCATCTGCGCGAGGTGCTCATTGCCCATGAACGCGTAAATCCCCTGACCGTTCAGCGCCGCAACCATGGTGATTGCGGCGCTGAAGCTCAGGGGATTGGCCAGCCGGACAAAGCTCATACTCCCGATTTAAACGGTCCCTCGGCGTCAAGAGAAGCGATTTCTGCCAGCACCGCCTGGCGTTCGCGGCTCAGATAGCGGTCAATGGCGCTGGCAAGGCCCTGATGGGTGAGAAAGTGGGAGGAGCCGACCGCTTGCGGGCGGTAGCCGCGCGCCAGCTTGTGATGGCCCTGCGCGCCCGCCTCCACGCGTTTGAGCCCATGCGCAATCGCGTAGTCGATGGCCTGATGATAGCAGAGCTCGAAATGCAGGCTGTCCTGGCCCTCCAGACAGCCCCAATAGCGCCCGTAGAGCGCCTCACCCCCGATGAAGTTCAGCGCCGAGGCAATCCACTGCCCGTCCCGGCGCGCCATCACCATCAGGACATGCTGCGCCATGCGCTCATGGACGAGCTGGAAAAACTCGCGGTTGAGATAGGGCGTGCCCCATTTGCGCGCGCCGGTGTCCTGATAGCAGGCAAAGAACACATCCCAGTGCTCTTGCGTCAGCTCCGCGCCGGTGAGCGCCACGATCTCCAGCCCGGCCTGCGCCGCCTCACGCTCTTTACTCAGCGCCTTGCGCTTGCGTGAGGCGAGATCACCCAGAAAATCATCGTAAGAGCCATAGCCGCGATTATCCCAGATGAACTGGATGTCGAGGCGTTCGCTGAGCCCCGATGCGGCCAGCGCCTCGCGCTCTGAGGCATCTGGAAACAGTACATGCCATCCGGAAGCATTCCATTGCCCGGCGACGGATTTGGCGGATGCGGCTAGCGCTCCGCGCACGCCCGCATCTGCCGCCAGCACGCGCCGCCCTGTCACCGGCGTGAATGGCACGGCCGTGACCAGCTTGGGATAGTATTCGCCCCCTGCCCGGTGCAGCGCGTCGGCCCAGGCGTGGTCGAACACGTACTCCCCATAGGAATGGGTTTTCACATAGAGCGGCAGCACGCCCAGCACATTGCCCGCGCCGTCTTCTGCGATCAGATGGCGCGGTATCCAGCCCGTCTCCTCACTGACGCAGCCTGATTGCTCCAGCGCTTGAAGAAAGTCCCAGCTCAGGAACGGATCGAACATCTGCCCGTCAGGATTGGCGATGGCGTCCCACGCCTCGCTGCTGATCTCCGCCAGCCCCTCGATCATGCGCACGCTGATTTCAGACATTCATGCGTCTCGATACTTGCAGTAGGTGAGCGAAAGGGCTTGTCTCTCGCGCTCATATAGAGCGGCAACGCAACAAGTTGGAGGAGACATCTGTCATGGGCGCAAGGCTGTCAGGAAAAGTCGCATTTGTAACGGGTGGTTCGCGCGGGATTGGCGCGGCCATCTGTCAGGCGTTTGCCGATGAGGGCGCAACCGTGGTGCTGACCTATGGCGGATCGAAGGACAAGGCCGAGGCGGTGGCCGCCGCCATCAACTCAAAAGGCGGCAAGGCAGAGGCCGTCGGCTGCGACGCGCGCAAACAGGGCGAAACCGCCCGCGTGATGAGTGCGGCGGCGGAGAAGCACGGCCGTATCGACATTCTGGTCAATAATGCCGGCATCGCGCGCGAAGTCACCTTGCGCAAGATGAGCGATGAGGACTGGAACGATGTCATGGCGGTCAATGTCACCGCGCCGTTCGAGGCCATCCGCCTTGCCGCCAACATCATGGAGCCGGGCGGCTCGATCATCACGGTCGGGTCCATTCTTGGCGACCGCGCGCCCTCGCCCGGTCTTGGTTCCTACTGCGCGTCGAAGGCCGCCGTGCAGCTTCTTACCAAAGCTGCCGCGCGCGAGCTGGGCCGCAAGGGGCTGCGCGCCAATGTCATCCAGCCCGGCCCCATCGATACCGACATGAACCCCGCAGACGGCGAGACCGCCGACCTGCAGCGCATGATGGTGCCGCTGGGCCGCTATGGTAAAGCCGATGAAATCGCGAGTGTCGCGGTGTTCCTTGCCAGCGATGAGGCCAGCTTCGTCACCGGCACCACGATTGATGTCGCAGGCGGCCTGACCGCCTGAACCCAGCCGGAGCATTCCCAGCGCCATGATCTTCCTGCACCCGGCCTTACTGCCAAAAGGACCGCTCATGGCGCTGGACCCCGGCACACGCACGATTGGCGTTGCCGCGTGCAATTCAGACCGCACACTGGTCAGCCCGATTGAAACCATCGAGCGGACCAAATTCTCCGAGGACGCGGCGCGCATCTTCAAGCTTTACGACGAGCGTGCCTGCAAGGGGCTGATTATCGGCCTGCCCCTGCACATGGATGGCGGGGACGGGCGGCGCGCGCAGTCTGCCCGCTCGCTTGCCACCAATCTCCTTCGCCTGCGTGACCTGCCGATTGCCTATCAGGATGAGCGGCTTTCCACCTTCGAGGCGGGTGAAACCCTCTCCGAGGCAGGCATACCCATCCACCGCCACAAGGAGATGATCGACGCGGAAGCCGCCGCCGTAATCCTTGAGGACGCGCTCCTGCGTATCGCCGAAGGCGTGCCGGAAGCATGAGCCCGGTCGTCATCGCGCTTTTCCCGGTGTTCGGCGTTATCACGCTGGGCTGGGTGTTGCGCCGGTCCGGGCTGGTGGCCGCGCCGCTCTGGGGCGGGATAAACCGGCTCTCCTATCAGGCGCTGATGCCGGCCTTCCTCTTCATCACGATCAGCCGGGCCGACTATGCATCCGTGCCTGCGGGCAGCTTCATGCTGGCAGCGGCCGGCGGCTTTGTCGCAATGGGCGTCATCATGCTCGCCTTCCGCCTCCTGCCCATGCCGGGGCCGGTCTATACCAGCCTTTTTCAGGGCGGGGTGCGCTGGAACGGCTTCGTGCTGCTGGCGCTGGCACCGGCAGCCTTTGGTGAGGAAGGCGCGGCGCTGGCAGCGCTGGCCTTCGCCCCGACCGTGCCGCTGGTCAATGTGATGTGCGTGGCGGTGATGACCGTTTGGGGCAAGAGCGATCACGTGCCCAACCTGAAACGCGTCGGCCTGCGCATTATCACCAATCCGATCATTATCGGCTGTCTGGCGGGCCTTGCAGCGAATGTGGCCGGTGTGTTCCAGAGCGGCCCGGTCGCCGACACGCTGGACCTTGCAGGGCGCGCCTCCTTGCCGCTCATCCTTCTGACCATCGGGGCGGGGCTGGATTTCAGCTCGCTGCGCGCCCGTCCGGGCATTATCTCGCTCTCGGTGACGGCGAAGCTCCTGATCGCGCCTGCGGTCTTCTATGCGCTGGGCATTCTGCTGGGCGTCGAAGGCGTGGCACTCGCCGTGCTGGTGGGGATTGGCGCAACACCGGGCGCAGCCGCCGCCTATGTGCTGGCTCGCGAAATGGGCGGGGATGCGGAGATGATGGCAGGCCATGTCACCGCCACCACCCTGCTTGCCGCCATCACCATGCCCATCTGGATAGCGATTGCCGCACTATGACCCTGCACATACTCGCCGTCTTCTTTCCTGCCTTCGTGCTGGTCGCCCTGGGTTACGCCCTGCGGCGCTGGCAGATCATTCCCGATGGCCAGTGGCGCGGCATCAATCTTCTCAATTACCGCGTGCTCCTGCCTTGCATATTGTTCGTCACGATAGCGCGCGCAGACCTGACGCAGGCGGGCGCCCTGCCCGTCATCGCCCTGTCGGCAGGCGGGATAGTGCTGGCGCTCATCCTGTCGCTCGGCGTGGCAAGATTGCTGAAAGCGACGGCGCGCGAGACGGCGGCGCTGGTGGCGGTGTGCTGCGTGTGGAACGTGGTCCTCTTCTTCACCCTGGCTGACCGGCTGCAGGGCGCAGCCTCCACGCAATGGACCGGCACGATTGCAGCGCCCGCGCTGGTGCTGGCGACGATCATCATCGTCATGGCCTTTGCCGGCACGCGCGATGGCGGTATGCGAAAGGCGCTGCCGGCACTGGTGAGGGACCCGGTGCTGATCGCCTGCCTGCTTGCCGTCGCCACAGCGCTGATCTGGCCGCTATTGCCGCCCCTGATGACGGCAGAAGCGGTGGACACCCTGCTCTCTCCGCTGGATCTGGCCGGATACGGTTCGCTGGCGCTGGTGCTGATCTGCATGGGGGCGGGGCTGGACTTTGCCGCCCTCAAGGGCCGCATCCGTCTGCTGTTCAGCGCGGCGGCGATCCGGTCATTTGCCGTGCCGCTATTCGTGCTCATGGCCGCAGGCGTGCTGGGCATCAACGGCAATGCGGAAACCCTGCTGGTACTGGCCACGGGCGGGCCATCAGCGGCGTTTGTGTACGCGGTGGCTACCGAGTTCGAGGGCGAGACCGGGCTGACGGCAGGCATGATAACGCTCACGGTTCTGGCCAGCGCGATTGCGCTGCCGGTCCTCACCGCGCTGACGCTTTTGGGTTAGGGTCTATTGCCGGGCGGCGCGCACACCACTATACCGCGCAACCGCAATCGAGGCGGAGTGCTTGAATGGGACAGGGTGAATACAGCTACACCTTCCCCCATCGCGGACTGATAGCGGCGTCCGCTCTCAACCGCGTTGATCTGGAGCTCATTTTCGACAGCGCCCGCGCGCATCTCGCCCGCAACCGGACCGAAGACAAGAAGCACCCCAGCCTTAAAGGGCTGACGGTGATCAATCTGTTCTTCGAGGCGTCCACGCGCACGCTTGCCAGCTTCGAGATCGCCGCCAAGCGCCTGGGCGCGGATGTGGTGAACTTCTCCGCTGGCAATGCCTCGCTGAAAAAGGGCGAGACGCTCGCCGACACCGCCAACACGCTGGCGGCCATGCAGCCAGACCTGCTGGTCGTGCGCCACCCCAGCCCCGGCGCGGCAGAGTTTTTCCAGCGCACGACCGGCATCTCCACCATCAATGCCGGTGACGGAGCCAATGAGCACCCCACGCAAGCGCTGCTGGACCTGTTCACGCTGGGCGAACACCTCGGAGACGTGGGCGGCAAGCGCATCGCCATCATCGGCGATATTCTCCATTCACGCGTCGCGCGTTCCAATGTCGCCCTGCTCTCGCTGATGAACGCCGACATCCGCCTGTGCGGCCCGGCCAGCCTGCTGCCCGCCGATGCCGACCGCTGGGGCGCATCTGTGTTCCATTCGGTAGAGGCGGCCATTGAGGGCTGTGACGCGGTGATGGTGCTGCGCCTGCAGCGCGAGCGCATGAGCTCCGGCCTGATCCCATCGGCCCGCGAATACGCAGCGATCTACGGCCTCGACCATGCCCGCCTGTCGCTGGCCAATCAGGACTGCATCGTCATGCATCCGGGGCCGATGAACCGGGGTATCGAAATCAATTCCGCGCTGGCCGACGACACGGATATGTCCGTCATCCTCGATCAGGTGGAGGCAGGCGTCGCCGTGCGCATGGCGGTACTCGAACTGCTCGCCGGGCGCGGCATGCAGGAGATGGTGCCATGAGCGGCGGTATCTTCATCGCGGGCGCGCGCCTGATCGACCCGGCATCGGGGCGCGACAGAGAAGGCGATCTGCGCGTCGAGAACGGCGTGATTGACGCTATCGGCCCCGGTCTCTCCCCGGATGCGGAAGACCAGATTATCGAGGCGGATGGTGCGGCGCTCAGCCCCGCTCTTATCGACATTGGCGCGCGCGCCGCTGAGCCGGGCCGCTCCGGCATTGAAAGCCTCGACACCACCATCCGCGCTGCTGCTGCGGCAGGTGTTGGCACGCTGGCCCTGTCCTCATCCAGCGGCGCTGGCCTCACCCGGCCTGAAGACATTGACTGGATCAGCTTTCGTGCGCTGCAGGCTCCTGTCCGCCTGCTAGGCGCGGCGCGCACGCATACACAAGCTGGCGACATGGCCGAGATCGGCCTGATGCTGCGCGCCGGTGCGGCGCTGGTCTCCGATGGCGGTGATCTGATCGCCGACACGCGCTTCCTGCGCAATCTTTTGAGCTATGCCAGCGCGTTTGACGCCTGGGTGGGGCTGACGGCGGAAGACACGCATCTTTCCGCCGGGACCATCGCCCATGAAAGCGCGATGGCGGTGCGTCTCGGCCTTTCCGCGCGTCCGGGCATTTCCCAGCGCCTTGGCGTGGAGCGCCTCGCGGCGCTGGCCGAGCTGACGGGCGCCCGCATCCTGTTTGAACGGCTGACGACCGCTGACGGGCTCGACGCGATGAAGACCGCCCGCAAGCGCGGGCTGGACGTCGCTGCCAGCGCGCCGCTCACTCATTTGCTCTTCAACGAGGTGGATATGGGCGGGCTGGACCCGGCCTACCGGCTCGACCCGCCTCTGCGCAGTGAAGCCGACCGGCAGGCGCTGCTGGCCGCCATCGCTGACGGGCTGATTGACGTGATCGTTTCCGACCACACGCCGGTCGCGCTGGAAGCCAAGGCCAATCCCTTCTCCGATGCCGCGCCGGGATCATCCAGCCTCGAAGCTTTGATCCCGGTTCTGTGTACGCTCGATGCGGACGGGCAGCTGCCGCTGGCCGCTGGCCTGAAAGCCCTCACCAGTAATCCGGCCGAACTGCTGGGCCTGCCGCAAGGGCGGCTGGAAGAAGGCGCGCCGGCCGATCTGGTGCTGTTCGATCCGCAAGCGCCCAATGTTTACGGCAAGGACGGGCTGGAAAGCCCCGCACCATCCGCCTTCTCGGGCCGCCGCCTCCAGGGCCGTGTCTTGCTGAGTGTCGTTGACGGGGCCATGGTGTACGCCCGGCCCGGATTTGCGGAGTAAGCCTTTTGCCAGCCGAAATCTTCCTGATCCTCGCTGCCGTCGGCGGCTATCTGCTCGGCTCCATCCCTTTTGGCCTGGTGCTGGTGAAGCTCGCAGGACTGGGTGATATACGCACGGTTGGCTCCGGCAATATCGGGGCAACGAACGTGCTGCGCACGGGCCGCAAGGACCTCGCGCTCGCCACTCTGGTGCTCGATAGCGGCAAGGCAGGCATTGCCGCGCTGATCTTTACCTTCGCCGTTTCGCCCACCGCGGGCCTGATCGCAGGCGGCGCGGCGTTTCTCGGCCATTGCTTCCCGCTCTGGCTGGGCTTCAAGGGCGGCAAGGGCGTAGCGACCTTCCTTGGCGTGCTGCTGGCCGTGCTGTGGCCGGTCGGCCTGCTGGTCTGCGCCACATGGCTCGGCATGGCGCTGGTATTCCGTATCTCATCCCTTAGCGCGCTGACCGCTTCAGCCTTCGCACCGCTGCTGGCGCTGGCCTTTGGTCGGCCGGACGTGGCGCTGCTGGCCCTGTTTCTCGCCGCGCTGCTGTGGTGGCGGCACAAGGAGAATATCGCGCGCCTCGTTCGCGGTGAGGAACCGCGCATCGGGGCGAAGAAGGCGTGAAGCGCACGCCGCTCAGCCCCGCCGGGCGCACTGCCTGGCTGAGACTGGCGCGCACGCGCGGGGTTGGCCCCGTCACCTTCAACGAGCTGATCAAGCGCTTCAAGACCGCCGAAGACGCTCTGGATGCCCTGCCCGCACTGGCGAAAAAGGGTGGACGCGCGACCGCGCTCGTGCCTGCCTCGCGCGATGAAGCCGAAGCGGAACTCGACTGGCTGGACCGGATCGGCGCGCGGCTATTGTGCGCCTGCGAGCCGGATTTCCCTGCTGGCCTCGCCGCCCTCGACCCGCCCCCGCCCGTCATCACCACGCTGGGCCCGCTTGATCTGACTGGCCGCACGGCCTGCGCCATCGTCGGCGCGCGCAGCGCGTCGGGCGTGGGTTTGCGCTTTGCCGGTGATCTGGCGCGCGGCCTCGGTGAGCACGGTATTGTCGTGGTCTCCGGTCTGGCGCGCGGCATAGACGGCGCAGCGCATGCGGCAACGATAAGCACCGGCACCGTGGCGGTGCTCGCGGGTGGGCTGACCAGCATCTACCCGCCAGAGCACCGCGATCTGCACGCGGCCATCGCCGGACAGGGCCTGCTGGTCAGCGAATCCCCGCCCGGCTACTCCCCGCAAGCGCGCGACTTTCCCCGCCGCAACCGGCTGATCTCTGGCCTCTCCATGGGCGTTGTCATCGTGGAGGCCGCCGAACGCTCCGGCTCGCTCATCACGGCGCGCTATGCGCTGGAACAGGGGCGCGAGGTGATGGCCGTGCCCGGCTCCCCGCTCGATCCGCGCGCCAAGGGCACCAACCGGCTCCTGCGCGAAGGCGCCGCCCTGATTGAATGCGCCGATGATGTCATCACCATCCTCTCCGGCCTGCGCCGGGACAATGTGCAAGAGCGCGAACGCGCCGGTTATGAGGACGAACCCTTGCTGGATTCCGATGATAGCAGCGCAACGGACGCCGTGCGTGAGCGCGTTGCCGCCCTGCTCTCGCCCGCGCCCATCTCACGCGACGAGCTGGTGCGCCTGTCCGGTGCGCCTGCCCGCGTGGTGGCCGCAGCCCTGGTTGAGCTGGAACTGGCCGGACGCTGCGAGGTGGACCCCGGCGGGATGGTGCGCCTGGCCTGCTGATACCATCGGGCCGGTCCCGCCAGCGTATTTCTGCGACAGGACTGGATCCGCCGCCGTATCTATTGCCCGTTCTGACAAGAGCGATCATCAACGGCGAGACGTCAACCAGACAGCCGGCAGCGAGGCGGGAGGAGGCACTGGCAGGGATGTTGGGAGGTGATTTTTTATGAGAGATAAGCCCGCTCAATCTGCTGACCATCCAGCTGGCGGAAAACCTCCCAACGTGAAATTTGTAACCAATGCAGCCTTAACGCGCATCTTGCGGAGACAATACCGGCCATGTTGACTTGCGCCGGAACCACCCCCACTTTCGCGCGCCGGGCGGCCAGCCCCATCCCTCATGCAAAGGGCATATAGCATTTCATGACTGTCGTCGTCGTTGAGTCGCCTGCCAAGGCCAAGACCATCAACAAATATCTGGGCAAGGATTTCACCGTCCTGGCGAGTTTCGGCCATGTGCGCGACCTGCCCGCCAAGGATGGATCGGTACGGCCCGACGAAGACTTCGCAATGGAGTGGGAGATCGATTCCCGGTCAGCCCCCAAAGTGAAGGCGATAGCCGACGCCCTCAAAGATCACGACACGCTGATCCTGGCCACTGACCCGGATCGCGAGGGCGAGGCCATCTCCTGGCACTTGCTCGAAGCGCTGACCAAGCGCCGCGCATTGAAGGACAAGACGGTCAAGCGCGTTGCCTTCAACGCGATCACCAAAAGCGCCGTGCAGGACGCCCTCGCCAATCCGCGCGATGTGGATATGGAGCTGGTGGACGCCTATCTCGCCCGCCGCGCGCTTGATTATCTGGTCGGCTTTACGCTCTCGCCCGTGCTGTGGCGCAAACTGCCCGGCGCGCGCTCCGCGGGGCGCGTCCAGTCGGTGGCGCTGCGCCTGATTACCGAGCGCGAGGGCGAGATTGAGCGCTTCACGCCGCAGGAATACTGGTCCATCGAGGCCGATGTCCGCGCCGACGGGTCTGATCTGTTCCGCGCACGCCTCTCCCAGTTTGACGGCAAGAAGATCACGCGCCTGAGTATTGGTGACGAGCAGACCGCGCGCGCCGCCGAGGCTGCGGTGAAGTCTGCAGACTTCACCGTCGCAGCGGTCGAGGCCAAGCCCACAAAGCGCAACCCGCCCGCGCCCTTCACCACCTCCACCCTGCAGCAGGAAGCCTCGCGCAAGCTGGGCTTTGATGCCCAGCGCACCATGCGTGTCGCCCAGCGCCTCTATGAAGGCATCGATATTGGCGGCGAGACCACCGGTCTCATCACCTATATGCGTACCGATGGCGTTTCGATGGATGGCAGCGCCATTCATCAGGCCCGAAAGGCCATTGGCGAGCGCTATGGCGAGGAATACGTGCCGGACGTGCCGCGCGCCTATTCCTCCAAGGCCAAGAACGCGCAAGAAGCCCACGAGGCGATCCGCCCGACCAGCTTCCTGCGTCACCCCTCCTCGCTGCGCCTGGAAGCCGATCAGGCCCGGCTCTACGAGCTGATCTGGAAGCGCGCGGTCGCCAGCCAGATGGAAAGCGCGCGTCTGGAGCGTACCACGATCGATCTGGAAGCGGATGGCGGCAAGCTCGCCCTGCGCGCCACCGGCTCGGTCGTCACGTTTGACGGCTTCTTCGCGCTCTATCGCGAAGGGCTGGACGATGATGCCGATGAGGACGGCGAAGCACGCCTGCCTGCAGTGAAACAGGGCGCTAGCGCCAAAGCCGCGCAAACCTTCACCGAACAGCACTTCACCCAGCCCCCGCCGCGCTATACCGAGGCCACGCTGGTCAAGAAGATGGAAGAGCTGGGCATTGGCCGGCCCTCCACCTACGCCTCCGTGCTCTCGGTGCTGCGCGACCGCGACTATGTGCGTATGGAAGACAAGCGCTTCGTGCCCGAAGACAAGGGCCGGGTCGTCATCGCCTTCCTGGAAAACTTCTTCACCCGCTATGTCGAGTACGACTTTACGGCGGACCTTGAAGACCAGCTCGACAAGGTGTCCGCCGGCGAAATGCCCTACAAGGAGCTGCTGCGCCGCTTCTGGGAGCATTTCTCCGCCAACGTGGAAGGCATTGCCGATTTGCGCGTCGGTCAGGTGATCGATGCGATGAATATCGCGCTGGCACCGCTGATCTTCCCGGCCCGCGAAGACGGCAAGGATGCGCGGCTCTGCCCGTCCTGCAATGTCGGCACGCTGTCGCTGCGCCTCGGCAAGCATGGCGCGTTTGTGGGCTGCTCCAACTATCCTGACTGCCGCTTCACCCGCCCGCTCGGCGGCAATGGCGAAGGTCAGTCCGTTATCGAGGGTGATGGCGAGATCGGTGCGCACCCTGAGCACGGGCAGATGATCTATCTCAAAGACGGGCGCTTTGGGCCCTATCTGGAGATGAAGCTGGAGGGCGAGGACAAGCCGCGCCGCTCCTCCCTGCCCAAGGGCTGGGCCCCGGCTTCCATCAATCTGGAAAAGGCGGTCATGCTGATCGACCTGCCCCGTCAGGTGGGGCCGCACCCGGATGATGGCGAGATGATCGAGGCCGGGCTTGGCCGCTACGGCCCCTTCGTCAAGCACGGCAAGACCTACGCCAATTTGCCGTCCATCGATGAAGTGTTCGAGATCGGCATCAACCGCGCCGTCACCCTGATCGAGGACAAGAAGGCCAATGGCGGGCGCGGACGCGCCAGCGCCGAACCGCTCAAAGAGCTGGGCGAGCACCCTGATGGCGGCCCCATCCAGGTCATGGCCGGGCGCTATGGCCCCTATGTGAAATGGGCCAAAATCAATGCCACCCTGCCCAAGGACGTAACGCCGGAAGCTGTGACGCTGGAACAGGCGGTGGAACTCATCAATGCCAAGGCCGGTTCTGCCAAGGGCAAGCGCAAGGCACCGGCGAAGAAGAAGACCGCAGCAGCGAAGAAGCCTGCCGCAACGAAGACAGCCGCCTCAAAGGCGAAAGCAGGAAGTAAGTGAGCCGCGAAAACGATCCGTTCCGCGATGGCGGGTTTACCCGCGAAGCCCTGCTGGAAGCGATCCGGCTGGGCGAAGGCCGCTTCACCAAGCGCGAGATCGCCCGGTCTCTGGCCTTGCGCGGTGATGCGAAGATTGCCCTGAAATCCGCGCTCAAAGTGCTGGAAACAGACGGCGAGATCACCCGCACAGGGCAGAAATCCTATGCCATACGTGGCGGCCTGCCGCCCGTGACCGTGGTGGAGATCGTCGACCGGGATGTCGATGGCGAGATGCTGTGCCGCGCGGTGCGCGCCGACGGCGACAGCCCCGTCATCCGGCTCGCGCCCGGTCAGGGCAAGGGCGGCAGGCGCGAAAGCGCGCTGGGCATTGGCGACAAGTTTCTGGCGCGCCTGGAAAAGGACGGCGATGAATACTACGCCAGTGTCATGCGCACGCTCGGCCAGTCTGCGCACCGCATTTTGTGCGTCTATCGCGAGACCGGGCGCGGCGGCGCGCGGCTGGTGCCGGTGGACCGGCGCACCAAGCACGAGCTGATCCCCGCCAAGGGCGAAGGCACGGGCGCGAAGGATGGCGATCTGGTCATGGTGCGCCTGGCATCCGAACGCGCGCACGGGCTTAAAACCGGGGCTATAGAGGAAGTCATCGGCAGCGCGGACAGCCCGCGCGCTGGCTCCATCATCGCCCTGGCCGAACACGGCATCCCGCAAGGCTTTGGCGATGCCGAAGAAAAGGAAGTACGAGCCATCAAGCCGGTCACGGCCAAGGACCGCGAGGACCTGACCGACATCCCCCTCATCACCATCGATCCGGCAGACGCCAAGGACCATGACGATGCGGTGTGGGCTGCGCCCGATGATGATCCAGCCAATAAGGGCGGCTGGGTGGTTATCGTCGCCATCGCAGACGTTGCGGCCTATGTGCAGGGCGGTTCAGCGCTCGACAAGGGCGCAAGGAAGCGCGGCGTGTCGGTCTACCTGCCCGACCGGGTGGTGCCGATGCTGCCTGAGCGCCTGTCCAACGATCTATGCTCACTGCGCGAGGGGGAGAACCGCCCCTGCCTCGCCGTGCGCATGGTGTTCGACAGGAACGGCAACAAGCGCGCCCACCGCTTCCTGCGCGGCTGGATGCGCTCGGCGGCCAAGCTCTCCTATGAGGAGGCACAGGCCGCCATTGACGGCAAGGGCACAGGCAAGGCGGAGACGCTCAAAAAACACGTGCTGGAACCGCTCTGGGGCGCTTATGCAGCCTTGCAAAAGGCGCGCGCGGTGCGCGAGCCGCTGGAAATCGATGCGCCCGAACGCAAGGTGCGCATTGGCGAGGATGGCTCGGTGATCGCGGTGGAGCGGCGCGAACGCTTCGACGCGCACAAGCTGATCGAAGAGATGATGATCCAGGCCAATGTCGCCGCTGGCGAGGCGCTGGAAGCGGCCCGCACGCCGCTCATCTACCGCGTCCATGACGAGCCGGGCACCGAGAAGATCGAGGCCCTGTCCGACTTCCTGCCGACCGTGGGGCTTAGCTGGGCGCGCGGCGAGCGCCTGACGACCAAGCGCTTCAATCAGGTGCTGGAGCGGGCAAAGGACGGGCCGCACTACGAGACGGTCAATGAGGTGGTGCTGCGCAGCCAGTCACAAGCCATCTATGACACGCGCAATCTGGGCCATTTCGGGCTAAATCTGGAAAAATACGCCCACTTCACCTCGCCAATCCGGCGCTATGCCGACCTGACCGTCCACCGCGCGCTGATCCACGCCTTCAAGTTGGGCCGGGACGGAACCACCGACGAAGAACGCGCCTCGCTGCAAGTGATTGCCGAGGAAACCACCTCCAACGAGCGCCGCGCCATGGCCGCCGAACGCGATGCTACCGACCGCTTCATTGCAGGCTTCCTAGCTGACCGGGTGGGCGCGGAATTTGAGGGGCGCATTACCGGCGTTACCCGCTTTGGTGCCTTCATCCGCCTGAGCGAAACCGGGGCTGACGCGCTCTGCCCGGTATCGCGTCTGGGGCGGGAATATTTCCACCACGATCCGTCCGCACACGCCCTTATCGGCGAGAATACCGGCGCGACCTACCGGCTGGGCATGACCGTCAATGTGCGGCTTAGCGAAGCAACACCCGTGACGGGCGGCCTGCTGGTGGACATACTGACCCCGCCTGAACCGGGCAGAAAGCCGATGGGGCGCCGCAAGGGCGGACGCCCTCCGGCGGGCCGGGACAGGGGCAACAAGTCCAGACGGCGGCGGTAGAGACCTTAAAAACGTGGCTAAAGGCAATCCTTTCGACCCGACGCGCCATTCGGAAGGCAATGAACGCCCCGGCGTGAAACCGCACCCCTCCGTGCGCAGGCCGGCGCTGGCCGCCTCCCTGATCCTCACGCGCGAGCGTGCCAACGGAACGACCGAAATCCTGTTCGGCCGGCGCTCTGGCGAGCATGTCTTCATGCCACGCAAATACGTGTTTCCAGGTGGTCGCGTCGACCGGACGGACGGCTATGCGCCGCTGGCCAGTGAACCGGCGGAACCAGTACGTGCCGTGCTGACACGCTGCATGACAGAGCGCCGGGCCCGCGCGGCCGCTGCAGCCGCGATCCGCGAGACGGCAGAGGAAACCGGGCTTCTGATCGGCGAGAGCGCGCCTATTTCACGGGCCAGCCCACAATGGAAACCCTTCACCCAGGCGGGCCTCGCCCCCGCCGCCGCACCGCTGGAGCTGGTGGCGCGCGCGATTACACCGCCCGGCCGTCCGCGCCGGTTTGACGCCTGGTTCTTCCGCGCACCGGAAGAGGCTGTTACCGGACGCGCCGATGATTTTCTGGCCGCGGAGCTGGAAGATTTACGCTGGGTGTCACTGGAGGATACCGGCACGCTGGACCTGCCCATCATCACCCGCTTCGTGCTGGCCGAACTTGCCAGCCACATGAAGGGCCCTGCCCCGGTACGCTGCGCGCGCGTGACGCCGAAAGGTCCGCGCGTCGACGAGCTATGAGCGCGCCGCACCAGAGGCAGCGCGCGCGCCCCGCAGCCGGTGTTTTTGTCGTCGACAGCGCCACAGGCCGCTTCGCCCTGCCCGCCGTGCCAGAGGCGCTGCCGCTGGCGTTTTCGCCCGTGAGCGCGCGTGCCGCCGTCAATGTGGGCGATGACCCCGATATATCGGCACGCGCCCTTGGTGTTCGCAGCCTGCCTGCCCGTGCATTCACTGACACGGCGTTAAGCGCGGCGCATGCCCAGCTGGGCCTGCTGTTCGCCTCTCCCGCGCACCATGCCGTAGCCCTGGCGCCGCAGCCGGGCCTGTGGGGGCGGGCAGCGCGCCACGGCCTTGCCCCTGACCGGCAGGGCCTAATCTATCTGGGCCGAAGCATGCTCGCCCTGCCGGGCGGCCGCCGCTGGCATGTGCGCCTGTTTGCCATCGCCGCCTCGCGCGCCGTGCAGGCACTCTTTCCCGTGGCACCAGGCGGACGGGCCATCTGGGTGGAAGAAGAGGCCGTAGAGGCGCGTCTGGGCCTTGCCGGGCTTGCCCCGTTCATACCGCTTGCGCGGGCTGCGGCATCCGGCGTGATCATCAGGCCGTTGCATGTGCGAAAACAGGCGGGACGGCTGCTTACGACCCGGCTATAGACTGGCCCCATGGCCCTCTCATTCCTCATCAGCGACACTCATGCGCGCACACGGTCGCTCTTTGTGACGATCATGTGCGGGGGGCTGGCCGGGTGCGGTTTCGGCCTGCTCATGCCGCTCATTTCGCTCAATCTGGAGGCGATGACGGGTTCTGGCGCGCAAGCAGGTGTCAACGCCGCCGCCGCCGCGCTGGCCATGATTCTGGCGACCCCCTTCATCCCGGGCCTTTTCACGCGCATCAGCCCGCGCGCGCTGCTGGCCACCAGCCTGGCGGTCATCGCGCTTGGCATTCTGGTGTTTCCGGCCGTGCGCGATGTCTGGGCATGGTTTGGCACGCGCTTTGTTATCGGCATTGCTGTAACCATCGTCTTCATCGCCAGCGAGACATGGATCAACCAGCTGGCAAAGCCTGAACGGCGCGCTTCATTGCTGGCGGTGTATGCGACGGTGCTGTCGGCGGGGTTCGGCTCTGGCGGGCTGCTGCTGGCGCTGCTGGGGGCAGAAGGCTGGGCGCCGTGGATCGCCGGAGCGGCGATCTATGCGGCGGGCGTGTTGCCGGTCGTGTTCCTGCGTGGTCCGGGCCTGATACCGCCGAGTGGGGACGAGGGCAGCCCGCTGGCCATGCTCACCACAGCGCGCCTCGCCCCGGCTGCCATTCTTGCCGGCTTCCTGTTCGGCGCGCTGGAAAACAGCTTCTTCGCCCTGATGCCCGTCTATGGTGACCGGACAGGCCTGACGACCGTAATGGTGGGCCTGCTGATGACCACTGGCGCGCTGGGGGCGCTCTGCATGCAGATACCCATTGGCAATTTTGCTGACCGGACAGGACGCATGCGTACGCTGGCGCTGATTACCGGCGGCGCGGTTGCCATACCGCTGCTCATCATCGCGTCGAGCGGGTTTGGCTTTGCCCTCTTCCCGCTCATCTTCCTCTATGTCGGTCTTGCCAGCGCCTACTACACAGTCGGGCTGTCAGTGATCGGCGAGCGGGTTCAGGCAGGCCAGCTGGCCGCCGCCAATGCAGCCTTCATCTTCGCCTACGGTTCGGGATCGTTGTTCGGGCCGCCACTGGGCGGAATGGCCATGGACTGGATCAACCCGCACGGCTTCCTGCTCGCACTCAGCGTGATTGCGGCAATCTATCTGCCGATTGCGCTGAGAAACTGGCGGCGCTGAACCGGGCTTGTGATCAGGTTTCGGAGATTTCCAGCCGACGTTCGATGCGATTAAGGCGTGCCTGCAACGACGCCAGCGCGCCTTCATGTGCGGCATCGGTGGACATGAACGCGGTCAGGTGCTGACGCAGGCTAATAAGGCTGGTCTTCACATCGGACATATCGTTCTGCAGCGTTCCCACTTGGGTTCGCAGCGCCTTCAGGTGTTCAAGCAAAGGCTCGTTTGTAACGTTGTCTGCCATAAACCTCGTCCTGGGCACACGACGTCAACAACCCATTCGCGGGATCAACGCCGAAAACAGAGTATACGGCTTCATTGGCTTTCAGTCACTTTTTCCCGCAATCGTGTCCATGAGCTGGCGGAGCTGAACGCATCACCGCCATTGACACCCATACGAACATGCGTATTTTCGCGCGCTCGCGAAGCGTCAGGTCCGGTCTGGCGCGGCAATCCAGTTTCAGGTGAGTGACATGGCCAAGCCGACAACCATCAAGATCCGCCTCAATTCGACGGCTGGCACGGGTTACTTCTACGTGACCAAGAAAAACGCGCGTACCATGACCGAGAAACTCGTGCTGAAAAAGTACGATCCGGTCGCGCGCAAGCATGTCGAGTTCAAGGAAGGCAAGATCAAGTAGATCTGCCCCTTACCGCATCTGCCGATTTGAGGAAGGCCGCGTGATCGTCACGCGGCCTTTTTCTGTGCCGCCATGACCTGATTGCGGCCAGCAGCCTTGGCCTGATAGAGCGCGGCATCAGCGCGCGCAATAAGGCGTTCTGGCGTATCGCCATGCATGATTTCGGCGACGCCGGCACTGGTTGTCACATCCACCGTGATTCCCGCATTCGCCAGACGGAAGGGCGCGCGCGCGATCGCTGCCCGCACCCGCTCGGCGGCTTCCACGGCTTCCCTCTGGGTCGCTCCGGAGAGTACGACCATGAATTCCTCGCCGCCATGACGCCCGGCAATGTCGAGCGCGCGCAGCTGGGCGTTCATGCGTTCGGTAAAGGCGCGCAGCACCTCATCTCCGGCCTGGTGGCCCCAAGTGTCGTTGATGCGCTTGAAATGGTCGATGTCAAACAGGATGACCGACACCGTCTCGGCGGCGGCCTCCCAGGCATCGACAGCCTGACGCAGGCGTGAGCCCATATAGCGGCGATTATAAAGCCCGGTCAGCGGATCAATGACCGCCATCTCAAGGCTCTCTTCCAGACGCTCGCGCAGCTGTTCGGCATAGCGCTTGCGCTTTAGCTGGGTGTTCAGGCGCGCCGCCAGCTCACCCGGATCAACCGGGCGCGTCACCACATCGCTGACCCCCAGATCCAGCGCGCGGACCATGTCCTGCGGCGTGTCGGGATCGACAACGCAGATGATCGGCGTGTGCCGGGTTACAGCGTCAGAGCGGATGCGCGCACAGACGCGCAAGGCATCAAACTTTGCCGTCGCCAGATCGATCAGCACCAGCTCTGCCCCGGCCCGCGCGGCCTTCACCACGCCAGCCGGATCACCGATCGGGCGCGCCGCGAAGCCCTTGGGCAGCTTGGCAGACAGGCGCTCGGCGGCGACATCATCGCCAGCGGCCACGATAACAATCGCCGGGCCGTCCAGATCACCGTCCTCAACGCCATCATCAGCCAGTGCGCCCTCGTGGCGCAGGCGCAGCTCGTCGAGCACTTCCTTCAGGCGCAGAAGCGAGCGCACACGCGCAAACAGGGCAACATCATTGACCGGCTTGGTGAGAAACTCGTCCGCGCCCGCTTCCAGCCCCTTCACCCGGTCCTCGCGCTGATCCAGCGCCGTTACCATGATGACGGGGATATGGCGGGTGGCAGCGTCGGCCTTCAGGCGGCGGCAGGTTTCAAACCCGTCCATGCCTGGCATCATGATGTCCAGAAGGATCATGTCCGGCATGGTGTCGCGGGCCTTTTCAAGGCACTCGGCTCCGGAAGACGCCAGCACGACATCAAAATACTCAGCCGACAGGCGCGCTTCCAGCAAGCGCCTGTTGGTCTCGATATCATCGACTACGAGGATGCGCGCACTCATGGGTCTGGCGCCTCCCTATCCGATAAATTTCCGGATTGTCTCGATAAAGCTCGTCACCGTGATGGGTTTGGAGAGATAGCCCTCACACCCGCCTTCGCGGATACGCTCCTCATCACCCTTCATGGCAAAGGCGGTGACGGCCACGACCGGGATACCGGAGAGGTCTTCATCGCTCTTGAGCCATTTGGTGACGTCCAGCCCGGACACTTCCGGCAGCTGGATGTCCATCAGGATGAGATCGGGGCGATGCTCGCGCGCGATATCAATGGCCTTCAGGCCCTCCCGGGTCTGGAGGGTCTCGTAGCCGTGGGCCTCGAGCAGATCATGAAATAACTTCATGTTCAGCTCGTTATCTTCAACGATCAGAACTTTTTTGGACATGACCTGCAGCATGGCGACCGCGTGCTTCCCCCGTTTGCCCCGCCTTTGGCGTGGACCTTTTTCCATCCACTGCCGAGTAGACACCATTTTCCTTAATCAACGATGAGTCGCGCGCTAGGAACCCGGTAAGGAACAAGATAAGAACGTGGCCACACCATGACTGGCAGGGGATTCCGCATGATCCGCATCGGCGTTGATCTGGGCGGCACCAAGACAGAAGCCATCGCGCTGGGCGCTGACGGCACCATTCTGGCCCGCATCCGCAAGCCGTCGCAGTCCACTTACCGCCTCGGCGTGGAACTGATTCGCGATCTTGTCGCCGAAGTCCGCCAGCTAGCGGGCGGCACGCCTGCAAGCGTTGGCATCGGTCACCCCGGCTCGATCAATCCGCGCACCGGGCTGGTACGCAACGCCAACTCCTCCCACCTCAATGGCCAGCCCCTGCAGCGCGATCTGACAGACGTGCTGGCGCAGGACGTGCGCTGCGCCAATGACGCCAACTGTTTTGCCCTGTCCGAAGCCACCGACGGCGCAGGCGCGGGCGCGCATTGCGTGTTCGGCGTGATCGCAGGCACGGGCGTAGGCGGCGGCATCGTCATTGGCGGACGCCTCCATGAGGGCGGCGGGCTTATCGCCGGCGAGTGGGGACACACCTCCCTGCCCCGCCCTTCAACGGACGAGATTCCCGGACCCCGATGCGGATGCGGCCGCCTTGGCTGCGTGGAAAGCTGGTGCTCCGGCCCGGCGCTGGCACGCGACCACCAGCGAGTGACAGGCGAAAGCCTTACAGCCGACCAGATTGCAACAAAGGCCGCCGAAGGCGACGTGAAAGCAGCTGCCGCGCTCGCCCGTCACGCTGACCGGCTGGCGCGCTCGCTCTCCACCATCGTCAACGTGCTGGACCCCGATGTGATCGTGCTGGGCGGCGGACTATCCAACCTGCCCGGCCTGGCCGCCGATCTGGAAACCCGCCTCGCCCCGCATGTCTTCTCCGACGAGTTCCGCACACGCGTCGTAGTGAACCGGCACGGCGACTCCTCCGGTGTGCGCGGGGCTGCCTGGCTATGGCCAATGGAAGCGCAATGACCGGGTATTGCCGTACCTGTTTTGCACCATCAACGCCGCCGCGATGCGGGGCGTGCGGCTCGCGCAAGGTGTTCGTCCATGACGAGCTGGAAACCCTCTCGATCGCCCATATCGACTGCGATGCCTTCTATGCCTCCATTGAGAAGCGCGATGATCCGTCGCTGGCCAACCAGCCGGTCATTATTGGCGGCGGCAAGCGCGGCGTGGTGGCCACCGCCTGCTATGTGGCAAGGCTGCACGGCGTGCGCTCGGCCATGCCCATGTTCAAGGCGCTCAAAGCCTGCCCGGATGCCGTGGTCATCTCCCCGCGCATGAGCCTCTATGCAGCCGAAGGCAAGCGCATCCGCCAGATGATGGAGGACGTAACCCCGGCGGTGGAGCCGCTCTCCATCGATGAGGCGTTTCTCGACCTGACGGGCACGCAGCGCCTGCACGGCAGCCCGCCCGCATTGACGCTGATGAAGCTGGCGGCGCGCATCAAGTCGGAGGTGGGCGTCACGGTGTCGGTGGGCCTCAGCTACAACAAGTTTCTCGCCAAGACCGCATCCGAACTCGACAAGCCGGACGGATTTTCGGTGATAGGACGGGCCGAGGCGGCAGACTTCCTGCGCCCGCGCCCGGTGCAGAGCGTGTTTGGCGTCGGCCCGGCCTTTGCCGCCACGCTGAACCGGGACGGGCTGAAGACGCTCGGAGACGTCATTGCGCGCGGTGAGGATGCGCTGCTGCGCCGTCACGGGCCGTCGGGCGCGCGGCTCTGGCGGCTGGCGCAAGGCATAGACCATCGTCCGGTGGCCCGCGATGGCGAACGCAAGAGCGTGTCAGCCGAAACCACCTTCTTTGACGATGTCGCCAGCCATGAGGAGCTGGAAAAGCGTCTCTGGCCGCTATGCGTGAAGGTGGCCGACCGGATGAAGGCGCAAGGCATTGCTGGCCGCGTCGTCACGCTGAAACTGAAGACGGACAGCTTCAAATCCCTGACGCGGCGGCGCACGCTCAACCAGCCCGCCCAGCTGGCCGACACGCTGTTCCGCACAGGCCGCGAGCTCTTACGCGCCGAGCCGCAAGGCCCACGCTACCGGCTGATCGGGATAGGTTTCAGCGATCTGGAACCGGCCACGGGCGATGCGCGCGACCTTCTCGATCCTGACGGGCCCAAGCGCGCCGCTGCCGAGCGCGCCATGGACAAGGCCCGCGCCAGATTTGGCCCCTCGGCGGTCATCAAGGGGCGCTCCCTGAAAGACCATTAGCATTTGTTCACTTGGCCGCATGGCACTGAGATGTTTGGCTGAAATCTGGAAGGCGGAAAAACCCCATGCTCCATCGCTGTCCCTGGCCGGGCGAAGACCCGCTCTATGTCGATTATCACGACACCGAATGGGGTGTGCCCGAGCGTGATGACGAGGCCTTGTTTGCCAAGCTGATCCTTGACGGGTTTCAGGCCGGCCTCAGCTGGATCACCATTTTGCGCAAGCGCGAGGCGTTCCTGGAGGCGTTTGACGGCTTCAACCCGGAGACGCTGGCACGCTATGGCGAGGCGGATATTGCCCGCCTGCTCGGCAATGCGGGCATTATCCGATCGCGCGCGAAGATCGAAGCCTCGATAGGCAATGCGAAAGCCTATCTCGCCATGCGCGAGCGCGGACAGGGCTTTAGCGACTATCTGTGGAATTTCGTGGACGGCGAGCCGGTGCAGAACCGCTTCTCCACGATGAAGGAAGTGCCCGCCGAAACGCCGGTCAGTCAGGCGATGAGCAAGGCCCTCAAGAAGGAGGGCTTCAAATTCTGCGGCCCGGTCATCGTCTATGCCTTCATGCAGGCGACCGGGCTGGTCAACGATCATCTGGTCAGCTGTCACCGCCATGAGGAAGTGAAAAACCTGTCGAGGTCATCATGAAACCTGCACTGAAACTCGCCGTTCTTGCCCTTGGGGTTCTCGCGCTCGGTGCCTGCGCCAACCGTCCGCCAGCCCACGCGCTGGACCGGGACTGCGAGATGGGCGGACGCCACGGCCCCACTGGCGTGCTGGAATACCAGTGTACGGACGGAGATGGCGTCGTACGCGAGCGCCCGCAGCCCATTCACCGCGTCATCAGCGGCGGGCGCAGCGGCTGATCCGCTCCAACGACCATCCCTTGTTGTGCGCAAGCCACATGCACGTGCGGGGATAATCGGGTATGGCCAAAGGCCACCGGCGTCACAATGGTCGACTCTGCACCTTTGTGAAGGCTAGGGTAACGACATAGCGATCAGGAATCGTTTGGGGAAACCGATGAGTGAAGCCGTCATTCGCGCCACAGGGCTGTGGACGCCGCCCCATTCCATATCCAATGAAGAGCTGGTGGCTGCGTATAATGCCTATGCCGAGCGCTATAATGGCGAGCATGCGGACGACATCTCCCGCGGCGAGCTGGAAGCGCTGACACCCTCCTCAGCGGAGTTCATCGAGAAGGCATCGGGCATCAAGTCCCGCTTTGTCGTCGAAAAAGACGGCGTACTCGACATCACCCGGATGATGCCCAACATCCCTGAGCGCTCGAACGATGAGCCTGCCATCCTTGCCGAGATCGGCGCCCACGCTGCCCGCGATGCGCTGGAGCGCGCCGGCAAGACGCCTGCTGACGTGGATGGCATCATTGTCGCCGCGTCCAACATGCAGCGCGCCTATCCGGCGGTCGCGATCGAGGTGCAACAGCTTCTGGGGATGGAGCACGGCTTCGGCTTTGACATGAATGTCGCCTGTTCCTCGGCCACGTTCGGCATGCAGGCCGCTGCGGACATGATCGCGGCGGGCAATGCCCGCGCCATACTGGTGGTCAGCCCGGAGATCACGTCCGGGCACCTCAACTGGCGCGACCGCGACAGCCATTTCATCTTTGGCGATGTGGCCACGGCGGTGTTGCTGGAGCGCGCGGAGCTGGGGACAGGCGGATGGCGGATTATCGGCTCGCGCCTGAAAACCCAGTTCTCCAACAATATCCGCAATAATTTCGGCTTCCTGAACCGCACCGAGCGCGCCACCGGCGACAACCGTCCGCTGCAGAATGGTTCACCGAAAGATGACAGGCTCTTCGTCCAGGAGGGCCGCAAGGTCTTCAAGGAGGTCGTGCCGATGGTGTCGGACATGATCCGCGAGCACATGGATGATCTTGGGCTGGAGCCAGACCAGATGCGCCGTGTCTGGCTGCACCAGGCCAATATCAACATGAATCTGATGATCGCCAAGAAAGTGTTCGGGCGGGAAGCTGGTGGCGAGGATGCGCCGACCATTCTGGATGAATACGCCAACACATCCTCTGCCGGTTCGATCATCGCATTTCACAAGCACTCCGATGATCTGAAAAGCGGCGACAAGGGTGTGATCTGCTCGTTCGGCGCCGGGTATTCTGCCGGCACCGTCTTTGTGGAGAAGCTTTAGATGAACCGGGCCGGCGAGACCGATCTCGCCGCGCGGATTCTGGCCAAGACCAACGAGTATCTCGATTTTCCGAGCGTCGTTGGCCACGAGACACCGTTTCTTGACCATCTCGCGCGCGATTTTTCGGGGCTTGGCTTCACGCCGGAGCGCCACGCCAATCTGTGCGTCATCGATACCGCAAAGCCCGGCCCGGTCTTCATCGCGCATGTGGACAGGCACGGCGCCGTGATCGCGCCCGACGGAGCCCCCGTCTACGCCGCCCACGCGGTCAAGAACGAGAAGTATGGCGAGCAGGCGGTTGCGTCGGAGGTTCTCGCTGTGCGCGTTAACGAACGCTATGGCGGCGAGGAAGTCTTCGCGTATGACCGCAAGACCGGCGGACGCCTCGCCTACGGCGATGTCACCGGCGCGAGGCTGGATGGCGAGGGCCGGATCGTTCTGGATATTCCCGGGATGCCGGCCCTGCCGCCGGGAACCCCTATCAGCTTTGCCCGCGCACTTGATCGCAGCTCGAACGGGCAAGTCTCCGGCCAGCTGGACAACCCGGTATCGGTGGCGGTACTGCGCGTTGCCGCCGAGCTGGGACTGGGCGGTCATATCGTCTTCACCGCCGAAGAGGAAATCGGGCGTTCCGCCGCGCACTTCCTGCATTGGGCAGACAAGGCGCTGCCCGCGCGCAAGGATGTCGTCGTTCTGGACACCAGCCCGTTCGAGGATTCGGCGGCCATGCTGGCAGGCGCCGTCATCCTGCGGCGGCGTGATGCCAGTGCCAGCTTCCACGAAGCGATGGTAGAGCGGGTCGAACGCGCAGCCGCAAGCGCAGGCGCGCCCATCATTTTCAAGGACGCCTTTATCGAGGCGGAGAATGCAGCGCGCACCCGGCGCGGGCAGCCACTCAAAGGCATCGGCCTGACCGAGCTGGGCAAGATCACCGCCCAGTCCAAGGGTGCGTTTACCGGCGCCAGCCTGCAGGTGCCGACAGTGAATTACCACTCCAACCAGGAAACCACCTCGCCGCGCGCGCTGGTGGCGATGCTGCGGACCGCACTGGCCCTGACATCGTGATAAAAAAGAACCCCGCCAGCGAACTGGCGGGGTTTTTAGTCAGGGAGGAACGGTAATCCGAGATCGTCAGGCGCTTTCGCCATGCAGCGCGATGTCGACCCCGGTAACTTCGTGTTCTTCCTCGATGCGCAGCTTCACCACGCGCCCGATCAGGAAGAGAATGACAAACGTGCCGATGGCACACCAGGCAGCGGCGGCCAGCGCACCCCAGGTTTGGGTCCACACCAGCAGCCAGTTGCCTTCAATGCCGCCGGCGGTTCCGCCTATCGCCTCGACGGCGAACACCCCGGTGAGCACCGCGCCGGCGAACCCGGCAATCCCGTGCAGGCCGAACGCGTCCAGGCTGTCATCGTATTTCAGTGTGCTTTTCAGGGCCGTGACGGCGAAATAGGCCGCCACAGCGCCAACAGCCCCCAGAGCAAAGGCCGCCTGCGGGCCAACAAAACCCGCTGCGGGCGTGATCGCGACAAGCCCCGCCACCGCGCCAGAGGCTGCGCCCAGCACGGTCGGCTTGCCGCGCAGGATCCATTCCAGAGCGCACCAGACCAGCGCCGCCATGGCCGCCGCAATCTGCGTCACGAGCGCGGCATGGGCAGCGATCTCGTCCGCTGCCAGCGCCGAGCCGCCGTTAAACCCGAACCAGCCAACCCAGAGCAGACCCGCACCTATGACCGTGAGAACGAGATTGTGCGGCGGATGGCCTTCCTTCGGCCAGCCCCGGCGCGGGCCCAGCACCAGCGCCAGAATGAGCCCTGCAACCCCCGAATTGATATGTACAACCGCACCGCCGGCAAAATCGATGACGCCCGCCTCATCCAGGAAGCCGCCGCCCCACACCCAGTGCGCAATCGGCGCATAGACCACCAGCAGCCAGACCGGCACGAAGATAACCCAGGCCTTGAAACTCATCCGCTCGGCAGCTGCGCCAGAGATGATCGCCACGGTGATGATGGCGAAGGTGAGCTGGAACAGGATGAAGACCGGCTCTGGCAGTCCGTCCGCGTCGCTGCCCGGCTCCAGCCCGGCGAGGAAGAGCCGGTCCAGCCCGCCAATGAATGCCCCCTCACCCGTCAGCGCGAGCGAGTAGCCAACCAGCGTCCACGTGACCGTGACCAGGACTGCCGCCGCCAGCGAATGCATCAGGGTAGACAGGACGCTGGTCCGGCGCACCATGCCGCCATAGAAGAGCGCAAGCCCCGGAACGGTCATCATCAGCACAAGCGCTGAAGCAGTCAGAATCCAGGCGGTATCGCCTGCAGAGAAGGCAGCGTCTTCCATTTGCGGATTACCCCTTGGCAGAAAACCTGCGCAAAGCGTGCGTCCGCCTGTCGAAGCTTGTCAGCGTCCCGGCTTGTATTGCAGCGCAGCAGGAGCGGACGTGCCGGAGTTTGGGGCTCGCCTGCACGGAATTGGTGCAGCGCGCACCCGCCCGGATTTTCCCTGCCGCTAACGCCGCGCTACCGCATCTCTAGACGCTTCACCGCGCTCAGGAAGGCCATAATTCTGGCAGCATCCTTCACACCCGGCGCGCTTTCCACGCCCGACACGGCATCGACGGCAGGCGCTCCCGAAGCGGTGATGGCGCCGGCGACATTTTCAGGCGTCAGACCGCCGGCCAGGATGAAGGGCAAGGCGTCAAAACCTTTGACGAGGCTATAGTCATAGCCCTCGCCCCAGCCGCCCGGGCGGTCCGCGCCTGCGGGCGGTTTGGCGTCAAAGAGGATCGCATCGGCAAAGCCCGCATAGCGGCTGGCGCGCGCTACATCGGCGGCCCCGCCGACCGGCACGGCCTTCCACACGCCCTCACCTGCGTAATTGCGCGCATCAAGGCAGCGTTCCGGGCTTTCCTGTCCGTGCAGCTGGATGATGTCGGGCGCAAGCACGCGCAAGACCTGCCCCAGAAGCGCGTCATCAGGGTCAACCAGCACGGCAACCGATTTCGCGCTGCCTTTGAGCGCCGACAGGCGCGCGGCATCAGCCAGTGTCACGCCGCGCGGACTTTTGGGAAAGATGATGAAGCCGAGATAATCGGCACCGGCGGCGATGGCCGCCTTCACCGATGCCTCGTCACTCATCCCGCAGATTTTTACGCGCGTGGTCATGGGGACGGTCCTAGCCCGCCCCCGGCGGCGAGAAAAGCGGCTACTTCTTCAGAAGATCCCGAATCTCTTCCAGCAGCTCTTCATTGCGCGGCTTGGCGGGTGGAGCGGCTGGCGTCTCGTCCTTCTTCTTGTCCTCCAGCCGGTTCATCGCCTTGATGAGCAGGAAGAGCGCGAAGGCAACGATCACGAAGCTGATCACCGCATTGATGAAGATACCATAATTGATGGTCGCAGCCCCGGCCTCGGCCGCCGCCGCGCGCGAGGCGTATTCCACCCCGTCCAGCGCCACGAAGAGCTCGGTGAAATCCACCCCGCCCAGCAGAAGCCCGATGGGCGGCATAAGAATGTCGTTCACGAAGGACGAGACGATCGTGGAGAACGCGCCGCCGAGAATGAAGCCGACCGCAAGATCGACCACATTACCGCGCATGGCAAATTTCTTGAATTCATTGAGCATGTTGTAGCCCTCCTGGCGAAGCTGCAGGAAAGCCTATGCCGGTTTGCCGCGCGGGCCTAGCTCTTGCCGTCCACGCGCTCGCGCAATTCCTTGCCCGTCTTGAAGAAGGGCACATGCTTTTCTTTCACCGACACAGAATCGCCGGTGCGCGGATTGCGGCCCTGACGCGGCGGACGATTGCGCACCGAAAAGGCACCAAACCCGCGCAGCTCCACGCGCTCCCCGCGCTCCAGCGCCTGGGTGATTTCCTCGAATATCGAATTGACGATCCGCTCGACATCACGCTGGAAAAGGTGCGGATTGGCGGCGGCCAGTTTTTCGATCAGTTCAGACTTGATCATGGTTTCGCGTCCCCGGGATGACGAAGGCTGGAACCTTGGGACGGGTACCGGCCAAGGTCAATCACTTCAAGGCAAAAAGAGTGATACCGGCAAAGAAAATGGCCGGACCCGTGACAGGTCCGGCCATTTGCCGTTAGTCAGCAAGGCGGACTATTCGTCCTTCTTGGTGTCCTGCTGTTTCAGCGCGGCGCCGAGAATGTCGCCGAGCGATGCGCCGGATTCAGACGAGCCATACTGCTCGACCGCTTCCTTCTCCTCGGCCATTTCCAGGGCCTTGATGGAGACGGATACGCGCCGTGCGCCCTTGTCGATATTGGTGATGCGCGCATCAACCTTGTCACCGACCGAATAACGCTCGGGTCGCTGCTCGGCGCGGTCACGCGACAGGTCGGACTTGCGGATGAAGGACTTCATCTGCCCGCCTTCGCCGAAGGAGACCTCGATACCGCCCGTGGTGATTTCCGTCACGGTGCAGGTCACGGTCTCGCCGCGCTTGAACCCGCCGGAATCTTCCATCGGATCGCCAGCCAGCTGCTTGATGCCGAGCGAGACGCGCTCTTTTTCGACATCCACGTCCAGCACCTTGGCTTCGACCATGTCGCCCTTGTTGAAGTCGGCAAGCGCCTCTTCGCCAGAACGATCCCAGTCGATGTCGGACAGGTGGACCATGCCATCAATGTCTTCGCCGACGCCGATGAACAGGCCAAACTCGGTGATGTTCTTCACTTCGCCCTTCACGACCGTGCCGGCCGGGTGGGTCTCAGCGAAGATTTCCCACGGATTGCGCTGGGTCTGCTTGATGCCGAGCGAAATGCGGCGCTTCTCCTCGTCCACGTCCAGCACCATGACGGTGACTTCCTGGGAGGTGGAGACGATCTTGCCGGGGTGGATGTTTTTCTTGGTCCAGCTCATTTCAGAGACGTGGACCAGACCTTCAACGCCCGATTCCAGCTCAACGAACGCGCCGTACTCGGCGATGTTCGTCACGCGGCCTTCAAAGGTCGCGCCCACCGGGTACTTGGCGGCCACAGCATCCCACGGATCTGAGAGCAGCTGCTTCATGCCGAGCGAGATGCGCTGGGTGTCCTTGTTGATCTTGATGATCTGGACTTTCACGGTCTGACCGACTTCCACGACTTCGCTCGGATGGCCAACGCGGCTCCAGCTCATGTCGGTGACGTGCAGCAGGCCGTCAATGCCGCCCAGATCCACGAACGCACCGTAATCGGTGATGTTCTTGACGACGCCTTCGCGGGTCTCGCCCTCGGCCAGATTGCCGACGAGCTCGGCGCGCTGTTCAGCGCGCGACTCTTCCAGCACAGCGCGGCGCGAAACCACGATATTGCCGCGCGGACGGTCCATTTTCAGAACCGCGAACGGCTGTTCCTTGTTCATCAGCGGGCCGACATCGCGCACGGGGCGGATATCAACCTGGGAGCCCGGCAGGAAGGCCGAAGCGCCGCCCAGATCGACCGTGAAGCCGCCCTTGACGCGGCCGACAATGGCGCCGTTGACCGGCTCCTTGGCCTCGAACATTTTCTCAAGACGGTCCCAGGCTTCCTCGCGGCGGGCCTTGTCACGTGACAGCACCGCTTCGCCGAGCGCGTTCTCGATGCGCTCCAGATAGACTTCAACCTCGTCACCGGCTTTCGGCGTGGTCGATCCCGGGCCCGCGAACTCGCGCAGCGAGATGCGGCCTTCGGTTTTCAGACCCACATCGATCACGATCATGTCGTGTTCGACGGCGGTCACGGTGCCACGCACCACAGAGCCTTCTACAAGGTCACGGCCTGCAAAGCTCGCTTCGAGCATTGAGGCAAAATCGTCGCGGCTAGCCGCAGAGGAAGATGTAGCATTCATGCGAAAAGACAGTCTCCAGCTTATGCGTTTGTATTCCGGCCGGCCGGTTGTCTCCGGCGGTCTTGCTGCTTTGGAGCAAACGCCCCTCGCAGCCGGAATGGTTACGGTCTGGACACGTCCCTGCCACCGGAACCCGGCACTCCGGGCCCGTCTATCATTAAAGAAAGGGGGTTGGAGGAGCCGGAGGGCCGATGACAAAATCGTGCCCGGTTAAGCGCCCTGCCTGCCAAACCGGCAGAACCGAAGCGCGCGCGTCCTTACTCCATCAGGGCTTTAAGCGCAAGCGGGAGGGGGTGTTATCGCAGGTGCAACACTAGTGCGCCACCAGCAAGGACGGCCCGTCCTTGGCGCCCAGCAGGGTGCGGGTGACACCACCGAAAATGAACTGGGCAAGCCGGGACTGGCCATAGGCACCCGCCACCAGCAGGTCCGCGCCCGAAGCTGCCTCCAGCAGCGCCTCACCGAGACTGCCCTTTGCTTCCACGGCTTGAGATTTCGCCTTGATACCGCGCGGGGCAAGCCAGTTGGCCAGCCGGTTGGGCGCCGCCGCTGCGCGGTCGGCATAGTCGAGATTTTTCGGGCTGTGCAGGATCGTCACCTCCACGCCCTTGGTGAAGAAAGGCTCGGCAGCGAACGCCGCGCGCGAGGCCTCACGCGAGCCATCCCACGCCACGCAGATTTTCTTCGGCGGTATAGCCCCGCCACGCGGAACGAAGAGCGGGCACGCCTCATCGACAAGGCAGGACGCGGTAAAGCCAGAGAGCGGCCCCTTGCCGGCAGCAGCATCCGGGCACGCGACCAGCATGCGTACCAGCCTTGCCTGCTGGGCAGCCTCCGAAGGGCTGTCCGTCACCCGTCGGAAAGAGGCGTTCACGCCCCGGTCTTCCAGCGTTTCAAGATGACGCTTCATGCGAGCTTCGGCCTCAATGGCGGCCTTGGCCGCCTCCTCGCGGACGGTTTCGATCGCGCTGGTAACAACCGAGGCACCGGCTGCGCCCGGCCCGGTCCACAGCATGTAGCTCGCAGGGTCGGGCTCCACGAAAACAGCGCGTATATCCGCTTTGACCAGCGGGGCCAGCGCCATTGCGGCAGCAAGGGGCGTGTCATCGGCTTCATCGCCCTGCAGGGCTACGAGAATGCGTTCGGGGTTCATCACCAGCCTCCATATGCGTGTCCTTGTGCTTGAACTTACGCCAATTCCTTCTAGACCGGGAGGGGAGAAGCTGGCCCGCGACACGATTACCCACATGGCTCAACGCAAGACATCGACGCCCCCGCCCAGAGCCTGGCAGCGCATGCTGTCCGGGCGGCGTCTGGATTTGCTGGACCCCTCTCCGTTCGACATCGAAATTGAGGACATTGCCCAAGGCCTGGCCCGCGTGGCGCGCTGGAACGGGCAGACGCTGGGCGAGTATGCCTTTTCTGTCGCCGAGCACAGCCTGATCGTGGAGCGCCTGTGCGGCCAGATGGAGCCCGCATGGCCGGCGAAATGGCGCATGGCCGCCCTGCTGCACGACGCGCCAGAATACGTGATCGGCGACATGATCTCGCCCTTCAAGAGCGCGCTGGGCTTCGACTATCAGGCCTTCGAGGCGAAGCTGGAGCGCGCCGTACACACCCGCTTCGGCCTGCCCGCCCAATTACCCAAATATGTGAAGACCACGATCAAGAAGGCCGACCGTCTGTGCGCCTTCTTCGAGGCGGTCCAGCTTGCCGGTTTCAGCGTGGAAGACGCGCGCGAGTTCTTCGGCAAACCGCCTCTGGGTTTGCGCGTGGAGATTCCCGTGCGCTCCACCGCCGAGGTTCAGGGCGATTATGTCGCGCGCTTCGAGGCGCTACTGATTGCCATGGACGAGGAAGACCGCAAGACAGGCCACAAGGCGGGCCAGTCATGAGCCCTTCGCGCCCGCCTCTTCCGGTATCAAAGGGTCTGGTCGTCGGCCTGAACGCGGTGATCTTCGCCAGTGAAGAGGGCGAGCCGCGCGTGCTGGTCACGCAAGGGCTGGCGACGCCGGAAGCCGCCCTGCCCTTCGGTCCGTTTGATCCGGAAGCTCACCGCACCTTCGAGATCGGCCTGCGCGAATGGGTGCGCGGCCAGACCGGGTTCGAGCTGGGCTATGTGGAGCAGCTCTACACGTTTGGCGACCGCGGGCGTGAAGCCCCGCTGGCGGCGCTCACGGGCGCAGCCGGTGGACGCGTTATCTCGCTGGGCTATCTGGGCCTCGCCCGTGAAGCGCGTGAGCTGTCAGGCCTGGGCGCACGCTGGGCAAGCTGGAACGAGTTCTTCCCCTGGGAAGATCATCGCCATGGCCGCCCGCCCCTCATCGATGAGTTACTGGCGCCTGCCTTGCGCAGCTGGGCCGATGAGGCAGGCGCACCGGGAGGCCGCGCAGCGCGGCTGGAGCGGGTCCGTACCAATTTCGCGCTGGATGGCCTTGTCTGGAACGAGGAACGCGCGCTGGACCGTTATGAACTGCTCTATGAAGCGGGTCTGGTGGCCGAGGCGGCGCGCGATCAGGGCGAACCTTCCCGCGCACGCACCGGGACCGGACAGATCATGGCCTCCGACCACCGGCGCATTCTGGCTACCGCCATTTCACGCCTGCGCGGCAAGGTTAAGTACCGCCCCGTAGTGTTTGAATTAATGGGTGAAACCTTCACCCTGTCCGAGCTGCAGCGCATGGTGGAAGGCATTGCCGGTTTTGCCCTGCACAAGCAGAACTTCCGCCGTGCGCTGGACCGGGCAGGCTTCGTCGAAGGCACGGGCCGGTTCGAGGCACGCACGGGCGGGCGCCCGGCCGAACTCTACCGCTTCCGCAAGGAGGCGGTGAGCGCGGGTCCGGCGCTGGGGCTGGCGATTCCGAGACTGAAATGACACCCGCTTGACAAGGCGAACGAACGTTCGCACATAGGCGGCATGCCACACGAAAAATCCACCCGGACCCGTATCGTTGAAACCGCGCTGGACGAGATGTCCAAGGGCGGTCTTGCCACCTTGTCCATCGGCCATCTGGCCAAGGCGTGCAGCATGTCGAAAAGCGGGCTGTTTGCCCATTTCGGCGGTCAGGAAGCCTTGCAGGTTTGCGTTATCGAAGCTGCTATCGAGCAATTCCGCCAGCAGGTGGTAGAGCCTGCACGCCAGCAAAGTGGCACACTGGCCCGGATCGAGGCGCTGGGGACGAACTGGACGGGCTGGCTCTTACGCGATCCGTCACGCCCCTGCCCGATCCTGCAAGCCGCCTTCGAGGCACCTGCCCTGACGCCAAAGGCGGCAGAACTCGCCCGGCAGGCACGGCGCGGCTGGACAGACTGGGTGGAGCGTCTTGCCAAGCTGGCCATCCACGAAGGCGGATTTGCCGCCACTACCGACGCCAAGCGCTTCGCCTTCCAGTTCGAGGCGATTGGTGTGGGCTGCCAGTCCTGGTCAGTGGTTCAGGGGCGCGACGAGGCCGGGCGGCTGGCCCGCGCCAGCTTCACCGCCCTTATTGACAGCGCACGCGCCTGAGAGACCGATGAAAACTGCAATTCTGATGGCCAATATCATGGCCACGATCGCACCCGCGCGCTTCCGCGCCATTGCCGCAAAACGCTTTGAGCGCCCCCGCGTGCGCAAGCAGAGCGATACCGGCAGGGATTTTCTCGAGACGCTCGACGCGAGCTGGATCGAGGGGCCGCTGGGCCGCCAGCGCATCTATTCCGGCGGCACTGGCCCGTCCGTCTTCTTCCTGCATGGCTGGGAGGCAGATGCGGCCGATCTCTCCAGTCATGCACGAAACCTGATGGAGCACGGCTACCGGGTTGTCCTGATTGACGGGCCAGCCCACGGGGCATCACAAGGGCACGCCGCGACCCTGCCGCAATTTGGCGAAGGCCTCAGTGCCACAGCGGCAACTCTCGGCCAGCCCTTCGCGGTTGTGGCCCACTCCATGGGAGCAGCGTCGAGCGTCTTTGCGATGAGCGAAGGCTTCGTCAAACCGGCCGCTTTCATCGCCCTGGCTGCGCCATGTTCAATGGACGACAATGTCAGCTTCCAGGCCGGGTCGATGGGTGTGTCGGAGCGGGCAATAAAGCTGATCAAGGACGGTATAGAATCCGTCCTGAAGACGCCGATAACCCGCTTCGATATCGCCCGTGACGCCCCCGCGATGACCGCAAGGGCGCTATTCATCTACGGCGACAACGATGTAATCGTGCCCCTCGGCGCAGGCGAGAAGGCGTCGAGAGACTGGCCCGGCGCCAAGCTCGTCATCAAGCCGGGACTCGGCCATCGCGGCGTATTGCGCGATCCCGGCGTGCTGGCCGAAGTGGCCGATTTTCTGGACGGGGTAAGGGGTTAGCCCAGACACCTCCAGCACGCGAACAAGCCCTCGCCCTTCGAGACGCTCACTGCGTTCGCCCTCAGGGTGAGGGCTTCGATTGTTTTCCCTCATGCTGAGGAGCGCGCAGCGCGTCTCGAAGCACGAGGGAAAACCCCTACGCCCCTATCTTCCCGCCATCCAGGCGCCGAATCGCCACCGTTGCCGAACGCGGCAGGGTATTGCCGCCATCGGGCCAGTGGCTGTCGAAATTGCCCGCTGCGAAATCGGCCTCCGGCGTGTTCGCGCCGGGATGCTGCACATTGATGAACATGGTGCGCTGATCAGGCGTCGTGACCACCCCGGTGATCTCGCAGCCGACAGGGCCGGTCAGGAAGCGGCGTATCTCGCCCGTGTCCGGATTGGCGGCGAGCATCTTGTTGTTGCCGAAGGGCGCGTAAACACCCGCATTCAATGCGCTGTCCGAGATGTCGCACTGTATCCACAAGCGCCGGTCGGCATCGAACCACAGCCCGTCCGGCGCCGCGAAAATGGCATCCTGATCCAGCGGGTCGCCATTGGCATCGCGGCTGTCACCTTCCGGACCGGCGAGGACGAAAATGTCCCAGTTGAAGCGGACGGAGGTCTGGTCGCCATCGGCCTCGTTCCAGCGGATGATCGAGCCGAACGCGTTGTCGGCGCGCGGATTGGCGGCGTCCACCTGATCTTCGGTGCGGCGGGTATTGTTGGTCAGTGTAAAATAGACCGCCCGGGTCTGCGGGTCGACCGCGCCCCATTCAGGACGGTCCATCGGCGTTGCGCCCACAATGTCAGCCGCCGTGCGGGTGTTGATCAGGACATCGCCCTGATCGGCAAAGCCATTGCTTTCGTCCAGCCCGTTCTGACCGTAGGCCAGCGGCAGCCAGTCGCCGCTTCCATCATCATTGAAGCGGGCCACATAGAGCGTGCCGCTATCAAGGATGTCTCCGCGCGTCACGCCGGGCTGGTAAAGCCCCTCGGAAACAAACTTGTAGATGTATTCAAAGCGCGAATCGTCGCCCGAATAGCAGACCACGGGCTGACCGGCCTCGGCCGGTGCGAACACCACGCCCTCATGGGCGAAGCGACCGAGCGTGGTGCGTTTGACGGGCGTGGAGTCCGGGTCGAACGGATCAATCTCGGCCATCCAGCCGAACATGTTCGGTTCGTTGCGGTAATCGCCGGCTGGCGCATTGGCCTTGGTGGAGGCGTCAAAGCGCACAAACCCGTCCCCGCCATCGTCAGCGAGGTGCCAGTTATGCCGGCTGACATCGGGGCGCACGCCGTAGCGGGCATGTTCACGCGGATGCTCCGCGTCCGTATTGACGAAATAGCCCGACCAGTTCTCTTCCGCCGCGAAATACGTATTCCACGGCGTGACGCCGTGCGCACAATTGGACAGCGTACCGCGCGTGTGGGTGCCTTCCGGGCTGTAGAGCGTCGCCATCTTGGCGTGACCGCGCGCCGGGCCGGCAATTTCCATCCGGGTCAGGCCGGTGATGCGGCGATTGCGCGGATCGCGCATGATCTGCCAGTCACCATTACCGTCCGCACGCATGCGCACGACGGAAACGCCATGGGCGTTCAACTCTTTAAGGACGTGGTCAGCGGGGCGCGGACCCGCATGATCGGGCGTGCCCCAGGAGTTGATCTCGCTGCCTTGCGTCGCGCCATAGTGCAGGAAGCGCGTCTCGATATATTCGTGGTTCATCACCAGCAGCCCGTCTGTGGAACTGCCATCGATGGGGAAGAAGTGCATGCCGTCATGGTGCATGCCGGCCTGGTGGGCCTGATCCTCGCCGGAATTGTCCGGGGCAAAGGCCGGGAAATCCCCACTAATGGCATCGCCCCAGCGATAGACGACTTTTGCTTCGTAGCCGTCTGGCACAACAATCGTATCGGCCGCCGTCACCGGCACCGCATTGAAGCCCAGAGAAGGCCCGGCCATCGCCTGAGCCTCCGGCGTGCGTGCGCAGGCGGCCACCGGACCGGCCACAAAACCGCTGACCGCCAGCCCCAGCCCGCCGCGCAGGAAGCTGCGCCGGTCGAGGCGCGCACTCACCACATCGGCAAACGGACGATTGCCTGAACGGTTGGTTTCCGGCTCGAAATCGGGATCGAGTCGTGTGGCGAGATCGGTCATGTCAGGCTCCGGGGAGTTTCTTCTTGGCTGCGATATGGGCCTAGCAGGCCAGTGTGACGAGGGTGTGATACCTGAAACAGGTTTGCCGGGGCGCTTTGCCGCAGTTTGCGCTTCGCGCCTCTTGCCAACGCGGCACACACACGCCAAGCCTCCCGCCATGAGCGATACAGCGACCGCCCCCATCCTGCCAGCACACGATGCTGTGAGCCTTGACCGGGCAGCTGCGTTGCTGGATGCGGGCGGGCTGGTGGCGGTGCCGACCGAGACTGTCTACGGGCTGGCCGCTGACGCCACCAGCCCGGCGGCCATTACCGCGCTGTACGAGGCCAAGGGGCGTCCGCGATTCAACCCGCTGATCGCCCATGTGGACAGTCTGGAGCGCGCGCTGACGCTGGTGTATCTGTCATCTGCTGCCCTTGCGTTAGCTAAAGCGGTCTGGCCCGGCCCGCTGACGCTGGTAGGCCGTCACCGCGATACCAGCCCGGTTTGTGATCTGGCGCGGGCTGGCCTTGATACGCTGGCCGTACGCTGGCCGGCATCGCCAGCGATGACCGGGCTTGTGACGCGCCTCGACCGCCCGCTCGCCGCGCCCAGTGCAAACCGTTCGGGCAGTATCAGCCCCACAACGGCCCTGCATGTCGCCGAAAGCCTTGGCGGCCGGATTGGCCTTATCCTTGATGGCGGGCCATGCCGGATGGGCCTCGAAAGCACGATCCTGGCGGACACGCCCGACGGCCTGGTGATGTTGCGCGCTGGCGCCCTGGAAGCTGAACGCATCGAGGCGCTGACCGGACAGCCCGTTCAGAGGGCTGGCGCTGGCGCGGCCATCAACGCGCCGGGCATGCTCAAGAGCCATTACGCGCCTCAATCCCCGTTGAGGCTGGATGTCACCGAACCGGCAGCGGACGAAACCTATCTCGCCTTCCGCACATGGCAGGGAGAAACGGCTGGCAAGGTACTGTATCTGTCGCTGGCCGGCGATCTGGCCGAAGCGGCCACACGCCTGTTTGCCTGTTTGCGCGAGGCAGACGCACTCGGCAGGCCAATAGCGGTTGCACCGATTCCCGCGACAGGGTTGGGCGAAGCCATCAATGACCGGCTTGCCCGCGCCGCCGCACCGAAAGACAACTGAAGAGTGAACCCGTCAGCAGGCGAATCCAGCATGGACACCCAGACAACAAAACCTCACTTCCCGCGCTCGCGATGGATACCCGATGGCGTCTATGTCGTGCGCTTCCGCAGCCCGCTGGACCAGTCCGGCGGGGTCGTGACCGTGCGCAATGGCCGCGCGACGGGCGGCGATAGCAGCTATTACTATGACGGCTATCTGGGAGAAGGGTCCAATGGCCCGGTCGCGCGCATGCTGTTCGTCCGTCACCGGCCCGAGACCGTATCAGTCGTAGGGGATGTTGAACGTTTCAGCGTAGTTTATGACGGCCGGGTGGATGGTGAGCTATACCATCTAGAAGGACGCATGGATCGCGCGCCCGGCCTGAAACTGACCGCAATCATGTCCCGCCTGCCCGTCGAACTGGAGGACTAGATTCCCGCCATGACCGCTTTGCCCCCTGCCCTCGCATCGCTGACCGCCTCGCTGGATCCTAAATCCTGGTCCGTTGATCCGGCGGAGCTGGAAAGCCATGCGCGCGACTGGCGCGGACGTTATGCGGGCGGCACGCCGCTGGTCCTGAAACCGGCCAGCACGCAGGAGGCCGCACAGATGCTGGCCGCCTGTAATGATACGCGCATCGCAGTCATGCCCCAGGGCGGCATTACCGGGCTGGTGGGTGCCTCCACGCCGGCCAACGAGGTCGTCATCTCGATGAAGCGGATGAATGCCATCCGCGATATCGACACCGCCAATGAGTCGATGACGGTCGAGGCTGGCGCCGTGCTGCAAACCGTGCAGGACGCCGCCCGCGACGCAGGCAAGCTCTTCCCCCTGAGCCTCGGCGCGCAGGGCTCCGCCATGATTGGCGGGCTGATCTCCACCAATGCGGGCGGCGTGCAGGTGCTGCGCTATGGCATGATGCGCGAGCTTGTTCTGGGACTGGAAGCGGTGCTGCCCGATGGCCGGGTGCTGAGCGGGCTCTCAGGCCTGCGCAAGGACAATACCGGCTACGATCTCAAACAGCTTTTCATCGGCGCGGAAGGCACGCTCGGCCTCGTCACCGCGGCCACGCTGAAGCTATTCCCGCGCCCGGCATCGGTGAGTGTCGCGATCGCGGCCGTACCCGATCCCGAAGCGGCAGTGAGCCTGCTGGGCCATCTCAAGGACAGGACAGGCGGCGCGGTCAGCGCGTTCGAGCTGATCTCCGGCTTCGCGATGGAGCTGGTGTGCCAGCACGTGCCCGGCGCCCGCTCGCCCCTGGAAGGCAATCCGGACTGGATGGTGCTGATCGAGCTGTCGAGCGCGGAGGAAGAACGCGCCGGCATTCTGATGGAGACCGCGCTGGAAAGCGCGTTTGAGGCCGGGCTGGTGTCGGACGCCGCTTTGGCGCAGTCGGACGCGCAGGCCGCGCAGTTCTGGGCCTTGCGTGAAAACGTGCCGGAAGGCGAAAAGGCGCATGGCAAGGCCGCCAAGCACGATGTGTCGGTGCCGGTATCGCGCATGGCAGCTTTCATGCGCGAGGCGACGCAGCAGGCCGAAGCGCTGGTTGACGGCTCTCGCGTGATCGCGTTCGGCCATGTCGGCGATGGCAATGTCCATTTCAACCTGGCCGCCCGCGAGGCCGGTGCCGGAGAGGACTTCATCGCGCGCGCGGCACCCGCCACGCGGCTCATCTATGATCTGGTGGACAAGCATCACGGATCGATCTCGGCCGAGCACGGTATCGGCATTCTCAAACAGGCCGAGCTGAAAGCGCGCAAGCCGGTAGAGGTGGAGCTGATGCGGGCGATCAAGGCGGCGCTGGACCCGAACAATATCATGAACCCGCGCATCCTGACGGGGCTGACCTGAAATCCGCCGGGCACCTGCCATTGGCATTTCCGGTGAACACCCCTATTTCGATAGAAACCACCACTACCGTTGCAGGCGAGACCCAACCTTCATGCTGATCCTTCTCTCCCCGGCCAAGCAGCTCGATTTCGAACCGGCCCGTCTGGAGCTGGAGACCAGCCGGCCCGCGCTTCTGACGCGCACGGCAGAACTGTCAAAGACCACAGCGAAGCTGTCGCGCGCCCAGCTGCGCCAGCTCATGCACATTTCCGATGATCTGGCCGCGCTCAATGTGGAGCGTTTCAAGGCGTTCAACCCTGAGAGCGAGGGCGGCAAGGCCGCCGCTTTGGCCTTCGCGGGCGAGGTCTATCGCGGACTGGATGCGGCGAGCCTGTCGAAGGACGATCTGGAATGGGCGCAAGACCATTTGCGCATTCTTTCAGGGCTTTATGGCACCTTGCGTCCGCTGGACGCCATCCAGCCCTACCGGCTCGAAATGGGCACGCGCCTGAAAACGACAAAGGGCGCGAACCTTTATGACTTCTGGGGTGACGACATCGCGGAAGAGCTCTCCGCCACGCTGGACGGCCACGCCCATCCGGTGATCGTCAATCTGGCGTCCAATGAATATTCGAAGGCTGCCCGTCTGGCGACAATGAAGGCGCGCGTCATCGCGGTTGACTTCAAGGAAGAGAAGGACGGCCAGCTGCGCGCGCTGATGGTCTACGCCAAGAAGGCACGCGGCATGATGGCCCGCTGGATCATCGAAAACCGGACTGAGGATCCAGCCCAGCTTTCCCGCTTCAGTGTTGAGGGTTACAAGCTCGACAAGGCCGGTTCGAAGCCAGACCGGCTCCTGTTCACCCGCCCTCAACCGCCCTCGAAGAAGGGCTGAAGCCTACGCCCCAGGTCTTGACAAAATCGGCGCAAACCGTCTTCTGCACCGCAACAAATCCCGACACAGGCCAACAAGGCCAAGGAGACAGTCATGGGCGGTCTGAAGACCGACTTGAGCGGCCAGGTTGCGGTCATTACCGGCTCGACCTCCGGCATCGGCCTCGCGCTGGCGCGTGCGCTGGCGGCGAATGGCGCGAACATCATGCTCAACGGGCTGGGCGATGCCGGCGAGATCGAGAAGACCCGCAAGTCCCTCGAGACCGAGTTCGGCGTGAAGGCGGCCTATAACGGCGCCAACATGCTGGACGCCGGCGAGATCAAGGAGCTGATCGCCGACGCGGTGAAAACCTTTGGCCGGCTCGACATTCTCGTCAACAATGCGGGCATCCAGCAGGTCGCTGCGGTTGAAGAGCTTGCACCGGAGAAATGGGACGCGATCGTCGCGATTAACCTGACCTCCTGCTTCCACACCATCCGCCACGCCGTACCAGTGATGAAGAAGGCCGGGCGCGGGCGGATTGTGAATATCGCCTCCGCGCACGGGCTTGTCGCCTCGCCCTACAAGTCGGCTTATGTGGCCGCCAAGCATGGAGTGCTGGGCCTGACCAAAACGGTGGCGCTGGAAGTGGCTGAAGCGGGCATTACCTGCAACGCCATCTGCCCCGGCTATGTGCGCACCCCGCTTGTGGAAAGCCAGATCGCCGACACGGCAAAGGCGCGCGGCATCTCCGAGGAAGAAGTAGTGCGCGATGTGATGCTGAGCGCGCAGCCGACGAAGAAGTTCGTTGAATACGATCACCTGACCGGCCTCTTGCTCTATCTGGTGTCGGATTCCGGCGCATCGGCCAATGGTGCGGCCTTCCCTGTCGAGGGCGGCTGGGTGGCCGCCTGATGGCGGCGCGCGCCGGAGCGGTCTCGCTGGCCCTGCAGGGCGGCGGTTCGCATGGCGCGTACACCTGGGGCGTGCTTGATGCCCTGCTGGAAGATGGCCGCATAACCCCACAAGCTATAACGGCTACCAGCGCTGGCGCGATGAACGCCGTGGCGCTGGCCCATGGCTGGCTGGATGGCGGCGCAGACGGCGCCCGCGAAAGCCTTGAAAGCTTCTGGCAGGAAGTTTCCCGGCGCGGCGCAGCCTTCCGGCCAATGGTTCCGGGCGGCACGTTCCTGAAGCTGATGCCGTTCTTCGACGCCTTCTCGCGCCTGACCAGCCCCTATGATCTCAACCCATATAATCTCGATCCGCTGAAGGACATTCTGGACGCGCAGATCGATTTTGAGCGGCTGCGCGCGCAGAATGAAATTGCACTGTTCGTGACCGCGACCTGCGTGACGACGGGGCGCGCCGAAGTCTTTGCCGGCGAGCGCATCAGCACCGATGCCGTACTGGCGTCGGCCTGCCTGCCCTTCATCCGTCAGGCCGTGGAGATTGACGGGGAGCCCTACTGGGATGGCGGCTTTACCGGCAATCCTGCCCTGTGGCCGGTTTTCTACGCTGACACGCCGGGCGATCTGCTGATTGTGCATATCAATCCGCTCAAACGCCCCGGTACGCCCAAATCGGCCGACGACATCATGAACCGGGTCAACGAGATCACGTTCAACGCCTCGCTGATGGCCGAGCTGCGCGCGGTCGCCTTCGTCAAGCGGCTGATCGAGGATGATCTACTCAAAGACGCGGAAAAGGCCCGCCTGCGCAATCTGCACATTCACGCCATCCGCGCCGATGAAGCGCTCAAAGACTATTCAGCCGCCAGCAAGTACGACACAAGCTGGCGCTTCCTGACCGGCCTTCGTGACGCAGGGCGGCAGGCGGCGAAGGAATGGCTGGAGAATTGCGTCACCCATGTCGGCAAGCGCTCCAGCGTGGATGTACGCAGCGGCTATCTTCAGGAATAGGCCGGGCTCCAGGAACAGGCCGGGGCCATCACGTCTTGCTGGCCACCCATTCCAGCCAGTCGCCACTCTCCACGCGTGCAAATCCCGTCACTGGCCGGTTCCAGACATAGACCCAGGCGTCGGCATCTGGTGACACGAGGCGGATACGTTGGCGCAGATAGCGCGAGCGGTCAGGCGCTTGCGGATAATAGTCCTCGAACGCGTCGAGCCGGGCGATCACTGACGGGTCGGCGACTTCAAACAGCTCGCCAATGACCGCGCCCTCGCCTGCGACAAGGCCCGGATAGCCGCCCAGATCATGGATCACGCCGGGTATGCGGCAGGGGCCGAGCGGCCTGAACGCAGCCTCCAGCCCGAACTGCGCAAATCCCGACGCGCCCTTGCGTAGCAGGCCGTAGACCGCGAACGCGTCTCCCGCCTTTACCGCGCTCATGCTTTGGGCTTGGTGATCGGTTGCAGCTTCCAGTAGGTCAGCGAGCGCCACAGCCATTCAAACGGCCCGAAGCGGAAGACCTGCAGCCAGATAACCGAAACGGCGAGCTGTACCATCCAGATGCTGAGCACGATGGGGATGAGCTCTTCACGCCCCAGCGTGCCATAGAGGCCCAGACCAATCGTGCCCGTGGACAGGATCACCAGCGTGATCGTCTGGGTGAGGTAATTGGTGAAGGCCATCCGCCCGGCGGCGGCAAAAGGCACGCGCAGCAGCGCCAGCACCGGAATTTTACAGATCAGCATCACGATGCTGGCATAGCCAAACGCCATCAGCAGGCTGGCGACATAGTTCGTCGCCGTGTGCAGCCAGAGTCCGCGCAGGTCGAAATTGTCAGCGACCGCGTGCTGCCCGCCATACCAGGCGAGCGGCAAGCCGATCGCGAGACCGACAAAGGCGCTGGCGGCGTACTTGGTGACGCCCCATTTGGCGGTCAGGAAGCCGGACTTGAACAGCGCCATGCCCAGGAACATCACGCCGATCACCCGGCCACCGAACAGGGCCATCCCCGACAGCTGCGCCATAAGGGCCATGAGTGCGTTATGGCCCCAGCGCCCCGCACTGCCCTCCTGATAAGCGGCGATGATGCTGGCGGCCGCCTCAGGGCTTTGCGCCATACCGATCGAGGCAGGGTCCATCTCTTCGGGTAACATCATGAAGGAGGCAAACATGCCCACCATCAGCAATCCGGTCAGCGTGATCCAGAAAAAGCCCCAGAAGACCAGCTTTCCCGCGCTCATCTTGCGGAAGAGCACGGCGATCATGCCGAACACGGCGTAGGAGACGAGGATGTCACCGAACCAGAGCGCGTAGGCATGCACCATGCCGAAGGCGAGCAGCCAGAGCATGCGGCGATAGTGAACCTTCGTGGAGGAGTCCGGTCCGTACCCGGTCATCAGCAATATGCCTGCACCGAAGAGGGCAGAAAAAATGGTGATGAATTTCATCTCGAAGAAGACGTGAACAAACAGCCAGGCCTGCGCACCGGCCGCATCAAAGCCCGGGTCAGCTGGTGGGTACTGATAGGCCTCCGGCAACATGAAAAAGGTGGGGATGTTCACCATGAGAATACCCAGCACGGCGATGCCACGCAGCACATCAAGACTCTGATGACGGTCCGTCAAAGTGACTGGTGCCGGTTCCATGGTGAAAAGCTCTCCCCGTTGCTTCGACGCCAACTTCGGGCCGCCCGCCGCACCATGCAAGCAGAAAACCCGTAACCACCCGGCAACCTTACGAAGATTTCATCGCGCAAACGGGTAAATTTCCTTGAGCGGGCGCGGGCACAGGTTCATAAGCTGACACAGGGATAGGGACAAAATCGATGTTAGGCGTGGCAATCGACATATTGCACTGGATCGCGGGGGCCGTGCTGGCACTCGTGGGCATCGCTTATGATCGTGGGGAAGACTGCACTCCGGCCGTTCGCCAGCAGAGCTTCGAGGAAGCCCGTTTCATGGATGACGCGGCCACTGTCCACTTCCTTGCATCTGAAGTGTATGTGGAACAGACGCGCACCGTCCACGGCGAGCTGATTTTTGTCGTTCGCAACGGGCCGGTTGAGCCCGTCTCCGGCTGCGCTTCGGCACCCGGCCACCTGCCATCTGTGCCGGCTGCGCCGGTCTTGCGGCTTTAATTTTTCTCCGTCTCGCCCTAGAACCAGCTTTTGCTGTCGGCATTGGTGCTGACATGCCCCTTGTGCTGTGATCGAGGCGAATAATGCCTGCCGACGACAACTCCGCTGCCAAATCCGCCAAAACCGCACAGCCGGTGACACCGGCTGTGTTGAAAGACCCGGCAGAGGGTCAGGTGCCAGCACCGCGAACCGCGGCTTCGATCAGTGTCGCGCCCGCGAAGGCGGCAAATGGAGGCGGATGGATTGCGTTCGCCGGGGCTGCCTGCGCCGCGCTATGGCTTGGTGGTGCGGGCGCCTATCTCTATGGCTACGTGATTGATGATTTCGCGGCGCTAAGCCCTGCCCAGCTGGCGGGCATCGCCATCTTTGCGGGTGCGCCAGCCCTGCTCTTCCTGCTTTCCGGACTGCTGGGGCGGACGGTTGCCCGCGCCAGCGCGCAAGTCCGTTCGGTTGAAAATGCCGTTGCACGATTGTCGACCCCCGCCGACACCTTGCAGGGCGAGGTGCGCCAGATGGCCGATGCCGTCAGCCTGCAGGTAGGCCGGATCAACACCGCCATGGACAGCGCACTGGCGCGTCTGGCTGCGATGGAAGAAGTCATCACCCACCATGCCGACAGTCTCGAAGATACGTCGAAGGCGGCCCGGGAACGGGTAGAGTCGCTTATGCGCTCCCTTAAAGGTGAGCGAGAGAAGCTGGCCGAGATTGCCGACAGCCTTGATGATAAAGCCTCGCTTATCGCGGCGGCCATTCAGGAACAGGGCGAGATGGTCGCGGCAGCGGCCGAGCTGGCGAAGGAGAAGGCCAATGAAGGCGCCCTCACCTTGCGCGCTGGCGCGGAACGTCTTTCCGGCGCCGGTGACGAAACCATCAAGTCCGCCGAGAAAGCCTCCGAGATACTGGCGCAACGTGCCGGCAGCATGCGCGAGCTCGCCGAGACGCTAAAAAGCCGCGGCGATGGTCTGGATGCGGCCTATCTCAAACATCGCGAGCGTCTGGCAGAGGCCAGTGAAGCCCTGCGCAAGGAGCAGGAAAAAATTGCGGCGGCGCTGGACTTCCACAAGGCCGAACTCGCCACCCTTTCCAAGACTGCAGGCTCGGGCGCAGAGACTTTGCGCAAGTCCGCCGAGGAAAGCGGCGCAGTGTTTACGCGCGCTATCAATGACGCCATTACCCGCGCCTCAGCCCTGTCGAAAACCATTGAGAGCGAGACCCGGCTTGCCGCCGAGTCCAATGAGGCCATTCTCAAACGCCTGACCGAGACGGCCAGGGAAGCCCGTGAAGCCGCCACCGAGTCCGCTGAACGCTTCTCCGGGCAGGCGAGCGCCGCCGAGGCCGCACTGGAACGCGTCAGCGAAGCCGGGTTCGAGGCGGCCCGCCGGTCTGACGAAGCCTTCCAGGCGCGGCTGCGGGAGGCTGAACTACTCGTCGACAAGGCCGCAAAAGCGTCTGAAGAGGCGGGTGAAACCGTCCGCAAGCAGCTCGCAGACACGCTGGAGGCAGCGCGCAAGCAGGCCGACCATGTGGAGCTGATGCTGCGCGACATGCGTTCGCGCTTTGACGACGCACCCGCCGCCGCCCGCCGGGCCACGCTCGAACTGGAACGCGCCCTGTCGGAGGGGCTGTCCAAGCTCAACCAGACCGCCGAGGACGCCTCTGAAAGCGCACGCGAGATCGATGCCATGTTCCAGGCGCGCGTGCGGCATAATTACGAGCTTCTGTCAGACTTCATGCTGCGCATGGGATCGGTGGCTGGCGGACGCAAGCCGATCGACATCGCCCCCGATGAGGTTCCCGATCCGTTGAACGTCCGGCGGCGGTCATCGCGTCCCTCGCCCGCTCCGGCGGAGGACGAGGTCCAGCTAGAAGCCCGTGACCGGGTCATTGACGACGCCGACGAGGACGGCACCAGCCGGGAGCGCCCGCGCGACGAGCGTCTGGCCACACAGGCGCGGCCGGAAGGCGGCTGGCGGTGGAAAGACCTGCTGGCGAACATGGACCCGGACGAGGATGACGAACCGCCTGCCGGCAGTCCGGCAAAGCGCGGCAAACGGCGCGACTAGTCTGCCTGCGCCTCCCCGGCCGTATTCTCCTGAGCCTGCGTCACCTGCGCGGACGCCCAGTCAACCAAATCGCCCGACAAATCAGACGCGGCACGGCTGAACGCGTCGACAATCAGGGCCTGGCGATTCCCGTCAGCCCGGCGCGACGCCTCGAATGTGCGTACACCCGCCACTTCGCGGCTCGCCGTGTCAATCAGGCGCGCGCGAATGGCAATATCGATCCGCGGCGCGGCATTGCTGCCCTGATCGTAGACCGCCTCGAACCGCCGCAGCTCCATGCGCAGATCCCAGCTTGTAGCCACACCGTCATCGGGTCTGGCCGCCATAAGCACGGTGGAGCGCCGGTCGAACGTATCGACCACCAGTTCCTGCACCAGAACCGGCACGGCACTGATCCAGTTTGCTCCGGCCATGTAGGCCACCCGCCCCTGCCCCGCGTCCAGAGCGATCCTGTCACCCGACAGCGCGCGCGGTGCCACGGGCCGTGCGATGCGCACAACGGGGGCTTCGTGATTTACGGCCGTCTCCACGGGAACATGGTTTGAAAGCCTGTAGAGCGAGCTGCTTTCAGACTCCGGCAGAAGCGAGATGCAACCGGAAAGCGCCAGCGCTGCTCCGGCCATCAGCAGGTTTCTTGCGATCATTGGGGCACCTCGACTTCCTCACCGCGCCGCCGGGTCAGAAGCCCGCCGGGGTCATTTTCAAGATCTGCTGTCAGACGCTCCAGGTTTTCAACAAGCTGGCGCAAATCGTGCGACGCCGCGTTGAGCTGGTAAACGCCGTCACTGGCAAAGGCCTCCAGGCCGGGGCGCAAGGCAACCAGCGCGTCATAAGTCTCCATTGACGCCTGATTGACCGCAATGGACGCAGCCTCGGTCTCGGCCACCATCGGCCCGACCTCATCAATCAGGAAGCGCTCGGCCGTGACGCCGAACTGTTCGATGCTGGCCGCCGCAGTCGACATATCGTTCGCCGCCCGCTCGATAGAGGCAATGGTATCGCGCATCTCGGCCATCATCGCGCCATTCTCGGCCAACTGGCCTGAAAGAGTGGCGAGGTTCTCCAGCAGGGACGAGAATTGTTCCTGGTTCTCGTCGTTCAGGAGGCGGTTCAGCAACACACCTGTGGTCTGAACGGTCTCCAGCAGTGTCTCGCCGCCCTGGACCAGCAGATCCAGCTGGGTCTGGCGGGCATAGATGCGTGCCGGACGGTCCCCAAAACGGGTTTCGAGCAAGGGTGAGCCCGACTCGCCTGCCGAAATCTGGATATAGGACAGGCCCGTCAAACCCTGTGGTTCAAGCTGGGCGAAGCTGTCCACGCGGATCGGTGTCGTGGAATCGACCCGCACTCTCGCGATCACCTCGCTTGTATCGTCGGGGTTCAGCCCCAGATCGACAACCTCGCCGACCTGGATGCCGTTGAAGCGCACCTCCGAGGCCGTGCGAAGGCCGCGCACCGGCCCTTCAAACACCACATCATACTGGCGGAACTCACGGTCAAACGAGGCCTGCGACAGCCAGACAAAGAACAGTCCGCCTGCCAGCGCAAGCAGGATGACGAACAGGCCGACCAGTGCATGGTGGGCACGGGTTTCCATTGTTCAGCTCCTCAATGCTGCCCGCCCGCGCGGGCCGCCAAAATAGCTCTGTATCCACGGGTGAGGGTTGGTAGCCAGCCGCGCTATCGTATCAACGGCAATGATACGCTTCTCGGCGATGACCGCCACCCGGTCGCAAACAGCGTGCAGCGTATCAAGATCATGCGTCACCAGCAGTATGGTCAGTCCCAGCGTCTGGGACAGTTCGCGGATCAGCTCGTCAAACGCAGCAGCGCTGATCGGATCGAGCCCTGCCGTCGGCTCGTCCAGAAACAGGACGTCAGGGTCCAGCGCGAGCGCCCGCGCCAGCCCTGCCCGCTTCTTCATGCCGCCCGACAGCTCGGACGGATACTTGTTGGCGGCCTCGACCCCCAGGCCAGCCAGGCCCAGCTTCAGATCGGCGATCTCGTCCATCAGGGCGGGCGGCAGCGAGACATGCTCACGGATCGGCACCAGAATGTTTTCCTTCACCGTCAGCGAGGAGAACAGCGCCGATCCCTGGAACAGCACGCCCCAGCGCCGCTCCAGCGCCGAGCGCTCATCCGCCGACATGCGTGAGAGCGCCGCGCCATCGTAGAATATCTCGCCGCCATTGGGCTTCTTGAGACCCAGTATGGCGTGAAGCAGGACCGACTTGCCGCTGCCCGAACCGCCGATAATGCCCATGACCTCGCCGCGCCGCACCTCAAGGTCCACACCATCATGCACGGTATGGCTGCCGAAACGCGTAATCAGCCCACGCACCTCGATAACCGGGCGCGCGCTCATATGTCGGCCTCCAGATACATGAGCGCGAACAGCGCATCGATGACGATGACCATGAATATGGCCTGTACGACCGAAGCCGTGGTGCGCTGACCCAGGCTCTCCACGTCGCCGCCGACCTTCATGCCCTGACGGCAGCCGATAATGGCAATCACCAGTCCGAACACAGGTGCCTTGGACATGCCCACCATGAAATGGGACCAGTCGATCACATTCTGCAGCCGGGTCAGGAAGAAGGCTGGCGATATGTCCAGTGTCGCCCAGGACACCAGCAGGCCGCCAAAAAGCCCCGCCAGCATGGCTGCGAGCGTGAGCAAGGGCGCCATGACCACACAGGCAATCACCCGCGGCACGACCAGAACCTCGTACGGGTTCAGCCCGATGACGCGCATGGCATCGATTTCCTGCTGCATCTTCATCGAGCCGATCGACGCGGTGAACGCCGAATCCGAGCGCCCTGCCAGCATGATCGCCGTGATCAGCACTGCGAATTCGCGCAAGACCGAAATGCCCACCAGATCAACCGTGAAGACCGATGCGCCGAACGTTTCCAGCAGACTTGCGCCCATGAAAGCCACGACCGCCCCGATGAAGAACGAGAGGGCGGCAATGATCGGCAAGGCGTTGATGCCGACCGTTTCCATAAGATGGACTGTGGATGTCCAGCGCAGCTTTGCCGGGTTGAGCAAGGACGCGGCCAGCGTCACCAGCGTGTGGCCGAAAAAGCCGAGCGTGTCCCAGGCTTCCTCCAGCACCTCTTGGGTGCCTGCACCCACCCGCTCCAGCAGGGTCTTCAGTCCCCAGCCAGAGCTTTCCTCCGGCGGGCAATGATCCATGCGCTTGTGGACCTCCCGGATCAGCCTGGCAGCTGCAGGATGCTCGCCTGTTATGCTGCTCTCCGGGATCGTATCATCGCCCTGCCGGAGCGGACGTCCGAGCAGGTAGGCGCCGGAGGTATCAATACGGCCCAGCCCGGACACGTCCAGACTGATCTGGTTTGCGCTGTGTTGCTGTTCCACGGCGCGCATCTGACGGTCCATCTGACCAATGGTCTCGATCAGCCAGTCGCCCGAAGGCTGCAGCACAGCTCTGCCGTCCGCCTCGCTGACAGTGAGACGGGGCTGAACCTGCGAACTGGTGTCTCTGGCAGCCATACCCCTCCGGCGCGAGCAGCCCTGTTGCCAGCTTTATCAGGCGCTTCGCGCCCATTCCCAAGTCTTCTCAAGGCCGTTACACGATATTGTGCGCATAATGACGCTTATCGGTCACGCCGTATCAGCCAGAGCGCGCACAATCCGCCCAGTCCTGCCGGTATGGCCATCAGCGCGAACCCGGCCGTGCCGAAGGCAGCAAACGCCAGACCAGAGACGAAGGTTGCACCGGCCAGCACCAGCCCGCCCGAAAGGGCAGAGTTCACCGACTGCGCCGTCGCGGCGAGACGTTCGGGCGCATGGTCGGCCGCATAGCGCAGAAAACCCAGATAGGCGGCAGCAAAGCTGAACGCGTGCAATCCCTGCAAGGGAAAGAGCGCCCATAATGGCGGGGACAGGGCGAGCGCCAGCCAGCGCACTACTGCGACGCCCCCGGCCAGTGCCATCATCGCCGCAGGGCTCCACCCCTTCAGCACACGTCCCCAGACGGCGAAGAAGATGATTTCCGCGCCGACGCCCGTCGCCCACAGAGCGCCAATGGCCCAGGCGGGCACACCATCAGCGCGCCAGGCCAGTGCGGAAAACGCATAGTAGAAGCCATGACCGCCCTGAATGAGGGCGGAAGCGGCAAAGGCCAGCGGGAACCCGGCCCCCAGCAGAATGCGCAAGGGAGGCGCTTCGTGGCGCGCTGCTCCGGCCGAGGTGTCGATACGCCCAGCGGGAAGAAAGACGGCGGCCAGCGCCGTCAGCGCCGCGCTGGCAAGCACCCAGACCAGAACCGCTTCGCCGCCATACATCGAGATCAGCGCGCCCGTGCCCAGATTGCCAATGACAAACAGGGCCGAACCAAAGGCGCGCGGCACGCCGAAGGCAAACCCCTCCTTGCGGGCCTGCCCCATGGCAAACGCGTCCACCAGCGGGATGACGCCTGTAACGGCAGCGCCGCTGAGGCCTGCCAGCGCGAGGATGAATATTGGATGCGTGCCCGGTATGTGCGCCAAGAATACGGCTAGCCCGGCAAGCGAGAAGGCCAGAATCGCGTCGCGCCTGCGCGCCGCCCTGTCCGACCAGAATGCCCCCAGCGGGGCAACGGCGACCCGCCCCACCATGCCGGCGGCGGCGGCAATGCCTATCAACTCCGGCGACAGGCCGCGCTCGGCATACCAGACCGGCATGTAGGGCAGATACGCCCCGAAGCCGAGATAGAACGCGCCGTAAAACAGCGCAAAACGCGTATCGGAGCGGGCGAGAAGTCGGGCCGGGCTTGTCACGCGCGCGGTGTAGCGCGGTGCGGGCGGCGCGGGCAATGGGGCTAGCAAGCCCTCGTCCTTCGAGACGCACTACGTGCTCCTCAGGATGAGGGCTTGGGCATTCTTTTCCTCATCCTGAGGGTGAACGATAGCGAACGTCTCGACGGACGAGGAAAAAGAACATCCCCCACAGTAAACGCTGTTCACATTGGCACTTGGCGGAACGGCATTGCCCGTCTAGCTTCCCGCGCCAATGAAAGACCTTGCTGATTATCCCGTGTCACAGCGGCCCTTGCGGGTGCTGGTGACCAGCTATCGCTCCCACCCGCATGTCGGCGGGCAGGGCATTTATGTGCATGAGCTGACGCGGGCACTCAAAGCTGCGGGCTGCGAGGTGAGCGTGGCGTCCGGCCCGCCCTACCCTGAGCTGGTTGAAGGTATCGAGCTTATCAAGCTGCCTTCGCTTGATCTCTTTGCTGTCGATAACGCCATGCTGGCGCTGCGCTGGCGGCATCTGGCCAGCCGGGCCGACCGCGCCGAATGGCTCGCCCACAATACCGGCGCGTTCGGTGAGATGACGGCCTTCGCCTTGCGTCTGGAGGATTTCATCGCGCGTGAGGGCCACCGCTTTGACATCATCCACGACAACCAGACACTGGCCATGCCGATGGCGCGCATCGCCCAAACGCTGCCCGTGATCACTACCTTGCACCATCCGATTGCGATTGACCGTGATTTCGCGGTGGCGGGCGCACATACCCGGCTTGGCAAGGCGCTGTCCTGGCGCTGGCATTCCTTCGTGAATGAGCAGGCAAAGGCGGCGCGCGCCCTCACCCATTTCATCGCTGTGTCCGATGCCGCTCGGCGCTCCTACGCCGAACGTACGGGCATGGACCCAAGCGGCGTACGCGTGGCTTATAACGGTATCGACCATGCCAGCTTCACGCCTGACCCGTCGGTAAAGCGCGAGAGCGGGCTGATCGTCGCCAGCGCCAGCGCGGATGTGCCGATCAAGGGGCTGGATGTGCTGATCGCGGCACTGGCCCGCCTCAAAGACAGCCATCCGGCTGCCCACCTGACCGTGATCGGCCAGCTGCGCGAGGGACCGACAAAGCGCATGCTGGAGCGTACTGGCCTGTCTGACAGGGTGAATTTCGTATCCGGCCTGACGCGCGAAGAGATCGCAGACCTGCACCGCCGCGCCACCGTCTTCGTGTCGGCTTCGCGCTTTGAAGGTTTTGGCTTCCCCCCTGCCGAGGCGATGGCCTGCGGCGCACCGGTCATCGTGTCGGATGGCGGCGCCTTGCCGGAAGTGGCCGGCGATGCCGGGCTGGTCACGCCGGTCGGCGATGACGAGGCGCTGGCCGCAGCGATTGCCCGCGTGCTGGACGACGAAAGCCTGCGCGCAGGCATGAGCCGGGCCGGGCTGAACCGGGTGCGCACCCTCTTCCGCTGGGATCTGCATGCGGGGCTCTCCATCGGCCTCTACCGCGATGTGCTGGGCCTGACCGACACTGGAGTGATGGCCGCATGATGACGATTGATCCTGATCGGCTGGAACTTGCCGACGGCCAGCGCGTGCTGGATCTCGGCTGCGGGCGCGGGCGCCATCTGCATGCGCTCTACTGGCACGAACGCGCGCTGGATGTGACGGGGCTGGACCTCGACTTTGCTGATCTGGGCGCGGCGATCGATGGCTTTTTCGAGCTGCCCCCGCCACCTGAAACCCCGCCGCGCACTGCCGTGTTCACGGTCGGCGATGCAGGCCGCCTGCCCTTTGCAGACAACAGTTTTGATGCCGTCATCTGCTCTGAGGTTCTCGAACACCTTCCCGATGTGCCGCTGGCGCTGAGCGAGATCGACCGGGTTCTCAAGCCCGGCGGCAAGTTTGCGCTGTCCGTGCCGCGCTACTGGCCGGAAAAGATCTGCTGGATGCTGTCTGAGGAATATCACAACACGCCGGGCGGGCATGTGCGCATCTTCAAGGATGGCGCGCTACGCAAACAGGTGGAGGCGCTCGGCTATACCTTCCGCCAGCGTCACTGGGCGCATGCTTTGCACAGCCCGTTCTGGTGGCTGCAATGCGCGCTGTGGGAGCGGCGCGAGCAGAGCGGCCTGGTGGCCGCCTACCGCACGATGCTCGAATGGGATTTGCTGTCCGCGCCGCGCCTGACGCGCTGGAGCGAGAAAGCTCTCAATCCGCTTCTGGGCAAATCGGTTGCCCTCTATTTTGACAAGGCCCGCCCATGAGCCCGCGATCCATCGTAACCGGGCTGGATATCCGCGCCTGCGCCGACCGCATTGAGTCGTTGCAGCAGCGCGACGGAGCGATCCCGTGGGTCGAAACCGGCGTCTGGGACCCGTGGAACCATGGCGAAAGCGCGATGGGCCTTGCCGTGGCCGGACGGGTGGAAGGCGTACATCTGGCGCTGGACGCGCTGGCGGCCCGGCAGGAGGCCGATGGCGGCTGGACGGGCGAACTGGGCGCGGGCATTCCCATGGACGAAAGCGGCGAGCGCATTGCGCCTCCGCCAGTGCCTGTGACGGCGCGCGACACCAATTTTGCCGGCTATGCCGCCGTGACGGTGATGCGCTGCGCGCTGGCGCTGGACGAGCCACGCCTGATCGCGCGCTACTTCCCGATGGTGGCCCGCGCGCTGGATTTCGTGATGAATTTGCAGACCCGCCATGGCGATGTGGTCTGGCGTGCGCCGGACATCGGCCAGCCACTGGAAGACGTGGACGCCTTGCGGGCGGGCAATTCCTCCCTGTTCAAGAGCTTCGAGTGCGGCCTGCGCATGGCCGAAATCCTTGAAAAACCGCGCACCGACTGGGCCAGAAGCCGCGCGGCCATCGCCCGCGCGTTGACAGCCATGCCGGAGCGGTTTGACCGCAAGGGCATAGACCGCTCCTCCTACGCGATGGACTGGTATTATCCGGTGCTGGCCGGGGTGCTGACCGGCGCAGACGCCAAGGCGCGCCTGGATGAGGGCTGGGACACATTCGTCGTCGCCGATCTGGGCTGCCGGTGTGTCACCGGCGAACCCTGGGTGACGGCAGCAGAAACAGCGGAGCTGGCACTGGCCTGCCTCAGTGCAGGGCGGCGTGATGACGCCCGGACACTGGTCAACGAGCTGGCGCCGCTGGCGGCCCCTGATGGCGGCTACTGGATGGGCTGGCAGTACGAGATCGGCGATGTCTGGCCCAAGGAGCGCCCCTCATGGACCGCCGGTGCGGTCATCCTCGCCGCCGATGCGCTTGACGCCCTGTCGCCGGGATCCGACCTGCTGATCCGCCATGCCCGCGCCGATGCCTGGCTGGAGCGCGCGCTAAAGCCGGCGCAGAAATTCGAGTGAATTGATCCGCTCGACCGGCTCAAAGAGGCCGGACGCCACGGCCAGCTTCCATATCTCGTAGGGCGGACGCCCCCCGTCCGCCGGGTCAGGAAACACGTCGTGGATCGCCAGAATGCCGCCGCGCACGACCTGCCCGGCCCAAGCGCGATAGTCTGCCAGCGCCGTATCCATCGCGTGCCCGCCATCAATGAAGACCATGGCCAGCGGGGTGGCCCAGTGTGCGCCAATGATGGCTGACGGCCCGACGAGCGCGATAACCGTCTGCTCCAGACCCGCCAGAGCAATAGAGCGGCGGAAAGCGGGCAGCGTGTCTACCCGGCCCAGCCCGGCGTCGAAATGCGCCGGGTCGTGATAGCCTTCGCCCGGCTGATGCTCTTCAGAGCCGCGATGATGGTCGAGCGCGTAGACAATGCGTCCGGCTTCCTGCGCGGCCTGTCCCAGCCATACGCTGGACCGCCCGCACCAGGACCCGATTTCCAGAACTGGCCCCTGTACGGTCAGCGCACGGACATGGCGCGCCAGTGCTTCGCCCTCCTCGCGTGCGAGGAAGCCTTGTACGGTTTCAGGGTCGAAGGCCGGATATGCGCTCAAGACAGGATCAGCCGGTCAACGCATTGCTGGCTGCCCAGCGCCGGTCGGCCAGCGCATCTGCTGCCTCCACCAGGCCGCGAATGCCATCATCGAGACGCGCGAGTGCCTCGCTGAGGGTCACACGCTGATTGGATGTGAGCCCGGCACGCTCGTCTACCGACACCGCCTGAAAGAAGGTACGGGCCCGGCGCGCGGAGGCAAGAACAGTCTCGACCGACGTAATATCCCGGACCAGCAGGCTTTCGGGCAGCGGCGTGCTGGTGCTGGCAACTACAAGCGCAGCTTGCGAGACATCATCTGCCAGATCACTGGCCAGAACAATATCACCGGCAAGATAGGACGGCAGGGCATCACCAGCCTGACGGATATAATCGCCAACAGCATCCCCGCGTTCGGGCGCGCCGCCTACAAGACGTCCCAGCAGCCCGCGCGCCGAACCGTCCGCGCCCAGAGTCCACCCGCCAGCCTCTTCCTGGCGCATGCGGAACGCCGCTACGGCGGTTCGCAAATCTTCCTGCGCGCTGACCGGCATTTCAGACTGGGGGCGGGAGGCGATGTCAACGGGCTGGCTTACGCAGGCCGTCAACAGCACTGCAGCCGACAGCATCAGTGTCAGTCCACCTAGTGTGTGCGTTACCGTCACAAGCGCCCCGGCCGATGGCTGTGCTGCGATACGATGGCGTATCGCTTCCGCAATTGAATAAAACCTCATAGTGTTCCGATACTCAAAGCGAAATCGCATGCTCGACTGTTTACAGGGCCGCCCATGGACACTTTACGCAGACGGGAAAGGATCGGCCTGTACCCCATGATAGAACCCTATCGTACCGGCATGATGGATGTCGGCGAAGGGCACACACTCTATTATGAAGAATGCGGCCGGGCCGACGGGGTTCCAATTATTGCGTTGCATGGCGGCCCGGGCGGCGGCGCGGCACCCTCAATGCGCCGCTTTTTTGACCCCCATGTCTATCGCATCATCATCTTTGACCAGCGCGGCTGCGGCCGGTCGAGACCCTTCTCCGACATCCGCGCGAACGACACGCACCGGCTGGTTGCCGACATGGAAACCATCCGGTCTGCGCTTGGTGTTGAACGCTGGATTGTGTTTGGCGGTTCGTGGGGCGCTACCTTGTCGCTGGCGTATGCGCGCGCGTGCCCGGAAAGGGTGATGGGCCTCATCCTGCGGGGCGTTTTCGGATGCACGAAAGCCGAACTCGACTGGTTCTACCGCGACGGTGCCAACCGGATATTCCCCGACGCCTGGCAGGCGCTGACCGGCCGCCTGACCGCTGAAGAACGCGGCGACGTGCTGCGCGCCTATCACGCCCGCCTGCAGGCCGATGAGCTGGACACGCGCCGTGAGGATGCACTGGCCTGGGCACAATGGGAAAACGCGCTGATCAGCCTTGTGCACGAAAGCGATGCCCCTCCACCGGATGCCCGCCGGGCCGACGCGCTGGCGCGCATGGAAACCCACTATTTCGTCAATAACGGCTTCCTTGAGCGTGATGGCGTGCTTCTGGACAACACGGCCCATCTGACGGGGATACCCGGCGTGATCGTGCAGGGCCGCTATGACATGGTCACGCCCGTGCGCGCCGCCTGGCAGCTGCGTAGAAACTGGACGTCAGCCGAGTTGCACATTGTCCCCGACGCCGGCCATGCCGCGGGCGAGCCGGGCATTGTCGATGCGCTGGTGCGCGCGACCGACCGGCTTGGAGCAGAGCTGGGCTAGCCAGCTTTCGCTGCATCCACGCGCGCTAAAAACCCTGGGAGGCAAAAAGCCCCGGAGCCGCGTGCGGTTCCGGGGCTTTTCAGGCGTTGTGTAAAGCTAGCCCTGCAGGCCCGGCAGGCTGACGCCGAAGGCCGAAGCGATGCCGGCCGCAAGGATCAGGAACACGGCAATCGGCACCAGGAACCGGATCAGGAAGCGCCAGATGTTGAACACCAGGTTGGATGCGCCAGCCAGTTCGTGGCGCATCAGCGAACGGGCAACGACCCAGCCCGTGAAGACCGCGATCAGCAGCCCGCCCAGCGGCAGGAAGACACTGCCCGAAAGCGTGTCCAGCAGATCGAAGAATCCCCCGGAGAACGCCGCACCGCAGCCGACCAGCCAGATGATCACCCCAAAGAAGACCGCCGAACCCGTCCTGCCAAAGTCCGTATGCTCCTCGGCGAAAGCCACCACGACCTGCAATAGCGAGATTGACGAAGTCAGCGCGGCAATGAAGGCGAGCACGAAGAACGCCGTACCGACATACTGGCCCGCCGGCATCTGGGCGAAGGCACTTGGCAGCGTCTGGAAGAACAGGGCCGGGCCCGCAGCCGGGTCCAGCGCAAAGGCGAACACGAACGGGAAGATCGCCAGGCCTGCAACGATCGCCACCAGGGTGTCTGCACCGGTGATGATGGTCGCTGAACCGGCCAGATTGTCAGTGCGCGGCAGATAGGAGCCGTAGGTAATCATGATCGCACTGCCGACACCGATGGAGAAGAAGGCCTGGCCCAGCGCGGCAAGGAAAGTCTGCGGGCCGATCTCGGAGAAGTCCGGCGTGAACAGATAGGCCAGCGCCGCGCCCATATCGGCGGTGAAGGCCGCATAGATCACAAGCGCCAGCAGCATGGTGAAGAAGAGCGGCATGAGGATGGTCACGGCACGCTCAATGCCCTTGGTGACGCCCAGCGAGACGATGCCCACCGTGACGATCATGAAGGCCGTATGCCAGCCAATAACGGCGTTGGTATCGCCGATCAGTTCCTCGAACCGGCCTGCCACAACATCAGTCGACAGCCCCATGAACTGGCCTGTGGCCATCTGGAACACATAGGCGACGACCCAGCCTGCAACGACCGAATAGAAGCACAGGATGAATATGCCGCCCGCCATCGCGACCCAGCCGGCCACCGACCAGATGCCGGGGGCGCCTGCGTTGAAGGCCATTTTCTGGACTGATCCGACCGCAGAGCGGCGCGCATGGCGCCCGACAGACAGCTCGGCCATCAGGATGGGCAGGGCGATGAACACCACGCAGACGAGATAAATGACGATAAAGGCGGCGCCGCCATTTTCACCCGCCACATAAGGGAATCGCCAGAAATTGCCGAGGCCCACCGAGGAGCCGATGGCCGCCATCAGGAAGCCGAATCGTGTCCCCCAGGTACTGTGCGCGCCGCCGCCTATGGCCATGTACTTTCCCCCGCTATTCAAGCTTGTTTGTTATGGTGTGATTTGGCGGCGAGACTTCCCTACCGGGCCTGCAAGGTCAAGCGTGCTTAGCCGAAAAGACCTGCACCTTTCGGTGGTTCGGCCGCGCGATGGATGTGTGCGCCCAATATCAGGCCCAGTCCGATCAGCACGGTGAACATCACCGAACCGCCATAGGAAATCATGGGCAATGGCACGCCAACCACAGGCACCAGCCCCATCACCATCGCTGCGTTGATGAACACGTAGAGGGCGAAGGTTGTCGTGACGCCCATTGTTACCAGACGCAGGAAAACCGAGCGGCAGGCCATCGCTGTCATCAGGCAATGGCCAAGGATCAGCGCATAGAGCACCAGTACGGCGATACCGCCGACAAAGCCGAATTCTTCGCCCAGCATGGTGAAAATAAAGTCGGTCTGCTTTTCCGGCAGAAAGTTCAGATGGGATTGTGTGCCCTGCATATAGCCCTTGCCGGTAAGGCCGCCCGAGCCCAGCGCGATCTTGGACTGCATGATGTGGTAACCGGCGCCAAGCGGATCATTCTCAGGGTTCAGGAAGGTCAATACCCGCGCACGCTGGTATTCTTCGAGGCCGTAGCGCAAAAACGCAACGCCGCCGACGACACCCGCCACCATTCCCGGCACGATGATTTTCCAGCTCAGCCCGGCCAGAAACACCATAACCGCGCCGGTGGCGCCGGTGAGCACCGCGGTTCCCAGATCAGGCTGTTTGGCGATGAGGCCGAACGGAAGCGCGATTGCCAGCACGGGGACAATCATGCCGCCCGGCGTGGAAACCTTTTCCGGCGGCAGATCGTGATAATAGCGCGCCAGCGCCAGCACGAGCGCTATCTTCATGAGTTCAGAGGGCTGCATGCGCAGCGGGCCGATGTCTATCCAGCGCTGCGCGCCCATGGCAGTGGCGCCGAAAAGCTCCACCATGATCAGCAGGAAAAGCGCGCCCAGATAGGCCGGATAGGCAAGGCTCATCCACATCCGGGGCGGCACCATCGCCACGACCAGCATCACAAGGAAGCCGGCGCCAAAACGCGTGGCATGACGGATCGCCCAAGGATCCCACGCGCCCCCAGCCACCGAGTAGAGCATCAGGATACCGATGCACCCTGTAAGCACGATCAGAAGGACAAAGGCCCAGTTCAGCTCGAACAGCTTGGCCCGGAGATCGCGCGGCACTGGCTGGGTGAATACCGGCAAGGCTAGCCTCCCTGAGCCAGGTTGATCGGCTCATGCCGGGCAGCCACCACGCCCGAATGGCCCGCGGGATCGCGCAAGATCAGCTCGCGCAATATGTCGCGACCGGGCTGGGCTGCGGACCGGGCCCCGCCTCCGCCATGCTCAACAACGACGGCGACCGCGTAGCGCGGCGCCTCCGCTGGAGCATAACAGATGAACAGTCCGTGATTGCGCAAACGCCAGGGCAGATCATCCTGATCGCGTACGCCGCGCGCGCGCTCCTCGGCCGTGATGGAGTAGACTTGGCTGGTGCCCGTCTTGCCCGCCATGCGGATACCTTCAACACCCAGCCCGCCAAGTGACCAGTATGACGTGCCCCCTGGCTCGTGTACCACACCGACATGGGCGTTATGCACCGCCTGGATGTGCGCATCGTCAAAGTCCAGCCTGGGGAAGTGTACCGGCCCGCCGCGCGGGTAGAGCGTCGGTTCGACCGCATGGCCCGTCGCCATACGTGCCGTCATTACAGCCAGTTGCAGCGGCGAGGCGAGCACGGCCCCCTGTCCGATGCCGACATTGTAGGTGTCACCCATGGACCAGCCCTGCCCGGTACGCGCACGCTTCCATTGCGGGCTGGGGAACAATCCGCCTGCCTGCGACAGCATCGGGATGCCCACCTCGAACAGCTGACCGAAGCCCAGTTCCAGCGCCGCTTCTCGGATGCGCTCAATGCCGAGCCGGGCGGCAACTTCATAAAAATAGGTGTCACACGAGACCTTGATGGCGTCGTGCATGTTGACCGGGCCATGTCCCTCCCGCCGCCAGCAATGGAAGCGCCGGTTGCCGAGCTGTACCGATCCGCGGCAGGTGACCCGTTCACCCGGGCGCATCACGCCGTGTCTGAGCGCGGCCAGAGAGATGACGCCCTTGATAGTGGACGCTGGCGCATAAAGGCCGTTCGTTGCCTTGTTGAACAGTGGACGGAGCGGGTTTTCATTCAGGTCGCTGAACTCGCGCGAAGGGATGCCCAGCACAAACAGGTTGGGGTCAAATGACGGGGTTGAGGCCATCACGACAATCTCGCCGGTCTGGACATCCAGCCCCACAGCCGAGGCGCTCTGTGTGCCGAGCCGTTCGGTGGCAAAGCGCTGCACTTCGGAGTCGATGGTGAGCGCGATGTCGCGCCCGGGCTCGGCCGGACGAGACTGATCGGGCAATTCGCGGATGACGCGGCCGAACGCGTTTACCTCGACCTTCAGGGAGCCAGCTGCCCCCCGCAGCTCCACGTCACGTGCTATCTCCACCCCGGTCCGTCCGACACGAAATGCCGGATGACGCAGTAGCGGGTCATCGCCTGCGATTTCGGGCGGCGCTGACTGTACGTATCCGGCGACATGCGCAAAGGCAGCAGGCATCGGATAGGTCCGCACCTCGCCCACATCGGGCATTACGCCCGGCAGTTCAGGCAGGTGCAGATTGACGCGGCTGAAGGTTTCCCAGTCCACGCCCTCGGCAATCGTCACCGGCTGGAAACGGGGTGTGCGCGCGAGATCACGCAAGACACGTTCGCGCCGCGCTTCGCTCATCGGCATGAAGCGCGACAGCCGGTCGAGGGCCAGTGCAGGATCGCCCGCCTGCTCGCGGATCAGATAGATGCGGTAGCTATCGCGGTTCTCTGCAATGGTCTCGCCAAAGCGGTCCAGTATCCTGCCGCGCGTCGGCAACTGGATACGGAAGGAGAACTGGTTGTTGTCGGAGAGGACCCGGTACTCGTCTTCCTGCAGGATCTGCAAGGTGTAGAGCTGGGCACCGATACCGGCGAACGCGCCAACCCCGCCCGCACCCACCATGAAGGTGCGCCGATTGAACTGGGCCTGGGCTTCCTGCTTGTCGCGGCGCATGGTCGCTCTTTGTCAAACCCTCATGAAAATGTGGTGCGTTCGCGCTTTCGCGCAAACAGCCAGCAAAACGCCGGAAACACGATAAGCGTTATCACAGCTTCGGTGACAAGGCTTGTGGGGTCTGCAGGCTGGCCAATGGAAAGCGAACCTGCAGACCAGGCAACCAGCGTCGCGATACCCGCCATCACCGAAAAGCGCGCGACGAGCAGGATGAACTCACGCGCTGAGGGTTCAGTGGAGCGCAAGCGCGCGATCGCAAACGCCAGCAGATAGGCAAGAGCCCACATGCCAAGCGGCCCGCCGGTGAGCAGATCCTGAAACAGGCCGATGATGAATATCAGCCAGGGCGGGACAAAACGCGGATGGCGGACAGACCAGACAAACAACGCGATCAGCGGGAAAAAGGGCGCCGGAAACCCTTGCCCTTCAGGCAGCCGCAAGGGCGCAGCCACTGCAAGCAGACTCAGGGTCAGCGTCAAGGCCATCGCGGTCAGGACCGGCCAGGTCGAGTTGCGTTCCAGCGATGCACGCATCTATCGCCCCTCCCCGCTATCAGAGTCGGCTTCCGGCTCGTCCTGTGACACGCCGATGACCGGCGCGGGCGTATCGTCCCGTGCCTGTTCGGGTGGGGGTGCGGGCAGCTGCAAACCGGGCGGTGCCTCATCAGCTGGTGCGCCAACGGGTGTGAACGGCCATATCCAGATCAGGTCTATCGGGGTGGCGCTGGAGTACAGCGCAACACGCCAGGCGCCGCGCCTGTCCAGCACGGCCTCACCAATCGGCAATCCGCGCGGCAGGATGTTGTCATCGCCGGAGGTGACGATCCGGTCGCCTTCCCGCAGGTCAGGCGCGCGGCCCAGATAGTCGAGGCGCGGAAAGTCGGTGTTGTCGCCCACCAGCATGGCGCGGGCATTGGATCTGTCGGCCATGACAGATACCCGGCTATTCAGGTCCGTCAGCAGCAGTATGCGTGATGAGCGTGCGCCGACATCAATCGTGCGGCCAACCACCCCGTAAATGTTCAGCGCCGGATAGCCGGGCGCGACGCCGTGATCTGTACCAACGCCGACAAGGCGCGTGCGGACGAACGGACCGCCTGTCTCGGTGACAGCCCAGGCGGTGATGCGCTGACGTGGCATGGGCGGATCAAGGTTGAGCAATTCCTGCTGCCGGCGCATTTGCTCGGAGTAGTTCAGCGCCACGTCGCGCCAGGCCCGCAACTCGGACATTTCCTGACGCAGTTCGCGGATTTCGCCGGCCAGCTCTATCTGGCGGCGCCACCACGGACCTATGTTGTAGAGGCCTCTGAGAGGCTGGGCCGCCGCTTCCAGAATGGGCAGAGACAGATCATTGAAAGCCGCGCGGAATACCGTCACGGCCTCGACACGATCCTCGGTACGGTCTGCGGCTATCAGAACAGCCGACAAGGCAATGAACATGAGGAGCAAGGTCCGCGAAAAGCGGACCGCGTCATCTGCCCCCTGCCGCGCTGAACGCCATTGCGCCACCGCCCGGCACCTCCTCTAGAGAATCAATCCCGCGCCGCCTACACGGCTTCTGACAGGATAGGCCGCCAAATCTTGAGATTTTCCACTGCCTTGCCACACCCCAGCACGACACAGGACAAAGGCTCATCGGCAAGGCTTACCGGCAGACCCGTACGGTCACGCAATTCAGTATCCAGATTGCGCAGCAGCGCGCCACCCCCGGTCAGCACGATGCCTTTGTCCACAATATCAGCGGCCAGTTCCGGCGGTGTGGCTTCCAGCGCCTGCTTCACAGCCTCCACAATCTGCTCTACCGGTTCGGACAGCGCGTCAGCAATCATGGCTTCGGTGACGGCAATCTCGCGCGGCACGCCGTTCATCAGGTCGCGCCCCTTGATCTCCAGCGTCAGGCCTTCGCCTTTCGGGGGCGGGCTGGCCGAGCCGATTTCCTTCTTGATGCGCTCTGCCGACGTCTCACCGATCAGGAGGTTCGCGGACCGGCGGATATAGTTGATGATCGCCTCGTCCATCTTGTCGCCGCCGACACGCACCGAGCGCGAATAGACGATGCCGGAGAGCGACATCACGGCGACTTCGGTGGTGCCACCGCCAATATCGACGATCATCGAACCGGTCGGCTCGTCAATGGGAAGGCCTGCGCCGACCGCAGCGGCCATCGGTTCATCAATCAGGTAAACCTTGCGCGCGCCGGCGCCCAGAGCGCTCTCGTGGATCGCGCGGCGCTCGACCGCCGTTGCACCCGACGGCACGCAGATCACAACCTGCGGCGAGACGAAGCTGCGCCGGTTGTGAACCTTGCGAATGAAGTGGGCGATCATTTCCTCGGCCACATCGAAGTCCGCGATCACGCCATCGCGCATCGGGCGGATGGCTTCGACATTGCCGGGGGTCTTGCCCAGCATGAGCTTGGCTTCCGCGCCTACGGCCTGGACGTGTTTTCGGCCCTTCTCGATCTTGTAGGCAACCACGGAGGGCTCGTTGAGCACGACACCGCGGCCCTTCACATAGACCAGGGTATTAGCAGTACCCAGATCGATGGCAATGTCAGCGGAAAGAAGACCGAAAACGCTAGAAAACATCCTGAAAATACCTGCGAGCCGGTGGCTGTGGGCCGCCCGAACACTAAAGGCGGGGCACTATTTACCCTTGTGCGATGTGCCGTCGCGGATTGCAAGAGATGACGTGCCGTCGCTGGCCTCCGCAGGCACATCGGAAACACCTTCTGCCGCCTGCCCGGCCGGCGTCGAGCGCAGCCATTTGCGCGCCATCAGCATCGCCACAAGCCAGCCGAATGCCGTCAGTGCAAGGATCGCAACCACCCACAACCCGCTGCCCGACAGCAAGGCGATGACACCGCTGCCAGCAAAAGTGACCAGCGCAATCTTGGGCAGGATGCCAAGGCCGGTTCCGCCCATGAAGGCGAGAAACGTCATCTGTGACACGCCAGCGGCCATATTGACGACGATGAACGGGGCTGACGGCACATTGCGGATGATCGCACTGGCCCAGAACCCGTTCTTGCCGACAAAAGCCGAAATGCGATTGACCGTTTCACCGCCATAGCGGCGCACGACATCGGCGCCCAGCACTCTGCCGGTCCAGAAATTCGCCGCTGCCGAAACCATGGTGCCAAGCCAGCAATAGACAAATCCGGTCGTTGGCCCGAACGCCAGCACCGCCGCCGCAAAGAGCGCAAACTGCGGCGCGCCTACATAGGAGAGCACGGTAAACGCCAATATGGTCAGCGGTAGCGCATACCAGCGCGAAGCAGCCTCCTCGAACCAGAGCTGGACATCGCCCGGCTCGATATCGAAGACGAAGCGCCCGACCAGGAAAATCGCCAGGACCAGCGCAAACAGGGCGATTGATACCGCGATGGCGCGCGCCGCACGCGCGTCCAGTCGGGTCAGAAAGCTGGTCAGCTGGTTCATAAAACTCTCATAACGCGTTCGCTGGCACCCGGCTATGCAAGGTGTACACCGCAAGGTGGGCTATTCCAGCCCCAACGCCTTGCGCAGATAGCGGCCCGTGTCTTCCAGCTCGTGCTGGCCCGCCCTTGCGCGGGCCGCATGCAGGCCTGCCCTGTCTTTCTCGAAATCAGCGACCCAGCGGCGGGCAAAATCACCGGAGGTGACATCCGAAACAATGTCTTCAAAGACCGGCTTCACGGCCTCTGCAATGCGTGCTTCCACGCCATGTGCCCCGAATTCCGCCGTGTCGGAGATGGCGGCATACATGCCCGCAATGCCGCGCGTATGGATCAGCTCGGCGATGTATTTGAGTTCATGGACCGTATCGATATAGGCCATGAGCGGGCTGATGCCTGCGGCGACCAGCGTTTCGTACCCTTGGCGCGCCAGTGCGCACATGCCGCCAACCAGCACGGCCTGCTCACCCAGAATGTCGGCCAGCGCCTCCTCGCGGAAGCTGGTCGGGAAGATGCCGGCGCGCCCGCAACCGAGCCCTTTGAGATAGGCTTTCGCTATGGCTTGCGCCTGCCCTGACGCGTCGTGATGAACCGCCCAGAAACCCGTCAGCCCCCCGCCACGCTCAAAGCTCTCGCGCACAGCGCCCCCCGGCCCCTTGGCAGCGGCGAGAATGACGTCGCAATCGGCGGGCGGACCGATCAGGTCATAATCGATGGAAAAACCGTGGCAGAAGATGAGCCCCTGCCCGGCCTTGCGGTTGGGAGCGATATGATCAGCCCATATGGCCCCATGCGCCTCATCGGCAGCGAGGATCGACACATAATCCGCGCGCGCGGCGGCCTCATCAAGGCTGACCACCTCAAACCCGTCGCCTTGCGCCTTTGCCCGCGACGGCGAGCCATCACGCAGCGCCACCAGCACGTCCCTCACACCGCTATCGCGCAGGTTCAGCGCGTGAGACCGGCCATGATTGCCATAACCGATAATGGCCAGCGTGCAGGCTTGCAGGGGCGCAAGATCAATATCGCGGTCGTATAGCGCTTCAGGCAGGGTCATGGCGTATCCGTCTCTTCAAGGGCGATCCGCAAGCGTGCGAAGTTCTCTTCATGTGTGGGGGCATCAAGGCGCGTCCAGTCGGCATGCTGGTTGGTGAACCAGGTGAACTGACGCTTGGCATAGCGCCGGGAGTCGGTCTTGGCCCGCTCCACAGCTTCTTCGAGGTGAAGTTCACCGTCGAGGTGTGCCAGCAGCGGCCGGACACCCACAGCCTTCAGCGCAGGAAGCTGACGGTCCAGCCCGCGCGCATGCAGGGCCCGCGCCTCTTCCAGCGCGCCTGCTGCCATCATGGCATCAAAGCGCCGTTCAATGCGGGCGTAGAGCGCCTCGCGGTCAGGCCGCAGGGCAAAGCCCGCCCAGCTGCCCGGCGCAATCAGCGGACGGGTATCGGCGTGCAGCACGCTTAAAGGTTTTCCCGTTGTGCGCACCAGCTCGATCAGGCGAACAAGACGCTGCCGGTCACCGGGCTTGATCCGCCCCGCGCCTTCAGCATCCAGACGCTCCGCCTCGGCACGCAGTGGCGCGTATCCCGATTGCTCCAGTGCGCCCACGTCGGCGCGCACCCCGGCCGGAATGTCCGGCGCCGGAGCAATGCCATCTATCAGCGCCTTGAAGTACAGCCCTGTACCGCCGACGAAAACGGCAGGCACGCCTCGTTTTTGCAAAGGCTCGGCGATCGCCAGTGCAGCCCGGGCCCACCGGCCCGCCGACCAGCGCTCCGATGGGTCTGCAACGGCGAACAGATGATGCGGCACCCCGGCGCGCTCGGCCTCGTCCGGCTGCGCGGACAATATGTCCAGCCCCCGGTAAAGCTGCATGGAGTCGGTGTTGATCACCTCGCCGCCAATATGGCGCGCCAGCGCAACCGCTAGAGCCGTCTTGCCGGATGCGGTCGGGCCGCCAATCAGGATAAAGGGCGGCATGGCCACCTCCAGCAAAGCCTTATGGTCTAAGGCTTTGCAGGATGAACTGGCCTTGGCGGTTCAAGCTGAAAAGCACCGGGCGGCCGCTCTCACCCGCTGCGGCGCGGGCAATCTGGCGGGCCTCGTCAACCGTGCTGACCTGCGTCCAGGCAATCTCCTCCACAACGTCGCCGACGCGTACCTTGCCCGCCGCGTCCGACCCCGGTTCGACGGCTGTAACGACCAGCCCTCTGGCGTCCGGGTGCAGGCGGTGCGTGCGGCGCAGCGCGTCGGTAACAGGCGCGAGCGTCAGGCCGAACACGGTGCGCGACGATGGCGTTGCGCCCGGCGTGTCTGAATCTGCGCCCACAGGGCGCGCCGGGGCAGCGTCGGGTTCGTCAAGGCGCTGCACCTCTACTTCCAGGGTCAAAGGCTCACCCCGCCGCAGGACATCGACGCTGACACGCGACCCGATAGCCGTGTCGGCGACCATGCGAGGCAGGCGCCGGTCATCGGGCACCACCTCGCCATTGAACGCCAGAATGAGGTCACCGCGCTCAATTCCCGCGGCATAGGCGGGTCCGTCCGGATCGACCCGGCTGACAATGGCGCCGCGCGGACTGGCCAGTCCCAGCGCTTCTGCGGTATCGGCGGTCACGGCCTGCACATTGACGCCCAGCCAGCCACGGCGGGTTTCGCCGAACTCGGCCAGCTGGCGCACGATGGGCGCTGCAATGTTGGAGGGGATGGAAAAGCTGATACCGACACTGGCGCCGGTCGGTGAGAAAATGGCGGTGTTCACACCGACAACCTGGCCATCCATATTGAAGAGCGGCCCGCCGGAATTACCCCGGTTGATGGCGACGTCGGTCTGCAGATAGTCGTCATAGCGTCCGCCGATCTCGCGCCCTCGCGCCGAAATCACACCTGCTGTCAGTGAACCGCCAAGGCCGAACGGGTTGCCGATCGCAATAACCCAGTCGCCGACCCGCGCGCCATCAGAGTCGCCAAAGCGCACGAAGGGGAAATTCTCGCCCCCGCCCCGAATGCGCAGTACCGCCAGGTCGGTCGCCGGGTCCACGCCGACAATATCGGCCGGCAGCGTGCGCCCATCGGTAAAGACGACCTCGACCTCGTCGGCTTCCTCAATGACATGGTTATTCGTTACGACCAGCCCGCGCGCGTCGATGATGAATCCCGACCCCAGCGAGTTGGCCACGCGCGGATTGTCACCGAGAAGATCATTGAAGCGCTCGAGCGGAGAGCCCGGCGGGAAAGTCGGCAGATTGGCCTGCGAGCGCATGCGCTGGGCCGCCGATATGTTGACCACCGCTGGCGAGAGCTGGTCTGCCAGATCACCGAACCCCTCACGGGGCTGGGCCAGCGCCTGAGGGACGGCAAGCAGGAATGCGGCGGCTATGACAGCCAGAACGGCACGCATGGGCGACTCCGGTAGCAAGGCAGGTTTGATCAAGCTTAACGCGTTGTTTGCCTGCCAACACCCCCCATTGCAGGTGGCGCTCAGCCCACGGACCGTCCAAACCAGACCAGGATTACGCCTGCAGCAACCGCGCCCACACCCGCCAGCCGCAGCGTGCCGGGTGGCACGCTGGCCGCCGCTTCTGCCATCCGCCGGGCGAGAGACGGAGCCAGCGCGTAAAGAAGCCCCTCGACAACCAGCACGAGGCCGATAGCGAGGACGATCCAGCCGAGCATGGCTCCGACACTCATCTGGTTAGTTCGGCGCCCCCGCCTGGTTCTGGAAGTAGCGGAAGAACTCCGAATCCGGACTGATGATGATCGGCGTATTGTCCCGCAGGGCGAGATCATAGGCCAGCATCGAGCGGTAGAAGGCGAAGAAGTCCGGGTCCTGCCCATAGGACTCCGCAAAGATCGCCGTCCGGCGGCCATCGCCCTCACCGCGGATACGTTCCGCTTCGGCGCGGGCATTCGCGAGAATAACCACGGCTTCCCGGTCGGCCTCGGCGCGGATCTGGCGGGCCCGCTCCTCACCTTGGGCACGGATCAGGGCTGCTTCCTGCTGACGCTCGGACCGCATCCGCTCGAACACCCGGTCGGTGATCTGCTGAGGCAGGTCAGCGCGCAGGATACGCACGTCAATTACCTGGATTCCGATATCCTGCGTGGCGACCTGCGCCTCGACGGCAAGCTGGATACGGTTCATCACCTGGGCGCGCTGACCGGAGATGACCTCGCTGGACGGGATAGAGGCGATTACGCCGCGCAGCGAGTCATCCATGATCGCCGACAGGCGCTGCTGCAGGCCACGCTCGTCGCGCACGGTCTGGTAGACCCGCAACGGATTGACGATGCGGTAGCGCAGGAAGGCATCAACGACGAGACGTTCCTGGTCTGCGGCCAGTATCTCGGCCGGTGCCATGTTGAACTCGACATTGCGCTTGTCGAAATGAAGCACGTCATCGACGAACGGGATCTTGAAGTGCAGACCCGGCTCTTCGTCACCGGGCTCGTTGATGACGGCGACCGGATTACCCAGCCGCAGCACCAGAGCGGATTCCCGTTCGGAAACGGTATAGGTCGCCGACAGACCGACAATCACCGCGATGGCGAGGATGACGGCAAGGCTGATCAATACAATACGAGGCATATCAGCGCTCTCCCGTTCTGGATGCGGAACCGGTTTGCGTGCGGGCGGGGCTGCGGTCCCGGCCAAGCTGGTCAAGCGGAAGGTATGGCACTGCGCCGCTTCCGCTCTGCTGATCAAGGATGATCAGTTCAGACCGGCCCAGCACCTGCTCCATCGTTTCGAGGAAAATGCGCCGGCGGGTAACATCGGGTGCCAGGCGATACTCGGTGTAAATCTGGTTGAAGCGTGAGGCCTGGCCCTCAGCTTCCGCTATCACACGCTCGCGATAACCGCGCGATTCCTCCAGCAGACGCACTGCATCACCGCGCGCTTCGGGGATCACCTGGTTGGCGTGGGCCGTCGCCTGCAGTGCGGCACGCTCCGCATCCTGACGCGCCGCGTCCACATCGCGGAACGCGTCGATAACGCTGGCCGGTGCCGACGCTTCACGCAGCTGGACCTCCAGCACCTGAATGCCGGAATTATAGTTGGCGAGCGTATCCTGGATGATCTGGCGCGCGCGGCGGGCAACATCGGTCCGGCCCGCCGTAATGATGGGCTGAAGCTCGGTCGTGCCGACAACTTCACGCATCGCGCTTTCGGCAACGGCTTTCACCGTGCCTTGCGGATCACGCACATTGAACAGGAAGTCGCGCACACCTTCCGGGTAGGTCAGGTCAACACGCCACTGCACCACGAAATCGATCTCGACGATGTTCTCGTCGCGGGTCAGCATCAGGCTTTCCTGCGGCGTGGCACCGACGGCGACCTCGTTGGTCGTCGTCACTTCCGGCAGCATCACCGTCTCGAACGGCACCGGCAGCTTGAACTGCAGGCCCGCGCCCGTGGTGCGCACATATTCGCCAAAGCGCAGGACCACACCCGCCTGCTGCGGGCCGACCACGTACCAGGCAGACCCCGGCCAGGCGAGCCAGACAAAGAAGATGCCCGCCGCGATCAGGCCAAGGCCCGGACCGCCGGAGCCCTTGCCGCCACCGCCGCCGAACATGCGCCGGATACGTGCCTGCAACTGGGCAATGAACTGTTCCAGATCCGGCTCGCCGCCGCCCTGCCCGTTGCCAGAGCCACGCCGTCCGCCGCCGGGGCCTTGCCCCCACGGATTCTGGTTATTGTTATTGCCGCGCCGTCCGCCGCCGCCAGAGCCCCAAGGCCCCCCGCCGCCGCCTGCATTGTCGTTCCAGGGCATATACGTCCTCGTAACGGAATGAAAATTGATCGGTGTTGCGACGATATGTGGACGGATCGGCCCGCCGGTTCAAGTCAAACCGGCACCGGACGCAGTGCGCGATGCGTCACACCCGCTCCAGAACCCGCGCCACAAACCCCGCATCATCGCCCGGTGCCGGGTTGAAACGTTCGGCGCTGACCTCACGCCATTCGAGCGGGTTAAGCATCGGAAAATGCGCATCACCCTCCGGCTCGAGATCGACTTCGGTCAGATGGATGCGGCTGACAGCGGGCAGCAGGGCTGCATAAAGCGCCGCGCCGCCAATCAGGCATACTTCGCTGGCACCATCCTTCACCGCAACCTTGCGCGCAGCCTCCACCGCATCGTCCGCATCGGAGAAAACTTGCGCGCCTTCCAGTGCCGTGACGCTGCGTGAGACAACGAAATTGGCGCGGCCGGGCAAAGGCTTGCGCGGCAGGCTGTCCCACGTCTTGCGGCCCATGATGACCGGCTTGCCGAGCGTGGTGGCCTTGAAGTTCTTCAGGTCAGAGGGGATGCGCCATGGCAGGTCATTGTCCCGCCCGATCACGCCATTCTTCGCGACGGCGACGACGATTGAGAGGGGGATACCACTCACACCGCCGCCCTAAACCGCCACCGGCGCGGATATGCCCGGATGCGGGTCATAGCCGATGATCTCAATGTCTTCGTACTCGAAGGCGAAGAGGTCGGTGATGTTCGGATTGAGCTTCAGCGTGGGCAGCGGCCGCATATCGCGGGCCAGCTGGCGCTCCACCTGCTCGACATGGTTTGAATAAATGTGTGCGTCCCCGAATGTGTGGACGAACTCGCCGGGTTTCAGCCCCGTCGCCTGCGCCATCATGGCCAGCAGCAGCGCATAGCTCGCGATATTGAACGGTACGCCGAGGAACAAATCCGCGCTGCGCTGGTAAAGCTGCAGCGAGAGACGCCCGTTCGCGACGTGGAACTGGAACAGCGTATGACAAGGCGGCAGCGCCATGGAGGGCACATCGGCCGGGTTCCAAGCCGACAGCACGAGGCGGCGCGAAGCCGGATTGGCCTTTATCTGCGCCACAAGATCTGCCAGCTGGTCAATCTCGCGCCCGTCAGGGCCAGTCCAGCGCCGCCATTGCTTGCCATAGACGGGGCCCAGCTCGCCATTTTCGTCCGCCCACTCATCCCAGATGGTGACGCCGCGCTCCTGCAGCCATGTCACATTGGTCATCCCCTTGATGAACCAGAGAAGCTCGATGGCGATGGAGCGGAAATGCACCTTCTTGGTGGTCAGAAGCGGAAACCCGTCAGCCAGATCACAGCGTATCTGGCGGCCAAACACCGTGCGCGTGCCTACCCCTGTGCGGTCATCTGACGGCGTGCCGTTGGCCATCACATCGCGCAGCAGATCGAGATACGCCGCCTCGATGCCGGGGGGCGTGGGGGCGGGATGATGTTCGGCAAGGGCCATGGGCGATTCTCTAAGCCGCGAGGGTATGGGGGCACCCTGCCCCATCGGGGTGATTCGGCCTACCCATGCGGGCCACCAAACCGCAGGCACAAGCCAGTTATGAACAGGATTTAAGTCTCCGGACATCAAATCGCCCTTGCCCGCACCGCGCGCTGGTGGCAGTTTGCGTGGGCTGGAACAAAAAGGGAATATTTCAATGATCGGATATGTAACTGTCGGCACGAACGACCTGGAAAAAGCGTGTGCCTTCTACGATGCCATCGCGAAAGAGCTCGACACGCCGCGCATGATGGAGAGTGACGCTTTCGTGGCCTGGGGCAAGCCCGGCGGCGCGGCCGGCATCGCCGCCACCAAGCCGTTTGACGGCAATGCGGCCAGTGTCGGCAATGGCGTGATGGTCGCGCTGGAAGCGAAAGACAAGGAGCAGGTCCACCGGCTCTATGACATCGCGCTGGCCCATGGCGGCACGTGTGAAGGCAAGCCCGGCCCGCGCGGCGACAATTTCTACGCCGGCTATTTCCGCGATCCCGACGGCAACAAGCTGAATGCCTTCCTGATGACCGGCATTCCCGGCTAGCGGGTTTCCTTCCCGGGGGGCGGGCAGCGTGATGGCGCTGTCCGCTCCAGCCGGTTTAGCAGGCTTGCGGGCAGCAAATGCGCGCCCGTCCAGCCGACATCAAGGCCCGCCTCGCGCAGGCGGGCCGCCGTCCATACATTGCAGCTCTGGAAAGCGTGGTAGGTGGAGCGGCCAGCCAGAAACGCGCTGCCGCGCGCATCCAGCCCGTCAGCGACTAAGCGCGGAGCGCCCGCCTCATCCAGCACCAGCTCGGCCTCCAGACCCTCAACGATGATGGCGAGCGCCTCACCGGACAGCGCGACATCGCGATATTCGCTCAAATAGGCCTCGCGCGGATCACGGCCCAGCGCCGCGACATGCACGACAGAGCGCGTTGGCCATGCGATGGCGGCGATGCTGTTGAGCGGGTTTACGCCATCCACATAGGCTCCCGCATCGCCCCAGCCGATTGAGAACCAGCGCGCATCGGGAAACGCCGCGCGCAACGGCCCGTCACCGGGAAACGCGCTTGCAGGCAGGTAGAAATTCGTATGCCAGCCATTGGAACTGACGGCGATCAGCTCGCAGTCATCCGCGCTGGCGACCGCCACCGGCGCAGGCCGGGTGCAGGCAGCAAGCGCAAGCGTGAAGCCCGTCAGCAGACATATCAGGGGGTAAAGCCGTGCCATACCCTTTCATAACACGGCCAGACGCCTTATATTCAATCTCGTCCGCTTCGGCGGTCTATGGTGATAAACGTGCGTGTAATAACCAGACCGGACCCGGGTGCGATTCCCGGCGGCTCCACCAATCTCTTTTCCGCTGCGTTGGGCGGTGAGCATGGGGCCGATCAGGATCGACGGATGGGTAAAGACGTTGCTTTCACCCGCATGGGCTCCGTTATCAGCCCATTGTTAAAGTTGCCAACGACAACTTTGCTGAAGAAGTGCGTCTCGCTGCGTAAGCGGCGCGATCATTTCGCATCTTAAGTCCTCGGCTCTAGCAAGCCGCAGGCGGGGTTCGGGGGGCGCCTGGCAACAGAAGCCCCCTACTTCCTCAGATTTTCGCGACCTGGCTATCGTCTGCGCGACCGTTCGCGGATCACGACCGGCAATAGCTGCGCCAGCGCTGTGTAGAGGCCTGCGCCAAAGGCCCAGCTGAGCGGCACGAACAATATACCCAGCACGTCGCGCGCTTCGGAGTGATTCCCGCCGACGCCCAGAACATAGGCGCCATTGGCCAATTGATAGACGCCGGCAGCATCAGGCGAGATCAGCCGGGCAATGCCCGCGATGATGGCAAAGGCAGCAGCGGCGTAAAGCAGGCCCAGCACGCTGACGGCAGCGGCGGTGCCCGGCCCTGACATGGCCCCGTAGCGCAATGCCTCTACCACCCGGCGCGGGTTGAGGGTGCGCGCGGCATGACGTGCGGCCTGACCGGCGATTTCAGACGGCAGGTAGTGGCCGGGCGGGCCGACGAGATCGAGCGCGCGGGCCACCGTGTCCGCGCTCGCATTGCGGCCGCCATTCAGGGCTTCAATCACCCGCACTTCCACTTCACGCCGGTAATGCCGGGCCACGCGGCGCGGGAGGCGGCCCAGAAGGATGTCGGCCTCATGCATGTATTCAGCGGCGAGGGCGCGGGCCGGTTCATGTTCAAGCTCGGTCAGCCGTTCCAATACCCCACCCCCTGATTTGCCAGCTGTCAGCAAGGTTAACGCCATTACGGGCGCTGCGAAAGCGGCGCGCCCTGATTTTCATGACAGCTGGGCCACGCGTATCAGGCCGGTTTGACAATCAGATGAAGCCCGCCAGCGGGACGCAAGGTAACCTGCATGGCCAGCTCAACAGGGCGGGCATCGGCGGGCGGTGAAAACGCCAGCTCACGTACCAGCGTGGCCAGCATGATGGTTGCCTCCATCATCGCAAAGCCCATGCCGATGCAGGCGCGCGGCCCGCCACCAAAGGCCAGGAATTGATAGCGGTCGGTGGGCCTGCGGTCGCGCAGCCAGCGGTCCGGATCAAAGCTGTCGGGATTGTCCCAGAGCGTCGTGTGCCGGTGCAGGCAGTAGAAGGCGAGCAGCGCCACATCGCCCTTGCGCACCGGGCGACCACATATCTCGGTCGCCCGTACGGCCCGGCGGGCCACCATGGGCGCAGGCGGATAAAGGCGCATCGCCTCCTCCAGCACCTGACGGGTGAAATAAAGCTGGCTCACATGCTCGGCGGTCGCGGGCCCGTCGCCGAGCACGGCCTTTGCCTCTTCGCGCAGGCGCGCCTGCGCTTGCGGCTGGTTGGCCAGCAGATAAAGCGCCCAGGTCAGGGCTATGCCGGTGGTTTCATGGCCTGCCGCCACAAACGTCATCACACTGTCGCGAATATCGGTGTCGGACAGGCCTTCGCCGGTCTCCTCGTCGCGGACGGTGAGAAGAAGGCCCAGAAGATCGCTGCCCGGATCGGCCGCCGCGCGCCTGCGGGCGATCTGGCCCTCTACCGCCTTGCGGAACACCTTGCGTGCCTGAACGGCTCGCCGCGTCATCATGCGCGGCATCCATTCAGGGACAGGTGCAAGGTCAGACAGGCGCATCTGCCCGATCTCTTCCAGCAACACCTCTATGGCCCGCCTCACCTCGCCCCTGTCGAAACCTTCGACGTCAGAGAACAGCACGCGCTCGATAACGGCGAAGGTCGCATCGCTCATCACGCTCATGATCTCAGGCGTTTGCGGGTGCTTCAGCCGCTCCACCGCCATCAGTGCAGCCTCGGCCATTATCGGCGCGAACGGGTCCAGCCGGCGCTTGAGGAAGGCGGGTTGCAGTGTCATGCGCTGCCGCCGCCAGTTCTCGCCATGCGCGGTCAGGATGGCGTCGCCCAGAACAGGACGCAGCATGCGCTGGATGAGCGGGGATTTGCACCAGTCCTCGAAATTGTCCTGCAGGACCGACTTCATTTCCGCAGGGCCGGACACATGATGCACCGACCGGCCGAGATATGGTCCGGTCAGAATCGTCTTTTCAAAAAGCAGTGCGGGCAGGATGGATAGCGGGTTCTCCCGCATCAACATGCCAGTTTTCAGCAGATTCGTGGGCTGTTCCAGGGGCGTCACCCGGGCCGGCTGAAAGCTGTCCGTCATATCGGCGTCACCCTTGGCTGGCATGGGTTTTTCCATATGCCAATTACTAGCGCAGTATGGATCGTACGGCTATTGAAGATTGGTGCAGCAGTGCTGGCCGATTGACGCAAGGAACGCGTCGGCTAGGCTCGGTTGCGAAAGCTCGAGGCAGGGGGAGACGCAGTGAGCAAGGACCTGATGCGGTATGACCGGCTGGCGCAGGACGCGTTGCGCGGCGTGATCCGTCAGGCGCTCAACAAGGCCGGCAGTCCCGAAGGTCTGCCCGGCGCCCACCATTTCTACATCTCCTTCAAGACCTCTGATCCGGGCTGTGACATCGATCCCAGCCTGGCCGAAGCCTATCCCGACGAGATGACGGTCGTGCTGGAACACCAGTTCTGGGATCTCGCGGCGGAGGAAGACTATTTCGAGGTCACGCTGAAATTCGGCGGCGTGCCGAAATATCTCAAAGTCCCCTATCGCGCGGTGACGCGCTTCCACGATCCGGCGGTCGGTTTCCATCTTCACTTCGACTACGAAGCACCGGACGCCGCCAATGGCGCCGCGCCGAGCGCTGCAGCAGGCGGCGGCGAAGAAGGCACGGTTGTCAGCCTGGACGCCTTCCGCAAGAAAGACTGAGGCGCTCAGAGCAGCTTCATTTTCCTGAATACGTAGGTGAGGATCACCGCGGCCACGATGATGAGCCCGGTAACGGCGGCAAACGCCCATTCCTCCTCGGCGAACGGGATACCTTCGACATTGATGCCGAGAAGGCCGGTGAAGAGTGTAAGCGGAAGGAAGATCGCCGCCAGCGCTGACAGCAGCACCATATAGCGGTCCATGCGTGCGCCGCGCGCCTCCACGATCTGGTCCTGTATCAGTGCCGCGCGCTCGCGCACCGCTTCCAGCTCTTCAAGAATGCGGGTCGTCTTGTCGGCGGCTTCGCGCACCCGCGAGCGGTCACGGTCAGAGAGCCAGCTGAGGTCTTCAATCGACAGCGTGGTCAGCGCGTCTCGCTGCGGGCCGATATAGCGGCGCAGGCGGATCGCGCGGCGGCGCAGGTCTGCCAGTGCGCCGCGTTGCACGGTGTCGTCCTCCAGCAGCGCATCCTCGAACGCATCAAGCTCCTCGTGCAATTCGGAGACGTGCGGCTCCATCCGGTCCGCCAGACGCTGGGCGAGCTTGCCGACCAGTTCACCGGGGCTGACAGGCGCGATGCCGCGCTCAATGGCGCTGACAAGGTCTTCCACCGCGCTCAGCGGACGCACCCAGACACCGATCACGCGGGAACGGTCCACCCAGAGCCGCACCGAGACCATGTCCTCCGGCTCGGCACCCTCCATCAGGTTTACTCCGCGCAGGATGATAATGGCCCCTTCCCCGTGAACGGTGCAGCGCGGCCGCGTATCATCAGCCAGCAATGCCGATTGCAGGAAGCTGTCCAGGCCGCTCTCGGCCTCCAGCCAGGCGCGTGTGCGCGGGTCTTCACGTTGCAGATGGACCCAGATGAAGGGCGGGCGCCCCTTGCCGCGCGCTTCCGGCTTCGCGTCGTGGTTGGGCGGGCTTATTGCCTCAAGTGTTGCGGGTTCTGCTGCACCCCGGCCATCCAGCGCAAAGCAGAGGACGGGCGGCAGGGCAAAGCCGTCAGTCGTCAAATCGCTTGCGGCCATGGGATGGCCTCCCGTGGCAGATCAGGCCGCTTCGGGCACCAGCGGCACGGCGCGCACACGCACCCGCGCGCGCTCACCCATCACCTTCTCCACGTGCAGACGCTCCACCTGGCTGTCATCGTGGAAGACCACGCCGGTCAGCGCGTCCAGCACCGCCTTGGCGACATTGTCGACATCATGGACGGGCGAGTTTTCGGTGCGCTCGATGATGATGGTGACCTCATACGGTCCCCATTTCGGGCGCACGCGCTTGAACTCGGTGCGGAAAAACTCCCCGATCAGCGTCTTGAAACGGCGCGACTGCGAGGTCAGCGCATCGACGCGCAAGTGAAGCGATCCTGTTGGTGTTGCTACCTGCACCTTGCCTCTCCCGGACCATTCAAGGCCCTCATCCTGCAGTGCGTAGCGGTCAGCGGCTTGATCCCTCATGGCCCGATGCTACACACCCGATTCGTTATATTCACCAGTGTCCGCGCGCTTTGGCCCTGTGGCAAGGCGCGCAGGCAAACCAGACCCGCTGAGGAACACCATGTCTGCCATGCGCACCGAGACCGACTCCTTTGGCCCGCTAGAGGTTCCCGCCGACAAGTATTACGGCGCACAGACCGCCCGCTCGCTCATCAACTTCAAGATTGGCGGCCAGACCATGCCGGTGCCGCTTGTACGCGCGCTGGGCGTGGTGAAGCACTGCGCGGCCAAGGCCAATATGGCGCTCGGCAATATGGACACCAAGGAAGGCGATGCCATTGCGGCGGCCGCGCTGGAAGTGGCGGACGGCAAGCTCGATGACCATTTCCCGCTCGTCGTCTGGCAGACCGGGTCCGGCACACAGTCAAACATGAATGCCAATGAGGTCATCTCCAACCGCGCGATTCAAATGCTGGGCGGGGAGATGGGGTCCAAAAGCCCGGTCCACCCCAATGACCATGTGAACCGCTCCCAGTCTTCCAATGACGTGTTCCCTACGGCCACCCACATCGCCGCAGCGCGCGAGTTTCACGCCACGCTGGTGCCTGCCCTGAAAACCCTGCGCGATGCGCTGAAGGCCAAGTCAGAGGCCTTCAAGGACGTTATCAAGATCGGCCGCACGCATCTGATGGACGCGACGCCGATCACGCTGGGTCAGGAGTTCTCCGCCTATGTCGCGATGGTCGAGAACGGCATCCGCCGCGTGGAAGCGGCCCTGCCCGCGCTCTACGAGCTGGCACAAGGCGGCACGGCGGTCGGCACGGGGCTGAACGCCAAGCCGGGCTTTGATGTGGCGTTCGCCGAGGAAGTGGCCAAGCTGACCGGCCTGCCCTTCGTGACGGCGCCCAACAAGTTTGAAGCCCTCTCCACCAAGGACGCGCTGGTGGAGGCACATGGCGCGCTCAATTCGCTGGCCGTGTCGCTGTTCAAGATCGCCAATGACATCCGGCTTCTGGGCTCCGGCCCGCGCTGCGGTATTGGCGAGCTTGCCCTGCCCGAAAACGAGCCCGGCTCGTCCATCATGCCGGGCAAGGTCAACCCCACCCAGTGCGAGGCGATGACCATGGTCTGCACGCAGGTGATGGGCAATAACGCCGCCGTGACCTTCGCCGGCAGCCAGGGCCATTTCCAGCTCAACGTGTTCAAGCCGGTGATGATCTACAACGTGCTCACCTCCACCCGCCTGCTGGCCGACGCGGCGATCAGCTTCACCGAGAACTGCGTGGCCGGCATCGAGGCCAATGAGGCGCGCATTGCCGACATCATGGAACGCTCGCTCATGCTGGTGACGGCGCTTGCCCCGAAGATCGGCTATGACAACGCGACGACCGTCGCCAAAACCGCGCACAAGAACGGCACCACGCTGCGCGAGGAAGCCATCAAGCTCGGCTTTGTCACGTCAGAAGAGTTCGACGAGGTGGTGCGCCCCGAACAGATGATCGGCCCGATATAATTGAGCGAAATCGTCAATCTGCGGACCGCGCGCAAGCGCAAGGCAAAAGAGGCGGCAGCGAAAGACGCTGCCGCCAATCGCGCCGCTTACGGGCAGACGAAGGCTGAAAAGCTGAAACGCAAGGCGGAGACGGACAAGGCCGCCCGCGACCTGGACGGGAAGAAGCGGGAGTAGGCGTTGTGCCGTCATCACCCGCTTTACCTGTCCCCGCGCAGGCGGAGATGCGGGTGACCCATGCCTGCAAAGAAACTACGCCCTCGCCCTTCGAGCGCCACTGCGTCCGCTAGGATGAGGGCTTTGGTGTGCTTTTTCCCTCATCCTGAGGGTGAGCGAAGCGAACGTCTCGAAGGACGAGGGAAAAGCAAGCTCTCAGGCATGGGTGGCTCGGACCTCGCTAGCGCTCTGCCGGAGGATGACAAGTATTAAAACCACTCCACCTTCGTCATTCCAGAAAGCGCGTTAGCGCTTATCTGGAACCCAGTGTTTCTCAAAAAAAGCTGGGTTCCGGCGTTCGCCGGAATGACGATTGAGAGGTGGACGGTGAAACGCCACCTACTTCCCCCTCAGAGCCGAAATCGTGCGGCCCGGCGCGATCTCTTCCACATCGCAGATCAGGTGAAGCAGCGCTGGCTTGCCGCAATTTTTCGCCTGCTCGAAAGCAGCCGGAAAGTCGTCGAACGACTCCACGCGGATGCCTTCACAGCCAAAGCTCTTGGCGTAGGCCACAAAGTCCGGATTTTTAAGCTCGGTGCCTGAAACACGGCCCGGATATTCGCGCTCCTGATGCATGCGGATCGTGCCGTAGGCGCCGTTGTCCGCGACGATGAAGATGACGTTGGCGCCGTACTGCGCGGCGGTCGCCAGCTCCTGCCCGCACATCAGGAAGCAGCCATCGCCATTGACCGAGACGACCAGCGCGTCCGGCTTGGCGATCTTGGCCGCGATACCAGCAGGCACGCCATAGCCCATCGCGCCGGAGGTCGGCCCCAGCTGGGTGCGGCAAGCCTTGTGGCGGTAGAAGCGGTGCAGCCATGCCGCGTAATTGCCCGCCCCATTGGTGAGGATCGCGCTTTCGGGCAGATTGTCCGACAGCCAGCAGAACATTTTCGAGAGGTTGAAGCCGCGCTTCACCTCAACGACCGAGGAAAACGCCAGAAACTCCTCATGCGCGGCAGCAGCCTCACCGGCCCAGGCGGATGCATCCACCTTGATGTGGGCAAGCGCATCGGCGGCGGCGGCCACGGTGGCGTTGATGGCGAGATCAGGCTGGTAGACCCGGCCCAGCTCCTGCGCGCCGGGATGGATGTGGACCAGCGTCTGTCCCTCCAGAACCGGCGGTTTGAGCACCGTATAGCCAGAGGTCGTCATCTCGCCGAGGCGCGGGCCGAACACGATCAGAAGGTCTGCGCCCTTCACGCGCTCCACCAGCTTGGGGTTCGGCGCAACGCCCAGATCCCCGGCATAGTTCGGGCCCATATTGTTGTAATGGTCCTTGGAGCGGAAGGAGCAGGCGACGGGCAGATCATTGTTTTCGGCAAAGCGGCGCGCCTTCTCCACCGTCTCGCCGCTCCACTTGGTGCCGCCATAGATCACGAACGGGCGCTTTGCTTTTGCCAGCAGGGCTTCCAGCTTGGCGATGTCGCCCGGCGCAGGCGCGGCATGGGCTGTCTCCACGCGGCGGATGGCGGGCGCCTCGGCGGTTTCGGTGAGCATGTCTTCGGGCAAAGACAGCACGACCGGGCCGGGCCGTCCATTCATCGCGGTGGCAAAGGCACGCGCAATGTATTCGGGCACGCGGGCGGGATCATTGATCTCGGCCACCCATTTGCACTGATCGCGGAAGAAATGCGTGTAGTCGATTTCCTGAAAGGCTTCCCGGTCCTTCATGTCGCGCGCCACCTGGCCAATGAGCAGGATCATCGGTGTGGAGTCCTGAAACGCGGTATGGACGCCCACGCTGGCCTGCGTCGCGCCGGGCCCACGCGTGACCATGCAGATGCCGGGGCGGCCCGTCAGCTTGCCATGAGCCTCGGCCATGTTGGCCGCGCCCGCCTCCTGACGGCAGGTGATGAAGCGGAAGTCCTTGCCCTTCTCATAGACCGCATCAAGCAGCGCCAGATAGCTCTCGCCCGGCACGCCAAACGCCAGATCAGCACCATTGGCAAGCAAGGCATCGGCGAGGTGCTGGGCACCAGTCTGACGGGGCATGGGATTTCCTTTCAGAAAAATATTTCTTTTTCACTGCTAGCCGCGACCGGCGGGCGGGGCAAGTTTGGGCTGCGTTGTAGCTCACCTCGCCGCAACTCGCGAGATTGAGGACTGGCAAGCTATCCCCTTACCCGCACGCCAACGGAAACGGTACGCGGTTCGCCGGGGAAGTAGCGATAGCCGCCAAAGGCAAAGTCGGCACGCTCGGCATAGCGTGTATTGGCGGCGTTGCGCAGCGAAGCGAAGAGCTCAACGCCCTCGCGTACCTGCATCGCGCCGCGCAGATTGACCAGATGGTGCCCGGCATAGACCGCATCATTGGCCGCATCGGCGAAATACTCGCCCACATGCACCCATTCCGCTTCGAGACGAACCGCGTCCACGGGTTGCCAGCTTGCGCGCAGATTCCACAGCCATTCCGGGGCGGTATCGACGCGGTTGCCGCGCTCGATCACCTCAAAGGCCTGACTGACCGGCCTGTCGAAATCATATTTGTGAATGGCCCAAATGAGCGCGCCAGAGAAGGTCAGCGTGGCCGTGACCGGCCACACGCCCTCAATCTCCATACCCTCATGGGTCGTGCGCCCGTCGGTGACATTGATACCGTCCGCATCGCGGAAGAACACGTTGCGCTTGACCATGGTGAAGGCGGTCAGCTCCAGCGCCAGACCGTCGGGGCGCGACAGGCGCAGGCCCGCCTCCAGACTGTCGAGCGCTTCCGGTTCGATATTGTCGATCTCCTGTCCGGGCTGCAGCCGGTAGAGCTCATCCGTCTGGGGCGCACGTACGCCGCGCGCGGCACGCGCAAACGCACGCCAATTATCCGCAAAGCGCCAGACGAGCCCTGCATGAGGCGCGAACGTGGTGAAGCTGTCAGAGCGGTCAGACAAGCGCAGGAAGCGCCCTGTCGCGCCATCATCGGTATTGTTCGTATAGTCAAACCGGGTCGTCTCCAGCCGCGCCCCGCCTTCGATCTCCAGCGCCTCTGTAAGGGTGTGGCGGCCCATCGCGAACACCGCGCCGGTCAGCGCCTCCACGTCATAGTCGTAATGAACGCCTTGCGGGAATTCGCCAAAGCTCGCCAGCGTCTGGTCTTCAATCAGATAACCACGCGTCCATTCGCCATCTGCGCCGATGGTCAGGCTGCCTTGCGATGTCTGGCGGGTGAGCGCCGATTGCGCGCCAATGCTGTCATGGCCGGTAAACTCCAGCGCGCGCGAGGGCAGGAAGTGGAGCCGGAAGTCCATGTCATTGCTGCGTGCGTACACGGCGCCAGACAGGCTCCAGCGTTCGGACAGGGTGTGATCGGCATGCAGACTCACCCGGAAGGCGCGCGCATCACGGAAGGCCTCCGGGTTTGCATTTCGCCGCGACAGCGCTTCATCGCGATAGGCCTCAAACCCGTTCACGAAGGTGGCGGTTTCCTGCTCCAGATGGATGGCGCTGGCGCGCAGGCTCCAGCGCGTTGCTCCCTGCCCCCAGTCCAGCCGCGTCTGAAGGCCGGCGCGAAACAGCGAGGCATCATCCCGCCAACCGTCCTCGGAACGCGCCGAGAGGCCGATAAAGCCATCTCCCAGGCGCGTTGAACCGCTGGCCGAGGCCGTGACGCGTATACGGCCATAGCTGCCCAGCTCCAGCTCGGCGCGGCGGCTGGAAAGGGCCGGGTCAGGCGTGATGACATTGACCAGTCCGTGCAGCGCGTTCGAGCCATAGACCGCCCCGCCCGGCCCCCGGATGATCTCCACCCGGCCGGCCAGCTCATCGACCGCCTCGAACAGGCCGTTAATATTGGCAAACGCAGGCGCGCGCAGGGAAATCCCGTCTTCCAGATACAGGAATGATCCCGCGCCCGCGCCAGCGCTCAGGACCGGAGAGCGGATGGCGGTCAGGTGTTCTGCCCCGTTGCCGCGATGGACGTAGACGCCCGGCGCCCGGTTCAACAGCTCGGCGATATGCTGGGCGCCGACGGTACGGATAGTCTGCGCGTCCAGCACGGCCACCGGCACCGCGGCGCTATCGCGCGCCTGGGCCGTGCGTGCTGCGCTGACGACGATCACCTCGTCCGGTACAGCAGAAGCAGGCTGAGCCACCGCTATCGCGGACATGGCAAGCAGCACCGCTGGAGCAGCCATACAGGCGCGCATCGCGCTTGACGCAAGGCCTTGCCCGCCTAGGGTTACGGCGTTTCTTGCGGGGGTTGATGCCATGATGTTTTGCCGGTTCGTGCTGGTGGGTTTGCTGGGCGCGTGTGTAGGGCTTTCGGCGGCGAATGCCTATGAGCCCAAGCCTTTAACTGAGCTGATCGCTCAGGATGTCGAGTACGATCCTGCGATTCCCCTGCCAGAGGCTGTAACCGGCTTTGCCGTCGGCGAAATCATCTACACACCCGACATGATCGCAGCCTATATGCAGGCGGTTGCCGCCGCCTCCGACCGGGTAACGATTGACAGTGTCGGGCGTTCCCATTTCGGCCGCCGGATCATGCGCGTGACCATCACCGCGCCGGAAAACCATGCGCGGCTGGACGAGATCCGCGAGGCGCAGCACGCCATTTCCGCGGCCGGCAATACAAGCGCGATCCCGGCAGACCACCCGGTCGTGATCCAGTTCACTCATGGCGTGCATGGCTCAGAGCCGTCCAGCTATGACGCGATCATGCCGCTCCTGTATTTTCTGGCCGCCGGTCAGGGCGCGGAAGTCACTGATATGCTTGACCGTTCGGTCATCCACCTGATCGGTCCGATCAACCCGGACGGCACGGAGCGCTTCGCCAGCTGGACCAATATGCACCGCGCGCGGGTGCCGGTGGCAGACCCGCAGCACCGCGAGCATTTCAATGAATGGCCATGGGGGCGGACGAACCATTACTGGTTTGACCTGAACCGCCAATGGCTGCCCGTGACCCAGCCCGAAGCGGTGGCGCTGGTGCGCGCGACGCGTGAATGGATGCCCAATATTGCGGCTGATTTCCACGAGATGGGGCAGAACACAACCTACTTCTTCTCTCCGGGGCCGCCAGACGGCCTGCACCCTTTGCTGTCAGCAGACGGGCTTGCACTTAACCAGCGCATGAACAGCTTTCTGACCGAACAGCTCGACGGTGAAGGCGCGCTCTATGTCAGCGAGGAGCTTTTCGACGATTTCTATCTCGGCTATGGCTCCAGCTATCCCGGCCTTGTCGGCTCGGTGCCCTACCTGTTCGAGCAGAGCTCGGTGCGCGGCATCGTTCAGGAAACCGATTTTGGAACATTGCGTTATGATGACAAGATAGGTCAGCAGGCCCGCGTGGGGCTGGCGCTGGTCCGGGCCGGTCTGGCCAATCGGGAGCAGCTTCTGTCCTTCCAGCGCGATTTCTACCGCGAGAGCGCGCAGCTGGCGAACGCCGCACCCAATCTGGCCTATGTCTTCAGCTCCGCCGATTCCGGAAGACTGAATGATTTCATCGATATGTTGGACGTTCATGGCATCGAGATTCACCGGCTCAGACAGCGCACAAGGCTGGGAAATACAGATTTCGACCCGGCAAACAGTTATGTAGTCCTTGTGCGCCAGCGCGAGTTCCGCGTGGTCGAGGCCCTTTTCGAGACCCGCATCATTGACGACATGACCGAGTTCTACGATGTCTCCGGATGGACGCAGCCTCTGGCCTATGGCCTTGATTTTGCTGCAGTTCGCCCCGGCATCTTCGCGCCAAACCTGGCCGGTGAACGCGTCACGCCAGCTGACCGGGCCGTTCCGGCCCCTGCCCGTACCGATTATGCCTATGTCATTGACTGGACTAACTTTTATGCGCCGCGTGCGCTCTATCGCTTCCTCGATGCCGGCATCCGCGCCCGCATGGTGCCTGATGCCATCAGCGTAACCACGGCGGATGGAGAGGTCTCTGTCCCCCCTGGTTCGGTCGTCATTCAGGTGCGTCAGCAAGATGTCGATCCCGAAACTGTCCACGCCCTTGTCCAGAGGACAGCGGCGGACGGTGTGCGCGTCATCGCGGCGACCAGCGGCGCGACGCGTCAGGGTTCTGATCTGGGCGGCTTTGCCACCAGCAATGTGCGCCGTCCGGAAATATTGCTGCTGACGGGGCGCGGGCAGGATGTGAACGCAACCGGCGAGATCTGGCACCTGTTCGACCACGAACTGAACATGCCGGTTTCCATGATTGATATTAGCGAGTTCGGCCGGGCCAACCTCAGCCGTTACACGCATATCATCCTGGCCAATGGCGGCTATGGCGGGCTGGGCGAGGCTGACGCCAAAAGGCTCGGCGACTGGACGCGTGCCGGCGGTGTGCTGATCGGTATTCAGGGCGGCGCCAGCTATGCGATCCGCAACGAGCTGACCAGCGCCAGCTGGGCCGAACGAAACGGGGACAATGGCGGCGGCAATCCCCTCGCCTATGCCACCATATCACGCTGGGACACCGAGGAGCGCATCTCCGGCGCTATCTTCGGCACGGATGTGGATCTCTCCCACCCGCTTCTCTACGGCCTCACTTCAAACCGTCTGCCGGTGCAGCGCGAGAGCACGCAGGCCTTCGCGATCGGGACGAATCCCTTTGCGATTCCAGTGCGTTACAGCCGTGACGGGTTGCTGTCCGGCTATGCGTCAGAGGCAAACATCAATGCATTACAAGGACTTGGCGCCGTTTATGCAGAGCGGCGCGGACGCGGGGCGGTGATCCTGTTTGCCGACAATCCCTATTACCGCGCCTATTTCCGCGGCTCCGCACGTGTACTGACAAATGCCGTCTTCTTCGGGGATACATTCCGCAATCCCTGGCGGACCGCGCAATAGGTCAGGGACGAAAAGACAAGCGCTGTCACGCCTTGGCGTGGCGGCGCTTCAATTCTTCGGCGACATCAATGAGGGATAGTCCGCGCGCTTTCAGGAGGACAATGAGGTGGAAAATCAGGTCCGCCGCTTCGCCGGTGAGGGCGGAGTTATCCTCTGAAACGCCAGCCAATGCCGTCTCGACGCCCTCTTCTCCAACTTTTTGCGCTACCTTGTTGATTCCCTTGGCCAATAGCCGGGCGGTATAGCTTTCCTCCGGCGAACTATCCGCCCTTCTATCCACGATCGCGGATAGTTCGCTCAAGAAAGCCAGCGCCGGGCCGGGATAATCGCCAAAGCAGGAGCGCGTGCCGATGTGACAGGTCGGCCCTTCGGGCAAAGCCTGCACCAGTATCGCGTCACGGTCACAATCAACGGCGAGGCCGGCCAGGCGCAGCACATCGCCAGACGTCTCGCCCTTGGTCCAGAGCCGGTTTTTCGAGCGCGACCAGAAGGTTACGAGCCCCTTCTCCTGCGTCGCGGCAAGCGCCTGCGCATTCATATAGCCCAGCATCAGCACCTCGCCGGTGAGGCCATGCTGGACGATGGCAGGCACCAGCCCGCCCCCCTTTTCAAAGTCGATTTGCTCCGCAGAAAGCGGGGAGAGTTCATCGCTCATGGGCGCACCTCGATGCCGGATTGTGCGAGATAGATCTTCAGATCGGGGATGGAAATGACGCCCTTGTGGAAGACGCTTGCCGCTAACGCCCCGTCAACATTGGCCTTTTTGAACACTTCGGCGAAATGGTCCATCGCGCCCGCCCCGCCCGAGGCGATCAGGGGTACCGAGCACACCTCACGGGCGGCGATTAGCTGTTCAATATCATAGCCTTGGCGCACGCCGTCCTGGTCCATGCAGTTCAGCACGATCTCGCCTGCGCCGCGCTCTATCACCTCTTTTATCCATGACAGCGTGTCGCGCTCGCTGGTCAGGGTCCGGTCCGGATCGCCGGTGTATTGGTGGAGCCGGTTTATCCCCCCAATTTTGCGGCTATCCATGCCGACAACCACACACTGGCTGCCAAATTCTTCCGCCAGTGCATTGATCAGATTGGGGTTTTCAAGGGCCGGGGTGTTGATGGATATTTTGTCTGCTCCCGCATGCAGGCGCGCACGGGCCGCCGCTACTGACCGGATGCCACCCGCCACGCAGAACGGTATGTCGATCACCTGCGCGACACGGGCCACCCAGAGGGGCTCCACCTCGCGCCCTTCCGGGCTGGCAGAGATGTCATAGAAGACCAGCTCGTCAGCGCCCTGCTCGGCGTAAAGCCTTGCCAGATCTACAATATCGCCGACCACCTCATGGTCTTTGAAGCGCACGCCCTTGACCACCTTGCCATCGCGCACATCAAGGCAGGGAATGATGCGCCGGGCTAGCATGCCAGCGCCTCTTCCAGCGTGAAGCGGCCCTCAAAGAGCGCGCGGCCAATGATTACTCCGCCCATTTTGAGGGCCTTGGCCTGCCGGATGTCGTCCAGCGTGGCGACACCGCCCGAAGCCTGCCAGGCGATCTCCGGCCGCGAGGCCACAAGGCTCTGATAAAGCGGGATATTGATGCCCTCCAGCATGCCGTCCCGGCCGGTGTCTGTCGCCAGCGCGTGGCGCAGGCCGTGGCGTTGATAGGCCTGCAGGAGCTCCCCCAGCGTTATCCCCGCTTCCTCGGTCCAGCCCTTGACCACCGGGATGGGCGTATCCCCCTTCATGCGCACATCGAAGGCGGCGGCAATCGCCTGCGCCCCGTAGCGGACAAGCCAGCCGGAAACCTTTCCCGGATCGGTGACGGCCAGCGAGCCGATCACCACCCGCGAAGCACCGGAATCCAGCAGCGATTCAATGTCTTCGCCCGTGCGTACGCCGCCGCCGGTCTGCACCTTGATGCCCGTCGCGGCGACGCTTTCGACCAGGGATAATTGACGCCTCTTGCCATCGCGCGCGCCGGAAAGATCCACCAGGTGCAGCCATTCTGCCCCCGCTTTCAGATAGCTGCGAGCCACCGCGGCGGGGTCATCCCCATAGTCGGTAACGGCGGCGAAATCCCCCTTTGCCAGGCGCACTACCCGCCCCTCGAGGACATCTATGGCTGGATAAAGTATCACGGTTTAACCCTTGATAAAGTTGGACAATATACGCGCGCCGACAGCGCCGGAGCGTTCGGGATGGAACTGGCAGCCGGCAATGTGTCCATGGCGCACCATCGCACTTATCCGCGTTCCGTAAGCCGTCGTGGCCAGCGTCGATGCGCCTTCGGGCACGTAAAACCCGTGGACAAAATAGACATGCGCCCCCTCCTCTATCCCGGTGAGAAGCGGGTCTGAACCGGGCGGGAAAGAGAGGGTATTCCAGCCCATGTGCGGCCACGGACCCGCATCAGATGGGGCCAGACGCTCCACCCGGCCGGGGATAAGCCCCAGCAGGGGAACGGGAGTACGTGTGCCGCTATCCTCGTCACTTTCCCCGAACAAAAGCTGCATACCCAGGCACACGCCCAGCAGCGGGCGGGTGTCATTACGCAGGGCATCGGCCCAGCCGGAGCGCTCCAGCGCACGCATTGCGGGGCCAGCCGCGCCCACACCCGGCAGGATAAGTTTGTCCGCGCGCGCCGCCTCTCCCGGTGTCGCGGCGAGGACAGGTTCGACGCCGAGCCGGTTCAAGGCATAGCGCACGGAGGCGATATTCGCGGTCGAGGTATCGATAAGGGCGAGGGTCATTGTATTATTCCAACTACCCCACCCTCGTCATTCCGGGCGAGCCCGGACTTGATCCGGGGGAGACCCGGAACCCAGTCTTTACAAAAAGATGGCTGGGTTCCGGATAACGCCTGACGGCGTTTCCGGAATGACGAAGCTTGGGTATTTCTCCGCAGTGTTTTCCCGGCAAACGCCGGTGAAACGCGGGATAGAAAAGCGGTGGCCCCCATCACAATACCCCCTTCGTGGAGGGGATAGAGGCGCCCTCAATCCGGATGGCCTGGCGCAGCGCGCGGCCAAACGCCTTGTAACAGGCCTCGATCATGTGGTGGGGGTTATCCCCGCTCACCTCGACATGGATGGCCGCTTTCAGGGTCTCCGAGATCGAGCGGAAAGCGTGGGCGCACATATCCACCGGGTAATCCCCCACCCGCTCGCCGGGGATCTCGCCGTCGAAACGCAGGTAAGGACGGCCCGAAAGATCGATCCACACGCCTGCGCGCGTCTCGTCCATGGGCAGGGCAAAGCCGAAGCGGGCAATGCCGGCCTTGTCGCCGAGCGCCAGGCGGATCGCCTCGCCCAGCGCCAGGCACACATCCTCGATCGTGTGGTGGGTATCGACCTCGATATCGCCCTCGCACACCACATCGAGACGGAAGCCGCCATGGCGGGAGACCTGCTCCAGCATGTGATCGAAGAAGTGGACGCCGGTTTCAAACCGCCCGCCCTCTCCGTCGAGATCGATATAGAGCGCGATGTCGGTCTCTTTCGTGGTGCGCCGGATCGAGGCCGTGCGCGGGGCTTTGAGACCACCCAGATAGGCGGCCAGAGCCTTGGCTTCGGCAAGGGTCAGCACCCAGGCGGTGAAGCCCTCGCCCGTCTCCTCCAGTTTCAGCCCCAAAGCGGCGAGGCGCTGCGCCAGAGCGCCCTTATCGGGGCTGGAAAGGGTGAGTTTATCCCCCTCTCTATCCACCACCGCGCCCGTCAGTTCACCCATTCGCGCAGCACATGACAGCATCAGCGAAACATACTGATCCCATTCAGCTTTCGCCGATGCAATGGCGGCCGGCGTGAGGCGCGGTACTATGTCAGGGGCCAGATAAGGGTATGGCAGGGCCGATTTATCGGTGAGTTCCGCCGCCAGCGCCGGATTTCGCGTATCTATCACCACGTAATCGCTGATCTCGCGGCCCAGCCGGTAGAGCGTAACGCCTTCTTTCGACGGGCTTTCCAGCGCCGCGAGACCCTCAGCCAAACGGCTGGTGTCGAAGGATGTATCCACACCTTCGAGCGCTTGCTGCGCCGCCTCGGCGTTCGCAGCGAGGACGAGCGCTTCAGGGTCGCACCCCAGAATATCCGACAGCCGGGCGAGCAGCGCCTTGCGGGATAGTTCTGCCCTTATCCCCGCCCCTCGGGAGAGGTCTATAATGGCGCTCATGTCAGATCATCTCCTCTTGCGCCTTTTCCCGGCGCACGGCCATGGCGAGCCGGTGCGCATCGAGCCCTTCAAGGGCGGCGAGCCGCTCGACCGTGGGCGCGATGGCGGCTGCGCCTCTGGCCTCGAAACGCAGAACGCTGGTCGTCTTCTGGAACATCTCGACACTGACCCCGCCATAGGCGCGGGCGGCCCCGGCAGTGGGCAGCGAATGGTTGGGGCCCGCGGCGTAGTCGCCAGCGGCTTCGGGCGTCCATGGACCAAGGAATATGGACCCGGCATGGCGGATCTCACCGCAGAGCGCTTCCGGATCGGCTGTCTGGATGATGAGGTGCTCGCCCGCATAGGCATTCGCCGCAGCCACCGCTTCCGCTTCGTTCCTTACGAGGAATGCCTTGGACGCGGAAAGCGCCGCAAGCGCGATGTCACGCCTGGGAAGTCCCTCAAGGCGGGCTTTGAGAGCGCTTTCCACCAGGTCGATGAATCCTTCGGAGAAAGCGATGAGCAGAACTTGAGCGAGGCGGTCATGCTCTGCCTGGGCGAGCAGATCGAGGGCGACAAAGTCCGGGTCCGCGCTGTCATCGGCGATGATGATGACCTCGGAAGGGCCAGCGGGAAGGTCCGCCGCCGCGCCGCCGGGCGTCTGCGCGAGCAGCGCCTTGGCGGCCGCGACATAGGCATTGCCGGGCCCGAAAATGCGGTCAGCGCGGGGAAGTCCCGCAACGCCGAGGCCCAGCGCGGCAACCCCGTGCGCGCCCCCAAGCGCGTACACCTCATCAAGGCCAAGCAGGCCCGCCGCGCCCAGAATGGTGCGGTCCGGCCCGGCCTTCCCGACGGGCGGGGTGAGGACAGCGATGCGGCTGACGCGAGCGATCTGCGCCGGGATGGCGAGCATGAGCAGCGTTGAGACCAGAGGCGCGGTGCCCGCAGGCACGTAGAGGCCTGCCACCTCCAGCGGCGTGACGCGCCGCTCCGCCACGCCGCCGGGCCATGTTTCGAGGCAATAGGATTTATATCCTTGGCACTCGTGATAACGGCGCACGGCATCGGCAGCGGCGAGGATGGCTTTTGCGTCCTCCGGGTCCAGCGCGTCCGCCGCGGCTTTGAGATCGCTCACCGGCACACGGAAGTCTGCAGGCGCATGGCCATCGAGTTCTTGCGCATAGCGGCGCACGGCGGTTTCGCCCTCGGCGCGCACCTCGGAGAGGATTTTCGCGGCCACCGCAAACGCATCCGAGCTATCGCTCGGCCGGGCCATCAGGGCCGCGCGTTCCTCAGGCGACAACTCCGCCCAGACATATCGGCTGAGAAGGGTCATCAGGCCATCATCTTTTCGATCGGCAGGACGAGGATGGAGCGCCCGCCCGCGGCCTTGATCTGCTCCAGCGTCGACCAGAACACTTCCTCCGTACACACCGCATGGATGGCGACCACATCATCGCGGCCCACCACGGGGGCTACCGTTGGCGCATCGGCGCCCGGCAGCACGGCGCGTATCTCGTCCAGCCGGTCCTTGGGGGCGTTCAGGAGGATGTATTTGGTCTGGCGCGAGGCGATCACGCCCTTGAAGCGCTCCACCAGCAGGTCCAGCGTCGCCGCCGCGCCATTGAGCGCTTCGCGGTTGGCGATCAGCACCGCCTCGCTCTCCAGCACGGTCTCGAACGCGGCGAGGCCATTGGCTTCCAGCGTCGCGCCGGTGGAGACCAGATCGCAGATCGCGTCGGCGATTTTCATGCGCGGGGCGACCTCGACAGAGCCGCCCATCTCCACGATTTCTGCCGTGATGCCACGTTCTTTCAGATAAGCCGCCGTCAGGGCGGGATAGGAGGTGGCGATGGCGCGGCCCTCAAGATCTGCCACCGACTGGACCGGTCCCTCCAGAGGCGCGGCGAGTTTCAGCGTGCATCTGGCAAAGCCCAGCCGCTGGACGATTTGCAAGCCTGCCACTCTGGCTGAACGCGCCGCCGCCTCGGCCAGCACATTCTCACCGACAATGCCGCACCCGCACGCGCCAGAGGCGACGAAGCTCGGGATGTCATCATCGCGGATCAGCATCAGATCGAGCGGCACATTCTCCGCCCGGCGCATCAGCGCGTCGCGCGCATAGGCGAGCTTCACGCCCGACTGTTTTAAAAGGTCAAACCCGCCCTCGGCGAGCCGGCCGCTTTTTTGTACGGCCAAGGTGAGGCGTCCGGCGCTCATCGGACTTTCTCCTTCATGCGGTCAAGGATCAGGCGGTAGCCCTGGTGCGGTTCCTGCGCGAGAAAGCGCGCCACGCGCGTGACCGTGGTGGTGGAGACGCCGGTCTCCGCGCTGATCTCGCGATAGGACCGGCCCGCCTCCAGCAATTGCGCCACACGCCAGCGCTCGGCCAGCGCATCGCGCTCGCCCGGCGTCGTCAGATCGGTGAGAAAGCGCGCCATCTCGCCCGCATCCTTTGCGGCCAGCAGCGCCTCGCACAGCGCGTTGAAATCACGTTCCTTCGTTTCCCTGTCGAGGCGCATCACCGCCCTCCCTTTCATTCTTTTGCCCGCCCGCTGCGCCGCCGGGTGACACAGGGCCGGATACCGCAAGGCCGGATGCGCTGGCCCAGGCGTCACTGGTACGGACCTCAGAGAGCTGGCCCACACGGAACCCGATGCCACTGGCCCGGACACCCCATCGCGCCGAACCATACACCGTTGTGACACCCCTATATCGTATTAGCGCGATAACACAATGGGTCGAGAGCAGTGGGCGTGAAATGAGGGATGCGAGGGTGTGGGGGTGTGGGCGGAGGCGGGGATGGGGACTTTGCAACGCCCTCTACCGGGGTCCCCCGCCCCGACGGGGGACCCAGATTTCAAACGTCAGGGCATTGTTATGGATTCCCGATTCCTGGCACTCTTCCCCGCCCCGCCTGTCCCCGTGAAAATGTTGTGTTCCGTGAGATTGTTGAGGATTTCGAGCGGGCTTTGATAGCCGAGGCATCGCAGGCGTGTGCGGTTATAGTTTTGGACGAAGTTTCGGATATAGGCGTTGCGCTGCTCGTGCGTGTCGAAGCAGTTGCGGCCCTGATTGCGTCCGTTTGGCGGGTGGGCGTCGAGATGTTCCTGCAGGCGGCGGTTGAAGCGTTCTGCCATACCGTTGGTCTGCGGACGGAAGGGGCGTGTGAGCCGGTGTTTGACACCGTGGGCGGCGCAGACCCGGTCGAAGGCATGGGTACCGCTGGGACGGTCTTCGGGCTTGCCCTTCTTGTCGACGGCGAACCGGTCTGTGAACTCTGATCCGTTATCGGACAGGACGGTGTGGACCTTCAGCGGGAAGCTTTCCAGGAAGCGCTCGAAGAAGGCGGCGGCGTTGGCTGCGCTGCGCGTGTTGAAGATGTCCAGATGGACGAAGCGCGTGGCCCGGTCGATGGCGATGAAGGCATAGGCGGGCTGCCGGTTCAGGCGTGTCAGGTGCTTCACATCGACATGGATGAACCCGGCGGGCTGGCCGGTCTCGAACACGCCGGTGCGCGCACGCGCCTGCACGGGCCGGGCCGAGATGCCATGACGGCGCCAGCAGCGGTGCAGGGCCGCGCGTGACAGGTCCGGCTTCACACAGCGCCGCATCACCTCCAGCGCATCATCCAGCGACAGGCCCACATGACAGCGCAGCTCGACAGCCAGCGCTTCCTCCACGCCGCTCATAGAGGTCTTCAGCGTATGGGGCACATGCGGGCGGTCAGCCACTTCGCTGCGCGCCCGCCAGCGTCTTATCGTAGTCTCTGACACCCCCAGCTCGGCCGACAGCACAGCAACCGGCTTGCCACAGGTCTGGATGTAACGCCGTGTCGCCGGCGTCGTGCGGGCATTGGCATGAAGACGCAACTCCATCACCGGCCTCCCAGTCTGGACCGCACATACTCTACACCCGCAGACACCGAAGCGGTATCCAAACAATCAAACGAGATGAAACATGAAAACGGGGGCGCCGGTATCCATGGCGAGCTGTTCCTGAAGAACAAGCTGGGTCTCCCGTCAGCGCGGGAGACCCCGATATTGATGCATTTTCAAAGCTTCTGCCGGTTTGGCCGTGGACCTCTCCACCGGGTTCCCGGCCGCAGAGCCGGGATCCATGTTTTTGGCCACGGGGCGTTGTCATGGACCCGATTGTCCGTCTGGGGACGTACAGGCGCCCGCTGGCGAGCCTGCGCCTGTCCCATGAAGGTGGCATGCATGGCAAGTGTCACATTATGCTCGACAAGCTGGGTCCCCGCTCGGGGGCGGGGACCCCGGTGGAGAGGTTCGAGATACAAAAATGGCTGCGCCGCATTGAACAAGAATCCCTACACGCCGGGTTCCCCCGCCCCGCCTGTCCCCGTGACAACGGGGAACGCGAGCTCCATGGAATAGCGCAGGGGCTGGACGCTGGACCCCGGCTCTGCGGCCGGGGACCCGGTGAGTTGAGCTCGCGAGACGTGAGAGCACGGCGCACGGCCATGACCGGGGGAGCTGGCGCAGTACAGAAACCCGGCCGGGTGCCGCTGCGCTCCGCCCCTTCCACACGCACCGCCCTGCCATAACTCCCCACCAGTTCCCAGACGCACCGCCCCGCCATGACTTGCTCACCCAGCACATTGCGTTACCACATTGGCACGCTCTGTTGGGCCACTCGAGGTGGAGCGAGGCGGATCAGAGACTGCGGGAGATGGTTGCGGGGTGAAGGTGGAGTTGAGTGGGTGAAGTGGCTCGCCGGTCCGCGTGCTTGCTGCGCGATGCACCAGACTGTCCGAACCCTTCCCTTCGTCATTCCAGAAAGCGCGTCAGCGCTTGTCTGGAACCCAGTCTTTATTTTAGTTCCGCAACGCATCCGCGTTGCGATGTTCCGCGAAAAGTCGCGGGCGGGCGGTCGCCCTTGCGGCGCTGCGCGCCGGCTGGGTTCCTGTGTGTGGTTGATGTGTCAGGATGTTTGCGGGACGGAGGCCGTTGGGTTCCAGGTTTTTGAAGACCGTGACCCGGCCCGGACCCCGTCCCGCACACCGTGGTTCAACCTGAACAGTTGCACGAGGCCGGTTGCATCGGACCTCGCATCACAGGAACAGGCATCTTGACTTTACCCTATCGCTATATCGGATGCGACATCTCCAAGCTCTGGCTTGATCTTTATGATCCCCGGGAGGGCCGCGTCCGGCGCATCGCCAACACACGCAAGGCCGGGTCTCGCTACGCTCGCCCGGAATGACGAGAAGAGAGGGCGTGTTCTTCTACATCGTCATTCCAGAAGCGGCGTGAGCCGCTATCTGGAACCCAGATACCCGTGTGGCGCTCCGCACCCCGCACCTTCCAGACGCACCGCCCTGCCCGCACCTTCCCTCTTCCCGCCGCGCGGCTCCACCCACGCATTCCCTCTTCCCCTGCCTTGGCCAGCCCACTCAGTTCATCGTGTTAATACATTGGCACGTTGTCATGGAGGGCCGGTCGGAGGTGGAGACGGCGGGCGGCGGCGCAGGCGTCAGTGCGATGCGATAACGGTCGAAGCCTTCCCTTCGTCATTCCAGAAAGCGCGTCAGCGCTTATCTGGAACCCAGCCGCTCATGAAAATCTGGGTTCCGGGTCTCGCTACGCTCGCCCGGAATGACGAGAAGAGAGAGCGCATCTTTCTACATCGTCATTCCGGCCGCAGCGAAGCTGCAGAGCCGGAACCCAGAGCATCAGGCATCTTCAGCTGGGCCTGCCCCCAGCACCCTCCCCCGGCCCGGCTCTTGCTTGCTCCTTCCCCAAAGCCCGCATGGGCAGGATGAGGATGTGCCGTGATGAAACAGGTTCTGGCCGCTCTGGCATTGGCAATCGCCGCTGGCGCGCCCGCACTGGCGCAAAATGCCGGCGAGATCGCGCGGGTACAGGCGGGCGCATCGTGTACGGGGTGCAATCTGTTCCAGGCCGACCTTGCCTATCGCAATCTGCCGGGCGTCGATCTTTCCGGCTCGCGCCTGCGCCAGGCCGATCTCTCGCTCTCCACGATGAACAATGCACGGCTGGCGCAAGCTGATCTTTCCATCGCCAATCTGTTTGGCGGCCGGTTTACCGGGGTCAGCTTTGCCGGAGCCAATCTGGAGCGGGCCATTCTGGTCGGCGGGTATTTTGGCGGTGCGGACTTTTCCGGGGCGAACCTTGCCGGCGCGAATATTTCCGGCGCGGAAATGCAGGGCGCGCACGGTTTGACGCAGGCCCAGCTCAACGCCGCCTGCGGCGATGACTCCACCCGCCTGCCGGGCGGGCTTCGCGTTCCGCCTTGCGCGCCGGGCCGCTAGACTTTTCCCATTACTGCAATTTAAGTCGCTCTTGCCTGCGCCGGGGAGTAGGGAAAAGGGCATGAAGCTGCGCCATGTTGTCATTGCTGCGCTTTTCCCCCTGACGGCGTTAACGCCGCCAGCGCTGGCCGCGTCCGCTTTTGGCGATGCCAATGATGCCGGGCAAGCCATCAGAGCCCCGCGCGACAGCGACCCGCAGCGCCGCCTCGTTATTGGCGGGGAATGCGCATCATGCGATTTCAGCGGCTCCAACCTGGCCGGCGCCCATCTCTATCGCGGCGATTTTGCCAATGCCGATTTTTCCGGCGCCCAGCTGCTCGGCGCGCGCTTTGCCAATATGCGCCTTGATGGCGCGAACTTCGCCGATGCCTCCATGCGCGAGGTGCGCCTGTCGAACGTGACAATGAGCGGCGCCAGCCTGACAGACGCCAACATGACCGACATGCGCGCCCATCAGGTGATGCTGCAGGGCGCCGATGCGCGCAATGTGCGCATGACCGGGGCCAGCCTTGTGCAGGTAAGCCTGCAGGGGGCCAATCTGCGCGAGGCCGATTTCAGCACGGCGACGATACGCTCTGGCGACATGCGCGCGGCCGACCTCAGCGATGCGCGCCTGACCAATGTGGTCATGCAGCACATCATCATGCACCACGCCAATCTGCGCGATGCCGCGATGGAGGGCGCCTTCCTTGATCATGTGGACCTGACCGGCGCGAGCCTGCGCGAGGCCAATTTGACCGGGGCGCGCTTTCGCGCGGTAAACCTCACCGGCGCGGACCTGAGCGAGGCACGCGGCCTGACGCCATCCCTGCTGGAACGGGCATGCGGCGACGCATCAACGCGTCTGCCTGAAGACATGAATATCACGCTGGCTGTCTGCGAGGACGAAGTCCCCGGCGCCCGTCCGGTGGATGAGCGCGCCTTCATCGCCGAGGCCGAGGCGCGCCGCCTGGCGCAGCTGGAAGCCGCCCAGGAAGCCTTCGCCGATGCGCTGGCCAGCGTGCAATCGCGCGCCATGGCCTCTGGCGGGCTGGAGCGCGAGGCGATGGAAAGCGCCCGCGCATCCTTGCGCGAAGCCGCGCGTGCGCAGGCCGAGCTCGCCCGGGCGCGGGCGTATACGGGCTGGCAGTTTGAAATGCGCCGCTCTGAACTGGGCGAGCCGGTGCAGCTCTGGCTGGAGGACGCGCAGCGCCCGTCCACACCGCCTGCGCCCCCTGCCCGCGCGGAACGGTCCGACCGGCGGTAGGATTGGTTTTCCAGTGCGTGCCCTGGCCGTAGCCGGGGTACAGGCAGTCGCGGGCGCGCGGTCGCGCTTTTAGGCACTATGCGCCACACTCTCACAGCTCCCAACCTTCGTCATTCCAGAAGCGGCGCAGCCGCTATCTGGAACCCAGTCGCTTATAAAAAGCTGGGTTCCGGGTGTCGCTACGCTCCCCCGGAATGACGAGGGATCGGTACGTTACCACTCCAATCGTCATTCCGGCCGCAGCGAAGCTGCAGAGCCGGAACCCAGAAAACTGTTTCTTTCGCGCAATCAGCCGTCAGAATACCGGGATGCGAGAGCGCCTCTTTCAGCCTGCCGTCTACATTCTGGCGAGCCAGCGCAACGGCACGCTCTACACCGGCGTGACCAGTGATCTGGTACGGCGGATTTACGAACATCGCGAAGGAATGGTGCCCGGTTTCACACGCAAGTATGGCGTGACGCTGCTCGTCTGGTTCGAGATGCATGCCACCATGGAGCACGCCATTGTCCGCGAAACGCGGATCAAAGGCTGGAAACGCGCATGGAAGCTGGAACTGATCGAAGCGGCCAACCCTGATTGGCGCGATCTGTACGAGACGCTGCTCTAGCTGGGTTCCAGATAGCGGCTCACGCCGCTTCTGGAATGACGAGAGGTAGAAGCAGGAGGCTTCCCCTCCTACCCCTTCTTCGCCTCAGGCAGCACGGTGCGCAGGTGCAGCTCGCGCAGCTGGCGCGCTTCCGGGTAGGCCGGCGCGTTCATCATCAGATCGCGGGCCTGCTGGTCTTTCGGGAACATCACGATCTCGCGCAGGTTTTCGACGCCCGCCAGCAGCATGACGATCCGGTCCACGCCCGGCGCGATGCCCCCGTGAGGCGGCGCGCCATAGCGGAAGGCGTTGAGCATGCCGCCGAACGCTTCCTCGACCACTTCGGGGCCATAACCGGCAAATTCAAAGGCTTTGAGCATCACATCGGGGCGGTGGTTACGGATCGCGCCAGAGGACAGCTCCACCCCGTTGCACACAATGTCATACTGCCAGGCTTTCAGGCCCAGCAGCGTGTCATGGTCGGCCTTGTCCAGCGCCATGAAGGCCTCGGCCTCCATTTGCGGCATGGAGAACGGGTTGTGGGAGAAATCGATTTTCTTCTCGTCCTCATTCCACTCATACATGGGGAAATCGACGATCCAGCAGAACTTGAAGACGTTCTTCTCGCACAGATCGAGCTCGCGCCCGACAATATCGCGCGCGCGGCCGGCAAAGGCGTACATATCCTTCGGGACTCCTGCGACGAAGAAGACGGCATCGCCCGCTTTGAGACCCAGCTGGTTGCGGATGGCGTCAGTGCGCGCCTCGCCGATATTCTTGGCGATGGGGCCAGCGCCTTCGAGCTGACCGCCCTCTTCACGCCAGAAGATATAGCCAAGGCCGGGCTGGCCTTCCTTTTGCGCCCAGCTATTCATCCGGTCGCAGAAGGCGCGTGAGCCGCCCGTAGGCGCAGGGATCGCCCACACTTCTACGCCTGCGTTCTTCTCGATCATCCCGGCGAAGACCTTGAAGCCGGAACCGGCGAAATGCTCGGTGACGGCCTGTATTTTTAAGGGGTTGCGCAGGTCCGGCTTGTCAGAGCCATAGGTGCGGATGGCTTCGGCATAAGGAATGCGCGCGAAGGCATCATCGCTCACTTCGCGTCCGTCGGCGAACTCACGGAAGAGGCCCGCCAGCACCGGCTCGATCACGCCGAACACGTCTTCCTGGTCGACAAAGCTCATTTCCATGTCGAGCTGGTAGAATTCGCCCGGCGCGCGGTCGGCGCGTGCATCCTCATCGCGGAAGCAGGGCGCGATCTGGAAATAGCGGTCAAAGCCGGAGACCATGATGAGCTGTTTGAACTGCTGCGGGGCCTGCGGCAGGGCGTAGAACTTGCCCGGATGGATGCGCGAGGGGACCAGATAGTCGCGCGCGCCTTCCGGGCTGGACGCGGTGAGGATCGGCGTCTGGTACTCGACGAAATTCTGCTCGATCATGCGCCGGCGGATGGAGTCGATGATTTTGGAGCGCAGCACGATGCGCTTGTGCAGGCTCTCGCGGCGCAGATCGATATAGCGGTGTTTCAGGCGCACTTCCTCGGCCCAGTCCGGCTCGCCGAACACGGCCAGCGGCAGCTCTTCGGCCTCGGACTGGACGGTCAGTCCTTCCACGCGCAGCTCCACCTCGCCGGTCGGCAGATTCTTGTTCACCGTGTCCTCGCTGCGGGCAACCACCTTGCCGGTCAGCGTGACAACGCTCTCCACGCGCAGGCGCTCAAGGCGCGCAAAATGCTCTGAGTCTGGCTCCAGCACGCACTGGGTCAGGCCGTAATGATCGCGCAGATCGATGAACAGGAGGCCGCCATGATCGCGCTTTCTGTGTACCCAGCCGGAGATGGTGACATCATTGCCCACGTCGGTCTTGCGCAGCTCGCCGCAGGTATGGGTGCGCCAGTGGGTCTTGGTAACGGACATGGGTCAGGGCTCTTTGAAAACGGGGTGGAAACGGGTGATGGGACCCGCCTTGAAAATCAGCGCGGAAAAGGCATCGCCACGCCGCCAATGTCAAGGCGGGGACGCGGTTTGCGGGGTTGTGCGCGGCCAGACACATTCGTAATCCCGGGTGGACGCCAAACTTTGGCCGGGAAAAGCTGGATCAATGCCTGCTGGCGTATTATCTTTGGTGCAGAAATCGTATTGAGAGTCGGAACGTTCAGACATGTCGAACAGAACCATCAGCCGCAAAGGCCAGCATGTTGTTCCGAGCCAGTCGGGCTGGAGCGTACGGAAAGCTGGCGCAGCACGAGCCTCAAGTGTTCACGCGACACAGGAAGCCGCCATCGCGGCGGCCACCAAGATTGCCAAAAACCAGGGCACCGAGCTTTATATCCACGGTCGTAATGGACTGATCCGGGAGCGGAATTCCTTCCGCAACGAACCGCGTCCTCCGAAGGCCTAAGGCTTGCCGGTCCCGTTCGAGCGGTCGGTTTTCCTTAATTGCCCGTTCGATGGCGATTACGCGCCGATACTCCAGTCTATCGCGTTCTGTGTAATTGATCTCGGCTTCCATGTCCGGATCGCTCCGGAGAATGCAGACGGCGCAGCCGCGCGTCTGGACCGGATTCTGGAGCTGGTCAGATCGTCGAAATTCGGAATTCACGATCTCAGCCGCTGCAAATCCAGCGAAGCGGACGAATACTACCGCATGAACATGCCGTTCGAGCTTGGCATTGACCATGGATGCCGGAAATTCGGCGGTCACGAGCTGGCGGAGAAATCGATCCTGATATTGGAAAGCAACAAGTTCGACTATCAAAAGGGTCTGTCAGACATCGCGGGCTGGGACATCCATTCCCACGGAATGGACTATGTCGAAGCGGTTCGGCATGTTCGCGACTGGCTGGTCCATCATGCAGGCGCCGACAGCATCGGGACCGAACGGGTACTGGGCGATTACGCAACGTTCCGGGGATGGCACTATGAGCGTGAAATAACCAACGGCGCGTCCGAGCGCGACATTGAGCTATACGCCCCCATAAATGTCATCAGGGCCATGCAAGACTGGTACGCGGCCGGAAAACCCGACGAATTTTCAGCGTAACCCCAACCTTCCCAAAGGCCCTCCCACCAGCCCGCTGACCAGCGCCGCCTGTACGAGTGGTGCCGGCCAGACTTTGGAGACCGGGCCGACCAGACGGTCGCGCAGGAAGGGGATGAGGCGGCTATCGGACTGGTAGACCGGCGTGAAGAACGCCGTCAGCACCTGATAGAGCCAGACATGGAAGCGGCGACAGGCAATCGCGCGGGCAATGGCGTCTGGCACATCCGATCCCTCACGCAGCCCCAGCGCCAGCGCCCAGGCATCGAGCAGCGCCATATTGGCCCCCTGCCCAAGCTGCGGGCTGGCTGAGTGCCAGGCATCGCCAATATGGATGAGGCCCGTTTCACCGGGTTTTTTCAGCGTGCGGTGCGCATAGCGGGCAAAGACGAGCTGTTCTGCGTCGCTGATCTGGTCCAGCAGCGGCTGGACAGCTGGCCAGACGGCGCGAACATCGCTTTTCCACGCATCCAGCCCTGCCGCGCGCCACTTAGGCACATCCGCCCCCTTGATGGACCAGAAGAGCGCGGCCTTGGCGCGTGCGTCATGCGGCGCGGTGCCGATAGGCAGCACGCCCGCCATGATGGAGGCGGCGCGGTATCTCTGCTCCAGCGCATGGGGGTTCAACGCGGAGCCTTCCGGCCAGTCCAGGCTCGCCCAGAGCGCGCCATAGGCGAGTTCCTTTCCCGTCGGCGCGGCGAGCGGGGTGCGCGTGCCTAGCGCATCGACAATCAGGTCAAACGGCCCCTCGCGGGCCCCATCGGCCATGACAAGCGCGCGCTGGCCGTTTGGACCCAGCTCGCTGGCGGTAATCTCGGCGGAGGTATGGACGGGAATGGCCTCAGCCAGCACCGCGTCATAAAGGATCGAAAACAGCGCCGCGCGGTGGATGCCCAGACCCACGCGCAAGGGCTCGCCAAGCGCGCTATAGCGCACGTCGAGCACCGTCGCACCCGACCCGCACCGCCTTGCCGAGGAGGCGCTCTACGACGCTTGCATGGGCCTTTAACGCCGTGTCGAGGCCCAGCCTTTCCAGCACCGCCAGCCCGGTCGGCTGGATCAGCAGCCCTGAACCAATCGGGCGCGGCGTCTCAAACCGCTCATAAAGCCGCACGCGATGGCCATCACGGTGCAGCAGCAGCGCGGCAGCAAGCCCGGCCGGGCCACAGCCCGCAATGGCGATGTTCTTTGGCGGCATGCGCCCTCCCCTTTTACGGAATCGCTGCGCGTTCCATCATAGCCCGCTCACGCGGCAAGGGAGAGCGCCCTGCGAACGCATATCTTCCATTCCGGCTACTGGGTGATCACGGTGGCTATCGGCGTATTGCTGGTGGCCCCGGCCACGCTTGTACCCGGCCGCTGGGCGACGATGGGCGCGATCTGGCTTTATTGCCGCGCCATGACAGGCTGGATGGGGCTTTGCGGGCTCAATCTTCTTGTGCGCCGCCTGCACGTACTGCCCGATACCGAGCCTGCGGTGATCGCGTCGAAACACCAGTCCTGGGGCGACGGCATCTGCCTTGTCTCGCGCCATCGCGAGCTGACCTATGTGATCGGCGATCACATGCTCAAATACCCGCTCGTGGGCTGGATACTCAAACGCGCCGAGGCCGTGGTGGTCGATAATGCAGGCGGCAAGCGCGCCAATGGCGGCCTTGATACCGGCCTGCAGGCGCTCCAACGCTCTGGCCGCGATGTGCTGATCTACCCCGAAGGGGGCTTGAGCGAGGTCGGCTCGAAGAAGCGCTACCGGCTCGGCGTTTACCAGCTGGCCAGAGTGCTGAACCGCCCTGTCATTCCGGTCGCCACCAATCTGGGCGTGTTCTGGCCGCAGCAGAAATGGGAGTTCCGGCCCGGCCTTGCCATTATCGAGCTGCTGGACCCGATCCACCCCGGCGATGATCCCAAAGCCTTCATCGCCGCGCTGGAAACGGCCATCGAGACCCGCACCGCCGAGCTGGTAAAGGCGGGGCGCAGGAGTTTGCGCTGACTGCCAGCTCTGAAACCCCGGGCGAGCGTGAGCGAGACCCGGGGCCTCTCTCCGCGTCTCCTGCACGAGGTCCCGGATAGCGCTGCGCGCTTCCGGGATTTCAGATTTTTCCTACTCCCCGCCGAACCTTTCGCGCCATTCCTCCACCGACGCATCCTCGATCTTGGCAAACAGCACGTCCGGCGGGGTGATGGCGTGGCCATGCGGCAGGGCGTCGAGCAGGGTCTTGTCCTGCCAGTCCGGCCAGCTGCGCCTGTCATCAGGAACGCCGAGTGCATCGAGAACCTTCTTGGCCGTATCGGGAATGACCGGCTGGGCGATAATGGCAAACAGCACCGCGAGATTAAGGCCGGTGCGCACGCCCACGGCGGCCCCATCCACATCGCTCTTGTACTTCACCCACGGCTCGGCCTTCGTGAGATACTCATTGCCCGCCGCCCAGATAGCGCGGGTCTCTGCCGCCGCCTTGCGGTATTCCATCGCCTCGTAATGGGCGCTGAGCGCTTTTAGCCGTTCAGACAGCTCGGCCGCGATCCAGGCTTCGGCCTCGCCGGGTGTGCCGGTGGCTGGCACCTGCCCGTCGAACTTCGCCGCGCAATACTTGGTGATCCGGTTGACGAAATTGCCCAGCACATTGGCGAGGTCTGAATTGATCACGCCCTGAAAACTCTCCCAGGTGAACTGGGTGTCAGAGCCTTCCGGCGCATTCGAGGTGAGATACCAGCGCCAGTAGTCGGACGGCAGCAGATCCAGCGCCGCGTCCATGAACACGCCGCGTTTGCTACTGGTCGAGAACTTGCCGCCATACCAGTTCAGCCAGTTGAAGGCTTTCAGGCGGTCAACGAGCTTCCATGGTTCTTCAGAGCCGAGAATGGTCGCCGGGAAGCTGACCGTGTGGAAGGCGACATTATCCTTGCCCATGAACTGGACGTAGGAGACATCGCCCGCGCCCTTGTCGGTGCGCCACCAGCGCTCCCAGTCATTGCCGGTGGCCTTCGCCCATTCGGCGGTCGCCGCGATATAGCCTATCGGCGCGTCGAACCAGACATAGAAGACCTTGTCCTCAAAGCCGTCTCGCGGCGCGCCATCCTTGGTCACCTTCACGCCCCATGAAAGGTCGCGGGTGATGGTGCGGTCGCGCAAGCCTTCATCGAGCCATTTATAGGCGATGGAACGGGCGAGCTGCGGCCAGTTCGTGGCTTCATCGACCCATTGGCGCAGGCGCGGCTCCATCTGGCTCTGGCGAAGCTGCAGATGGCGGGTATCGCGCACTTCCAGATCACGCGAGCCGGAAATGGTGGAATACGGGTCTTTCAGATCGGTCGGTTCAAGCAGCTTGCCGCAATTATCGCACTGGTCGCCGCGCGCTTTCTCATAGCCGCAGTTCGGGCAGGTGCCCTCCACATAGCGGTCCGGCAGGAAGCGCTTGTCGGCCTTGGAATAGATCTGCTTTTCGACGATCTCCGCGATCAGGCCGCGGCTTTCCAGCACTTCGGCAAAGTGCTGGGTCAGCTGCGCATTCTCCGGCGACGAGGTGCGGCCGAAATAATCCCATGACAGGGCAAAGCGCTCACCGATCTCTTTCTGGATCTCGTGCTGTTCATCGCAATAGGTGCGCACGTCCTGCCCGGCCGCAGCGGCGGCCAGCTCTGCCGGGGTGCCGTGCTCGTCCGTGGCGCAGATATAGAGCACCTCATGGCCCCGCATACGCTGGAAACGCGCATAGACATCGGCGGGCAGCATGGAGCCGGCCAGATTGCCCAGATGCTTGATTCCATTGATGTAAGGCAGGGCGGAGGTGATCAGTATGCGGGCCATGGCGGCAAATCCCCGGTGGGCGTATGGTTAAGGCAGGCGCAAGCCGCGCCATCAATGACAGTTCGAGGGCGGAGCAATAGCCGCCCCGGACGGGGAGGGAAACACTCATGCCCAGAATTTTCGGTCACGACCTTCTAGCGGTCATCGCCGCTGCGGTCGCCATCTACATCATCGGTTATCTCATATACGGCCTTGTCTTCTCCGCCTTCTGGATGGAGCAGTACGGCTACACGGCAGACAGCTTTGCCGGCCATGAATGGAAAATCTTCCTGGGGCCGGTCATGCCCATCCTGACTGTGCTGGGGCTGGCTGCCCTGTTCGAGACGGCGGGCGCCAGCGGATTGAAGGCGCATTTGCGCATCGGCGTCATCGTCTGGGCGGGCTTCTCGCTCAGCACGCTGCTTTACGGCTTTGCCTACGCCATCACCATGACGCCCGGCGCGCTGGCGCTGGACGCGGTGCATCTCCTGCTGGGGATACTCGCGGCATCGGCCATTCTGGTCTGGCGCAAGTGAGGCTTTGACACTGTGTGCGGCAGCGGCGCGCTTGCCCGGCGCGCCGCTTTCGTTTTATGACGCAGCGCGCAAAGCGCATTGGCCGGCGTAGCACAGCGGTAGTGCAGCGGTTTTGTAAACCGAAGGTCGGGAGTTCGATCCTCTCCGCCGGCACCATATTTCTTGTCCTCCCTCGCCTCCGCTCGGTCGGTGCGGGCAAAAGTGCCCGGCGGCCGGTCGGCCTTGCGGACGGCGAAGCGCCGTCCGAAGAGCGCGAACGCGCGCCCGCGACTTTTCGCGGAAGATCGCAACGCGGATGCGTTGCGGAACTAAAATAGCGCGCATTCGCGCTTGCGGGCCGCTACGCGGCCCGAATGGCTAACGACCTATCCACCGGGGTCCCCCGCCCCGACGGGGGACCCAGAGCGCCTTTTGCTAATTCCTTCGTCATTCCGGCCGCAGCGAAGCGAAGAGCCGGAACCCAGTTTTTTCAAGCAACTGGGTTCCAGATAGCCCTTCGGGCTTCTGGAATGACGAAGTGGGAGGCTGGGTGGGTTATGTCCGCCCCAGCCCCGCAAGCGGGGACGAGGCAAAAGCCAAAAAATGGCCCGGCAGAGCCGGGCCAGACGTCTCCAGTAAAAAAAATGGCCCGGCAGAGCCGGGCCAGTCAGGGAGGACTTGTCACCAGCGGCGAGGGATTGGCCCCTCGCCTGCCGGAAATCTGTACGCGCTCTTACTTCCAAGTGGTCGCATTTTCGAACCGCAAAACCGGTTCCCACTTTTGCTGAAAATGCTGGAAGACTAGCGCTGGGATTGCATCAGCTCGACAGCTGCCGCGAAGCGCTCATTGAGCGGCTTCAGGGAGTCTTTCATCATCGAGGACACATGGTCGGAGACCTTGTTCATCTCGGCGAGATAGGCTTCGAGCGAGGTTTTGGTGTATTCGGACTGGATCTCGATCACTTCCTGGACCGACTTGGCAGAGGCCAGCGACTTGGCGGCGACCATGCCGTCTTCCATCGACTTCTTGGCATAGCCGGCGGCCAGAGCGTTCAGCTCTTCAAAGCCTTTCGAGGCGGTGGTCGCAGAGGCGATCACGGCTTCGACCGAATTCTTGTGGAAGGCGCTGAGATCGTTCACGGCGGCCATCGACTTCTCGATGCTGTCCTTCACGGCGTCGTTCGACGCGGCGGTGAAGGTTTCAAACGTTTCCTTGGCGAGGTCTTTCTTGGCAGCAGCCATGATAGTGTCTCCTTTGGGTGCGCCCGTATATTTGCGGGGGGCGGAGGGCTTACGGGACGCAGGTTTCTTCGAGGACGCCGCCGCTTTCTTCGCAGGCGCGGCAGCCGCCTCAGATTTAGGTTCAGCTTTGGCAGCAGGTGCCTTTGCCTTGGGCGCCGTGCTCGCCGCCGCTTGTGTCACAACGGGTTTTTCTTCCGTCGTGGCGGTATCGGCGTTGGTATTCAAAGCATCGGCCGGCATGGGACTGGGTCCTGCTTGCTAGTTCGCAACTGCAGCAAATATGTGGAATCGCCCCGGCGAAGTCAAGGATATTTTGTGCAGCGCACAATTTCCCCGTTGCGAAAGGCGGTTAACGGCCCGTCAACGCATTGCTGTGATCTTGCGGGCCTATGAAACATCGTCATCTCGCCGCCTGCTTCCTGGTGTTTGCGCTTGCGCTTCTGGTGCCGGGCGCGCCTGCCTTTGCGCAGGATCGTTACGCGGCGTTCGTCGCCGACATGGACACAGGCGAGGTGCTGCATGCGCGCCGGCCTGATGCCACGCGCTACCCGGCATCGCTGACCAAGATGATGACGCTCTACATGCTGTTTGATGCGCTGGAGCGCGGCGAGCTGACGCTTGCCAGCCAGCTTACCATGTCGGCAGAAGCGGCCTCGCGCCCGCCCTCAAAGCTTGGTGTGCCCGCTGGCGGCACGATCAGCGTGGAGACCGCCATTCGCGCGCTGGTTATCCGCAGTGCCAACGATGTCGCCGTGATGGTCGCCGAGCGGCTGGGCGGCAGCGAGACGGCTTTTGCCTCCCAGATGACGGACCGGGGCGTGGAGCTGGGCCTGACGGCCACGGTGTTCCGCAATGCCTCCGGCCTGCCCGATGCCTCACAACGCACCACGGCACGCGACATGGCCCGGCTGGCGCACGCCCTGCACCGCGATTTCCCCCAGTATTTCCACTATTTCAACGAGCGCAGCTTCACCCATGCCGGGCGCACCTATACCACGCACAACACGCTGGTCGGCCGGGTGCGCGGCGTGGACGGGATGAAAACCGGCTATATCCGCGCCTCCGGCTTCAATATCGCCGTCACCGCAGAGCGCGATGGCCGCCGCCTCGTCACCGTGGTCATGGGCGGCGCGACGGGTCCGGTACGCGATGCGCACGCGACCGAGCTGGTGGAAGCGGCCTTCTCCACATTTGATGCCCGGCGCGATGGCATGATCCTGGCCAATCTGAGCTCGCCGCGCATCAGTCCGATCCGCGAGCAGGAAATCCTCACCGCTGAACTCTCCGGCCTGCCCGGCCCCACCGCGATGGGTTCGGCAGCCGGGGAGAGCGGCGAGGCCGCGCCGCCGGTGCGCATCGTCGTGGAGGATATTCCAGACCTCGTCCGTCCGGGCCGCGATACAGGCAGTGACCGGGTACGCTTTGACTCAACCGCCCCGGCAACGCTACCCGTAGCATCCGCCAGCCAGCCAGCCGCCAGAGCCGCCAGCGGTGGATGGGCGGTACAGGTGGGCGCGTTTGGCTCGCGCGCGGTCGCACAGGCGCGGCTGGAGACGGTTCTGGGCCTTGCCCCTGCCCTGTCAGGAGCCACGCAAGTGACCGAGGAGGTGACGCGCGATGGCCGCTCGCTCTGGCGGGCGCGCTTTGAAGCGATCGACCCGGCCACGGCCCGTCAGGTCTGCGCCGAGCTGGCCCGGCTTAATGAAGCCTGCTTCGCGGTCAATCAGGGCGCTTAAAGCGCATCTGCACCTTCCTGCTCAAATGATCTCCCGGCTTCGATGTCTCCCCCCGTTTACGGGTGGGGTGAGACGCGAAGCGTCGAACGCCCGAAGGGGCGAGGGGGGTAATCGAAACAAGCTCCCCCCTCCGTCAGCTTCGCTGACACCTCCCCCGCAGGCGGGGGAGGACAGACAGGGGCCTGCCTCCACTTCTCCTGCACGAGGTCCCGGCTCGCGCTTCGCGCGTCCGGGAGTTCACCCAGTCGTAAACGGGGGAGGACAGGCGATAACCTAATCCCCGATCAGCAGATCACGCGCCATCTGCACGCGGCGGGCGAGCGCGCCGCTGCCGCCGGTATCGGGGTGGACCTTCTTCATCATCTCGCGATAGGCGCGCTGGATCTCGTCATGGCTGGCACCGGGCTCCACACCCAGCGTGGCGCGTGCCTCGGCCAGGCTCATGCTTTCCCCTTGCGGCCGGGGGTGCGGGCGGTCACCGCGCGCGCTGCCTTGGGCGCCACGCCCGCGCCATGTGCCGGTGAGCAGGAAGCCGATCCCGGCCAGCACCATCGGCACGCCCAGAATACCCATGCCGCGCATCGTCATCAGCACGCCGAGCGCAATCACCACGACAGCCGCCACGCTGCGCCCGGTCTTCACTACGGATGAGGGCTTGGCTCTGGCAAACAGCCAGGCCAGCATCACCATCGCACCCAGCGCGATCAGAACTGCGAACAGAATATTCATCCCGCCACCATCAGAAGGGGAAAGGCTTTCCGGCCAGAGCTGGCAGTTTCAGTACGATCAGCAGATCACGCAATTCCTGGCGCGCGGCGACATGGCTCATGGTGAAGGGAATGGCAGACCCGCTCTCGGTCAGGTCCAGCAAGGTGAGGCCGACCGGGAACAGCTCGCGATAGATGACGCGCTCTGAAAAGCCGGGCGCAATGCGAAAACCGATGCGCTCCGACAACTTGCGCAGCCCATCGGCCACGCGGCGCGTATTGCGCGCATCCAGCGTGGAGACGCGGTTGCGCATCACCACCCAGTCGATAGGCTTTTTATCGCGCGCCACGCGTTGCTTGCGGCAATTCCACACCATCTCGGAATAGACGCTGGGCCGGCCCACCTCGAAAGTTTCCGGGTCGACATCGGCCAGCAGGTCGAAATCGACAAAGCTGTCATTGACCGGGGTGATGATGGTGTCGGCGCTAGCGTGCGCGAGGCGCGAATAATGCGTGTCATGGCCCGGCGCATCGATGACGATGAAGTCGCTGCGCGCTTTCAGGCTTGCCAGTTCGCGTTCCCAGGCGGCGCGCTCTTCGGCCTCGGCCACATCCATGTCGCGCGACAGGCTGGGGCGCATCACGGCCTGATCGGGAATAGGCAGGTCCACGCCGCGCGTATTGGCCCAGCGCGTGCGGTTTTCCAGATGGCGGGTGAAAGAGGCCTGACGCAGATCGAGATCAATCGCCGTCACCATATGGCCCATGCGCATCAAGGCAATGGCCAGGTGAATGGCGACGGTGGACTTGCCCGCCCCGCCCTTCTCGTTTCCCACCACAATCACATGCGCCTCGCGCACGCCCGCGCGGAGCGGTTGCGGCATGGTGTTGCGTGATACCTGGAGGCTGGCCGGTGAGTTCATGGGCGGAGCGGTTCCGAAACGACGCGTCTTCACTCAAGAGATAACCCTGCCCGCGCGCGGCGCAAACAGATGATACACACAGTCAGTGAATCACTGTGGGGAGTGAACCGGCGTGCCATCAAATGCCGTCACCGCACACCAGTTCTGCGCGGCCTGTATCACCCGGCAGGCGGTGGCTGCGTCCTGCGCATTGTCGAACGGTCCGGCCACAAGACGCAGATAGACGCCGCGTTCACCCAGATCGGCTGGCACATGGCGCGCCTGCAGCCCGGAAAGCGAGGCGTGCTGGCCCTGCAGGGCGCGCCAGCCCTCGGCCACATGACGCTCTTCGCGATAGGAAGCCAGATGTATGCCATGCATCAGGCTGAGCAGGGATTGCTGGCGGGCGTCAGGAGCCGGCACCAGCGCCAGTGATGGCTCCTCCTCCACGGGCGGGGCTTCGGCCAGCGGCACACCGCGCGCGAGCGCGGCTTCCAGCGCATCCATCTCGTCTGTGACGTGCGCCAGCACAGGATCATCGACGCGCGCCGCCTCGCTCAAGCTGGCGGCAAGGCGCAGCGCCTGCTGCGCACCGGGCGAGGCATCACGCCCGGCTTGGCCGCCGGTGACGCTGCACGCGCCCAGCGCCAAAGCGCTCAAGATGGGAAGAGCCAGTCTGATCATTATCAGTAATGTGCGCCGAGTCGGTGCCTTGCCTCCAGCATATTGCTCCGTCTAGCTTCCCGGCCCTGCCCTGCGGAGTTCCTCCATGCTGCCTGCCCTGCACTGCCCCGCCGTCCACACTGCCGAGAGTCTCGCCCGCGAGATCAGCCAGTGGCGCGCGGACGGCCACACTATCGGTTTTGTGCCGACCATGGGCGCGCTGCATGAGGGCCATATCGCGCTGGTGCTCAAAGCCATGGAGGTGTGCGACCGCGTGGTGGTGAGTATTTTCGTCAATCCCACCCAGTTTGCCGCGCATGAAGACCTTGGCACTTATCCGCGCACGCTGGAGGCGGACTCTGCCCTGCTGGCCGCGGCCGGTTGCCATCTGCTCTATGCGCCCTCGGTGGAGGAGGTCTATCCGGACGGATTTGCCACTACCGTATCTGTAGAAGGCCCGGCCATCGGGCTTGAAAGCGATGCGCGCCCGCACTTCTTTGCCGGCGTGGCGAGCGTGGTGGCGCGCCTGTTCGGACAGGTCCGCCCCGACATCGCCGTGTTCGGCGAGAAGGATTATCAGCAGCTCATGGTGGTCCGCCGCATGGTCAGCGATCTCGCTTTGCCGGTGACAGTGCTGGGCGTGGAGACCAAGCGCGAGGCGGACGGCCTCGCGCTCTCCTCGCGCAATGTCTATCTCTCGCCCGCCGAGCGCATGCGCGCGGGCCGCCTCAACGTGATATTGCGCGATCTCGCCCATGCGCTGGAAGACGGGGAACCGGCGGCCAGGGCGCTGGAGCATGCGCGCATTCTGGCCGCATCCGTGTTTGACGCGGTGGACTATATCGAGGTGCGCGACGCCGACCGGCTGGAGATTGTCGGCGAAGGCCCGCTGGCCCGCCCGGCCCGCGTGCTGGCGGCGGTGCGCGTCGGCAAGACACGCCTGATCGACAATGTGCCGGCAAACCCGGCGAGAAGGGGGTAGGCTCTTTAGCTCCGCAACGCATGCACGTTGCGATGTTCCGCGAAAAGTCGCGGGCGCGCGGTCGCGCTTGCGGCGCTGCGTGCCGGAAAGCGGGAAATTGTGAGCAGTTGGCGGGTGCAGCGAAACGCCTGCGGGAAGGGTTCAGGCCTGGGCTGAATCCATGTCGCGCTGACCGATCCGGGCCGGCGCCACAACTCATCTGGGCGAGCGTCAGGGCGAGCCCTTGTCGTAGGCCCACAGCGCCTTGTCGAGGGTCCGCATGTTGACATCGTGCTTAGCAGCAAACTCGCGGCAGAGCTTGGTATATTCCAGCCACTTCTCGAAAGTGTAGTGTGTCGAAGTCCCGACTGTATTCATGGCCCTTACGTCCAGGATGGGATACCGGTCAGGAAACGCGAAATGCAATATGACGCTGGCCATCGGCCATTGGACGCCGTGCAGTGCGAGCAACGCGCCAATTCGAAGTCTCTCGGTCTTGGCTGCGAAGGAAATGCCGGTGATCTCTTCAACCTCGGCTTCCGAGTTTTGAGAACAAAGCTTGCGCGTGGCACCACCCCGCCATTTCCACCTCGCGACCTCGATAAGATCGTCACGCGTCATGTGACCGCGTCGAGCAGCAGCCTCCATCCGCGCGCCCAGCACATCGTCCGCGTCATAAACGTAGCGTGCTTCATACTCGAGGATTTGCTCGCGGGTGAGATTGATCTGCATGCAAACAGGTTAGCGAGAGGGGCTTGAAGCCGCCACTCGAAATTGATCGGCTTCCCGAGCGAAGCCGGGATGGGCCGAGCAACAGAAAAAACAATCCCTACCAAGCCCCCATTTCGATGAGCGTGGCGCGCAGCTCATCGGGCAGCTCCTCGCCGCCGGCGGCAGGCGAGGACAGGTCTGGCGGGGCGTCGGCGGTTGTCAGATAACGCCAGCCCTGAAACGGCTTTTTCGGACGCGGGGCGGTGCGGACAAGTTCGCGGTCGAGCCAGATGCAGCAGCGCGAAATACCGTCACTGCCGGTGACTTCCTCGAGGCCGATAATGCGCTGGCGGACCTGGATGACGCGCTTGATGACCCAGTAGAGCGAGCCGCCATCAAGCAGCTCATCGGCCCGCTTCGGGCTCATCCGCGTGACGTGATACATCGGCTTGTCGCCGGGCGCGATTTTGGCGCGCCAGGCTTCCAGGTCTTCGATCGTGTCGGTGCCGACGCACAGCTTGATAAGATTGAGGCCCATGCCTCATGAGCTAGGACGAAACCGGGGCGTGGTCAAAGTCCCTGACCGGTCGTTTTGCAGTGGTCAGGCCTGTTCCAGCGCGCGGGCAAGCGAGACATCGGAGATGTCCGCCTCGCCGCGCCGCCTGCGCACGGCGCCAGCCGCCTTCGCGGCGCGCGAAATGGCGAGCTTCACCGCCGCGCCGAGGCCGGCCGTATCAGCGCTTTTCGGGTTGAACCCGGCCCGGCGCATCAGGCCATTGGCGTGCAGCACGCCGTTCTTCACCAGCGATCCTTGCGTCACCACTTCCAGCACCAGCGTCACCGACAGCTCATTGCCAAAGCGGATGCGGTGGGGCGCATGCAGCGGCCAGGCGGCAAAGCTGCCGCGCTCCATATCGATGCGCGCGGCCTCTGCATCCCATGAGGGGTCATAGGGCAGATCCTCGCCCGCCTCGCCCAGCAGCACGCCTTCCAGCGCCCGGTCACTGACCCAGGGATCGCGCGGCGGGTAGACGAAAACCTGCTGCGAACCGCGCACCTGGAACATCATCGTCTCGGAAATGTCCGAATGCAGGAAGACCTGCGCGCCCGGCGAGGCGATGACAACGCCGCCATAGGCACGCAAGGGCGCCCAGCCGGGATTGAGATGGCGCAGCTGGTCCATCATGGCGGCAAAGACGGGTTTCAGCTCGCTATCGGTATCCAGCGCGTGGCGGGCATGTACCCACAGCCGGGTCTGATGCACGGCCTCGATCAGATGATGACCGGGCAGATGGCGGCAGACCGGCACATCGCGCCAGCTGGAGCGCTCCGCCGGATCGCGGCCCATCGTGCAGACATCCAGATTGGCCCGGTCATGCTGGTCCAGCATGGCGGCCAGCGCCTCGTCAGTGAAGAGCGGCAGGCGGGCAAGCTGGTGGCGGGCGCTGACCACGCCTCTGGCAAATTCGCCGCGGTGATCCTCGCTCCAGTCGAGCAGTGGCGGGGCTACGCGCTTACGCGTCGCAGCAGCCATCAGGCGCGCACGCCCAGCGGCGCATCGGGATCGATCTCGAAGCGGTAGCCACCCTCGTGCGGCGTCTCCACCGGCACGCTGATCCCCGCCTTGCGCATCAGCGCCCCGGCGACAAAGCGCGCCGTGCGGTTCAGGCCATGGGTTTCGGCAATGCGCGGCGGCTGCCAGCCAAAGCGGCGGCGCATCACGCCGTTGAAATACATCGCATTATTCTGCTTGCGCGCTTCCGGCGTCGTGTACTCGGTCGCCAGCGAGATATTGAGCGTGCCCATATTCTCCACACGGTGGGGCGTGTGCAGCGGCCAGCAGATCATCTCGCCCGGTTCCAGATCGAAATATTTTGCGTGCTTTTCCGCTTCGGGGCGGTAGTTCAGCTCGTCATTGAAGGCGTGCAGCAGCACTTCCTCGCGCTCGGCATCCGTGGCGACATCATCATGGTGGGGATAGACGAAGACGCGCTTCTTCCCGCTGATATGCCACAGCATGGTGTCAGTGCGGTCCATGTGGAACGGCACTTTGGCCTGCGGCGAAGAGACCAGAAGCCCGCCCAGAATGCGCACCGGATGAAAGCCCGGATTTTCGTCCTGAAGCTCCTCGAACATCTGGTCCAGCAGGGCGCGGTATTCGTCGTGAATGCCGAACAGATTGCGCAAATTTATCCAGAGCCGGCCGGATTTCACTGCCCGGATCAGCTCCTTGCCGGACAGCTGGCCCGGATCGCCCGTCTTCCAGGAGTTGCGGCTGCCGGTCTCGTCCATGGTGGCAAAATCGGCGTATTCGCGCGGATGAATCTCGATCAGGCGCTCGATCGCCGCCTCGCTGAACAGGGGCGAGGTGTGCAGATTGTGCGTGGTGCGGGTAATGCGCTCACGAAAATCGCTGCGGGTCTGATCAGTCCAGTCTGCCAGAACGTGCATGGCCGAAACCTTTGTCGCTTCTGTCCGGATCAGGGACAGCGTGAGGGGATCGGGCATGCATCATGCGAAGGACGTGCCAGTAGCGGCCCTCGTCCTTCGAGACGGCCTTCGGCCTCCTCAGGATGAGGGCTTTGGTGTGCTTTTCCCCTCATCCTGAGGGTGAGCGAAGCGAACGTCTCGAAGGATCAGGGAAAAGCACCTACCCCCCTCCGTCTGGCAAGCCAGACACCTCCCCCGTAAACGGGGGAGGACATCACCAGTCCGGGATCATCCCCCGGTTGAGAAGCTCGGCGGCGTACCTGCAGAATGTTCAGATACCCCCCAACCTCGTCATTCCGGCGCAAGCCGGAACCCAGCCTTTTTAAAAGAACTGAGTTCCAGATAAGCGCTGACGCGCTTTCTGGAATGACGATGGGAGTACGTAAAGGAGCCAATTTCCCGGCGCGATTTCCCAATCACTGTCATGGCCCGGTTTATCCGGGCCACCCATGCCTGAGAGGTGAGAGCTAGCGGTATCGTTGCAGGCCGCTTTGCGGCCTGAAAAGCGCGACTGCGCGCCCGCGACTTTTCGCGGAACATCGCAGCCCGAAAGGGCTGCGGAATTAAAAGAGGCATGGGTCCCCCGGACCGCTACGCGGCCGGAGGATGACAGGTGGGGAGTAAGGGGACTACTCCCCCTCTTCCGCCAGCGCGACCAGCACATCGCCTTCATTGACCTGCTGGCCTTCGGCGGCATTGACCGCATCCACCACGCCGTCGCGCGGGGCGGTGAGCGCCATTTCCATCTTCATCGCCTCCATCACGGCGAGCGTCTGGCCCTTGGCGACGGTGTCGCCCGGCTTCACGGCCAGAGAGAGCACCTTGCCGGGCATGGGCGCCTTGACCGCATCGCCGCCCGCCAGCGCATCGGCATCGACGGCAGCATCATGATCGCGCACCAGCACGGCCTGGCCCTGCAGGGTGATGAGAAGCCCGTCGCGATGATGCTCGACAGCGGCGAGCAGCGTGTCGTCTTCGTGAACGAACTCGACCACCCCGCCCTGCTCACCCAGATAGCCCTGCACGTCGCTGAGCTGGAGCGGTTCACCGTTCACGCTGACGCCGCCTTGCGCGAGACGCACGGACAGGCGCTCCCCGCCCGCATCAAACCCGTACTCCACGCGCGGCGCGGCGTTCAGACGGAAACCGGCAAGCGAATCCCACGGATCGCTGCCGCGCCCGGCCCCGGAGAGGACCAGCGCCGCCACGCCATAGTGCAGCGCAGGCAGGCCCGGCGGCACGAGTTCATCCAGATGCGCCTCGATAAAGCCGGTATAGACATCGCCTGCGCCGAAGTCCGGATGGGCCAGCGCGCGGCGCAAAAAGCCTGCATTGGTGCGCACCGGCCAGACGCCGACATCGCTGTCAATGGCGTCGATGAGGCGCTCAATGGCTTCCTCGCGGTCGCCGCCGTGGGCGATGATCTTGGCGATCATCGGATCGTAGAACATGGTGACTTCGCCGCCCTGCTCCACGCCGGAATCCACGCGCACGCCCTCACGGCCCTCGGGCAGATCGAGGCGCTCCAGCACGCCGGTGGAGGGCAGGAAGCCCGTCACCGGGTCTTCGGCATAGAGGCGCGCCTCGATGGCATGACCGGAAAGCGTGATCTCGTCCTGCGCCGGGACATGCCCGCCAGAGGCGACCTCCAGCTGCAGGCGCACCAGATCTAGCCCTGTCACCATCTCGGTGACGGGATGCTCCACCTGCAGGCGGGTATTCATTTCCATGAAGTAGAAACCGTCCGCGCGCAGCTCGCCGGAGCCATCGACGATGAACTCCACCGTGCCAGCGCCCGCGTAATTGACCGCCTGCGCGGCGCGCACAGCCGCCGAGCACATGGCCTCGCGCACCTCTTCGCTCATGCCGGGGGCTGGCGCTTCTTCCAGCACTTTCTGGTGGCGGCGCTGCAGCGAGCAGTCACGCTCGAACAGATGGACCACCTGTCCATGGCTATCGCCGAACACCTGCACCTCGATATGGCGCGGGCTGGTGATGTATTTCTCGATCAGGACGTTCTCATCGCCAAAGCTGGAGGCCGCCTCGCGCCGGCAGCTTTCCAGCGCGGCGGCGAAATCGGCCGATTTCTCCACCTTGCGCATGCCCTTGCCGCCGCCGCCGGCGACCGCCTTGATGAGCACCGGATAACCGATCTTGTCGGCCTGCTCTTTTAGGAAGTCCGCGTCCTGATTATCGCCGTGATAGCCGGGCGTAACCGGCACGCCTGCCTCTTCCATCAGCGCCTTGGCGCGGTCTTTCAGGCCCATCGCCTCGATAGCTTCCGGGCTCGGGCCGACAAAAATGATTCCGTTCTTCGCGCAGGTACGGGCGAAGGCGGCATTCTCCGACAGGAAACCATAGCCGGGATGGATCGCGTCCGCGCCAGTGTCCTTGGCCGCCTGGATGATGCGCTCGGCGATCAGATAGCTCTCGCGTGCCGGTGACGGGCCGATATGCACCGCCTCATCAGCCATTTTCACATGCGGGGCGTTCGCGTCGGCGTCCGAATAGACCGCGACACTGGCAATGCCCATCTGGCGCGCCGAACGGATGACACGGCAGGCGATTTCCCCGCGATTGGCAATGAGGAGTTTGGTTATCATGGGCGCGCCCTCAATTCTCTGATCAGGTCTGTTGCGGCGTTGTGGGCGATCAGGCGCGCAGACGCAAGCGCGCAACGGAGGCGCGGTGGACCGCCGCCACCAGCACGAAGCTGATAATCATCAGCAGATACCAGGAGCCGAGCTTGGCGAGCGAGACCATGTGCCAGCCAGATTCCTGCCCCGGATAGGCCCAGGCTCTGGCGAAGGTGCCGATATTCTCGGCAAACCAGATGAAGAGCGCGGTCAGAATCGCAGCCAGCAGTAACGGCATGCAGCGATGCACCCTGTCTGGCCGGAACCAGATCACACACGGCCCGTAGATGAGCGCGCTAGCTGCGAAGAGACCAAGGCGGATGTCGATGGTGAAGTGGTGAGTGAAGAAGTTCACGTAAATCGCAAGTCCCAACAGGCCCTGCAGCCACAAAGGCGGGAAGCGGTCATAGCGGAAATCGAAAAGCCGCCAGACCCGCGCGATATAGCTGCCCACGGCCGCATACATGAAGCCGGAAAAGAGCGGCACGCCCGCGATGACCAGAATTGCCCCGCCCGCTTCGGGATAGATCCACGACCCCATCGTCACCTTGAAGATTTCCATGACCGTGCCGACCAGATGGAAGACGGCAATGACGCGCGCCTCCTCCCAGTTTTCCAGCCCGAAAGCGAGCATGCCAATCTGGATGGCAATGGCGGCAAGGGTCAGGAAATCATAACGGGCGAGCGGCGCATCGGCAGGATAGTAGAGGAAAGTCGCCAGCAGCAGGGCGAGCATGAGCGCGCCGAACAGGCAGGCCCAGCCCTGCTTGATGCCGAAGGCCAGAAACTCGAACGCATAGCCGCTCCATCGCCCGCGCACGAGCCGGGCTCGCAAGGCTTCGCGGCGCGCGTGAAACGCAGCCTCAAGCTGGCGCAGGGAGAGCATGGCCGGCGCGGCGCGGCGCGTTACTTCACCCAGCCCGGCTTGCGCTTTTCAAGGAAGGCGGCAAGGCCCTCCCGGCCCTCCTTGGAAACCCGCCGGTCAGCGATCAGCTTGGCCGTGTGCTTGCCAAGCCGGTCATCAATCTCCTGCCCCGTCACCTCGTCCACCAGCGCCTTGGAGGCCGCGACCGCGCCCGGCGCAGCGGCAAAGACCAGCTTTGCGACCATTTCCAGCGCGTCATCGAGATCGTCCGCGCTGTCCACCACATACTGGGCGAGGCCGATTTTATGGGCGAACTCGCCGTCAAAGCCTTCGGCGGTGGCGAACAGGGCCTTGGCCCAGCGCGGGCCGATGGCCCGGACCACGAAGGGCGAGATGGTGGCGGGCGTCAGGCCGAGGCGCACTTCGGAGAAGCGGAATTTGGTGTCTTTCACCGCGATGGCGACATCGCAGGCGGCCACCAGCCCGGCCCCGCCGCCCATGGCCGCGCCCTGCACCAGCGCCACAGTCAGCTGCGGCAGGTCGTGCAGGCGGCGCAGCATGCGCGCCAGGCCCAGCGCGTCTTCCTCATTATCGTCATGGGTCCAGTCGGCGGCCGCCTTCATCCATTCCAGATCCGCCCCGGCAGAGAAGCTGGGGCCAGCCCCGCGCAGGACCACCATACGCACCTCGTCAGTATTGGCGCGCAGCGTCTCGAACATATCCGACAGGGTGGCGATCACGTCGGCGTTGAAGGCGTTGTGCTTGTCGGGGCGGTTCAGCGTGATGATCGCGGTGCCGCCCGGCGTGACGGACAGAAGGACATCGTTCTGGCTCATGGGGGAGGCTCCTCATCGGTGCGCGCGCAAATCGCGTGCTTTGCGCCATCATTAGGCCAGTGAGGCGCCCAAAGCAAAGCGCCCCGGCCAGATGACCGGGGCGCTTTTCATGTCAGCACGGGAAAAAGGCGCCAATCCCCCGATCAGCGCCCCTGCCCGTCAACTTGCAGATGCCTAGCGGCGGAAGATGATGCTCTTGATCAGGAAGAGCACGATCAGGCCCACGAAGTAGGCCAGCGCCAGGAAGGCGATATACTGCCAGTAGCTCATGTCCGATACCGGCGGCATCGAGAAGGCCGCGCTGTCGCGCACCATCGGCAATACCTGGTCGACCACGACGTGGATGATGACACCCACCACGGTGAAGATCAGGATTGCGCCAAAGCTCTGCATCATCAGCGCCATCACGACGGCAATCACGCCCATCTGGATGCCCAACTCGGTCCAGTTGCCCGGCCCGTGAATGTCCAGCCCGGCGCGCAACCACGCCCATACCGGCTCAAGATAACCCCATACCGTATCGAGAATTTCCATTATGTTTCCCCTCATTCGCCTGCCCGGACGGGCATTCCCGCCCCGAACCGTGCCAAATTCTTACCAAAAAGCAAACAAAAACGCACCTTGCACGGGCGGGTTGAGCGCCCGGCGGCATAGTGCAGACGCAGCAATTCTACCGTCTAAGGAGCAATCGCTTGAGCAATGCGAGCAGGCTGATGACGATCAGATAGCCCGCGAGCAGGGCCGCGACGTAGCGCCAGAACGGCATGGAGAGCACGTCGGGCAGGCGCAATGCGGCGTTATTGGCCAGCACCGGCAGCAGCGCATCGACCACCAGATGAACCAGTGTCGCGCCAAACACGAAAACGATCAGACGGCTCCAGGCAGGCAGAAGAAAGGCCGCGACCAGCGCGATGATCAGCCCCTGAACACCGTTTACGGTGCTGAATCCCTGCCGGAAAAAGTCCAGCACAGGTTGAAGTGCATCCATGAAATTCGCCCCCCGGCTCAGTTTGGATATGGTTAATCCATAAAACCGGGGACAGGCGCGATTGGCAAGGGAAAGCTGGCCAGCGTGCAGCAGGCGCTATTTCCCGGCGCGGCCGAGCGCGCGCATTTTCGCCAGCATGCGCTGGCGGCTCTCAGCGCTGAAATCAATGGCACCGAAAATCGTGTGCTGGACGGGTTTGAACCCCGCCATCTGGAAGATACCGGCCTCCAGCGCTTTCAGGGAATGGGCGCGGTAGAAAATGTTGTAGGCAAAGCCCGGCATGCCCATGGTCATCACGATACGCGCTGACTTGCCGCGCATACGCTTGGCCGGCCACATGCCCTTCACCTCGGTCTTCACAAGGAAATCATTGCGGGCGAGATGCTCCAGAAATGCCTTGGTGCGCGCAGGCAGGGTGCCAAGCCATAGCGGGTGAACGAGCACCATGTGATCGGCCCGCTCCAGCATGGCCTGAACGGCGGCAATATCGACCGGCGGCGGCGTGACGAAGGCTTGCGCATTCTCCAGAAAGGCAAATTCCAGCGCGCCTATATCCACCCGCGCCACCGCGTTGCCCCCCTCGTGCGCGCCCTCCTGATAGGCATTGCACAAGGCATGGCAGAACCGCTCCTTCGAGGGATCGGGGTGTCCGTTTACCAGAAGGATGGAACGCGCCATGTCTCAAATCTCCCCAGTTGAAGTGGGGACATTAGCGTGCGTTGCAGCCAAACGCCATGCGGCAGATTGGGCGGCTCAGCCTGCCTCGCAGCGCGTAAAGCCTGAATAGGTGCTGGAGCCGGTCAGATTATGGGTCTGCAGCATGGCAACGGCGACAATCGCATAGCGCTGGTCTGCCACCACAACGGGGCCGTCGGGCCAGGCGGGGCGGAAATTGACCCGTGTTTCATAATCGCGAATGCGCACGACCGCGTTGGGCCGGAAGCTCGACGGAGCCTTCACTTCCCGGAATGCCACCATGGCCGTGTCCGGGTCTATGCCGACTTCGGCCACCACGTTTTCGGCGACGTCAAAGCTGAATCCGCCACCCGCGAGCGGAAGGCTCACCGGCTGGAACTGGTAGATGGCCAGCCCGTCCTCCCAGCGCACAAAGCGCGGCGTGTCTGCGCTCTCCAGAAGGCGGTCAGGCGACTGGCGGATCATCTGGCGCGGGTCTTCGGGAAAGTTTGCCGCCAGTTCCTCATCCAGCGGCTGTGAGCGGGCGTCCAGCCAGCGGGCAGCGCCCTCGCCCTGCTCCACGATGAAACCGCCATCCTCGTTCCAGTGCGGGGCATAGGCAAAGCCGCACACCTCGCCGGCGCGGTCATTATGAAGCTGGGCGGTGGCCACCGCCCGCTGGAACAGGTCTGCGGGCGGCTCATCGCCCAGCGCAGGACTGGCAGACAGCAGCAGGGCGGGAAGAATCACGGAGCAGCGCAGGATGTTTTTCATGGCCGCATGATTATCCCGGCGCGCGCGGCGCGAAAGCGGGTTTTTGCTTTCCTACCAAGATTTAATGGGGCGGAGGGGTGAGAGAGGAAACGCGGGGGAGAACGGAAAACCTCTACGCGTGTCATTCTCCGGCCGAGCGGCAGCGAGGTCCGGGGAAGCCATGCCTCTTCTGGTTCCGCAACGCATCCGCGTTGCGATGTTCCGCGAAAAGTCGCGGGCGGCCGGTCGGCCTTGCGGCCCCTGACGGGGCCGGACGGGTATGAGCCGTTCTAAAACCGGGTCCCCGGCCACCGAGCCGGGGTCCATTTTTCCAGCCGCCGGGCCTGTCCATGGGTCCCCCGTCGGGGCGGGGGCCCCCGGTTGGACCAGCGGGGCAGTAAACGGCGCGAAGCCCGGCCTGCCCCCGCGGAGGCGGGGGATGGGCTGAGCATTAGGAAAAAGACTGGGCACCGGCTTACGCCGGTGAAACGCGGGAGCCAGTGAAATGCAAGAATGACTACATCCTGAACACGCCAAACCGCGTCTTTTCGATCGGGGCGTTGAGGCAGGCAGAGAGCGCAAGGCCCACCACGTCGCGGGTCTGGGACGGCGCGATCACGCCATCATCCCACAGCCGCGCAGTGGAATAATAGGGCGAGCCCTCTGCCTCGTATTTCTCGCGGATCGGGGCCTTGAAGGCGTCTTCGGCCTCGGCGCTCCATTCCTCCCCGCGCAGCTCCATGCCATCGCGCTTGACGGTGGCGAGCACGCTGGCGGCCTGCTCCCCGCCCATGACGGAAATGCGGGCGTTCGGCCACATGAAGAGGAAGCGGGGGCCATAGGCGCGCCCGCACATGCCGTAATTGCCCGCTCCATAAGAGCCGCCAATGATGATGGTGATTTTCGGCACGCGCGCACAGGATACCGCCGTGACCAGCTTGGCCCCGTCCTTGGCAATGCCGCCCGCCTCATATTTGGAGCCGACCATGAAGCCGGTAATGTTCTGCAGGAAGAGGAGCGGTATGCCGCGCTGGCAGCACAGCTCGATGAAGTGCGCGCCTTTGAGCGCGCTTTCAGAGAAGATGACGCCATTATTGGCGATGATGCCGACGGGCATGCCGTGTACGCGCGCAAAGCCGCACACCAGCGTGTCCCCGTAGAGCGCCTTGAACTCGTCAAAGCGCGAACCGTCCACCAGCCGCGCGATCACCTCACGCACATCATAGGGCGTGCGCACGTCTGACGGGATCACGCCATTCAGCGTTTCCGGATCGATGGCCGGGGCTTCCGGTTCGGCCAGATCCATATCCACGCGTTTTACCGTGTTGAGCCCGGCCACGATGCGCCGCGCGGTCTGCAGGGCATGGTCGTCATTGGCAGCGTAGTGATCGACCACGCCGGAGCGGCGGGCGTGAACGTCCGCGCCGCCGAGATCCTCTGCCGAGATCACCTCCCCGGTCGCGGCCTTCACCAGCGGCGGACCGCCCAGAAAGATCGTGCCCTGCTTCCTCACGATCACGGTCTCGTCACTCATGGCAGGCACGTAGGCACCGCCCGCGGTGCATGAGCCCATGACCACGGCCACCTGCGCAATGCCTTCGGATGAGAGGTTTGCCTGATTGAAGAAGATGCGGCCGAAATGCTCCCGGTCGGGGAAGACATCGGCCTGGAAGGGCAGGTTCGCGCCGCCCGAATCGACCAGATACACGCACGGCAGCCGGTTCTCGCGGGCAATCTCCTGCGCGCGCAAATGCTTCTTCACGGTCAGCGGATAATATGTCCCGCCCTTCACCGTGGCGTCATTGCAGACGATCATCACCTCGCGGCCCGATACGCGGCCAATGCCGGCAATCATGCCCGCGCCGTGGACATCGCCCTCATACATGCCATTGGCCGCCAGCGCGCCGATCTCCAGAAACGGCGTGCCGGGGTCCAGCAGGCGCTCCACGCGCTCGCGGGGGAGCAGCTTGCCGCGCGCCAGATGCTTCTCGCGTGCGCGCTCCGGCCCGCCCAGCGCGGCTTCAGCGGTGCGCGCTTTCAGCTCGGCTACCAGCTCGTCCATGCGCGCGGCATTGGCCTTGAAACTGTCGGAGGCGGGGTCGAGCCTGGAGGTAAGCTGGGTCATGAGCGGCTTCCTGATGTCGAGATGGCAGCAAGCGCTGCTCTTAGCCGGTAACATGGCGCAAGTGCAATGTAAGCAGTGCGTTGGCTTGTTTGTCCGGTCATTGCATCCAGACAGCCTCTTGCCTGCATCATGGTGGTAAAGCCACTCCATTTCGTCGAAGGAAAGTTTTCATGCTGAAACAGTTCGCGGGCCTCCTGGGCGCACTTATCTGCGCAAGCAGTGCCTATGCTCAAAACGATGATACGCGTCCGGCCGGCGATACGCAGGTCATGGTACTGGGCACCATCCATTTCAGCGGAGGAAGTGACTACGTCAATCCGGAGGTGGACGACTTCCTCTCCCCTCAGCGCCAGCAGGAAATCGCCGACATTCTGGACCGGATCGAAGCCTTCCAGCCGGACCGGATCATCGTCGAGCTGGAACCCGAGCATGAAGACTGGATCAATGACCGCTACCGGGCCTGGCGCGCTGGCGAAGCCGAGCTGACGGTCAATGAGCGCGACCAGATCGGCCTGCGTCTGGCAGCGCGTATGGGCCATGAACAGGTCTGGGCGGTGGACTATCAGAACGGGATGGACTTCCAGGCCATGCTGGGGGCCGCGCAGGAGGCCGGACAGACAGATCTGCTCGAAGCCTTCCAGCAGACGGTTGGCGAGGTGGAAGCGTTCTTCTCGCGTAATGCCGATGGCACTATCCGCGAACGGCTGATCGACGCCAACTCCGCCGAGATGCTGGGTTTCCACCGCATGTATCTCTGGCTGGCGCAGGCCGGAACGGTCGAGGATCCGGTGGGCGCGCACCAGATGGCCGCATGGTGGGGGCGCAACATGATCATTTTCGCCCGCATCGCGCAGATCGCCCAGCCCGGCGAGCGGGTGCTGGTCATTTACGGCGCGGGCCACAAATACCTGCTCGACCAGTATCTGGAGGAAGCGCCCGGCTTCACCGTGATCGATCCGCTGGACTATCTGCAATAGCTGTCCAGCCCGAACGCAGCTGATAACACACTGGCATGCCCGGCCTCCCGGTCTAGAGTGACGCCCTCACCTTGTGACCGGGAGCGCGCCCATGAGTTATTCCAGCTTCGCCCTGTCGTCAGACGGGCCGATTGCCCGCCTGACGCTGAACCGTCCTGACAAGCGCAACACGATGACGCCCGCCTTCTGGCGCGAGCTGCCCGATGCGGTGAATGCGCTGTCGGACGCAGGTGAGACACGGGTGCTGATTCTCGATGCTGAAGGCCCGGTCTTTACCGCCGGGATGGACATTTCGGTGTTCTCTGACCCGAACGCGCTGACCACCGATACCGCCGCCACGCGCGAAGCCTTCATGTGCGCCGCCATGTCCTTGCAGGATGCATTCACGGCGTTCGAGCGCGCCCGCTTTCCGGTCATCGCCGCCATGCAGGGGCCGTGCGTCGGCGGCGGGGTGGACATGGTGACGGCGTGTGATCTGCGTTACGCCACGAAAGACGCCTGGCTGCGCATCGAGGAGACCAATATCGGCATGATGGCCGATGTCGGCACGCTGCAGCGCCTGCCGCGCCTGATCCCCCCCGGTATCGCACTGGAGCTGGCCTATACGGGCGAAACACTTGCCCCTGAGCGCGCCTATGCGCTGGGCCTTCTCAATGGCGTGCTGCCCGACGAAGCGGCCCTCAAGGCGCAGGTGGACGCAGTGGCAGCCCGCATCGCCAGCCGCCCGCCTTTGACGATTGCGGGCATCAAGAAATCCCATCTCTATTCGCGCGATCACACGGTGGCAGACAGTCTCGAACATGTGATGACACTGCAGGCTTCCATCTGGAATCCCCATGATATTGTCGAGGCGATGGCCGCCCGGTCTGAAAAGCGCGAGGGCAATTTCACGCCGCTCGCGCCGGTCAAAAGGCTGGGCCGCGACACCTGAAAGACAAGAACCGGGGAGTTCAAAACTCATGACCAGCACACTTCGCCAGCGCCTGTCCGGCGCCGCCATGACGGCTATTCTTCTGTCGGCTCCGATGGTGGCGGCTCCTGCCTTTGCCAGCATCGCCGCGCAGGACGCCGCCGCCGAGCAGAGCGAAACCGAGCGCCTGAACGCCTGGTTTGAACAGATCGAGCAGGAAGACCTCGACCGCAGCCCGCTGATGAAGGCCTATCGCGGCATTATCGATGAGGATTACGGCCAGTGGGGCGATTTCAGCAATGAATTTGCCGAAGAGAGCTTCCAGATCAGCGAAGACCGGCTGGCCCATATGCGCGGGAATTTCGACTTCGACGCGCTGGACCCGTCAGCCCAGCTCAGCTGGCGCCTGTTTGAATACGGTCAGGAGAATGCAAGGGCCAACCATCCCTTCCGCCGCCACGGCTATGTCTTCCACCAGATGAGCGGCATGCATGCCAATATCCCGGTATTCCTGACCACCATTCACCGCATCAACTCGCTGGAAACCGCCGAGGCCTGGGTCTCCCGTGCAGGCAGCGTGGACGAGGTGATGAACACGCTGATCGACGAGGCCGAGGCCCGTTTCGAGATGGGCATCCAGCCGCCGCGCTGGATGTATGACTACATCATCGAGACCGCGCAGAACGTCATTTCCGGCGCGCCGTTCGAGGGTGAAGGCGATAATATCGTCTGGGAAAGCTATGAGCGGAATATCAACCAGATAGATATCAGCGCCGAAGACCGCCTGCGCCTGCTCAATGAAGGCCGCACGGCACTTGAAAGCTGGGTAGCCCCTTATGAGCGCCTGATCTCGGTGATGACCGCCCAGCGCGAAAGCGCAGCCGCCGGTGACGGCGTATGGCGCCTGCCCGAGGGCGACGCCTTCTACAATGCGCGCCTGGCCAATTTCACCACCACAGACCTGAGCGCGCAGGACATCCACGATCTGGGCGTGGAGAATGTGGAGCGCATCCATCGCGAGATGGAAGCCATCATGGCGGAAGTGGAATTTGACGGCAGCCTGCAGGAGTTCTTCGTGTTCATGCGCGAGGATCCGCAATTCTACTATCCCAACACCGATGAAGGCCGTCAGGCCTATCTTGATGAGGCCACCGCCATCATCGAGCGCATGAATGAGCGCCTGCCCGAATACTTCATCACCCTGCCCGAACACGCGCTGGAAGTGCGCCGGGTGGAGCCCTTCCGCGAGGCGTCCGCCGGCAAGGCCTTCTATTCGCGCCCGGCAGCCGACGGTTCGCGCCCCGGCATCTACTACGCAAACCTGCGCGATATGGCCGACATGCCGATCTACCAGATGGAGGCGCTGGCCTATCACGAGGGCAATCCCGGCCACCATATGCAGCTCGCCATCATGACCGATCTGGAGGACGTACCCGCCTTCCGCCGGTTTGGCGGCTATACCGCCTATACCGAAGGCTGGGGCCTCTATACCGAGTATCTGCCGCTGGAAATGGGCTTCTATGAAGACCCGTATTCCAACTTTGGCCGCCTCGCGATGGAGCTGTGGCGCGCCGCCCGCCTCGTCGTCGATACCGGGCTGCACTACAAGCAATGGTCCCGCGAACAGGCCATCGAGTATCTCGTCGAGAACACGCCCAACTCGCGCGGGGACGCCATCAACGCCATCGAGCGCTATATCGTCATGCCGGGCCAGGCGACCGCCTACATGATCGGCATGCTGGAAATCCTCGCATTGCGCGAGCGGGCCGAGACAGCGCTTGGCGATGATTTTGACATCCGCATGTTCCACGAGGTGGTCTTGCGCGATGGCGCCGTGCCGCTGGCCATCCTTGAAGAGCTGATCGATGAATGGATCGCCGAGGTTCAGGCGGGCTAGGGGCCACGCGCTCCTCGTCAGTCCGGGATGAACGGGAGCCCGGCCCACTCCGATGTCCTCCCCCGTTTACGGGGGGAGACACCCACTCTCGTCATGCCCGCACAGGCGGGCATCCAGAGTTTGACCAGCAATGGCCCTGCGCAAACGGCTCTGGGTTCCCGCCTGCGCGGGAACGACGAAGTGTTGAAGGCCAGCGCTATAGCGGCAAGCCCTTAAGGCTTCTGGAATGACGAACGCCGAAGGCATGGGGCCGGAGAACGCCATCCGCAAACACGGGTGTTCGTTCGTGCGGACTCATGAGCCTATCTTGGGCGGTATCTGGACGATAACCGGGTAGCGCGCTACGCAACCCGGCAGGGGCGCAACCATTATGGATATGAAGCTTGGCTTTCTTCCCTTCCTGAACCGGCTTGAGAAAGCCGCGCTGAAGGCTGTCGAGGCCGAGGTGGAATGGTTCTGCCTGCCCGCCGGTCAGACCCTGTTTGAAGCCGGCGATCCGGCTGATGCCTTCTATCTGGTGCGCTCCGGCGCGCTGGCGGCCTTCCGCACCGGCGCGGACGGACGCCCCGAACTCGTCGGCCATATCCGCGCTGGCGAGCCGATTGGCGAAATGGCGCTGGTCGAGGACCGGCCCCATTCGGCCAATATCTATGCGCTGCGCGATAGCGAGCTGATCCGCCTGCCCAAGGCCGCGTTCGAGAAGCTGACCCGGCGCCATGCCAGCCTGATGCGCGAGCTGGCGCGCATGATGCTGTTCCGCCTGCGCGGCGGCACGCTGCGTTCCAAGGCCGAGCCGCGCGTATTTGCGCTGGTTTCCACCTCGCCGACCATTGATCTCGCCTTGCGCTCACGCCAGCTGAAAGACGCGCTCGCGGCGCTGGGGCGCAGCTGCACGATCATCGGCGAGGAAGGCGATGTGATACCGCCCTCACAGCTAGATGAGGCCGAACGCACCGGCGACATTGTCATCCTCACCGCCCGCCTGAATGACGTGTCCTGGGCGCGTCAGGCGGTTGGCCGGGCTGACCGCGTCTGGCTGCTGGCGCGCGGCGACGCCAGACCCTCTTTGCCCATCCTGCCTGAAGACCCCTCACCGGCTGCCAAGCTGCGCCTGATCGATGTCGTGCTGCTGCATCATGGCGGCAGCCGTAGCGTCGCCACACCGCAGGAATGGATGGACGCCGCCGAGGCCGCGCGCTGCTTCCACTGGCGCCAGTTCGAGGAGCGCGACGTGGCCCATCTGGCGCGCACCATGGCGGGATGCTCGGTGGGGCTGGTCCTGTCTGGCGGCGGCAGCCGCGCCTATGCCCATATCGGCGCGATCCAGGCCTTCCGCGATCACGGTATCGAGTTCGACTTTGTGGCCGGCACCTCCATGGGCGCGATCATCGCCGCCGGTGTCGCCATGGGGTGGAGCAATGACGAGATCGATACCCGCATCCGCAAGGCGTTTGTGGAATCCAGCCCCCTGAACGACTGGACCCTGCCGGTGGTTAGCCTGGTGCGCGGCAAGGAGGTGGAAAAGCGCCTCGCCGAGCATTTCGGCGATGTCGACATTGCCGATCTGCACCGGCCCTTCTTCTGCGTGTCCTCAAACCTGACCGATGGCGCGGTGCGCATCCACCGGACAGGCCGCCTGCGTGATGCCTTGCGCGCTTCTCTGGCGATTCCTGGGCTTTTGCCGCCCGTGATCGATGGCGAGAACGTGCTGGTGGACGGGGCGGTGTTCAACAACTTCCCCATCAAGGAACTCAAATCGAGCCATCGCGGCGCGAATATCGGTGTGGATGTGACGCGCAACCGCGCCATCAACCCGAAGGATTTCATCAATCCGCCGGGCTTTTTCGGCTGGGCGATGCGCCATGGCCTGTCTGATCCGCCGCCCATCGCCTCGCTATTGATGCGCGCGGCCACCGCCGCCACGCTGGATGAACACGCCGAAACGCGCGAGGCAGCCGACATGCTCGTCCTGCCCGACATAGAGATGGATTTGCGCGAATGGCGCCGATACGACGACGCCATCGTCGCCGGGTACGACAGCACGATTGCCATGCTCAACAGCGCTGATCACCGGCTTATGGCGCGGCTGAAACCGGGGGAGTAGGGGGTAAGGGCCAGACTCCCCACACCAATCGTCATCCCCGCGCAGGCGGGAACGACGAAAAGGGAAATGCCCATTTCCCTCGTCATTCCAGAAAGCGCTTTAGCGCTTATCTGGAACCCAAAGTGTTTTAGTTCCGGAACGCATCCGCGTTGCGATGTTCCGCGAATACCCGCCTGCGCGGGGACAGGCAGTCGCGGGCGCGAAGGCCCGTCCCCGGCCTGATCGGGGATCGCGCTTTTCAGGCCGCTTCGTGATCTGTCTTATATCCCGCTTGCCTCTCCACCGGGTCCCCGGCCCCAGAGCCGGGGTCCATTTTTCAGCCACCGGGCTTGTCCATGGGTCCCCCGTCGGGGCGGGGACCCCGGTTGGACCAGCGGGGCAGTAAATGGCGCGAAGCCCGGCCTGCCCCCGCGGAGGTGTTTCATCTCGTTTGATTGTTTGGATACCGCTTCGGTGTCTGCGGGTGTAGAGTATGTGCGGTCCAGACTGGGAGGCCGGTGATGGAGTTGCGTCTTCATGCCAATGCCCGCACGACGCCGGCGACACGGCGTTACATCCAGACCTGTGGCAAGCCGGTTGCTGTGCTGTCGGCCGAGCTGGGGGTGTCAGAGACTACGATAAGACGCTGGCGGGCGCGCAGCGAAGTGGCTGACCGCCCGCATGTGCCCCATACGCTGAAGACCTCTATGAGCGGCGTGGAGGAAGCGCTGGCTGTCGAGCTGCGCTGTCATGTGGGCCTGTCGCTGGATGATGCGCTGGAGGTGATGCGGCGCTGTGTGAAGCCGGACCTGTCACGCGCGGCCCTGCACCGCTGCTGGCGCCGTCATGGCATCTCGGCCCGGCCCGTGCAGGCGCGTGCGCGCACCGGCGTGTTCGAGACCGGCCAGCCCGCCGGGTTCATCCATGTCGATGTGAAGCACCTGACACGCCTGAACCGGCAGCCCGCCTATGCCTTCATCGCCATCGACCGGGCCACGCGCTTCGTCCATCTGGACATCTTCAACACGCGCAGCGCAGCCAACGCCGCCGCCTTCTTCGAGCGCTTCCTGGAAAGCTTCCCGCTGAAGGTCCACACCGTCCTGTCCGATAACGGATCAGAGTTCACAGACCGGTTCGCCGTCGACAAGAAGGGCAAGCCCGAAGACCGTCCCAGCGGTACCCATGCCTTCGACCGGGTCTGCGCCGCCCACGGTGTCAAACACCGGCTCACACGCCCCTTCCGTCCGCAGACCAACGGTATGGCAGAACGCTTCAACCGCCGCCTGCAGGAACATCTCGACGCCCACCCGCCAAACGGACGCAATCAGGGCCGCAACTGCTTCGACACGCACGAGCAGCGCAACGCCTATATCCGAAACTTCGTCCAAAACTATAACCGCACACGCCTGCGATGCCTCGGCTATCAAAGCCCGCTCGAAATCCTCAACAATCTCACGGAACACAACACGGAGGCGGGGGATGGGCTGAGCATCAAAACAAAAGCTGGGTTCCGGGTCTCGCCAAAAGCTCGCCCGGAATGACGAAGTATAGGAAGGCTCTAAGCGCTCTCGCCAAACAATTCCCGGCCGATCAGCCAGCGGCGGATTTCGCTGGTGCCAGCGCCGATCTCGTAGAGCTTGGCATCGCGCAAGAGGCGCCCGGTCGGGTATTCGTTGATATAGCCATTCCCGCCGAGAATCTGGATGGCGTCCAGCGCGCACTGCGTGGCGGCCTCAGCAGCAAAGAGGATCGCGCCAGCGGCGTCCTTGCGGGTCGTCTTGCCCGCATCACAGGCTTGCGCCACGGCATACACATAGGCGCGCGACGCGTTCATGCGGGTGTACATGTCGGCAATCTTGCCCTGTACCAGCTGGAACTCGCCAATGGATTTGCCGAACTGCTTGCGCTCGTGGATGTAGGGCATGACCACATCCATGCAGGCCTGCATGATGCCGACCGGCCCGGCAGAGAGCACGGCGCGCTCATAATCGAGCCCGCTCATCAGCACGCGCACGCCCTGGCCGATGCCGCCGAGCACGTTCTCTTCGGGTACTTCGCAGTCTTCAAACACCAGCTCGCCGGTTTCAGAGCCGCGCATGCCCAGCTTGTCGAGCTTCTGGGCGACGGAGAAACCCTTCATGTCCTTCTCGATCAGGAAGGCGGTGATGCCTTTGGAGCCGCCATTGGGATCGGTCTTGGCATAGACCACCAGCACGTCGGCGCTCGGCCCGTTGGTGATCCACATTTTCGAGCCATTGAGGACGTAGCGATCGCCCTTCTTTTCAGCTTTCAGGCGCATGGAAACGACGTCAGAGCCTGCGCCCGGCTCGCTCATGGCGAGCGCGCCGACATGCTCGCCGGAGACGAGTTTGGGCAGGTATTTCTCCCGCTGCGCGTCACTGCCATTGAGCTTGATCTGGTTGACGCACAGGTTTGAGTGCGCGCCGTAGGAAAGGCCCACCGAAGCAGACGCGCGGGAGATTTCCTCCATCGCGATCACATGCTCGAGATAGCCAAGGCCCGAACCGCCATATTCCTCGCCGACGGTAATGCCCAGAAGGCCCAGCTCGCCCATCCCGCGCCAGAGATGATGCGGGAACTCGTCCTTCACATCGATCTCGGCCGCCAAAGGCGCGATATTGTCGGAAGCAAAGCTGCGCACGGTGTCGCGCAGCATCTCTGCGGTCTCCCCCAGGGGGAATTCCAGCGTCGGGTATTGGTTCGATATCATGGCAGGCGAGATACCACGCCCGCCATTACGGTCAAGCTCCGGCTGTCTTTATTCCGCTGTTGGCGGGGTGAGTTGGTTCGCCGTATCAGCGCTTTCAGCTGAGGCTTTGGGCTCGCTCTTGCGGGTGAGGAGTATCCAGCCAGAGGTGATGGTCAGCGCAATGCCCATGGCCGCTGCCACCGGCCCCAGAAGGCCAAAATCGACGATCTCCGGATCAGAGCCCCGCTCGATAATCGTCCACAGGCCAAAGCCCGTCATCGCCACACCGACAGCCAGGTTCGCGGCGAACAGCCATGTGCCGCTGCCGGCCTGTTTTGAGGGCAGTGCCGGACCGGGTCCGGCCTGCGGCAGTTCGGGTGCCGGAGCCGCACTGCCCATGAGCACGCCGGGATGGATTTCATCCGCGTCAGCGGTCTCGTCTTCCTCAGGCATGTCGGCCGGGCGGCCTACGGCCTGCACCTCGCCGGAAAAGCCTGCGCTGGGGGCAGGCGCATCAGCGCTGATAGTGCCGGGCTGAGCGGCCTGGGGCACAGCCGGCGTGACCGGCACCGCAATATCGGTACGGGTGATCGTTACTGACGATATGGCCGCATAGACCGGGACCGGGCCAACCTTGTAACGGGGCTGCTCCGGTTCGGTTTGCGCTGCGGGCTGCACTTCGGCTGCCGCCGGGCTTTCCGGCTCGGCGCGGCTCATGAAGCTGAAACCCAGACGGGCATCGCCGCGCACGGGCTCAGACTCCGCTTCCGGCTGGTCAGCAGGGTGCGCCGGAACAGCCAGCGTCTCGGCCATTTGCGCATTCATGCGCGCAATGACGCTGCCGGTCGGATCATCCATCCCGCCGGGCGCAAGCGCCGGTGCCGGAGCGGGCGATTCCTCTTCAGCCGGTTCGGCGGCCGCTTCAGGCTCAGGCTCGGGCTCGGGTTCCGGCTCAGGTTCAGCTACGGGCTGAACTTCAGCTTCCGGCTCCGCTTGCGCTTCATCTTCCAACACCATGCCGCCCGGCTCTGGCGGATCGACAAATTCGAGCTCCAGATCGACAAGCGGGCCGATGCGCGGCGCGGCCTCTGCAGGCTCCGGCGCGGGTTCGGGCGCAGGCTCGGCGGCCGGGGCCGGTTCGGCCTGCTCCTGCACACCGCGCAGATAGAGCGCCTTCTCGGCAGCGCGGCGGCGCACCAGGCGCTCGGAGACGACCAGACGGCCATCTTCCTCGGCGCGCACCCAGGTTTCCAGCGCGGCCGCGGCTTCCAGATGACGGCCGTCACGGGCGAGGCGCGCCACGTCCGACACCTTGAATGCACCCGCACCGATGGAGCAGGCAAAGGAGACCAGCGCGTCGCGGACAGCGCCGGGCAGGTCCTCGCCCACCGCCTTGCCGATGGCCTGTTCGGCCTGGATCACATCATAGAGAAGCAGCAGTTCGGCATCTTCACGGCTGATGCGCGCGCCTTCCCTGGCCGCTGCCGTGTGGCCGTAGCCCAGCGCCCAGCGCCGTCCACGGCGCAGCGCGTCGCCCAGGAAGGGTTCATGGGTCTTGATGAGTTCGCGCGCGGCGCGGCTGGATTTCAAGCGCGGCTTCATAAGTGTCCCGTTCCGAAACGCCCGTCAGGGGCCTTTGCGGTATCGTTGCAAATTGGTTGCCGCGCTACTGGCTGCGTCCCAGAACGTCCACAGTGGCGAGCGCGGTGAAGGGCGCGAACACGCCGCCGCCGACGCCGCCCCCGATCAGAAACACGGCGCCGTCCAGCACCGCAGCCGCCGCCTCGGTGCGCGCGGCTGTCAGCGCGCCTCCAGCCTGCCAGCTGCGCGCGTCCGGCGCGGCGGTGAACACGGTGTCATGGGTGGAGCGCAGATCGTCCCCGCGTCCGCCCAGCGCCAGTACGCGCGATCCGTCAAAGACCAGGGCATGACCGGCCCGCGCCTGCGGCAGGTCCGGGCCGCGCCGCCACTGGCGCGCATCGATATTGTATATGTCCACGCGGGCAACCGCGCGACGGTTCACAATCCCGCCAGTCACCCAGATTTCGCCATTGACCAGCGTGATGCCGGCATCGCGGCGGCGCAGGTCTGATGGTGCTTCCAGGGCGGCCCATTCGCTTGTCTCGATGTCGAAGACGAAAATGCCGCCCGGCTCTTCAGTGCCGCCTACGGCATACAGCCGGCCCTCATGGGCCACCATGGCAAAGGCCGCGCGCGGCGCGGGCATGGGCGTCTCGCTCTGCCAGACATCGGTTTCCGGGTCATAGGACCACATCTCCGCAATCGGCTCGCGGCCCGATTCCGAACCGTATCCGCCGGCCGCCCAGATGCGCCCGTCAGCGGCAGCAAGGCCAAAGCGCTCCAGCCCTTCAGGCAGGGGGGAGAGAGGCCGCCAGCGATTGATCTCGCTGTCATAGACCTCGAAATTGTCGCGCGGAGTGACGCGCCCTGCCCCGCCTGCGGCATAGATCTGATCATCCAGCGTGACGGCAGCCAGACCGGCGCGGGCGCTTTCCAGCTCCGGCCCGCTCTGCCAGCCCGCATGCAGGGAAAGCCCGCTGCTGGCACCGTCCTGTGCGTTTGCAGCGGACATCAGGGCAGACGGGCCTGTGACAGCAAGCGCGCCCGCAATCACAAGCGTGGAAAGGCAGACAATACGGCGCAAGAAGCACCCTCCAGCACAGCGAACAACCAGACCTTAAGCCTCCCCTCGCCGGAAGGCAGGATTATGGCGGCAAGCCTACTGTGTGCAGCCCGGCAAGGCGAGGCTTGAGGTGATGTCAGCAGCGCAAAAATGAAAACACCCGGCCCGCGACATGCGAACCGGGTGGTTTTTCATATCTCTCCCGCAGGAGAGAAAATGGTGCGGCCGAGAAGACTCGAACTTCCACGGGTTGCCCCACAGCGACCTCAACGCTGCGCGTCTACCAGTTCCGCCACGGCCGCAAACTGGGAGACGGGCGTTTAGCAAGACCCAAGAGGAAAGGAAAGCCCTTCACTGCGCGAGCGCGCTCTATTTTCGCGCGCACGCCGAAAGCTCCTATCAGGCGGCGAAATAGTCGTGAACGTCAGCCGCTTCGGTGATCGACACGGCGATATGATCGCCCTGTATGACGATCTCGCCGCGCGCGATGGGATGGTTATTGGCCAGAATCCACACTTCTTCATGCTCGGCGGCATCAAGGGGAATCACCGCGCCGCGTCCCATCCGCAAGAATTGCTGGATGGGCAGGCGCGAGCGGCCCAGAAGAACCGCAATTTCAATCTGCACAGCGCCGAGCTGACTCATAAGATGATGATACCTTGTCCCGCGTTTTCCCGCCGCACACCCTCACTTGAAAGCGGCGCGTTTACACACGATGTTCCGGGCCGGTTTCCGAGGCGTTAAGCAATGCAACAAAAACCAGCCGGATGGGCAGTTTCTGCAGCCCCGGTCGATTATGACGCCGCCGTTGCGGCGATGGAGGCGCGCGTGGCCGCCATTCATCGCGGCGAGGCGGGCGAGCTGATCTGGCTATTGGAGCACCCTGCCCTCTACACTGCGGGCACCAGCGCGGACGCGTCAGACCTGCGCGAGCCGGAGAAATTTCCGGTCTACCGTTCCGGCCGGGGCGGTGAATACACCTATCACGGGCCGGGCCAGCGCGTGGCCTATGTGATGATGGATTTGCGGGAACGCGGCCGCGATGCGCGCCAGTTCGTCAACAATCTCGAAGACTGGATTATCGGCGCGCTGGATCGATTCAATGTGAAGGGCGAAAAGCGCTGCGACCGAATTGGCGTGTGGGTGGACCGCACAGCCATGGGTGGCCCGCCGCGCGAGGACAAGATTGCCGCGATCGGCATCCGCCTGCGCCGCTGGATCTCGTTTCACGGCATCGCGCTGAATGTCGAGCCGGACCTTTCCCATTTTGGTGGAATAGTCCCGTGCGGCATCACCAATCCATCCTTTGGCGTCACCAGCCTGACCGATCTGGGCCTGCCCGTGACCATGGACGATGCAGACTTTGCGCTGAAATCAGCGTTCGTGGAGATTTTCGGCGGGGTGGAGGACGAAGCACCGCCGGTTTGAGGGGGGCAACGATAACGTTTTCTCCCCCCGTTCACGGGGGGAGTGGTCCGAAGGACCGAGGGGGGATTTAAAACAGAAAAGGTTCCCCCCTCCGTCAGCTGCGCTGACACCTCCCCCGTAAACGGGGGAGGAAACCCGTTCGCAGCCTCTGGAAAACCACCCTCACCCCTTGCGGGGCATGCGCGCAAACCAGAAGCCGATGGCAAACACGGTCAGCCAGAAGGCGATGGCGGACGGCCAGTCGCCAGCGGAAAACGCCGCGAGCGTATCGGCCTCGTTCTCGATCATCAGCTGCTGGAAACCGGCGATGAGCTCATCGTCCTGACCGGCGGCCTGCACCTGCGCGGGGTCGTTGATGTCCACGCCCTGCGCTTCGAGATAGTCCATGAAGCCCGGCAGGATGGCGACCGTCACCGCGATGATGGCGACAATCGCCTTGACCGCCACACCCGCGGCCAGCGGCACGATCACCAGCGGGCCCTGGCGTCCGGCATCGCGCAGCCGGTTGATATGAAGCGCGGCAAGGCAGAACAGGATCAGCAGCCAGGCAAACATGGCCAGCCCCGCATCGAGCAGGGTCAGGCGCAGCGCGTCGGCAAAAGCGATAAATCCCAGCCCCAGCCAGAACGTGTCCGCGTCAGCGCGCGTATCGGGCAGGAAAAATGCACGGAAGTTGATCGGCACAAGGGGGCTCCGGGACGGGGGAAAGCGTGTTTCGGGCCGCTTCTAGCCCAAGCCGGGAACGGGCGGAAGAGAAACGGGCGCGGGTTTGGCACCCGCGCCCGCTGCGATCACGTGATGAAACCGGCCGATGGCCGGTTCACGATGCGGATGAGCCGGTTTTGTCGCGGATTTCACCGAGGCGGTCATGGATGGAGAAGATCACGATGTAGAGTTCCATCAGGAAACGCCAGAACAGAACGCCGATCGCACCACCGATCGGGGCAAGCAGGAACATGCCGATTCCGACCATGAAGTTCTGGGTAATCATGGCGAGCCCGCTTACCATGCCCACCAGAACATAAATCGCGATGCCCACCATGCCGATCCAGTAAAGTATCTTGATGAGCGTCGTGGCGATAAGCTTGTCGAAACTAACGAACCGCTTGATAAATTCCGGCATTTCTAGCCTCCCAATGCCTGCTGAAATACAATCGCCAAAACGCTCCAGCGATTCTTCTGAAAAGTCCCGGAATTTCCGTCACTTCGTTATTCCACACGAGAACGGGCGCGAGGATCACCCCGCGCCCGCAAAATTCACCTCAGCAGAGGTATTGGCTAGCCGCCGGTCACGGCATCGGCAGCAGCCGCCACAACGCCTTTCGGATTAGGGCCGTGCTGGTTCACACCCGGCTGGCTGTCCGAGACGTAGAAGATGATCAGCACGATGAAGCCGACCAGCGGCACCAGGCTGATCAGAATCCACCAGCCCGAACGTCCGGTGTCGTGCAGACGGCGCACAGCCACCGCGAGTGAGGGCAGGAAGCTGGCGAGGGCAAAAATGCCCGACAGCGCCGGGAAGCCGATAACGCTCAGATCGATGGCGTAAAGCACGCTATAGGCAATGAGGTAAAAGAGGAAAAACCACCAATACTCACTGCGGCGGGCGCGCCCTTGAAAGCCAACATAGTTGGAATAGACCGATTTTACGGCGTCCATGAAATTCATGTCTTAGTCCCTCCGGGAAGTGGTCAAAACAAGCCGGATCGGCACGCAGAGGCTCGAGGGGGCCAGGTACGCGATTCAATCCTTGGCCCAAGGTCGGCCCCTAAGGCAGGGGCGGTCAACAAGAAACCTGAAAAAAGTTACTCCAGCTCTACCAGCAGCTCGTCTGCGGCCACGCTGTCACCTGCTTTCACGCTGACGGTTTTCACCGTGCCGTCGCGCTCGGCGCGCAGCACGTTTTCCATCTTCATGGCTTCAACGGTGAGCAATACCTCGCCCGCCTTCACCTCACGGCCCGGCTCCACCGCGACCGAAACGATGAGGCCCGGCATCGGGCTGATGATCTGCTTGCTGGTATCGGGTTCGGGGCGTTCGGGCAGGCGCGCAGCCAGCTCTGCAATGCGCGGGGAATAGACCCGCACCAGCGCGGAAAAGCCCCGGTGGCGCAGCCAGTAGCCCTGCGTGCGGTCTTCCACCGACAGGCTAAAGCTTTCCTTGCCGAGCTTTGCCTCGAACAGATGATCGCCCGGCTTCCAGCCCGTCTCCAGATTGACCGGCTCGGCGCCGAGGCCCGGCATGTAGACGGTGGCGGCAAAGCCGCCATCAAGACTGCGCTCCAGCGTTATCTCGACCGCAAACTGCTGGTCATCAATGAGAACCGTCCAGTTATGCGGCTTGCCATCGCCCACGCCCGGCGTGATGCGCCCGGCAATGCGCGCCGCGCGCTCCACGAAAACGGTATGGATCAGGGCCGATGCAGCCACGAAGGCGCGCCACTGGCTTTCCTTGGGCGCGGTGCCGTGAAAGCCATCGGGGAAATGCTCCTCGATATAGCCGGTATGGATCGCGCCTTTGCGGAAATCAGGCTCGTCCAGCACGGCGGCCAGGAAAGGCGCGTTGGACTGCAGGCCTGCCACATCCAGCCGGTCCAGCGCGGCGGAAAGCGCGTCGATGGCCTTCTCGCGCGTATCGCCCTGCCCGATCACCTTGGCGATCATCGGGTCATAGAACATGGAGATTTCATCGCCCTCGCGCACACCGGAATCGATGCGCAGCGTGCCCGGTCCGCTGGGGCCTTCAGCCGGCTCCACATAGCGCACCAGACGCCCGATGGAGGGCAGGAAGCCGCGATACGGGTCTTCGGCATAGAGCCGCGCCTCGACCGCCCAGCCGGTGATGGTCACATCCTTTTGCGCCAGCTCCAGCTTCTCGCCAGCGGCGACGCGGATCATCTGCTCAACGAGATCAAGCCCGTGGGTCAGTTCGGTAACCGGGTGCTCCACCTGCAGACGCGTATTCATTTCAAGGAAGTAGAAGTTCTTGTTCGGGTCGACGATGAACTCCACCGTGCCTGCGCTGTCATAATCGACCGCTTTTGCCAGCGCGACGGCCTGCTCGCCCATCTTCTCGCGCGTCTTCTTGTCGAGGAAGGGAGATGGCGCCTCCTCGAGAACCTTCTGATTGCGCCGCTGGACCGAGCATTCACGCTCATTGAGATGGATAACGTGTCCGTGCTTGTCGCCGAGCACCTGTATCTCGATATGGCGCGGCTTCTCGACGAATTTCTCGATCAGTATGCGCTCATCGCCGAAGGAGGATTTGGCTTCGGAGCGCGCGGCGCGGAAGCCCTCGCGCACCTCGCTCTCGTCCCACGCGATGCGCATGCCCTTGCCGCCACCGCCAGCCGACGCCTTGATCATCACCGGATAGCCAATATCACCGGCCACCTCGACGGCCTGCTGGTCATCGACGATCTCGCCCTTGAATCCCGGCACGGTGCTGACACCGGCAGCGGCTGCGAGCTTCTTGCTCTCCAGCTTGTCACCCATGGCCGAGATGGCATGCGGGTTCGGACCGATCCAGCCAATGCCCTCTTTTTTCAGGCGTTCGGCAAACTTCGCGTTCTCCGACAGGAAGCCGAAGCCCGGATGGACGGCCTCTGCGCCGGTTTCCTTTACCGCCGCGATGATCTTGTCCATGTCGAGATAGGACTGGGCGGGCAGCGATCCGCCCAGGAACACGCGCTCATCGGCCATTTCCACCGCCAGGCTGTCGGCATCGGCCTCTGAGTAAACGGCGACGGTCTTTATCCCCATGCGCTTGCAGGTCTTGATGACGCGAACGGCAATCTCGCCGCGATTGGCAATGAGGATTTTCTTGAACATGAAGCGTGCCAGCCGGACTGAAGGAACAGGAAAAAGCGATTTGGTGCGCCCGGTTTAGCCCGCAGCGTCACGCCACCGCAAGTCAGGCCTTCGGCGGCTCGTTGTTGTCTGACGCAGGCTTCACCATTTCAGAACACCCGGTCAGGATGGGCGAGGCATCGACATCGCTGGCATCCATGAGTTCGGCGACGCGCTGGAGCGCCCCGATCAGCATGTGCCGCTCCCAGTCGGGAAGTTTGCGGAAAGCTTTGAGAAAGCCGGTCTGCAAAAGTTCCGGCGAGGTTTCGATCACGGCAAGACCGGCGGGCGTTATCTGCGCGGGGCACGTTCTGCGGTCACTGGCGCTGGCAGTGCGCTCTATCAGTCCGGCGCGCTTGAGCCGGTCCAGAATTGCCGTCACGGTCGGCTGACCCAGCGATATTTCGCGTGACAGGGCGCTCGGCTTCATCGCGCCATGACGGCTTAGCGCCTGCAGCACGATGAATTGCGGCGCTGTCAGCCCGGTTTCCTTTTCCAGCTTCTTGGACCGCAGATGCACCGCCCGGATTATCCGGCGCAGCGCGATCAGTATCTCGTCATGATCCTTCACGGGGCTCACCCTGTCTGTGGGAGTATCGCGTTGTAGAGCAGGCCGCGCCGACGCGCCAGCGACTCGCATAATTGCTTCGCTCACGATGCATTTTTACGCCAAGCGCCTCGCCGGAATTGCTGTGTGAAGAATGTATGAAATAGCGTTGCATTACTATCACAACCGGCTTTTATAGCGTTTTTTCATGTATTTATGCGCGCCGCTGAACAAGGGGTGCGGCGGAATCGGTCTGAAAACTCCTTTTTGCAGGAAGCAATTCTGGCCAGACGGGTCGCGATCCCTATAACTCCGCCACGAACCATTCAGCAAAAAAAGGGGCGGACCTTTGAGATCGTTCAAGCAACGGGTGCTCACAAGCACTATTCTATCTGCAACCATGATGGCCGCAGGCGCGGCGGGCGCGGCCAGCGCGCAGGTTGAAGTCATCACCGTGACGGCCACCAAGACCGAGGCCGACGCACAATCGATTCCGGTGGCGGTGAATGCGCTCGATTCCAGTGCGCTCGACGAGCTGCGCGTGGACACGTTCACCGACTATCTGACCCAGCTGCCCGGCATCACCGCTGGTGGCAGCGGGCCGGGCCAGAGCACCATCTATATCCGCGGCATTGCCTCGACGACGCCGAACCTGACGGTGGCGGGCGTCGCGGGCCTTTCGCCCAACGTCGCCTTCTATCTGGACGAGCAGCCGCTCGCCCAGCCCGGCCGCAATCTGGATGTCTACGCTGCCGACATGGAACGCGTCGAGGTTCTGCCCGGACCGCAAGGCACGCTTTACGGCGCCAGCTCGCAAGCCGGTACGGTGCGCCTGATCACCAACAAGCCGGTTCTCGGCGAGTTCTCCGCCTCCTCTCAGGCCGGCGTGTCGTTCACGCAGGACGGCGATATGAGCAATCAGCTGGAAGCGGTGGTGAACCTGCCGTTCGGCGATAATTTCGCCATCCGCGCGGTTGCCTATGTCGACAATCAGGGCGGCTATATCGACAATGTGGCGGGTACGCGCGACGCGTCGGAATCAGCCCGCTTCCGGCCTGAAGGCACGATGCGCGCCAATGGCGTGCCGGTCTCGGCCCAGCGCGCTGGCTTCCAGGCCGGCCAGGACTTCTCTGGCGTCAACTTCATCGAAGCCGACAATGCCGGGCTGGTGCAGGACAATTTCAACGACACCACTTATGCCGGTTTCCGCATCTCGGGACGCTATGAGTTCAATAATGACTGGCGCCTGACGGTTGGTTACGCGCAGCAGCGCGTCGAAGCCGACGGCGTGTTCTTCGTTGATCCGGAGCTCGACGACCTGCAGATCCAGCGTTTTGAACAGGACCGGATCGAAGACGAGTTCCGCAATGTGAGCTGGACCGCCGAAGGGCGCATCGGCATGCTCGATGTGGTCTATGCCGGTGCCTATACGGACCGCTCGACCGATCAGCGCGTTGACTATTCAGACTATCTCTTCGTCGGCCAGTACCTGCCCTATTATATCTGCGACGGGTCGGTGACGTATCCGGGCGCGGCTGACCCGGCCGGCACCTGCCAGGCGCCGAACCTGTTCGTGAACTCCACCTCGCAGACCGAGGTGTGGACGCATGAGCTGCGCGCCACCACGCCGCAGGAACACCGCCTGCGGGCCACGTTTGGCGCGTTCTACAGCGATCTGACGCTGGATGAGCGTAATGACTTCCACTATCCGGGCATGATCGCGGCGGAACCGTTCGGGCCGTTTGCCCCGAACTTCCCCTTCCCGGGCGCCTTCCAGTCTGATGCCGGGCCGTTTCCGGCGGGCGTGATCTTCCGCAATGATGTGCGCCGCACCGACGAACAGCTGGGCGTGTTCGGCGAAGTGACGTTCGACCTTGTGCCGGACACGTTCGCCATCACGCTGGGCGCACGCTGGTACGATATTGATGTCGGCCTGCAGGGCACGGCCAACTCGTCCTTCTGCAATTCCGGCGGGACTGACCAGAATGCGTTCGGAACCAATATTTCCGATCTGTATGACGGCTCTGGCACCTTCACCTTCATCGGTTCGTGTGATCCGGCCATGCGCCAGACCTTCACGCTGGCCGACTCGCTCGCCGACATCGAGGCGATGGGATACTCGCCTGCCCAGGCCCAGCAGATCTTCAACTCGGTGCGTGCGCCGTCGTCGGCCCACACCAGCGGTGTCATCACCAAGGTGACGGGCACATGGACGCCTGCGGACAATCTCTTGTTCTACGCGACCTATTCGGAAGGCTTCCGTCCGGGCCTGCTGAACCGTCCGGGCGGCGCGCCCGGGCCGGGCAGCTACACCGTGCCCTTCGCGCTCGATACCGATGATGTGCGCAATTACGAGTTCGGCTGGAAGACCGAGCTGTTTGACCGCCAGCTGCGGTTCAACGGCAGCGCCTTCTATGTCGAGATTGACCGGTTGCAGACCACGATCTTCGATCCGAGCATCGTGAACCTGTTCTTCTCCGACAACGCAGCAGACGCGGAAATCCGTGGTGTGGAAGGTGATCTCACCTGGGCACCTATGGGCATTCCGGGCCTGACCGTGTCGGGTGCATTCTCGATCCTCGACACCGAAATCACGCGCGTCATCACGCCGACCGATGATGTGACGGCCGGCGCCGAGCTCGCCTTTGCCCCGAACTTCCAGGGCAATCTGCGGGCGCGTTATGAGTGGAACACCGATAATGGCTGGACGGCGCACGTCATGCCGCAGCTCATCTATTCGGACCGTTCGCGCAGCGATGTGATCGACATCAATTCTGCCGATCTGGACAGCTATACCGTGCTGGCCTTCTCTGCGGGCCTGGCCGCCGAGCAATGGCGGGTAGAAGTGTTTGCTGACAACATCACCAATGAGCGTGCAGAGCTCAGCAACAACTTCGTGTTCGACCGCGAACGTGTAACGATCATGCGTCCGCGTACGGTCGGTATACGTGTCGGTGTCCAGTACTGATTTGGAACATCTTCCGGTGTTGTCTCACCGGCTGCATGACCGATAATGGAAAGCGTCCCGCGATGCGGGGCGCTTTCTCTTTTCCCTGGCGGGGCATGATTTGACAGAGACTTCCAATTCACACGATGCGGCGTTGAAGGCGGCGCAGGAAAAGATCATGACCGGCGCCTTCGCCGAGGCGCTGGATATTGCTGGCCCTTTTCTGGACGCCGAGCCGGAGCATGGCGAGGCGCTCTACATGACGGCTGTCTGCCAGCGCTATCTGGGGCGGCTGGATGACGCGCAAGACGCGCTGGACCGGCTGAAGACCGCCCAGCCCGAATTTGGCCGGGCCTGGCAGGAGGAAGGCCATCTCCAGCGCGCAAAGGGCCGCAACGAGAATGCCCTGCAAGCCTATGCCCGCGCCTGTCAGCACAACCCCGCCCTAACCGCCAGCTGGGCTGCGCAGAGCGATATTCTCATGGCTCTGGGGCGGACCGGCGAAGCCGGACAGGCGCGCGCGCAAGGTGAACGCGTAGCGGGCCTGCCAAAGCCTGTCGTGGCGGTGATGCACCATCTTTATGAGGGCCGGCTGATCCGCGCGGAGACGCTGTGCCGCAATTTCCTCAAAGCCAATCCAAGGCATGTCGAGGCGATGCGCCTGCTGGCGGAAATAGGCGTTCGCTTCAACGTCACCGACGATGCCGAGATTCTTCTGGAGAACGCGCAGGCCTTCGAGCCGGACAATATCCAGGTGCGCCTCGACTACATTCAGGTCCTGCGCAAGCGCCAGAAATTTGCCGCCGCGCTGGAGCAGGCGCGCGCCCTTCTGGAGCGCGATCCGGACAGTCCGGTCTTCCTGTCGCATTACGCCATCGAGGCGATGCAGACGGGCGATTACGAAACCGCGTTGTCGGCCTTTGACCGCGTGCTTGAAAAAATTCCGGGCGACCCGGCCACCCTCACCTCGCGCGGTCATGCACTGAAGACCGCTGGTGAAAGCGAAAAGGCTGTCGCTTCCTACAAGGCGGCTCTGGCCAGCCAGCCGGAGCACACCGACGCCTGGTACGCGCTGGCAAACCTGAAAACCTACCGCTTTGACGATGGCGAGCTGGCCGCGATGCTGGCGCAGGCAGAGAACGCAGCCCTCTCCCACACCCAGCGCATCCATCTGAGCTTCGCGCTCGGCAAGGCGCATGAAGACCGCGAGGACTTCGAGAGCGCCTTTGCCGCCTATGCGCGCGGCAATGATCTCAAACGCCGCCAGACCCGCTACACCTCTGACCAGATGGAAGAAGAGCTGGAAGCCCAGAAAGCGCTGTGTACGCCGGAGCTGTTCGCCGCACAGTCCGGCAAGGGGCATGACGATCCGGCCCCCATCTTCATCGTGGGTCTGCCGCGCGCCGGCTCCACCCTGCTCGAACAGATCCTGGCCTCGCACAGCCAGGTGGATGGCACGCTGGAACTGCCCAATATCCTCTCCGCCGCCCATTCACTTCGCGGCCGCGACCGTTCAGACCGCACACGCTATCCGCGTGTCCTCCATGAGATGGACGGAGACGAACTCGCCGCGATGGGGCGGCGCTATATCGAGGAGACGGCGATCCACCGCAAGGGTGCGCCCTTCTTCACCGACAAGATGCCAAACAATTTCCGGCACATTGCGCTGATCAAGCTGATCCTGCCGAACGCGAAGATCATTGATGCGCGCCGCCACCCGATGGCGTGCTGCTTCTCCGGGTTCAAGCAGCTCTTTGCCGAGGGCCAGGAATTCACCTACGGGCTTGAAGAGATCGGGCGCTATTACCGCGCCTATGCGGAGCTGATGGACCATTGGGACGCGGTGCTGCCCGGCGAAATCCTGCGCGTCATCCATGAAGATGTGGTCGACGATATTGAAGCTCAGGTGCGCCGCATTCTCGATTTCTGCGGCCTGCCGTTCGAGCAGGCTTGTGTCGATTTCCACAAGACCCGGCGCGAAGTGCGCACCGCCAGCTCCGAACAGGTGCGCCAGCCCCTCTACCGTTCCGGCCTGGAGCAATGGAAAGCGTTTGAACCCTTCCTTGACCCGCTGAAAAGCGCGCTCGGCCCGGCCCTCACTGACTGGCGCCGCGACCACACACAATCCAACGCCGCCTGACCGCTGTAAGAAAAGGCCCCGCCATGACCAAGCAGATCGAACCGGCCGTCTTCATCCCCGCCGCCATTCTGGCCATTGGCGGGGTGGCCGCTGTGCTGATCGCCGGCGATCAGGCCGAAACGATTTTAAACACCGCACGCGATTTCATCACCGACACGGCTGGCTGGGTCTATTCGGTGGGTATCGGGATATTCCTGATCGCTGCGCTTATCGTCGCGCTGTCTGACTGGGGACGCATCAAGCTGGGTCCTGACGACAGCGTGCCAGAGTTCGGCTTCATGGCCTGGTTTGCGATGCTGTTCTCCGCCGGCATGGGCATCGGCCTCATGTTCTTCGCCGTCGCCGAACCCATCACCCATTATCTAAGCCCGCCAGACGCCAGCCCTGAGACCCAGGCCGCGGCCCAGCAATCCATGGTGCTAACCTTCTTCCACTGGGGAATACACGCCTGGGCGGTCTATGTGATCGTGGGGCTAAGCCTTGCCTATTTTGCCTTCCGCCACGGCCTGCCGCTGACCATACGCTCCGCGCTCTATCCGCTGATTGGTGACCGTATTTACGGCCCTATCGGGCATATCGTGGACGTGATCGCCATTCTGGGCACGCTGTTTGGCGTGGCCACATCGCTCGGCTATGGCGTCACCCAGATCAATGCCGGCCTGAACGTGGTCTTCGGCCTGACCATCAGCGAGGAAGTGCAGGTCGTACTCATCGCGATCATCACGTTGATCGCAACAGCGTCGGTTCTCGCCGGGCTGGACAAGGGGATCAGGCGGCTTTCGCAGATCAATCTCTATCTGGCCATCGGGCTTCTGGTCTTCGTTCTGGTCATGGGGCCGACGCTCTTCCTGATTGGCGCCTACGTCCAGAATATCGGCCATTATGTAGACCAGCTGGCGACACTGACGTTTAACGTCGATGCCTATGGCGACGGTGAATGGGTCAGCACGTGGACACTGTTCTACTGGGGCTGGTGGATATCCTGGTCGCCCTTCGTGGGGATGTTCATTGCGCGCATTTCGCGCGGGCGCACCATTCGCGAGTTCATTATCGGCGCGCTGTTCGGCCCGACCCTGTTCACCTTCCTGTGGATGACGATTTACGGCAATTCAGCCCTTCTGGAGGTCATGGCCAATACCGCCAGTCCGATCATCGAGGCGGTTCGCACCGAACAGTCCGAGCTGGCTCTGTTTGCGTTGCTGGACACGCTGCCGCTGGCCTCGATCACCTCGGTGATAGCCATCGTCCTCATCACCACTTTTTTCGTCACCTCGTCGGATTCCGGGTCTCTGGTGAAATCGACCCTGGCCTCCGGCGGCACGCTGACGCCGCCAGTCTGGCAGCGCCTGTTCTGGGCGCTGCTGGAGGGCGTTGTGGCAGCCGTCCTGCTGATCGGAGGGGGGCTCGCCGCCCTGCGATCGGCAACCATAGCCGCCGCCCTCCCGTTCACGCTGGTCATTGGCCTGGCCTTTATCGGCCTGGTGCGTGCCTGGTCCATGGAGACCGCGCGCAAAGCCGGTCAGCGGAGCGCCGCACAAATGCCCGTGGAGGGCGTTGCGGTGCCATGGAAAGTGCGCCTGCGCCTGATGTTCTCCCGCCCTGCCCCGGCGGAGGTGGAAAGCTGGATCAATGCCACCGCTGAACCGGCCTTTGGCGAGCTGGCGCCCGAAATGGAGAGGCTGGGGCACAGCGCGACAATCGAGCGGGAGGATGACCGGCTGTCTTTGCGGATCGGACATGGTGATGACCCGGACTTCATCTACGGCGTGGCGCTGAAGGCCTATGAGGCGAGCTCGGATGCCGAGATCAACCGCACCGACACGGATGATAATTCCTACGCGCGGGCCGAGGTCTTCCTGCGCGCAGGCGGCCAGCATTACGACGTGTTTGGCTATTCAAAGAACCAGCTCATCCGCGATGTGCTGCGCCATTACGAGCACCATCTGCAATGGCTCCACCATATGCAGCATGTGGGTTAGGCAAAGGCCTGCTTGACCGGAGCTCCTGCCGCCTGCAGCCTTGCTGCAAAAAAACGGGAGGAGACCGGCCATGGCCGCTTCACACATCAAGGTAACGCCCAGCGGCGCAAGCCTTGGCGCATCGGTAACGGGCGTTGATCTGTCAAAGCCGCTAAACGCGGACGAGGTAGCCGCCATCCGCGCAGCGTGGCTGGAGCATCTGGTGCTGGCCTTTCCCGGCCAACCCATGAGCCATGAGGATCTGGAGCGCTTCACGCAGTATTTTGGCCCCTTTGGCGATGATCCTTTCATCGCGCCCATCGAGGGCCACCCCCACATTATCGAGGTGAAGCGCGCGGCGGACGAGAAGGCGTCCGTCTTTGCTGCTGCCTGGCACTCTGACTGGAGCTTTCAGGACACCCCGCCCGCCGGCACGATCCTGCATTCCAAGATCACGCCGCCCGTGGGCGGGGATACCCTCTTCTGCAATGGCTATGCGGCCTATGAGGCGCTGTCAGAGGAGATGAAGGCGAGGCTGGAAGGGCTGGAAGCCATCCACTCTGCCGCCCTGGCCTATGCGCCAGACGGGGTCTATGGCGAGAATGACGCCAAGGACCGCTCCATGACGATCCGTGCCGCACCGGAGGCGCGCAACACGAAGTCCCACCCCATAGTGCGCATCCATCCGGAAACGGGCCGCAAGACGCTTTTCATCAATCCGGGCTATGTGAAAACGGTCAAGGGCCTGACCGACGAGGAAGCCTTCTTCCTGCTGGTCGAGCTTTATGGCGTCACCCATGACGAGCGCTTCGTCTATCGCCACAAATGGCAGAGCGACATGCTGCTGATGTGGGACAATCGCTGCACCCAGCACATGGCGACGGGCGGCTATGACGGCCATGCCCGCCTGATGCACCGCACGACGGTGGCGGGGCCATAAGCGTCCCTCTGCTTTTCCCTCGTGCTTCGAGCACCACGTGGCCGAGGCATGAGGGGAAAAGCAGACCCAAAGCCCTCATCCTGAGGGGCTTCGTCAGAAGCCGTCTCGAAGGACGAGGGCTTCCAGGCCGCTTTGCGGCCTGAAAAGCGCGAACGCGCGCCCGCGACTGCCTGTGCCCGCGCAGGCGGGTATTCGCGGAACATCGCAACGCGGATGCGTTGCGGAACTAAAGAGGCATGGGTCCCCCGGACCGCTACGCGGCCGGAGGATGACAGAAGATGTAATGCCCTCCCCCCGCAAGCGGGGGGAGAAACCGCTACCCCCTACGGCTTTCTGAACCGCAGGGTCATGCGGTCGCTTTCGCCGATGGCGCGCATGGCTTCGCGGGTCTCCTCAGGGCCACCCAGCGATGGCGGCAGCGCCCACACGCCCATCTCGTGATCGGCAGGATCGTTCGGGTTGGCGTTGATGCCAGAGGCGCTTTCCAGCACGAAACCGCGTGCCTCGAAGGCGGCGATGACATCGGCTTCGCGCAAATACCCGCGCGAGCCATCGGCGCGTTCATCGGTTTCACCGGCAGGTGCGCGGTGCTGGACCACGCCGACAACGCCGCCCGTCTTCAAAAGCGTCCAGGCGTCATTGACCGCCGTTTCCAGCAAGCCAAAACGGGCCATGTTGTGCAGGGCACGGATGTAGAGCACCACATCGGCTGAACCGGCCGCGCGTTGCGGGATCGAGCCGAAGGTGTAGCCGCCTTGCGCCGGACCGCCCCATTCGGCGGCGGCAGCAGGGAAGCCTGCCTCCCAGCCTTCCAGCCGGACACGCTGCTCGTCGGTGATATTGGGGAAGAGCTGTTCAAACACGCTCATCGGATAGTTGAGGCCGTAATATTCGCCTTCCGCCGCCAGCCAGGGGGCGAGGATGCGGCCATACCAGCCGCCGCCGGGCAGCGCCTCGACCACGGTGTAATCAGCCTCCACCTCGAAGAATTCCAGCGTCTCGCGCGGATGCCGGTACGGGTCGCGGGCCCGGTCTGCCTCGCGGCGCGGATGCGCCAGCACCTGCTCCAGCGATGGGCGGTCCATCGAAGCCTGAACGGCCTCTTCGATAGCACCCACAAAGCCGGATTCGGTCCCGTCCGCACCGCCAAACAGCTCGCCGGATTCTTCGGCGGCATCACTCGTCGCGTCGCCTGTCTGTTCAACAGCCTCATCAACGCTCTCCGGCGCTTCGCCATTGCAGGCGGCCAGAAGGGCAAGACTGGCTACGCTGGTGAGAAGTACACGCATGAAGACATCTCCCTGACCGGGTCCGGGGGCGGACCATCATCAAGAGATGTAGCACGCCGGAGGCCGCGCGTGCAGCGGTGAGGGTTAAAAAAGCGAGCCTTGCTGCGTGGAGGCTGTTTTAGTGGATTTGGGCTTGCTGGCCGGCTTGTCCTTGCGCGGCGGGGCCACGCCGCCTGCAATCGCCGCTGCGCGCTCGCCATCATGCAGGCGCAAGGTGACAGCATCGCCCGGTGCCAGATCACCGGCAGAGCGCACCAGCGCGCCCTTACCATCCTCGATGATCGCGTACCCGCGTTTCAGGACGTTGTGATAGGAGAGCGCCTCCAGCGTGGAGGTGAGCGCCGCCAGCCTGCGGCCATCATCGCCAAGCCGCCTCAGCTTGGCCGCGCGCATGCGCTCGCCCGCCTGAACCAGCCTCTGGCGGCGTTCAGCGATCTCGCGCTTGAGCGCTAGCGGACGCAGCTGCACGGCCAGGCGCTCCAGCGTGCCGCGCCTGCGCTCAATGCCGAGCGTCAGCCCACGCACCAGCGCTTCATGGGCATAATCCAGCCGCTGGCGCGCATCACCCAGCAGGCTCTCGGGCCGGGGCAGACCGCGCGAGGCCGAACGCAGATCGGATCCTTTACGCTCCACCGTGCGCAGCAGCGCGGCCGATAGCCGCCCGCGCGCGCCCTCAATGCGCTCCATCAGCTCGCGGCGCACCGGCACGGCCATTTCAGCGGCGCCCGTAGGCGTCGGCGCACGGCGGTCAGAGGCAAAATCAATCAGCGTGGTATCGGTTTCGTGGCCGACAGCGGAGATGAGCGGTATCTGCGAGGCGGCCGCCGCGCGGACTACGATTTCCTCGTTGAAGGCCCACAAATCCTCCACCGAGCCGCCACCGCGCGCGACGATCAGCACATCCGGGCGCGGCACCGGCCCGCCGGGCGCAATCGCGTTGAACCCCTCGATACCGGCGGCGATCTGGGCCGCTGCCCCCTCGCCCTGCACCAGCACCGGCCAGATGAGGACATGCACCGGAAACCGGTCGTCCAGCCGGTGCAGAATGTCGCGGATCACCGCGCCCGTGGGCGATGTCACCACCCCCACCACGCGCGGCAGATAGGGGATGGCGGCTTTTCGCTCTGGCGCAAACAGACCCTCGGCGGCCAGCTTGCGCTTGCGCTCTTCCAGCAGAGCCATCAGCGCGCCAGCGCCCGCAGGCTCCATGCGCTCGATGATGATCTGGTATTTGGACCGGCCGGGGAAGGTGGAAAGCCGCCCCTCGACTATCACTTCCAGCCCCTCCTCCGGGCGAAAGGACAGCGCCGAGACCGAGCCTTTCCACATCACGCCGTCAATGACGGCCTCGGCGTCCTTCAGGTCGAGATACATATGGCCGGATTTCGGGATAGTCACCCGGCCCAGCTCGCCGCGCACCCGCACATGGCCATACTCGGTCTCCACCGTGCGTTTGAGCGCGCGGGCGAGATCGGAGACGGTATATTCCGGTGCGTTGGTAAGATCGGTCATTTCGGCTCTTGAGTCGTTTCGGTGCCAGACTAGCCGTAATGCCGCCCGGCGGTCGACAAGAGGCGTGCAGCCCCGCTAAGAGACGGCCATCGCATAAACAAGAGCAGGGGCGGCCATGAACATCCTCATCATCGGCTCTGGCGGGCGCGAGCATGCGCTGGCCTGGAAGATCGCGCAGAGCCCGCTCGTGGACACGGTCTGGTGCGCGCCGGGCAGCCCGGCGATTGACCTGATCGGCCCGTGCTTTGATGTCGCTGCCGATGATGTGGAGGGCATCCAGCAGCTTGCCTTGCAGCTGGAACCCGATCTGATCGTGATCGGGCCTGAGGCTCCGCTCGCCAAGGGCCTTGCCGACATGCTGCGCGCACGCGGATTTGACGTGTTCGGGCCGTCGCAGGCTGCCGCCCAGCTGGAAGCCTCCAAGGGCTTTGCCAAGGACCGCATGGCCGCCTATGGCGTGCCGACCGCGCGCTATGGCCGCTTCACCGATGTGGCCGCTGCCAAAGCCTTCCTCGACACGCTGACCGCACCCTTCGTGCTGAAAGCCGATGGGCTGGCCGCAGGCAAGGGCGTGGTCATTGCCGAAACGCGCGAGGAGGCCGAGGCCGAGCTCGCCGACATGCTGTCTGGCAAGTTTGGCGGGGCGTCGGCAGAGCTGGTCATCGAGGAATTCATGGAAGGCGAGGAAGCCTCCATCTTCGTCATCACCGACGGGATCAATTACCTGACCCTCCCCGCCGCTCAGGACCACAAGCGCATCGGCGATGGCGATACCGGCCCCAACACCGGCGGCATGGGCGCCTATGCGCCCGCGCCGGTGATGACGCCCGAACTGATGAAGCGGGTGGAGGAAGAGGTCACCGTGCCGATGCTGCGCGGCATGGCCGGTGACGGCATGCCCTATCGCGGCGTCTTGTATATCGGCGTGATGGTGACGCCGGACGGCCCCAAGGTTGTCGAGTTCAACTGCCGCTTTGGCGATCCGGAATGTCAGGTGCTGATGATGCAGATCGAGGCCGATATCGTGCCGCTTCTGCTCGCGGCCTCAACGGGGGGCATGCGCGCCAGCGAGTTCGCGCAGCTTCTTCCCATGGACGCCAATCCGAAACCGGCCGTTACGGTGGTGATGGCCGCGCCCGGCTATCCCGGCACGCCGGAAAAGGGCAGCACAATCAGGAATTTGCACCATGCGGGCCATGGCGACGGCGTGATGATCTTCCACGCAGGCACCGCGCTCGATGCAGACGGCAATTTCATCGCAAACGGTGGCCGCGTGCTGAACGTCACCGCGACCGGCGAGAATTTGCGCGAAGCTGTGGACCGGGCGTATGCGGCCATTGGTGAGATCGACTGGCCCGAAGGCGTCTACCGCCGCGATATTGGTTGGAGAGCACTCACATAAGCCTGAACTCCCGGCCCGCGAAGCGGAGCCGGGACCTCGTGCTCGCCCCTCGTCCTTCGAGACGTTCGCTTCGCTCACCCTCAGGATGAGGGGCGAATGAGCCTGTTTTCCCTCATCCTTTCGGACGCAGTGGCGCTCGAAGGATCAGGGAAAACCCTACCCCTCCAATTCCTTCGGCTCGACCATCTTCACCGCCAGGATGGAAAGCCCGTAAAGGCCGAACATGGCCGCGGCGAGGAAAATCTGGCTGATCGGGTCGGGCGGGGTGACAAAGCCGGCAAAGACGGCAATGCCGACCACCGCAAACTTCCAGAAGCGCACCAGCTGCCCCGAATTGACGATCCCCACCTTGCCCAGCAGGGAGAGCAGGACCGGCAGCTGGAAGGATATCCCGAACGCCAGAATGAGCGTGGTGACGAGATTTAGATATTCTGACACGCGCGGCAGGAGCTGGATGGCTGTGCGGCCCTCTTCCCCGGTCTGCTCCTGACCCAGCGCAAAGCCCATCACGAAGGGCAGGATGAAATAATAGACAAAGGCGATGCCGGCCGCGAACAGGACCGGCGAGGCAATCAGGAAGGGCGCAAAGGCAAGGCGCTCATTCTTGTAGAGGCCGGGGCGGACAAAGGCCCAGACCTGATAGGCAATCATCGGAAAGGCCACGATGATGGCGCCAAACAGAGCGAGCTTCAGCTTGACGAAGAAAAACTCCAGCGGGCCGGTAAAGATGAGCTGGAGCTGCAAATCTTCGCCGCGCACCTGACGCGCCGCCTCTTCAAACGGCACCAGCAGGATGTTGTAGATCCACTCGGCAAAGGCAAAGCAGAGCACGAAGGCCAGCGCCACCGCGCCCAGCACCCAGATCAGCCGGGTGCGCAGCTCGGTCAGATGCTCCATCAGCGGCGCGCGCGAGGCTTCCACCTCGTCATCCTGCGCACCAGCGGCACCGGCGTTTGACAGCTTCTCGCCTGACATGGCCTAGTCCTGCCTGCTCTGAGCGGGCGGGCTATCGGCTGCGGCTTCGGGACTGGTATCCAGCGGCAGCATCGCCTCATCACCCAGCGCAGGTTTGGCAGGCTTTACGGCGCGCGGATGCGGCTTGTCGAGGGCAGAGCGCTTCAGGTCGGCCTCGGCCGCACGCAATTCTTCGGTGACTTCGGAAACCGGATTGGCTTTCTTGAGCGCCTCGACTTCCTTTTTCAGCTCGGCCAGCTCCGCCTCGCGGCCCAGCTCGTCAAAACTGTTCTGGAAATCGCGCGCCATGGCCCGCATCTGGCCGATAAAACGCCCGGCCTTGCGCATCATCAGCGGCAGGTCTTTCGGCCCCACCACCACAAGGGCGAGGATCACAATGATGATAAGCTCGGCAGCGCCAAAGCCGGGATTCATGGAACTCTAGCTCCTGACGGGCTTAAGAGCCCGTGCGCTCGTCTTCGCGCGTCTCGGCAGAGATGCTGGCGGCGGGGCGCTCTTCGGCGGCGTCCTCGTCCTTGCTGTCATCTTTCAGCCCCTTGCGGAAGGCCGTGATGCCCTTGGCGAAATCACCCATCATCGCGGAAATCCGTCCGCGCCCGCCAAACAGGACGAGCACGAGAATGCCAACGATGACAAAAATGCTCCAATGCGGTCCCATATGCGCTCTCCGTGCGGGAATGCCGTTACGGCCACTGGCCTATACCCGTAGAGGATTATCGCGCAAGGGTCCAATGGCGGGTTCAGGTGGGGGGGCACACAAAGCTGTCATCCTCCGGCCTCTCCACCTCGTCATTCCGGCGAAAGCCGGAACCCAGCTTTTTGGTTCCGCAACGCATCCGCGTTGCGATGTTCCGCGAAAAAGTCGCGGGCGGGCTTTGCCCTTGCAGGCCGCTAAGCGGCCTGAAAAGCGCGACCGCGCGCCGGGCACTTTTGCCCGCAGCGACGCACGGATGTGCGGAGCACAAATAAACGACTGGGTTCCAGATAGCCCTTCGGGCTTCTGGAATGACGAGCTAGGGGACAGTTGTCCGGGACCTCGTGCAGGATGTGTGACGGTTTCCTCCGCCGCAAACGGGGGGAGACACCGGCCATCCCCTACTCCTCGCGCTCGTCCTCGGCGCCTTCGAGGAAGTCGAGATGGAAGTGGGCGCTGTCCTCATCGTCCAGCGGGTCTTCGTTGTCGGCCAGGCGCGCGGGGTCCGGAATGTCGAAATTGGCCGGCAGGCGCGAGGAGAGAAGCCCGGCGGCTTTCAGATCACCCAGCCCCGGCAGATCAGTGATCGCGGCCAGGCCGAAATATTCCAGGAAAGTGTCGGTCGTGCCAAAGGTAACCGGACGGCCGGGGCTGCGGCGGCGGCCGCGCAGGCGTATCCATTTCAGCTCGAACAGGAGATCGATCGTACCCTTGGAGACGGCAACGCCGCGTATCTCTTCGATCTCGGCGCGCGTGACCGGCTGGTGATAGGCGATGATGGAAAGCGTCTCCAAGGCGGCCTGGGAGAGCTTTTTCGGTTCCTCACGGATTTCCGCCAGCAAATGGGCAAGATCCGGCGCGGTTTCAAACCGCCAGCGCCCGCCCACCTCGCTCAACCGAACGCCCGCATCGGCATATTTCTCTTGCAGGGCAGCGATGGTGGCAGGAATATCGGTGCCCGCGGGCAGGCGCGCGGCCAGCGTTTCAGCGTCCAGCGGCTCGGACGCGGCAAACAAAAGCGCCTCGGCCATGCGTATCGCCTGCTGCGAGGGTTCGGCCAATGCAGCGGCTTGCGGGCCTTGCCGCGCACGCAGGCGGGCAATCGCTTCGGCAATCGGATCGCTCATGGGCGGCTCTCCTGCCCGCGCATCCAGATCGGGCCGTAGACCGCCTCCTGACGCAGCGCCGCCTCACCATCCTTGGTGATTTCCAGAGCCGCGAGAAGCGAAGATGCCATCAGCGACGCGGCAGGCGGCGCATCCGGCCCCAGCTCGTCCGCGCCCGGCAGCAGGCTGTCCAGCCGCTCCCACCCCGTCAGGCGCTTTGAGAGCAGGCTGAGGCGGGCGCGGGCTGCCTCCAGGCTGTAAACCTTGGGCTTTTCCGGCTCGTAGGTGGAGAAGGCAAACTTCTCGCGCGTACCGGCATAGGCTTTCAAGAGATCAAACAGGCTCGCTTCATATTGCGGCGCGCGGATGGAGCGCACGCCTTCGGGCGCGCCGCGCTCGAACACATCGCGCTTGAGCAGATGCCGGTCGTAAAGCGCTTCGCCGCCTGCGCGCATCGCATCAAGGCGCATCAGACGGAAGGCGAGCGCCGCCGCCATCATCTCCGGCTCCGGCTCATCGGTTTCCGGGCGCGGTTTGGGCAATAGCATGCGGGATTTGAGATAGGCGAGCCAGGCCGCCATGACGAGATATTCAGCCGCGATGTCCAGCCGCTTCTCGCGCGCCTCCTCGATGAAGACGAGATACTGCTCGGCCAGCGCCAGGATAGAGATTTTCGCCAGATCCACCTTGTTCTTGCGCGCCAGATGCAAGAGCAGGTGCAGCGGGCCTTCCCAGCCCTCAATATCGAGGATAAGCGCGCTACCGGCCTCGTCCGCATCGCGGACGGCCTCAAAGCGCACATCTTCCTCGAACAGATCACTCACGGCGCTGGCGCCTCCAGCCCGGCCTCGGCAAAGCAGCGCGCCATGGCATCGTGGGTGGCGGCGACGTCCAGCCCCTGGGCCGTGCCACGCGCCTCTTCTGCGGCCCTGGCCCGCTCCAGCGCCTTGCCGGAGAGCGTGATGGCGGCGTGGGCCACCTCCACCATCTCCGCGCGCTCACCATTGCAGTGCAGCAGCATGTCACAGCCCGCCTTGAGCGCCCGCTCGCCGCGCTGGCGCAGCGTTCCTGACAGCGCCTTCATGGAGAGATCATCGCTCATCAGCAGGCCGTCAAAGCCCATCTCGCCGCGAATGATCTGCGCGATCACATCCTTTGACAGGGTGGCGCAGTTCTCCGGGTCAATCGCGGTGTAGGTGACGTGGGCCGTCATCGCCATGGATGCAGCTTCAGCCACGCCCTTGAAGGCGGCGAAGTCCGTTTCGTGCAGGGTTTCGTGATCCTCGCGCACCACCGGCAACGCATAATGGCTGTCGGCATCGGCCCGGCCATGGCCGGGTATGTGCTTGATGACACCGGCCACGCCCTGATCCTTCAGGCCCGCCAGCGCGGCGCGCGCCATCTCGGCGACGGGGCCGGGTTCGGCGTGGAAGGCGCGGTCGCCGATGACCGCGTCTGCGCCGGGAATGGCAAGATCGACCACCGGCGCGCAATCGCAATCAATGCCCAGATCGCGCAGTTCCTGCGCCAGCAGGCGATGGTTCTGGCGCACGGCCTCCAGCGCCAGTTCCGGCTCGCGGTCCCACAGCTCGCCAAAGCGGGCGGCAGGCGGCGCGGCGCGCCAGAGCGGGGCTTTGAGGCGCTGCACACGCCCGCCCTCCTGATCGATGAAAATGGGCGCATCGCGGCCCACACAATCGCGCAGCTCGCCCATCAGCCGGATGATCTGCTTGGGCCGGTCGATATTGCGGGCAAAGACGATAAAGCCCCACGGGTCCGCATCGCGGAAGAAGGCTTTCTCCTCCGGCGTCAGGCTTTCACCCATCAGGCCATAGATTGCCGCCGTCACGCTCATCGGGCCGCCACCAGACAGTCCTGCCCGCGCGAGGAAAGCGTCTGGCAATAGCGCGAGGCGTCATCACGCGTTTCAAACGCGGCAATGCGCAGACGGTGATAAATGCCGCGCGCGCCCAGATTGGCCTCGACAATGGAGGGGCTGCGCCCTGAGGAGAGGTCCGGGAAGCGGGTCACGAAGGCAATCCACGCCTCTTCGGCCTCCTCGATCGTGCGGAAGGCGGCGATCTGCACCACGAAATTGCCGCTGGCGCTGGCAGCCGGCGGGGCCGGACGCGGCTGTTCGCGCTCGGGCTGGCGCTCTTCGGCCGGGCGCTGCTGTTCGGGCTGGCGTGTTTCCGGCGCAGGCGGTGTGTCCTCGACAACCGGCTCGCCCGGTTCAGGGGCTTCCTCACGCGGCAGGGCCAGCCGGTCGGAATCTTCGGTCTCAACGGTCAGGGCCGGACGCTCCGGCTGGACCACCGGCTCTTCCGGGCCGGGCCGGACAGCCGGATCAATCTCCACCGTCTCGACAGCGCCGCGCTCCCGCTCGCGCAGGGCATAGGCTTCAATGTCCTGGCCCGGTGTTTCAAACCCGCCCGGATCCTCCGGCGCGGTACGCCAAGGCTGGCTGTCAGCGGTAAGGATGGGCGCGGTATTGCGCTCGCGCACGCCCAGATTATACGCGCTCCAGACAACGCCGAGGAACAGCACCAGCACGATGGCGGCGGCCAGCAGCAGGATTGGCCCGCGCCGCCCCTGCCCGTCATCGCGGGCATCGAACGTGTCATAGGCGTCCGGATCGTAATCGGTCGAGTTTCGGTCCCGAGAGGGCATGGTTTTCCTGTTGACGGCGATGGGCGCGAATCAGTCCACGCGCCTCTGGTTAACAGAGTATCAAGATGCAGCCTGTCTTGCGCGGGTGCGGCGCGTAGCTTCCACAGGTTTCAGCGCCAGGCTTCCACATGGAAGAGCTGGCGATGTTGGTCGATCGCATAGCGGTCTGTCATCCCGGCAATGTAGTCGCACACCACACGCGCCGTCTCCGGGCTGCCAGGTGTGTCGGCCTGCCGGTGAAACTCGGTCGGCAGCAGGGCCGGATCATTCAGAAAAGCCTCAAACAGCTCCCTCACGATCCGCTTGCCCTTCTCCTTGGCGCGCTTGACCTTGTAGTGCAGATACATGTTTGCGTAGAGGAAGCGGCGCACGGCAGACAGCTGCACCAGCATGCTTTCCGAAAAGCTGACCACCGGATGGTCTAGCGCGCGCACCGCTTCGGGACTATCCACGCCCGAAGCCGCCAGCCGCGCGCGGGTTTCCTCCAGCACATCATTGACCATCAGGCCAATGAGGCGGCGGATCGCTTCGTGAATGGTCAGGCTGGTGCCGATGTCGGGATACTGGTCGCGCACGGCCCGGAACACATCGCCGACCAGCGGCAATTCCGTCACCTCATCGAGCTTCAAAATGCCTGCGCGCAATCCATCATCAATATCGTGGTTGTTATAGGCGATGTCGTCGGACAGGGCGGCAATCTGAGCCTCGACCGAGGAATGGGTGTGCAGCTCCAGCCCGCGCCAGTCCTCATAGGCGGTAAAGCCCCAGGGCAGCTTGGCCGGATCATCACCCTTTTTCATCAGCGGGCCATTATGCTTGACGACGCCCTCCAGCGTCTCCCAAGCCAGATTCAGCCCGTCAAACTCGGGATAGCGCCGCTCCAGCAGGGTGATAACGCGCAGCGTCTGGGCATTATGGTCAAACCCGCCAAAGCCCTTCATCGCATCGGCAAGCCCGTCCTCGCCCGAATGGCCAAAGGGCGGATGTCCCAGATCGTGGGCGAGCGCAGCCGCCTCCGCGAGGTCTTCATCCACCTGCAGGGCGCGCGCCAGCGTGCGCGCAATCTGGGAGACTTCGAGCGAATGGGTCAGGCGTGTGCGGAAATGATCGCCCTCGTGGGCGACGAAAACCTGTGTCTTCTCTTTAAGCCGCCGGAAGGCGGTGGAGTGGATGATGCGGTCCCGGTCGCGCTGGAAAGCCGAGCGTGTGGCGCTCTCGGCTTGGCGATGCAGCCGCCCGCGCGTTTTCGCCGGATCGCAGGCATAAGGCGCGCGCGTAAACACCATCAACATCACTCCTTCACGGGGCCAGCCCTTCCATCGGCGGCCCTCTACGTCCATATATCGGGTGTATTGCCAGTCGGGAACCGTAGAACGCCATGAGCGAAGCCCAGATCAGCCTGTCCGAGACAGCCGCCCGCCAGATCCTTCAGATCCTGAAAGGCCAGGACAAGCAATTCCTGCGCGTATCGGTCGTGGGCGGCGGGTGTTCGGGCTTTTCCTACCAGTTCGATCTGGAGAGCGAGCGCAGCGATGATGACCTTGCCATCGAGCGCGACGGTGCGACCGTGCTGGTCGACACGATGAGCGTGGATTTCCTCAAAGGGTCCGAGATCGACTATGTCGACGAGCTGATCGGCGCATCCTTCCGCATCCACAATCCCAATGCCACCGCTGCCTGCGGTTGCGGGACGAGCTTTTCAATCTGATTTCTCCATAACTTTCCGGGGGCTGAACCATGGATGTTATCGACGCTCTGAAGCGCCGCATTTCCACGCGCGCCTTTCTGGACACACCCGTCAGCGAGACTGAAATACGCGAGCTGCTGGACGCCGCGCGCTGGTCGGCCTCTGGCGGCAATCTCCAGCCCTGGCAGGTGTATGTCGTGGCCGGTGAAGCGCGCCAGCGCGTCATCGATGCGGTGCAGAAAAAGCTCTCCACCGACCCCTTCACCAACGAAGCTGCTTTCCCCGTCTATCCGGAAAGCCTGTGGGAGCCGTATCGCTCGCGCCGTTTTCAGGTCGGCGAGGACATGTATGAGCTTCTGGGCATACCGCGCGAGGACAAGGGCGCACGTCTGGCGCACCTGATGGCGAACTATGAATTTTTCGGTGCGCCGGTGGGCGTGTTCTTCTCGATTGATGAGCGGATGAACCCCAATCAGTGGGCGCATCTGGGCATGTTCATGATGAGCTTCTGCCTCGCCGCTGAAGCCAAAGGGCTCGCCACCTGCATGCAGGAAGCGTGGACGGTGCATGCAGGCACCGTGGCAAACGCGCTGGGCGTGGAGAAGCCCCAGATCGTCTATTGCGGGCTGGCGCTCGGCCATGCCGACAAGGACGCCAAAGTGAATCAGCTGCGCACACGGCGCGCCGAAGTGGATGAGTTTGCCAGCTTTGAGGGGTTTTAGGGCCAGTTTTTTTTGTTCCGCAGCGCATCCGCGCTGCGGTGTTCCGCGAATACCCGCCTGCGCGGGCACAGGCAGTCGCGGGCGCGCGTTCGCGCTTTTCAGGCCGCTAAGCGGCCTGCAAGGCCAAGGGCCGGCCGAGCGTGAGCGAGGTCCGCCTCCCTCGGGTTTCCTCCCCCGTTTACGGGGGAGGTGTCGAGCGTCAGCGAGACGGAGGGGGGAACTTTTGTGGAATCCCCCCTCGGCTCTTCGAGCCACTCCCCCCGTAAACGGGGGGAGAAAACGGTTGCCCCCTACACCCCGCACGTAAACTCTCCCTCGCAGAAGGCGGAAATCGCCCACATATAGCCGAGCAGCAGGGCCGCCCAGATCAGCGGCGGCAGGAAGACCCACGCCACGCCTGCGCCGGGCCTGCGCGTCCAGAACACGATCCAGCCAATGAGAAGCCCTGCCCCGGCGACGAACGGCCCGGCGAGCAGGAAATAGAGGACCACCCGCATGAGATCGCGGTCCGCACCGCTTTCCACCGCGCCGGAAAACGCCATCATCGAGACGCCCCATGTCGCCGCGCCGAACAGCGCCACCGCCGCTGCAGCCAGACTTGCCAGCAAGAGGGTGAGAACTGCTAGAAAGGTGATGCGCCGCTCTCGGCGCGGTGCATCCTTGCGCGGGTCTGGGTTCATGTCCGGCCCCGTTCAGCCCGAATAATCACTCCCCCGCCGAAGGCACACTAGCATGACTCTCTCCATCGCGACCTGGAATGTGAACTCCATCAAGGCGCGCCTGCCCAACGTGCTGGAATGGCTGGGCGAGGCAAAGCCGGACATTGCCTGCCTGCAGGAGATCAAATGTCAGGATGAGGGCTTCCCGCGCGAGGAGATCGAGCGGCTGGGCTACAATATCGAGACGGTGGGCCAGAAGAGCTATAACGGCGTCGCCCTGCTTTCGCGCTTTCCTATCGAGGAAGTGGCCGAGCGCGCCCTGCCCGGCGGCAATGGCGAGGAAGAACAGGCCCGCTATATCGAGGTGGTGATCAGCGCACCGGGTGGCCCGGTGCGCGTGGCGAGCATCTACCTGCCCAATGGCAATCCGGCTCCGGGGCCGAAATACGATTACAAGCTGGAATGGATGGCGCGCCTGCACGCGCATGCCGCGAAACTCCTGGCCTATGAAGAACCGCTGGTTCTCGCTGGCGACTACAACGTCATCCCGCGCGATGCCGATGTGCATGACCCGGCCGCGTGGGAGGGCGATGCCCTGACCCTCCCCGCCAGCCGCGATGCCTTCTTCGCGCTGCAATGGCTGGGCCTTACCGAAGCCTTCCAGCATCTCGATGGCCGCGCGCACCAGTACACATTCTGGGACTATCAGGCCGGTGCGTGGCAGAAGAATAACGGCATCCGCATCGACCATCTCCTGTGCTCGCCGCAGGCCGCTGACCGCCTGAAATCCATCGAGATTCACAAGGATGTGCGGGGCAAGGAAAAAGCCTCCGACCACGTACCCGTGGTCGGGACTTTTGATCTCTAGCTGCCTGTCTAGGCCCGCTGAAACTCGTAGAAATCGCTGCCCAGACCCATGATGCGCGTCAGCGCATCCAGCGCCGCGCGGCTTTCATCCACCAGCGCGGGATCAGCCAGCTCGGTCAGGCTCAGGCTCTCGCGGTAATGGGTCTTGGCCCAGTCGGTCAGCGCGGCAAACAGCCGGTCATCCAGCATCACACCCGGATTAACCGCCTTCAGCTCAGCCGGTGTCAGCACCACGCGCAGACGCAGACAGGCAGGCCCGCCACCATTCCTCATGGACTGGCGCACATCGGCATAGTCCACGCGTCCTATCGGGCCATTGCCTGCCACCATGCGCTCGCAATAGGCGCGCGTTGAGGCGGTCTCTTGCGTCTCTTTGGGGGCCAGCAACACCATGCGGTCTTCGCCCGGCCAGTCGAGGAGCTGGGAGTTGAAGATATAGCTGGTGATGGCGTCCTCTATCGCCACCTCGTCCTGCGCCACCTCCACAAAGACCGGATCAAACAGGCCCTTGGCCGCCGCGCGGATGGCATCGAGCGTCGCCTCAGTGTCCTCAAAGGCCAGCTCGTGGAAGAACAGAACCCGGCCATTGCCGACGCACACCACATCATTGTGGAAGGCGCCCGCCTCAATGGCGGCGCGTGACTGGCACACGATGACGGTGCGTTCAGGATCCAACCCATGGCGGCGGGCAATCGCCTCACAGGCCTGCTTGGTCTGACGGGCGGGAAAGCGCGCCTGCCAGCTTTCAAAGGCGTCGCGCCCATAGACGAGGATTTCCACGCCCGGCGCGCCATGCTCGGCGCACAGGCGCACATGGTTGGCCGCGCCCTCATCGCCCCACGTCCCTTGCATCGGCAGCGGATCGTGGACGGCAAACCGGCTGTCATCGGGGAAGATGGCGCGCAAGGCCCGCGCCGTCTGCGGCCCCTCTATGGAGCGGTGCAGGGTGGAGAGAAGATTGGCCGCGCTCATATGCAGGCGGCCATCGGCCGTGTCTGGGCTGGGCGAGACCGTGGCCGCATTGGCCGCCCACATCGGGCTGGCCGAGGCCATGTTACGCGCCAGCACCGGCGCGCGGCGGAAGGCACTCTCCCAGACTTGGGCGTCGCTGCCAGTAAAGCCGAGCGCGCGAAGGCCGGGGATGAAAGGGCGCTCGTGCGGCGGCAGAAAGCCCTGCACCAGCCCTGCATCGGCAAGGCGTTTCGCCTTGGCCAGCCCCTCCAGCACACCGGCGCGCGGAGCGGCAATATTGCCCGCATTCTTCGCGCTGGCGAGATTGCCTTCCGCAAGCCCTGCATAATTATGCGTCGGGCCGACCAGCCCGTCGAAATTGGCTTCGATAGCGCTCATCAGATGCCTTTCACCGGCAGGGAGCCAAGCTCAGGTGCGGCCTGTGTCGCGACCGGATAGGCGCAGTAATCCGCCGCGTAATACGCGCTGGGGCGCAGATTGCCCGACTGGCCCGGCCCGCCAAACGGCATGGACGAGGCCGCCCCCGTGGTCGGCCGGTTCCAGTTGACGATACCGGCGCGCGAACCTGCCCAGAAGCGCTTCCACAACGCCTCATCATCACTGACGAGACCCGCGGCAAGGCCATAGGCGGTGTTGTTGGCCTCTTTGAGCGCATCCTCAAAGCTCGTGGCCCGGCGCACCTGCAATAGCGGGCCGAAGACCTCGTGATCGGGCGTTTCAAGGCCGGTCACGTCAATCAAGGACGGGCTGACAAAGGCGGGGCCAGCGTCCAGCCGCTTTGCTTCCAGCAGCAGTTTGCCGCCGAGCGAAGCCAGATCAGCTTGCGCCTTGATGACGGCCTCGGCAGCGTGCGGCGTCACCAGCGGCCCCATGAAGGGCTCAGGATTGGTGTTCCACGCCCCGATGGTCAGGCGCGCGGCCATGTCCGCAACCGCGCTGATCACCGCATCACCGGCTGCGCCCTCCGGCACAATAAGCCTGCGCGCGCACGAGCAGCGCTGACCGGCGCTTATGTAAGCCGACAGGATGGCGATACGCGCAGCGGCATCTGCGTCCTTCGCATCCCACACCACCAGCGGGTTATTGCCGCCCATTTCCAGCGCGAGCTGGATGCCGGTGCGCCCTGCAAACGTCTTGTGGATGAAGGCGCCGGTCGTCCATGAGCCGGTAAAGAGCACGCCGTCGAGCTCCACATCGTCCAGCGCCGCCGCGCCAGTCTCGCGCGCGCCCTGCACCAGATTGAGCACGCCCTTCGGCAGGCCCGCCTCTTCCCAGCATTCCACCATCAGCGCAGCCGTAGCGGGCGTCAGCTCGGAGGGTTTGAAGACCAGCGTATTGCCCGCCAGCAGGGCCGGCACGATATGGCCGTTCGGCAGATGGCCGGGGAAGTTGTACGGGCCCAGCACGAACAACACGCCCAGCGGCTTGTGGTCCAGCACAGCCTCGCCAAAGTCGGACGCTTCCACGCGCCGCCCTGCCCGCTCCTCGCGTGCCTTGATCGAAATGGCGATCTTGCCGGCCATCGCCCCCGCCTCGCCTTGCGCTTCCCACAAAGGCTTGCCCGTCTCGCGCGAGATCAGCTCGGCGAAGGCTTCCTTGCGTTCAACCAGGATGGCGCCGAACCGCTCCACAATGGCGCGGCGGGTCTCGAAATCTGTCAGCGCCCAGTCAGGAAATGCCGCGCGGGCCGCAGCAAAGGCCGCGCGCACATCGGGTGGGCTGGCGGCATTGCCGCTCCACACCGTCTCACCGCTTGCCGGATCGAGAGAGGCAAAGGCTTCGCCTGCGCCCTTGCGCCATCCACCATCGATAAAGAGGCTGTTGCCGCTCATGTATTCACCCATACTCTTGCTGTGTTCCCATCGCTCAGATCGAGCGCGCGCCGCACGTCATCATCCAGCGCAACCGTGTTCTCGCTGACGCGGACCTCGCACCTGACGAGACGGAAATCGTTCATGCGGTCGGTGGAGACCATCGCCTCGACCGTCTCGCCGCCTGCCGAGCCGACGGTCAGCACGCGGCTTTCGCGCACCGTGCGGACACGCTCGACCGGGCAGTCCACCAGCGGTCCGCCATCGAAAATATCGACATAGCGGTGATACTCGAACCCTTCCCACTCCAGCAGCCGCTTTGCGTTCACGCCGTGCGGATGGGTCTTGCCCATCACCTCGCGCACGCCGGAAGGCAGATGATCCAGATAGATCGGGTGGGTCGGCATGAGATCGAGAATGAACTGGTTATCGGTGGAGGCGCTCATCCGGTCGGCCTCGTCAAACGTCATGCGGAAAAAGGGCCGGGTGACATGGTTGTAGAAGACCGACTCGCCTGCCTCATCGACCACGCCGCGCAATTCTGCCACCACGCGCTCGCCAAAACGCGAGCGGTCTGCGCCGATCAGCAGATAGCGTGACTGCGCCATCAGCCGCCCTGCCCCGCGTCCGCGCGCGGCGTCCGACACGAAGAGCGAGCCAACTTCGCTGCAGCCAGCAAAATCATTGACCAGCATCATCGCTTCCATGTCGAAGCGCTGGCCCGCCTCCTTGGAGGCTTGCGCGAAGGTCATGATCTTGAAGTCGAAATACGGCTTCTTGATCCCCACCGCGGCTTTGACCGCCGCCGTACCCAGCACCTTACCGCTCTCGGTGTCCTCCAGCATGAGCTGATAGGCCGCGTCGGAGCGGTCCGGGATTTTCCCGGCAAACGCCTGTTCGGACTTCTCCAGCTTTTCAGCCAGCGCATCGGCGCTGACCGCCAAGCTGGTGAAGCCTGTGCCCGCTGAAGCGGCCAGAGCGGTAAAGGATGAATGATCCGCGCTACGCGCCGAACGCACCATCAGCATGGCGGCAATTTCCTGTTTCTATAGAGCGCGGGCGAGTGCGCGTGCCTCGCGGGCATCGAACTCGCCTTTGGCAAATTTCATCAGCATGACAGCAGAAAGCTTCGCTTTTTCGGTGAAGCTGGAGATTTTGGCGATCTCCCGGTCTGAATGGATGTCGGCGCCGCGTACGCCCAGCGTATCCACATTCGGACAGCCCGACGCCCACAGATTATTGCCCTCGCAGACGCCGCCCGTCGGGTTCCACTTCAGATCGAGGCCAATGGTGCGGCCCGCCTCACGCGTCCATTCAAACATGCGCAGGTTTGCCGGTGTCATCGGCTTGGGCGGGCGGGTAAACCCGCCATGCAGATCAGCCATGATGCCGTCGCGGGTGTTGATCTCCGCCACCGCCTTCTCGAGCCCGGCCAGAACCCAGCGCGCATCCTCCTCGTCGCCCACGCGCACATTGAAGCGCACGACGGCCACATCCGGCACCACGTTGGGCGCGCCGCCGCCATCAATGCGCGAGACATTGATCGTCACCGCTTCGCGCTGGCCGTTGAGCCCGTCTATCGCCTTGGCGAAGGCCGCCCCGGCCACGATGGCGTTGCGGCCCAGATGATGCTCGCGCCCCGCATGCGCCGCCCTGCCCTTCACCCGCAGGGAGAAATTGCCCGAGCCTTTGCGCGCGCCCGCCAGCGAGCCATCAGCCAGTGCAGGCTCATACGTCATGCCGACATGAGCCTTGGCGCCCAGCTCCGCCAGCACGGGCCCGGAGCCGAGCGAGCCGATTTCCTCATCCGGGCTGATGAGAACGTCATAGCCCAGATCCTTCGCCCACGGGCTGCGCTCTAGCGCCAGCAGGCCGTGCAGCATGACCAGAAGCCCGCCCTTCATATCCGCCACGCCAGGGCCATTGAGGGTGTCGCTGTCCACATCCCGGCAGGTCTGGAAGGGGTGATCGGCGGCAAAAACCGTGTCCGAATGGCCGGTCAGCACTACGCGCACCGGGGCATCGGGCCGCGCGGAGACTTTCAGCGCGGGCGTGTACTCAACCGGCCTGATCTCGCCGTCGGGCGTGACGGTTTCAGACGGCGCCAGCTCCACGGTCTCCATACGGGCATCGAGCCGTGAGAACGCGTCCTTCAGCTCGGCCTGCATCGCCTCCAGCCCTGCCGCATTGCGGCTGCCGGAATTGATGTCAGACCAGCGCCGGACGGAGGCGATCATGGAATCGCCCTCACCGTCTATCCAGCCGAGGACGGATTTCTCATCTGCCGATAAGGTAAGCGCGCTCATGGAAGACCACCTGCAATGCTGCTGCCAGCGACGATCAGACGTGTGAGAGCGCCTGCTCGAGATCGGCGATCAGATCATCCGGGTGCTCGATGCCGATGGATACCCGTACCATGCCGGCCGAAAATTTCAGGCGCTCACGCAGGGCCGGATCGACACCTGAATGCGTGGTGGAGCCGGGATGGCAGATAAGTGTCTCGGTGCCGCCAAGGCTGACCGCCAGCTTGATGACTTTCAGCGCATTGAGCATGCGGAAAGCCCCTTCCTGCCCGTCCGTAACGTCGAAGGCGAAGGTGGAGCCATAATACTCGCCCGACTGGCGGTGGTGTACGGTGTGATCGCGCGAACCAGGCTCCAGGAAGCCGAGATAGCGCACCTTCTCCACTTTCGGGTGATCTTTCAGATAGGCAGCGACCTTTGCCGCACCATCAAACGCCGCCTGCATGCGCAGGCTGACCGTCTCCAGCGAGCGCGCGAGCATCCAGCACGTGTTTGGATCGAGATTGGTGCCGATAGCCGAACGCAGCTTGCGCACCGGTGCCATCACCTCGCTGGAACCCATCGCTGCACCCCCGATCAGATCGGAATGCCCGCCAATATATTTCGTCAGGGAGTAGACAACGAGGTCTGCGCCATGCGCCAGCGGCGACTGGCCGATAGGGCCAAGCACCGTGTTATCGACGACCACGACCGGGCGGTGGCCCTGCCGCTTGCCGATCTCGTCAGCCAGCGTCTTCATCAGCGCCAGATCGACAATTTCGTTCGTCGGGTTGGTCGGCGTCTCGGTGTAGATCATCGACACGCGCCCGCGCTTCATTGCGGCCTCGGCCTGCGCGCGGATTTCGTCGTCGGGCGCGCCCGCAACGAAATCCTCCATCGCGATACCGTAATTGGGCATGATATTGCGGATCAGCGTCTCGGTACCGCCATAGAGCGGGGTGGACTGCAAGACCACATCGCCGGACCTGGCAAAGGCCAGCAGCACAGTGGAGATCGCGCCCATGCCGGAGGAGAAGACACACGCCTCCTCGGCGCCATCAAAAAGGGTCAGCCGGTCTTCGAGCACTTCCACATTGGGATTGTTGAAACGCGAATACATGAGGCCCGGCGCCGCCGGATCGCCGTCCACGGCCCGGCCGCCCATCACACGGAAGAAGGCAGCACCCTCCTCCGCACTGGAGAATACGAAGGTGGAGGTCTGGAAGATGGGCGGCTTGATCGCCCCCTCAGAGAGTTTGGCATCGAACCCGTAGCTCATCATCAGGGTTTCCGGCCGCAAAGGCCGGTTGCCGAGAGCGCGCTTGCGATAGGGGGTTTCGGGTTTGCTCATCTGAACGCCTTTTTCAAAATCGGTTCGGGTCATGTGGTGGCGCTATGGCGCACAGGAGGCAGAGGCCCTGCTCCATCATGACCGTGATACCCCTGTCTTGCGCCGTGGCGGCAGGCGGGTCAACCCGCCGCAAGTGCGCTGCGCCAGCGCAGCACAAGGCCTAGCGCCCGGACCACACAAACCCCGGGCCATACAAAGAAGAACGGCCCGGTGCATGAGCACCGGGCCGTCCGTCAGTCGTTCAGACTATGGAACTTGCGACTAGCGCAGGTCCATCCGCACTTCCGCGCGACGGTTGAGCGGCTCGCGCACACCATCACGGGTTTGAACGGCCAGTTGGGTCTGACCAAACGCGTTCAGAGAGATCGAACCCGTCGGGACGCCCAGACGAACCATCTCGTCACGAACCGCGCGGGCGCGGCGCTCGGAGAGGCCCTGGTTGTAGGTGGCCGAACCGGACGTGTCGGTGTGACCGTCGATCTGGACGCTGGCCACGCCGCAGTTGCGGGCGTTATTGACAGCGTTGTTGACCACTTGACGGGCTTGATCCGTCAGGTTGGCGCGATCCCACTCGAAGTACACCACGAACTGCGCGTCTTCGCATGCCGGCGGAGGCGGCGGGGGCGGAGGCGGCGGCGGAGGCGGCGGGGCGGAGGCGGCGGGGCGGCGGGGCTACCGCAGCCGGAGCCGCAAACACGTAACGCAGACCGGCCCATGCTTCGTGCCCGCGCAGAGCGTTCACGCTGACATTGTACGGGGTGTCGTAGTTGGTGCGGCCATAACCGAAGTAACGATACTCGACGTCGAGCATCAGGTTCTGGGTCAGGCTGAACGCAACACCAGCAAGAGCGTGGTAAGCGAACGACTGATCGTTGTCACGAACCGTGAACGGAACGTTCGTCGAAAGCAGGCCAGCGCCCGAGAAGTAGGAGTCCACAATACCGGCGCCAGCGCCGACATACGGACGAGCCCAACCACCCTGGTTGAATTCATAGATACCCGTCAGCATTACCGACCAGGCATGAACGCTGCTGGCGCTTTGCGGCAGATTGCCGATGGCGCCAGTGTTGTTGTAGCGGTGTGCCAGTTCAAGGTCGGCACGGAAGCCGCCATCAAACTGGTAGCCCAGAGCCAGAGCCTCGCGGACACTGCTCTTGCCGCTGATGCGACGGACGGGCAGTTGAATGCCGCTGACGTCAGAATCGCCAGGAGCACCGTAACCAAGAGCGCCGCGGACGTACCAACCTTCCTGGGCCGCCGCTACGGACGGCAGAGCAAGAAAGGCACCGACAGCAGCAGCTGTAAGAAGCCGTTTTTTCATAATTCCCCCTCCGGACGCGGAATACGTCCTTCGTTGAGCGTGGTGTACAAAGCGCCGTTTGGACGCACGAAACAGCCGGAGCCCGGCGCTTCTGCTACTGGAGTAGCGGATTTCTTACGCAGATGCCAGAGCTTCCGTTCCAAAAAGAATACCGCTCAGGCGAGTATTCCCAGTTCTTTCAGCCGCTCCACATCATTTTGCGACAGTCCGAGGCGTTCTTGCAACACCTCGGCGGTGTGCTCGGCGAATCGTGGCGGCGCCTTGCTGTAGCGGGGCGGCGTTTGCGACAGGCGCATGGGATTGGCCACCAGCGTCGCGGGCCCTGACCCGGACACTTCCATACCGAATGTCAGCTCCCGGGCCACTGCTTGTGGTTCGGAAAACACACCATCAAGGCCTTGAATGGGGCCGCAGGGAATGCCTGCGGCGTCCAGCTCCGCCCGCCATTCATCACTGGCACGGCGGCGCATGATGCTGGCTATCTCGCCACACAGCTCTTCGCGATACTCAACCCGCGCCGAATTGCGCGCATACCGCGGATCATCGGCCCATTCGGGACGCCCCAGCACAGCCGCAAAGGCGCGGAACTGACGATCGGCTCCAACAGCAACGGCAATCCGCCCGTCCGCAGTAGGAAAATCCTGATACGGAACGATATTGGGGTGCCGGTTACCCATGCGGCCAGGCACCTTGCCGCCAACGAGGAAATTGCAGGCCTGGTTCGCCAGCATGGCTGCCTGCACATCGAAAAGCGCCATGTCGATATACTGTCCGCCCTTGCCCTGATCGCGCGCCACAAGCGCTGCCAGTATCGCGCCAGCGGCGTACACGCCGGTGAAGAGATCGACGATTGGAACCCCCACCTTCACCGGCGCATCCTCGCCGGTGACGCTCATCAGGCCGCCCATTGCCTGAATGAGGAAATCATACCCCGGCAAATGCGCATTCGGCCCCGTCTGCCCGAACCCGGTTACTGAGCAATACACAATAGAGGGGCTCTCCTTTTTCAAGGAGTCATAGTCCAGACCGAAGCGCTTCAGGCCGCCCGTCTTGTAATTCTCAATGACCACATCGCTTTGTGCAGCCAGCTTGCGGATGATCGCCTGGCCTTCGGGATCGCGCAGATTGACCGCGATTGAGCGCTTGTTCCGGTTGGCACAGAGATAGTAGGCCGCATCGCCCTGCCCGCCGCCCTCGCCGGGCATGAAGGGCGGGCCCCATCCGCGCGTATCATCGCCCCCGTCAGGGTTCTCCACCTTGATGACGTCGGCGCCAAGATCGCCCAGTATCTGGGCACACCACGGTCCCGCCAGCACACGCGAGAGGTCAAGAACCTTGATGTGGGACAACGCACCATCAGACATATCGCTATTATTTCCTTATCTTAGAGTGGCCAGACCACCAGGATCACTGGGACGCCGATTGCGATTACGACAACCTCCAGCGGCAAGCCAAGGCGCCAGTAATCGCTGAATTTGAAGCCACCGGGTCCAAGGATCAGCGTATTGTTCTGATGGCCTATTGGCGTCAGGAAAGCACAGCTCGCCCCGACAGCCACCGCCATCAGGAAGGGATCGGCGCTGACATTCATCGCAGCAGCGAGGCTGATTGCGACAGGACACATGACCGCCGCTGTGGCGGCGTTGTTCATGAAGTCAGACAGCGTCATGGTCACGATCAGGATGAGCGCCAGCACCAGAACAGGCCCTGCCTGCCCGGTGAGCGAGAGGAGCTGGGCGGAGAGAAAGCTCGCCGCGCCGGTACTCTCCAAGGCTCCGGCAACCGGCAGCAAGGCGCCAAGAAGTACGATCACCGGCCAGTCCACATTGTCGTAAATATTGCGCAGCGGAATGATGCGCAGCACCATGACGGCCAGCACGCCCACCGCAAAGGCCATGGCGGCCGGCAGCGTGCCCGTCGCGGCCAGCGCCACCGAACCGCCCATCACCACAGCCGCCGTTACCGCCTTGCGCGCATCAGGAATGCGCAACGTGCGCTCGGCAAGCGGAACGCAGCCCATATGCGAGGCAAACTCCGCCATCGCCTCTTCACTGCCCTGCAGCAGGAGGACATCACCCTCTCTGATCTTCATGGTCCGCAGCCGGGCGCGTGAATGCGTGGCATTGCGCGAGACAGCGAGAAGATTGACCTGAAAGCGTGTACGCAGGCGGATGTCGCTGGCTGAGCGGCCAGCAAGCGCCGAGCCCGGCGACACCGCATATTCGGCCAGATGCACTTCATCGGCGTGAACGATGCGGCGGCGGCCACCGGGGGCTGTCTCCTCCGCCAGATCAGCCTCCTGCCCGTTTTCCCCGTCCTCCGGAACGGTAGACGCCTCTTCTTCCAGTTGCAGGCCGAGCGCAGACAGAGCTGTTGTCAGCCCTTCGGGGTCCGCCTCGATCACCAGAAGGTCACCGGCCTTCACCTTACGATTGGCGTGAGGGGACGGGTAGCGCTTTTCATCGCGGATAAGGGCGAGCACTTGCGCGCTGGCCTCATCCAGCTTGGACTGGAGCTCGCGCAGGGTCTTCCCGTTGGCCCTGCTATCATCGAGCACACGCGCCTCTGTCAGATAGCTGCCCGTTTCGAAGCCTTCGGCGCTTTGCGAGTGGCGGCGCGGGACCAGAAGCCAAGACAGCGCGAGCACGAAAACAATGCCCGCTCCGGCAATCGCAAGCCCGACCGGCGCAAAGTCGAACATGGCGAAGGGGCCAAGGCCTGCCTCTGCCCGGAAGCCTGACACGATCAGGTTGGGCGGCGTGCCGATCAGCGTCGTCATGCCCCCAAGAATGGAGGCGAAAGAAAGCGGCATCAGCAAGCGCCCCGGGGCCATGCCCTGCTTGCGGGCGATCTGCAGCGCTATGGGCATGAGCAGCGCCAGGGCGCCGACATTGTTCATGAAGGCGGACAGGAAGGCAGCCAGCAAGGACAGGGCCGTCAGCATGACCATCGGGTGCGCGTTTTTTGGCAGCACGGTGCGCGCGATGACATCCACCGTACCGGCTGATTGCAGCGCTCCGGACAGAATCAGAACGCAGGCCACCGTGATGACCGCCGGATGGCCGAACCCGGAGAAGGCGTCGCCAGCCGGCACCAGTCCCAGCAGCACACACGCCACCAGCGCCGCCAGCGCGACGGCGTCATGGCGCAGCTTTCCCCAGAGGAAGAGCGCCATGGTGGCCGCCAGGACGATTCCAAGAAGTATGATCGGCAGCGACATTGAGGGAGGCCCTACAGAAAAGACAGCGCGCTTAAGTCCATGCCGTCATGGACTTAAGCGCGCCCTCCTGCAAGGGGTGGCTTCCCTAGAACGGCGTCAGGTCAGCCACTGCGGCAAAGACGGCCAGTGAAACCGCCGCCAGCGCTGTCAGGATTATTCCGGCCAGCGTGCCGATTGCCATACGTCCCGACGACAGGCGCGCACCCGCCACCAGGAAGAGGGCTGCAAGCCCGGCAAGGCCGCCCAGCAGGATGGCCCAGGCCCCGATACGCGCCGGGCCGGCAAAACCGGCAATCAGCACAATCGGAGAGATTTCGCTGGTATACCAGGCGGCGTAACCCAGCACGGCAAGGCCAACCATACCCAGCATGGCGGCGGTCACGCTGGCAGCGCGCGCGCCGCCCGTATTGGCAGAGGGCGTGCGGTCGATACGGCGCAGGACGAATGCCACCGGGAATACCAGCAGGGCCATGCCAAGGATGAATGCCGAAATGCCGCCCCAGGCGAGCAGGCCGATAAGGGCGGGCGGGTCCTCCTCCATATTGACGATGGCGCGCGCCACGAAGCGGGACGTCATGGGAATGACGAATGACGGCTCGGCATTGGCCGTTTCCACGCAAGACGTGTCCAGCCCGGCCGCGGGATCGTCGAAAAAGGCGACCATGATGCCCGCCGTGCATTCGTCAGAGCGGGTCGGACCATGTCCGGCAAACGGCACCTCGAGATACTGGCCATTGGCAAAGCCCGGCATGATCTGGCGGGCAAGGTCGGGCGGCGTGATCGGATCCCACGCCCCGTTAACCACCAGTGTCGGCCCGTCAAAACTGACAGGCATGTAGTCAACCCGGTCTCGCAATCCCATCCCGTATTGCTCGCACAGGGCCTGGCTGGCCGCTGCGCCCTCAACAGAGCCGATAAGCCCGGCAAGCCCCGGCACCTCGCCCATATCCTCGGCGATCACCTGCGCGCTATGCCACGTATAGCCGTCATTGCAGGAGATGGCGGCGTTCATGCCGGGCGAGAAATCGCCGCCCGCCAGATCACCGCCCCCGCCCAGCGCGATGGCGGTGAAGACCGTCTCGTCGCGCCGCTCGGCCGCCCGCACCAGCGCGTTCAGTACGCCGGCGAGGCCAGCATAGGTGCTCTGCTCGTACATCATGGAGAAGGGGGCAAAGGCAATCGCCGCACCGCCCACAGCGACCTGTCCGCCGGGAAACACCTCGGTGTCGGATACTGTCACGACCACCGGGTTCTCCTGCAGCGAGGCGATGGCCGCATAGGTGCGCGCCTCCAGATCAGGGTAGGCGCGCGCGCAGGCCGCGTCGGCCTCGCATGTCGTCACGATATGATCGAGAACCCGCGCAGCCCAGCGATGGATGCGCATCAGGTTTTCCAGATCGTTGGGTACAATGGCGTCCAGCACCAGTGCGCGGATGCCTTCCGGGTCGACCCGCGTCAGCATCTGCCCCAGATGGGAGCCATAGGAGATGCCCCAGACATTCCAGCTTTCATAGCCGAGCGCCTCGCGCAGCACGCGCACATCGCGCGCATTCTCCACCGTATTATAGGCGGAGAGGTCCACGCCCTCGGCCAGCGCCCGCTCGAAGCAGCGTGCAAGACGGCGCCGCTCGAACTCTTCCTGCTCGGCAATGGTCTGTCCGGTATTGAGCGCGGGCTCTTCCAGAGAAAAGAGCGGGCAGAAATCTCCCGACTGGGTGATGCCCCGCTGCTGAAGGATATAGAGATCGCGCGTCTCGGTGGCCGCATGGTCGACGAAACGCTCTACATAGCTCGTCACGCCAACGCCCGGCCCGCCGGTCAGATACGCTATCGGGTCGGCCAATGGCTCGTAGCGCCGCTCCTCGTCTTCGCTGTCGTCACGTTCGGCCTCATCGTCTTCCGGCCCGCGCGCGTGGATTTTCACGTAGAGAAGCTGGATCACCCGGCTGGTTTCAGCTTCGCGGTTCTCACGCACCGCCAGCAGCCCGCAGCTTATATCGCCCGGCTCATAGTCGATGGAGCCGCGAAACGGGCAGATGACGGGGACAGTATCGCCCTCGGCCAGCGAAGTGAGCGCTGGCGGCGGAGCGTCCGTGAAGGAGGATGCAACCGCTTCTGACGCTAATGCCTCGTCAGAGGTCGACAGGTCTGGGACGTCTTCCGGTCCGGCGTCTTCAACCGTGCTTTCAGGTTCCACAGGCGGCGCGGCGTCCTCCTGCACGGCCCAGCCAGCCGCCGAAACACCGAAAATAAGTGTCAGCGCCGCCAGCGCCCCCTGCCAGTTCCGAACCATCGCAACCCCCATCGTGCGCCGCGCCCTCACTGACCGGCGTTAACCAATCGCCACCCTAGCGCAAGCAAGACGGCCCGCAAGCGGACAGTGGCCACATCACGGCTCACGGGCGTGGGCAGCCCCCCAAACCGCTTCGGTGCGCAGGATGAAGAGGTTGCGAAGGCTGGTGACTTCCCTGCCCTCATCGGCAATTCCACGCGCATCTGCCTGCGCGCTGGCGTGACCGATCAGGCTGGCAGACGCATCCCTTACACGGTCAAGCGCCGTGCCAGGGCGGTGCAGATGATAGAGTGCGATCACGGCCAGGCTGCCGTCCCAGTACATAGCGTCGAAAGAGCCCGGTGCGGGATCGGCCAGCTCCCGGCCGCGCAGCAGGTCCGCATAAGCGTCCTCATACTGCCCGGCACGCCGGGCGATGGCGCTACGCTCGGAATGGAAGTTCTGCAAGTCATGAGCCGTTGCACCACCAGCCTCCAGATCAGCTTGCGCTTCGCCGGCAAGGCGCAAGGCTGACGCGTGGTCACCGTCCAGGCTCAGCAGACGGGCTTCGGTCATGGCAAGCACTGCCCGGTCCGTGCCGCCCAGCCGCCCCTGCAGAGCCGCTGCGTGACGGGCAAACACCGCGCGGGCTTCGGCGTCCTGCCCATTATTGGTCAGCGCGGTCACGTAGCTGGACAGGGCATAGGCCACACTGACCGGCCTGTCCTGCATGGCAGTGGTCACGAACTCGAAGCGGCGTCCTTGCATCGCAAGGGCCTCGTCGGGGCGGGCCTGCTCCGACAGGGCATGCGCAAGCGCAGCCATGGCCGCGCTCATATAGACCGGATCAAGATCCTGCTCGGCCTGCCATATTTCCATGGCCACCGCCGCCAGCACCTCGATCTCGGGGAAGCGGCCGGCCTCAAATGCTGCTTGTGACTCCAGTGATCGTGCCAGCAGGAATTCGGACAACTCCACGCGGCGCGCGGCGCGGTCCTGACCTGCCCCGGCCAGTGCAGCCCGGCCCAGCATGGCATCGCGCGTCCCGCCCCAGTCGCTCGCCCGGCGCGCGCTGTCATACCACTCGCCATAGGACCTCGCAGCGAGAAAGCGGGCCTGCCCGGATAGCCCGTCAGGCTGGTCTGCCTCCGGCACACGCGTCAGGATGACAAGGGCGCGCGCGGCGAGGCGCGCGGCGGCGGGGTAATGAGCCTGCGCGTCGGCCGCCTGAGCGAGCTGATAGAGCGTGACGGCCGTGTAGGCGTGGTCCCCGAACGCGGCCTCATATATCGGCAATGCGGCACGCAACTCGATCTCTGCCTCAGCGCCCCTGCCCTGATCGAGCAGCGCGGCACCCAGCACCGAGTAAACAGCTGCGAGTGCGGGCGAATCCGCCGGCAGACGGCCGGTATCGATCTGCAGAGCACGGCGCGCCATTGTCTCTGCCGCGTCCGGGCGGTCCGCCAGCCTCAGCGTTTTGGCATAATGAAACAGCACGTCGGAAAGGATGGCCGGATCAAGCGCCTCGTCAGCGTCCAGAAGGGCGTCCAGCAGGTCAGAGAGCATGAGGGCAGCGTCCACTGGCCGCCCTTCATTGCGCACCTCCAGCGCCGCGTCCACGTGTCCGGCCACCAGCCCGGCTATCTCATCGCCCTTCGCTGATGCCAGCCCCGCCAGCGCCAGCGCGCCGGCCAGCAAGATCAGCCTGGCAGTGAGGAAGAGATGGGACACGGGGCGCGGACTCCTGTGTGGAACCCGCCCAGAATAGAGGTCAGCGGCCAGGCTGTAAGCCCAAAAACCCTGTCAGACCCGCTCCACCACCATCGCGCTGCCTACACCCGACCCGCCATGAGCGACGACAAGGCCGAGGCTGCCGCCGGAGCGTTCCAGCCCCGCGACCATCGTGGCCAGCAATATGCCGCCTGACGCACCCATCGGGTGGCCCATGGCCAGATGCCCGCCTTCCGGGTTCACCCTGTCGAGGTCCGGCGCGTAATCGCGCTCGAACTTCACCGGGGTGGCGGCGAAGGCCTCCATGAATTCGATCCGGTCAAAATCGGAGAGCTTCAGGCCCGTGCGCGCAAGCAGCTGGTCCATCGCGGCAAAGCCCGCGGTAAGCTGCAGCACGGGATCGGCGCTGGCCTCGGTAAAAGCACGGATGCGCGCTTTGGGCTTTATCCCTGCTGCTTCCCCAGCCGCCTTCGAACCGACCAGCGCCAGTGCCGCGCCATCGCACACGGGCGGGCAGTTGGCGACCGAGTGGACATGGCTGATCTCTTTGAGTTCGGGCCGCGCTTTGAGCATCACAGCGTCGAATCCGGCCGCCCCCATCTCGGCAAAGGCAGGGGCGAAACGGGCAAGTCCCTCGACCGTGGTGCCGGCACGCACGCTTTCATCATGGGCAAGAGCGGTCTGCCCTTCGGCGTCCTTTATGGCGATCACCTCATCAAGACCGCCCTTTTCGCGCGCCGCAGCGGCACGCTGGTGGGAGCGGGCAGTGACTGTGTCCAGCTCCTCCTTGGTGAAGCCTTCCATGGTGGCCATCAGGTCAGCGGAGAGAACCACCGGCACATAGCGCAGGGCAGACGCCGTCTTCGGGTCGGCATAGTAGAACGCCTTGTCGCCCATGAAGGGCACGGCGCTCATCATCTCCACCCCGCCGGCAAGGCGCAGCCGGTCATCATCAGCCGCCATCGTCTCATTGGCTGCCAGGCCGACCGCCGTCAGGCCGGAGACGCAGTAATTATTGATGGTCAGGGCCCGCACGCTGCTGGGCAGGCCAGCATGCATTCGGGTGACAAGGGCCAGATGGCCGCCTTGCGCGCCGACCTGCCCGACACAGCCCAGCGTAAGGCCAGCCGCGCGCTGCAGCGCGTCTGTGCCGTTGCGCGCCTCCAGCGCGGCGATGATCTGGCCGGTCAGCTCATGCGGTTTCAGCGCCGCCAGCCCGCCATCTTCCTTGGCCTTGCCACGCGGCGAACGGACAGCGTCATAGATATAGGTGTCGGTCATGGGGGATTCTTTTTCTCTTTAAAGTTCTTGTGCCTGTCATCACCCGCTTCATGCGGGTGACCCATACCTGCGACGGGATGTCCTCCCCCGTTTACGGGGGAGGTGTCTGGCTTGCCAGACGGAGGGGGGAGCTTGTTTCGATAATCCCCCCCTCGGCCCTTCGGGCCACTCCCCCCGCAGGCGGGGGGAGACACCATGGGTGGCCCGGACAAGCTGGGCCATGACAATGATTGGACCTAAACCCCGATCACGAACGAGACATTGGCCGTGCCGGAGCCGCCGACATTGAAGGTGGCGAAGGTTTTTGCGCCCTCCACCTGCATGTCACCGGCCTTGCCCGAGGTCTGGCGCGCAGCATCGAGCGCCATGCGCACGCCGGTCGCGCCAACAGGATGGCCAAGCCCGATCAGTCCGCCGGACGGGTTCACCGGCAGCTTGCCGTCAAACGCGATTGTCCCGTCCTCGACCGCCTTCCAGGCTTCACCCGGAGCGGTGAGGCCGAAATGTTCGATCGCCATGTATTCGGTGACCGAAAAGCAGTCATGGGTTTCGATCCCATCGACATCTTCCGGGCCGGAAATGCCCGCGCGCGCGTAGGCATCGGTGATGGCCTTGCGCGTCCACGGCAGGGCGTAACCGCCCTCCTTGCGCGATTTTTCCAGCTTGGTTTCCATCAATAGCGGCGCGGTGGTGTGCCCCCAGCCCTTGAGGCGGGGGATGGCAGCCAGCTCCAACCCGCGCTTCGCCGCGTACGCCCGCGCTGACGTCTCGCCCGCCAGCACGATCACGGCAGAACCGTCCGTCACCTGCCCGCAATCGGAGCGGCGCATCCAGCCTTCGATGACGGGGTTGGCCTCGTCATCGCGCGCAAAACTGCCCTCGCCGAACTGCCAGGCGCGCGTCTGTGCGTGCGGGTTACGTTTCGCGTTGTCGAAATTGATCTTCGAGATCGCGGCCAGATGCTCGTATTTCAGGCCGTAGCGGCGGTCATACTCCTCGGCCAGATCGGAGAACATGGCTGGCCAGAGATACCTTGCGCCCAGCGCCTCGCGCCCGGCCCATGCGGCTGAGCCAAGATGCTGCGCCGCGGTTTCACCCGGCACGTTGCGCATCATTTCCACGCCCACGACCGCGATGGTGTCGTAATGACCGGCGAGGATGTCGCTCATGGCGGCGAGGATCGCCATTGACCCGGACGCACAAGCCGCCTCGTGGCGGCTCGTGGGCTTGCCTTCAAAACCGGGATCTACATGGCCCATGAAGCCGCCCAGCAGGCCCTGACCGCAGAACAGCTCTCCGGCGAAATTGCCGACATGCACCGCGTCGATCTCGGCAGCATCCATCTGCACATCATCCAGCGCCGCGCGCGTGGTATCGGCGACCATGTCGAAGAGGGTTTTGTCCTTGCGCGTCCAGTTGGCGGCGAAATCGCTTTGCGCGCCACCAAGGATGAAGACGGGAGCGGTCATGCGTGCTTTTCCTTCGCGATTTCGACCAGACGCCAGCGCAGGACCTTGTTCAGCGGATTGCGTGGCAGAGCGTCTACGATGATGAGCTGTTCAGGCAGTTTGAAGTTGGCGATTTCCTTGGCCTTGAGGAATTCGACGATCTCTTCGAGCGTCACCGTTCCGCCCTCTTTGGGGACGGCGGCAACCCAGATGCGCTCGCCCATCACCTCATCGGGCATGCCGAACACGGCCGCCTCGGTCAGCTTGGGATGTCCCTCAAGCAGGGTGTCCAGCTCGGCCGCCGAAATATTCACACCGCCGCGGATGATGATGTCCTTGGCCCTGCCCCGGAAGCTGAAGAAGGCCTGATCCTCGGCAGATATTTGAAACAGATCGCCGGTTCGGAAATAGCCGTCAGCGTCGAACACCTCTTTCTGCTCGGCGGCGGTAGAGCCCCAATATCCCTCGAACACTGACGGGCCGCGCACCAGCAGCTCGCCATCCTCGCCGGGCTGGGTCACTTCCTGTCCGGTCTCGATCGACACCAGCTTGGTCTCGATGCGCGCATGCATGGGGTTGGCGAAATGTGCGCCCTTGTATCCGAAACGCGGGAAGGCCGTCGCCCGAAAGGCGGGATCGGGCACATCATCGGGCCCTGAGCACAGCGAAATGCCCTCATTGGACCCGAACAGGTTGACGATCTCCACGCCGCGCTTCTGCCAGCCCGCGACCATGAACTCCGATAGCGGCGCAGACCCCGAACCGACCACGCGCAGCCTGGACAGGTCGAACTGGTCCAGCATGCCCTCCTGCTTGAGGAGCATGGTGAGCACAGCCGGCGGCGCAATCGTCGCCGTTACCTTCTCGGTGACAAGCTGCTTGAGGAAAACCGGCAGGTCGAACGGGTGATGGAGAACCAGCGTGCCTTCGCTCAGGAGCCAGGAAACGAACATGCCGCCAATGGCCGCCATATTCGTCATCGGGAACGGGTTCAAAAGCACGTCGTGGGGCTGGATGGCCATGCCGTGATACGTGGCCGGGCCGATGGCCAGCCAGTGATTGTGGGAGCGGGGCACGCCCTTGGGCACCCCTGTCGTGCCAGACGTCCAGCAAATGGTGAAGCAATCGTCGGCCTCGCCCTTCTGCTTGGCGACAGCGCCGCCCAGGCCGAACGGGCCCTTGCGGGTGTTGGCGCGGCTGATCTCGGCAGAGAAATCGACCAGCCCGTCCCCGCCGCCATCCATCGACAGCACTTTGGCGCGGTCGCCAGCCACCGCCTTGCAGCCGCGCGCCAGCTCGCGGTCCTTGAACATTCTGGAGGCAATGAAGGCGCGCGGACGCACTGCATCCATCGCATGGCGCAATTCATGGCCAGCATACTGGACCGGCACGGGGCTGAGGATGATCCCCAGCTTGGCGCAGGCCAGATAGATCGAGAGCGTGTCGACCACGTTGGGCATCTGCATGACCACGCGGTCGCCCTTGACCAGCCCCTGACCGCTGAGTGCCGCTGCTGTGCGCTCAACCTCGTCCGCCAGATCAGCCCACACCAGACGGCGCGGCTTGCGTCCCGTCAGCGCTTCACGGTCGGGCGGATCGATCGCGGCCAGAGCCTGGGGACGCTTTGCGGCAGCCTGAAGAAACACATCGTAGAATGTGTCGTCGCCCCACCAGCCTTGCTTGCGATAGGTGGCGATCTTTTTCGGCGGTGCGAGTTTCATGCAGTCTGCCTCCCCAAGCCTGTCAGAAAAGTCATTATGCCCTGCCCCGCGCCTCATGCCACCGGGCGCGTTCAGGCAGGGCACTGGTCTCATGTCTGGCTGTGGCCGGTCAGGCCCAGCCCATCTCGGTTCCCGGCACCCATGTGGAGTGGAAACCGGGTGGCACGCGCGCAGGCAGGATGACACGGGCGACAGGACCCGCCTGAATATCCTTGGCGTCGATGATATGGCACTCCGACTGCCCGTCCACCTCGTTCGTGATGAAGGTGATGAGATACCCGTCATCTTCATCGCCATTGGAGTTGAGGCGCGGCGCGAACGGGCTTTCAGACCCGTACCAGCCATCCTTGAACTTCAGGCTCTGCGACGAGCCGGTCCTGGTGTCGAACTTGATCAGCCCGTCAAACACCATCGTCTCGCGATTGGTCGGGATGGAGACGTGGTAGGAATAGCGCGACTTGCGCCCGGCCACGTCCATGTTGACGGTCGGGAACTCGGCATTGCGGTCGTCCAGCCATTCCTCGCGGGTCTCGCCCGTTTTCAGGTTGAACTTCCAGCGGTGAAAGCGCGCCTTCAGGAGCAGGAAGGCCATCATGCGCGAATACATGCCCTGACCGGGCTTTGAGGGCGGGCATGGCTCGGTCACCCGGCAGCCCTCCATGACGATCCAGTCGCCCTCCTCCCACGCATTGGTGACATGGTAGATGTAGCAGGGCTCGGCCTCGAACCAGCGCACATCACCTTCATTGCCGTATTTCGGGATCACGCCGAAGCGTGACGGCATGTCGGGATAGAAAGTCACCTTGTGGATGCCGCGCGGCAGAAGCTCGGGATCCCAGAACAGCGGCAGATCGTGCAGGATCGCATAGTTTTCCGTCATCGCCATGTCGTGCGGCAGGCGCGGGCCCGGCACGTCGATGGGCACATTGCGGATCATCTGACCTTCGCGCGAGACGACGTGATAGGTCATGTAGGGCGGCTTGGTGTTGTAATCGAAGAAGAAAAGCTCGCCCGTCACCGGATCGGTCTTGGCGTGGGCGGAAACCTGACGGGTCAGCGCGCCGCCCCAGGTCTGCTCACCCAGCGTCTCGCCGGTTGCCGGATCAAGCCGGACGGGCACGCCCGCCTGGTACCACAGCGCCAGCACCTCGCCATTATGGAGGATGAGGTCGGTATTGCCCGAATCCTTCAGCCAGCCATCAGAGCCCGCACCCGGAGGGGCGCTGGGATCAGGATGGCCCATATAGCCCGGCCATTGCTCCTCACCCCGCGCGGCATTCGCCTTGAAGTGCGCGGTCTGGACAAAACGGGAGCGATAGCTCGCCTTGCCGTCCTTGAAGGCGATGGTGTGGACCATGCCGTCACCGTCAAACCAGTGATGCTTGGACTTGGGCGCATAGACCTGGTTCGGCCCGTTGCGCATATAGGCACCGCACAGATCAGCCGGAATTTCACCAATGACCTTCAGCTCATTGGCTGTCGTCTCATGGGCGACCGGCGCGTAAAGGCCGCGCAGATAAGCATTGTCGATATTGGCGAGCCATGACGGGGCGTCGCGCTCCATACCGTTATTGGACTCAGGCACCGGGGCGTTCATCACGAGCACTCCTTTCCAGACCATGAGGGGGCGATACGGCCCCCAGTTCGTGTGTTGTGTATTCACGGGCGAGACGGGCGACGATGCTGCCCAGCGGCTCCACCGCATTTACCGCGCCAACCCCCTGCCCGGCCGACCAGACATCTTTCCAGCCCTTGAGTATCTGGGAGGGGTCATCGAACTGCACCTTGCCCTTTTCAGGCAGGTTTTCCGGGTCGAGCCCGGAGCGTCTCAGACTTTCCTTAAGCCAGCTTGCCGGCACGCCGGTGACGGAGGCCGACACAACAATGTCGGACGCGCCGGAGCGCACCACCATGTCCTTGTAATCAGGATGAGCCAGGCTCTCCTCGGCCGGGATGAAGGCGGTGCCCATATAGGCCAGATCCGCGCCCATCGCCTCGGCAGCGCGGATGCCGCGTCCTGTTGAGATGCCGCCCGCAACGGCGATGATGCCGTCAAAAAACTGGCGTACCGCTTCAATGAAGGCGACATTGGCCACCATGCCCGTATGACCGCCCGCGCCAGCGCACACCAGCACCAGACCGTCCACGCCGGTCGCTGCAGCCTTGGCGGCGAACTGCACCGAGTTCACATCGGCAAACACCAGCCCGCCATAGCTGTGAACCGCTTCCACAACGCGCTGCGGGCCGCCAAGCGCCGTGATGACGATCGGCGGCTGGTATTTCTTCACCAACTCCAGCTCTGCGTCGAAGCGCGGATAGGAAGAATGGCAGACCATGTTGTAGGCCCAGGGCGCATCCTCTTCGGTCAGCGCCTCACATATGGTCTTCATCCAGGCTTCAACATCTTCGATGGTGCGGCAGTTGGGACCGGGGAAAGACCCGATTACACCAGACCGGCACGCGGCGAGCACCATGTCCGGCCCGGAGACGAGAAACATCGGCGCGGCCACCAGAGGCAGCCGAAGACGGCACGTGATTGTATCGGGCAAGCGGTTCAAGTGTCGGCCTTTTTCGTTTGCATTGCCACGCATGGGAGCATGGTCACTTTGTTAGCGAAACTAACTCTAGCCGGTTTCGCGGACAGCCTCAACCCCCGCAAGGATGTTTGCGTAATGCAAAACCATCGGTTCTAGTGGCACCATGGACTCCCGCCTCAAGCAGATGATTCAGAACAACCCCGTCTCCCACGCGATGGATGTGGTGGGCGAGGCGTGGACCATGCTGATCCTGCGTGAGGCGTTCCGTGGTGCGCGCCGCTTCGATGACTGGCTGGACCGGCTGGCGATTGCGCGGTCTGTCCTTGCCCGGCGGCTGAAAACCCTGACCGATGCAGGGCTGCTATCACGCAGGCAGTACCAGTCCCGCCCGGACCGCTTTGAATACGTGCTCACGGCCATGGGGCGTGACCTATACGGCGTCGCCGTCATGCTGATTTTCTGGGAGCAGGACTGGTCTCCGCGCTCTGATCCTTCCCGCGCGATACGGCTTGTAGCACGCGACGGTTCTGGCGCCGTGGTGCCGGTCATGGCCGGCGAAGACCCCAAAGCCCCCATCCTGCCCGGCGATGTCATGCCCCGTCCTGGCCCGGTGCCCGGTCAGGCCCCGGCCCTGAAGGAAATGCGCCGGCGGAAGGTTCAGCCGGCCATGCGCGCCAGCGGCAAACCCATCGAGCTGGGCATCGAGCTGTTTGGCGATTACTGGACCAATCTGGTGCTGGCGGCCTGCTTTTACCGGGTGCGGCGCTATGACGACTTTCTGAAGACGCTCGACGTATCGACCAGCGTGCTCGCCGACCGGCTGGACGGCCTCGTGTCTAACGGCATCCTCGCCCGCAAGCGCTACCAGATGCGCCCGGAGCGCTTTGAGTATGTGCTTACCGAACGCGGCCGGGCGCTCTACCCCACCGTATTGGCGTTCTTTGCCTGGGGCGCACGCTGGATGTGCGAACCGGGCAAGCTGCCCGTCGAACTGATTTCCCAGACCACAGGAAAGCCGGTCCTGCCGGTCCTGCGCAATGCGGTGACCGGCGAAGAGATTGATGCGCGCAGCGTGCGCCCCGTCCCTGCCCTGTCGGCCAGCGAACGCGCCGCAATCAGCGCGGCGCAGTGAACAAGCGCAAGGGCAGGCTGGAACGGCGGGTCAGAAACAGGAAAGGGCGGCGCCTTGCGGCACCGCCCTTCCCGTCTTGCGTCATCCCCGTAGAGAACTAGCCGCCCAGACGCATCCGGAACTGCGCGCCGAATGTGCGCGGCGGCGCAAACACCGTGAACCCGATATCGAGGTTCTTGATGATGTGGCTCGGATAGAGCTCGTCGGTGAGGTTGCGGCCCCACAGCGAGATGTCCCAGTTGGCATTGTCCGGTCCCCAGCTCAACCGGGCATCCACCGTGCCATAGGAACTCACCAGCGTTTCAGGCGCATTGGACGGATCGAAGAAATAATCCCCCGTCCAGTTATAGTCGACGCGCGCACGCGCCGTGCCTGTTCCAACCGGCACCGTCAGCGCCGCATAGACGTTGTACTGGTGCTCCGGCGAGCGGGTCAGCTGGTTGCCATTATAGGGCAGCACACCGAGATTGGAGACGGCATCGGTCGTGTACTGCGCATCGAGATACGCGTAGGAACCACCGAACTGGAAGTAGTCATTGGCCTGGAAGGCAAACTCCGCCTCCACGCCCCTGATCTCCGCATCCGCGTTCGAGGTCGACAGTGCCAGCCCCAGCAGCTCATAGACCTGCAGGCTCTGATAGTCGGTGTAGAACGCCGCCAGGTTGAAGATGCCCCGGCCTTGCGCGAAGGTCGACTTCATCCCGATCTCGAAATTATCGAGAATTTCAGGGTCGAGCGCAGTCGTCGCCTGCACCGCGCTTTGCGCCTGGCTGGGATAGAGGCCGGACTTGTAGCCCCGGTCATAGGATGCGTAGAGCATCACATTGTCCGATGCCTGCCAGTCCAGCGCGAGACGCCAGGTCGGCTCGGTCCAGCTTTCGCTGCCCGATGCGCCTGCCGGATAGGCGACGCCAGGGGGCGGGCCAAGCGGAATGCCCGGGAAAGGTCCGCCCGGCGTATCGTTATCGACGCCGCGTGCGAAGATTTCCTTGGAGTCATAGGTCAGGCGTCCACCGACGGTAAGGTTCAGCGTGTCGGCAAGCGGCATGGTCAGCTGGGCAAACACCGCAGCAGACTGGTTCGTGGCTTCCTGGAAGAAGGTCACATCACCGGATGCAATCGCGGGCAGCGGAGCGCGGGCATCGACGATGAAGCGCTCATTGCGGTCTACTTCCTCATGGAAGAGGTAGAGGCCAGCCACCCAGAAGGCACCATTGCCGAGCGTGCGCGACAGGCGGAATTCCTGCGTGAACTGCCAGGCTTCGTCTTCGTTGATGTCTTCGACGCGCAGCACATAGGGCGGCACGGGCAGACCGCCCAGATCATCAAACCAAGAAAATTCGAGCCCGCGATACGAGGTCAACGAGGTGAAATCCATGTCGCCGAATGTCGTATCGGCGCGGAAGAGAAAGCCCCAGCTGTCCCGCTCCTGGAACGTGTCCGGGTCGGAGAAGCTCTGGCGTTCATTGAGACCGGCACGGATGGCGCCGATAAGCGGCACAAACGCCGGGTTTGTGTTCGGGCCGAGTACCGGAACACGGGCCTGACCGTCGGTCTCGTCGCGCGCATAATCGGCCTGCGCCAGGAAGCTCCAATTGCCTGCGTCCCAGCTGATGGCACCACGAACACCCCAGGTGCTGGAACCACCCAGATCAGAGCCTGAGGGTACGCTCTCGGAGTAGCCGTCATTGGCCTGATAAAGGAATGCCAGACGCCCGGCGGCAGCCTCACCCAGCGGGCCGTTCAGAACGGCGCTGACCTGCCGGTCATTATAATCGCCATAGCCGAAGGTGAACTCGCCAAAGGACTGGGTGGCGTCCGGGCGGGCCGAGATGATGTTCACCGCGCCGCCAGCCGCGTTGCGGCCATAGAGCGTGCCTTGCGGCCCGCGCAGGACCTCCACACGTTCGACATCGAAAAAGCTGAGCGCGCCGCCACCGGCCCGGCCGATATAGACCTCGTCGATCGATACCGCGACAGACGGATCGCCTGCAGCGGAATCGGACGTGGAGCCGATGCCGCGAATGTAAAGCTGCGGCTCACCGATATTGAACCTGGTCATGGTGAAGCCAGGCGTACGCTCGGCAATGCCCTCAACGCCCGCAATGGACGAATCGCGCAAGTCAGCCGCGCTGAACGCGGTCACGGCAACCGGCACGTCCTGTACCGACTGCTCGCGGCGCTGGGCCGTAACGGTGATAATTTCGGCGGACTGCGCAATAGCGGTGCCTGCCGAGGCCAGCGCGCCGGTCAGTGCCATGGCACCGACAGACAGGCGTAGCCACGCTTTTGATCTGTTCATTTGAACCTCCCCTGTATGTCTTTTGGATTCCGGCAAGGCAGGCGGAATCGCCTGCATCACCGTATCACGCGCACCATAACTTCAATAAACGAACTAACTCAAGGTCACTTTGTTAAAGAAACCGTCGTGTTCGCAGCGAGTGTGGCGCAAAAACCGCGGCAGGCCTCAGCCGGGCCTGCGCATCTGCACGACGCGAAAGCGGGGTGCGACGAAAGCCAGATCCGTCAGGCTGGCATTGCCCGCGGGATTGAGCCCGGTGACGTGATAGTCGGAATACGCGCCCATGAAGTTCATCGGCATGCCACGGTCGATATTGATGCTGAGCGAGGCTCCGGCGGCGAGATAGTCCGGCTCGGCGGAGTCGATGAAGCTTTCATCGGTGGAGTACAGATAGGAGGCGATGGCACCGCGCGTGCGCGCCTGCGAGGTGGCCAGCCGCACGCCCTCTGCTGCGCTGTCCACCGGGATGACGAAGCTGACAGGGCCAAAGCGCTCCTCGCCGTAGAAATCCTCATTCTTCGCATCGCACTCGATCAGGACGGGGCTGGCGGTGCGAGCATCCGGGTAGTCCGGGTTCGAGACCGGGCCGGAGCGGCGCAATATATTGCCCTCCGCTGCGCCCTTGCGGGTCATGGCTTTCACATTCTCGATGGTCGCATCGGCCTGCACGGCGGCGGCGATGGCCGGGCCCAGCGTGTTGTCGCCCGCGATCTTGTCCATTGCGGAGACCAAAGCTTCCACCGCGTCATCATAGGCAATCGTGCCATCCGGCGTCTGCACGCCCGAACGCGGGATGAAGACATTCTGCGGCGCGGTACACATCTGCGCGGCGAACGTCACCATCGCGCGCGCAACGGTGTGCGCCACGCGCCCAAAGTCACTGGCGGAGTGGATGACGACCGAGTTGCAGCCCGCCGTCTCGGTGAAGACGAGCCTGCCGGGGCAGTTGTTTTCGATCCAGGTGCCGAAGCGCTGCGAGCCGGTGTAATCGACGATCCGGCAATCAGGCTGCTCCAGCAGCTTTATCGTGATCTGATCGAGGGGCTCATCTGCGGCCAGGAGAACGAGGTTCGGGTCATAGCCCGCCTTCTCCAGCACCTCGCGGCAGGTGCGCACAGCCATCGCCACGGGCAGCACGCCCGTCGGGTGAGGCTTCACTATAACGGGATTGCCGGTCATCAGATTGGCGGTCATCGCGGGGTAGGCATTCCACAAGGGGAAGGTGGCACAGCAGATGACCACCGCCGGACCCAGCGGCACGCGCACATAACGCTTTTTAAGGCTGACCGGCTCCGGCTCCAGAAAGCGCTTGGTCCAGCTGGCGGTCTCCGGCACGTCCTGCATCGCCTTCATGGCGTAGACGAGCGCTTCGAGCCCCCGGTCGAGCGCGTTGGCGCCAGAGCCGGAAAACGCCATCACATAGCCCTGCCCGGCGGTGTGCATGGTGGCATGGGCGTTCTCGAAGGCATTCTTCTCCATCGCGAACAGCATTTCGGTGATGATACCGGCGCGCTCCTCGATGCTGGCCTTCATCCAGCCGGACATCGCCTTGCGCGAGGCGGCAAACAGCGCCGCCGGATCGGATTTGGGATAGGTGATGCCAAGGGGCTGGCGCGTATAGGGCGAGACCTCCGCGCCCAGCGTGCCGATCGTGCCGGGCTGATCGAGATCGAAAGACTTGCCGAGCTGGGCATCAAAGCGCGCCTTGCCAAGGCGCGGCGCATCCTCGCCATGCAGTTTTGCGCTCGGCGATTCCTTGAACGGGCTCCAGTGATCGCGTGTCCGGACCGCCTTCAGGGCGGTGTCGAGCGTTTCACGGTGCTGATCGAAAAGCCGGGCTGCTACGCTCATCAAATACCTCCGGGGCCGAAATTTCTTGTGCCAAGATGATTGCATAACCGGCGCGTGCCGGTATCGTCGGAATAGAAGGTATCTTTATCGAAGTTACAGGGCAACCCGGCAACCGTCCGCGTCGGGGCAGAGGTTTCATGGATAGCGTTTACATCACAGGCGTGGGGATGACCCCGCTGGGCAAACACCTGTCGCGCACGGTGAAAGACCTGACTCGCAAAGCGGTGACGGGCGCGCTTGCCGATGCCGGGCTGCAGGCGCACCAGATAGAGGCTGCCCTGTTCTCCAATACGCGCCAGCCCATGCTGGAGGGGCAAAATGCCGTGCGCGGCGAGATTGCGCTCAGCCCCCTTGGCATTGAAGGCATCAAAATCGTCAATGTGGAGAATGCCTGCGCCTCCGGCTCCTCGGCGGTGGCGCTGGGCGCTGCCATGATCCGCGCAGGCGAGGCAGAGACCGTGCTGGTTGTTGGCGCGGAGAAGATGGTCTTCCCCGACCGCACCGAACAGGTCATGGCCGCTTTCCGGGGCGGCACGGATATTGAGCGCATCGAGGAAACCGCCAGCGCCATGGCGGCCCTGGGCGCCAGCCTGATCCCGGCAGATGCCCCAGACGCGCCCCGCAGCTTCTTCATGGATATTTATGCCGGCATTGCCCGCGCCCACATGGAAGCGTTCGGCACCACACGCGAACAGCTCGCCATGGCGGCCGCCAAGAACCACACCCACGCCGCCGAAAACCCGAACGCGCAGTACCGCACGCCCTTCACACCTGAAAACGTACTGGCCGACAAGCCGGTAATCTGGCCGCTGACACGCGCCATGTGCGCGCCGGTCAGCGATGGCGCTGCGGCCCTCATCCTGCAATCGACTGGCGCCGCAAAAGGCAATAAGCGCGCGGTGAAGCTGGCCGGCACTGGCTGGACGACGGCCCGCGCGCGCGCCGTCGATGACTGGGACGGGCATCTGGGCAAGCGGGCAGCTGATCTGGCGTACGAGGCCGCGGGTCTCGGGGCCGCAGATATGCATGTTGCCGAGGTTCACGACGCGACAAGCTTTGCCGAAATCCTGCAGATCGAAAATCTGGGACTTTGTCCGCGCGGGGAAGGCGGGCCGTTCACGGCATCCGGCGCGACGGCGCGCGGCGGGCGCATTCCGGTCAATGCCGGGGGCGGGCTGATCGCCAAGGGCCATCCGGTGGGGGCGACCGGCATTATCCAGATCGTGGAAACATGCCGGCAATTAAGGGGGGAGGCAGGCAGTATGCAGGTTGAAGGCGCGCGCGCTGGCGTTTGCGAAAATGGTGGCGGGTTCCTGGGAATTGAGGAGGCCGTCACGCTGGTGACGGTGCTGACACGATGACGCAGCCTGAACTGTCCACGCACCCGGTCAGCCTGTTCTGGGAGGCGGCACGGCGCTTCCCGGATCATGGTGCCGCCTGTGAATATGATTCAGAGGGCCGGCTCATCGGGCGGATCGGCTTTTATGCGCTATCCCAGCGGGTGCGCAGCCTGGCTGCCAGCCTCGCCGGACGGTTTGCCCCCGGCGCGCGCATTGCCCTGTCCGCAGCCAACACGATCGACCATGTGACGGCCTATCTGGCCATCCAGTCGGCGGGGATGGTGTGGGTGCCGCTGAACCCCAGCAACGGCCCGCAACTTAACGCAGCCGCCCTGAAAAGGGTGGAGGCTGATCTGGTGCTCGCAGGGCCTGCCGAAGCTCAGGCGCTGGCACCCCTGTGTCCGGATGTGGAACTGATTGCAGCGGACGGACCGCCCGCTCCCGGCTTTGAGCCAGTGTTGCGCAAGCCTGAAGACACGATGGCCATCAAGTTTACGGGCGGATCCACGGGCGAGCCGAAGGGCGTGGTCCAGTCCAACCGCTCGGTGATGGCCAATATCATCAATATGGCGGATCGGTTTGGCAGCGATGACACGCCGGTGTTTCTGGCGTGCTCTCCCCTCACCCACGGCGCCTCACACTTCGTCCTGCCGACGCTGGCGCGCGCGGGGCGGCTGGTCCTGCTTCACAAGCCGGACCCCAACCTGATCCTGCGGCTGTTGCGCGACGAGGCCGTGACCGAGAGCTTCATGGCGCCGACGCTGATCCTGCGCCTGTGCGCTCTCGTCGACAGGCCGGTAGCCGCCCCGGCACTCAAACGCATCATTTACGGAGCCGCTCCCATGCCGGCCGATCAGCTGCTGAGGGCACAGCGCGTGTTCGGGCCGCGCCTTGCAGGGCTCTACGGCCAGACTGAAGCGCCCATGACCATCGCCGCGATCACCGAATCCGAGCTGGCGGAGCCAAGGCTTGCCAACAGTGTGGGCAAGGCCGGGCGCTTATGCGAGACCGCCATTCTGGGCAGCGAGGGCGAAGCACTGCCGCCCGGCCAGACAGGCGAGATCGCTGTCAAAGGCCCGCTCTTGATGGACGGGTATCTCGGCGATGCCGCGCGCACCCGCGACACGCTGCGCCGTGGCTGGCTGCATACCGGCGATCTGGGACATCTCGACCGCGAGGGCTATCTGTTCATCACCGGGCGTGCCAGCGACATGCTGATTTCCGGCGGTTACAACATCCACCCTGCAGAGGTGGAGGCGGCGCTTCTGACGCTGCCCGGCATCGACGAAGCCTGCGCGTTTGCCGTGCCTGACCGGCAATGGGGCGAACGGCTGGAGGCCGCTATCACACCGATGCGTGGCCAGGATCTTGATGCGGCGCGAATTCTCGTGCTGGCGCGCGAGCTATTGGGTCCGGTGAAAACGCCCAAGGCCATTCACGTCCTGCCGCGCCTGCCGCGCAATCCGGTTGGCAAGGTGACGCGCTCCAGCGTACGCAGTGTGATCTACCCGCCGCAGCAGGACGAACGCAGTACCGGCCGATGACCCCGCCTGACCGCCTCATGGACCATTTTGGCAGCGATGAAGCACACCAGCGTTTCTGGGGGCTTCTCGATGCCCACGTGATCGAGCTTGGCTATGGCCGGGCCAAGCTGGAGATCCCGGTCGCGAAGCACTGGCTGAATCTTAACAACGCGGTTCATGGCGGGGCGAGCGCCGGCTGGCTGGATCAGGTGGCGGGCCTTGCCACCAATACGCTGTGCGATCCCGGCGAGGTGTTCGTGACCGCAACCGCAAGCCTGCAATACCGGCGTCCCTTTGCGCCCGATGACGGCCCGGCACTTGCCAGTGCCGAAGTCACCGCCAGGACGGGCCGCAAGGCAACCACCCATGCACGCATCGCCAACAGGCATGGCGACATAGCCCTGGAAGGGGAATTTCTGTTCATCCTCACGGCGCGGCGCGTAAACACGACGCAGGCCGATTCTCCAGCAAAGGATTGATAGCTCTACAGCTCAGCGCTAGGTCTTGGAGCCGGAACCCGCACAGGAGACGCCCATCATGACCCGTCCGATAGCTTTGACCTCTCTGGCGATGGCCGTGATGCTGGCGGCCTGCGGAGACCCCGGCAGCGACACGCCCGGTGCGGCACCGCAGCCCCAGACCCATGGCGGCACGCCGGAACTCACAGCCAGCGCGCAGGAGAGCCAGGCCATACTTGCCGGGCTTGGCGAGCCTTACGCGTCTGCCAATCTGGATAATGGCCGGCGGCTTTTCCGCCGCTGCGCCTCCTGCCATACGCTGGGCAGTGGCGAGCGCCATCTGGTTGGCCCTAACCTTCACGGCATGTTCGGGCGGCAGGCTGGCGAGGCAGAGGGATTCCGCTTCTCACGCGCGCTGGAACAGGCCGATTTCGTCTGGACCAAGGCAGAGCTGGACCAATGGCTGGCCAATCCGCGCACCTATCTGCCCGGCAACCGGATGAGCTTTGCGGGCTTGCGCGATGAGGCCGATCGCAACGACCTGATCGCGTTCCTTGCGGTGGAAACCAGCCGCTAGCGTCCCTATTCTACTCGGCAGGCTGCTGGATCGTTTCAGAGCCGCCAAGGTTCTGACCGGCCTGACGCGCTTCGTTCTCCAGCTGACGCGATACCCAGTTCGGTGTCTTGGTATATTTGCCAAACACCGCATAGGCCGTCGGTACCACGAAGAGCGTGAACAGGGTTGCGACCATGACGCCGGTAAAGATCACGACACCGATGGTGATGCGGCTTTCCGAGCCCGGGCCGTAGGCCATGACCAGCGGAAATGCGCCGATTGCCGTGGAGATGCCAGTCATCAGGATCGGGCGGAAGCGTGTGGCCGCCGCTTCCAGCGTCGCTTCGGCAACGCTCATCCCCTCCTCGCGGAGCTGGTTGGCAAATTCCACGATGAGAATGCCGTTCTTTGCTGCCAGCCCCACAAGAATGATCAATCCGATCTGGGAATAGATGTTCAGCGAGGAGCCGGCCATGTACAGGCCGAACAGGCCGCCTGCGACTGCCAGCGGCACGGTCAGCATGATGATGAGTGGCTGGATGAAGCTTTCAAACTGGGCCGCCAGCACCAGGAACACGATCAGCAGGGCCATGCCGAAGGCAAAGAGCATGGCGTTGTTGGATTCCAGAAACTCGCGTGCGCTGCCGACATATTCGGTCGCCATGTCGGCGGGCAGTTCGGCGCGCGCATAGCTGTCCAGCCAGTCAATGGCATCACCCAGCGTATACCCGTCGGCCAGGGTGGCCGATACCGTGATCGAGCGTTGACGGTTCACGCGGTTGCGTTGCTGCGCTTCGCCGGTTTCCCGCAAGGATACGAGGTTCGACAGCGGAATGAGCTCGCCAGCCCCGCCGCGCACATAGAGCATTTCCATGTCCGACTGGCTGGAGCGCTGTTCGCGCCGGTTTTCCGCAATGACGTTGTAGGCCTCGCCCCGGTCGATGAACTGGCCCATGCGGCGGGAGCCCAGATGGGTCTGCAGCGTGCGCCCGATGTCGGACACCGATACGCCCAGCGCGGCTGCGCGCTCGCGGTCGATGTCAACGACCACCCGCGGCGAACTGGGCTCAAAATCCTTGCGGGCACGCAGAAGGCCGGGATTGGTCTCCTCAAGTGTGGCGATCAGCCGGTCGGCCTCACTGTCGATAAGATCGTAGTCCGGCCCCTGCAGCACGATCTGGATGTCGTCTCCGCCACCGCCCCCGCCGCCCAGGGAGGAACGCATCGAGGCAAAGGCACGCACGCCGGTAAGCTGTCCCAGGCGCTGGTTGACTTCGTTGACAATCTCCAAGCCCGGACGGCGTTCGCCCCATGGCGTCATGGTGCCGACAACAATGCCGCTGGAAAAGCTGGAGCCGCCGCCGCCAAACCCCGGAACAACAACCAGCACGCGGCGCAGCTCACCCGCCTCAACATACTCCAGGAGGATGTCTTCGATGATCGCAGCCTGCTCGGCAGTATAGTCAAAGCTTGCGCCGTCTGCTGCGCTGAAACGGCTGAAGAAATTGCCGCGATCCTCTGGCGGCGTCAGCTCGCTTGGCAACTGGCTGAACAGGAAGATCGACCCGCCGACAGCTGCAACCACAAACGGGATAATCAGCCAGGGAAGCGACAGGACGACATCCAGCGATTCCTTATAGGCATTGCGGAGCTTCGTTACGCCCTTGTCGACCCATCGCGCCGGGCCGCGCACGCCCTCGCTCGGACGGATAAGCTTGGAACTCATCATTGGCGACAGGGTGAGCGCGACAAAGCTGGACAGCACCACCGCCCCGGTGATCGCGACGGCCAGCTCTGTAAAGATGCGGCCGATCAGGCCCGGCAATACTACCAGCGGCACGAAAACAGCCACCAGCGTGGCGGTCGTGGCGATGACCGCAAAGAAGACCTGCCGCGCCCCCTGAAGCGAGGCAAGTGTCGGCGGCTCGCCCAGATCGACGCGGCGCTGGATATTCTCCATGACCACGATCGAGTCATCGACCACCAGTCCGATCGCCAGAACAAGCGCCAGCAGGGTGAGGATGTTGATCGAGAAACCGAAGGCCGCGAGCACGGCAAACACGCCGATCAGACAGACCGGCACCACGGCCGCAGGAATGACCGCCGCGCGGAAACTGCCCAGAAACAGATAGATGACCAGCACGACCAGCGTGGCGGCGACAGCAAGCGTGCGCCACACCTCGTTGATGGACTCGCGAATGAAAACCGTATCGTCCGAGGCGTTGAGCATCTGCATGCCTTCGGGCAATTGCGGCGCGACCCGGTCAGCCTCGGCGCGGATCGAGTCGGCCACGGCCACCGCGTTCGACCGGCTCTGACGGATAAAGCCGATGCCGATCATGTTCTGGCCATTGCCGCGGAACAGGGCACGTTCCTGCTCTGCCGCCAGCTCTACATCGGCAATCTCGCCAAGCCGTATGATGTGGCCGTCACCGCGGGTTATCGGCAGGCGGCGGAAGCTGTCCTCGGTGGCAAACAGACGCTCGACACGCACCACAAGCTGGCTGGACGCGGTCTCCAGAGAGCCGCCGGGCAGCTCGACATTCTCGGCGCGCAACGCATTCTCGATGTCAGTGACCGTGAGCCGCCGGGCAGCCATGGCCTGCGGGTCGAGCCAGATGCGCATGGCGTAACGGCGCTGGCCGCCGATCTGCACCTGGGAAATACCATCAATTACAGAGAAGCGGTCAACGAGGAATCGGTCGGCGTAGTCTGTCAGCTCTTCGGCTGTCATCGACTCCGACATGAGATTGTACCAGAGGAAGGGCCGCGCGTCGGAATCCTGCTTGGTGACGACAACTTCTTCCACATCCGGCGGCAGCTGGCGCCTCGCGCGCGATACGGCCTCGCGGACATCGTTCGCGGCCGCTTCGAGATCGCGCCCCAGCCGGAAGGTGATGGAAATACGCGACTCGCCATCCCTTGAGCTGGAACGGATAATATCGACGCCCTCAATGCCGCCAAGCGCGCCCTCAATGGGCTGCGTCACCTGGTTTTCCATCACCTCGGCGTTGGCGCCCGGGAAGTCGGCGCGCACCGATACGACGGGTTGATCGACATCGGGCAGTTCACGCAAAGGCAGATCACGAACGCCCAGAATGCCGAACACCACGATCAGGGCGCTGGCAACAAAGGCGATGACCGGGCGGCGGACGGCAATATCGGAAAGCGTCATGGATTGGCGCTCCCCGCGACGGTGCCTGCAGGCGCGGCCGCAACCGCGCTGCTGGCCGTGCGCCGGCCATTGCCGTCCTCGCGCGGTGCAATGCGCGCGCCGTCACGAATGCGGTGTACGCCCTGACGCACGATGACCGTACCGTTCTCTATGCCTTCGAGCACTTCCAGGAATCCATTCGAGCGCGCGCCGACGCGGATCTCACGCTGAACCGCATAATCGCCAGCCTCGTCCTGGGCCACCGTGTAGACGAACACCTGATCGCGCAGACGGGTGATGGCCGTTTCCGGCACTGAAGGCCGGGTGCGCGGATCACGCCGGACCTGCACCGTCATCAGGAGGCCGGGGCGCAGCCTGCCATCTGCATTCTCAATCTCGGCCCTGACTGTCACGGCACGGGTAGCCGGATCAATGCGGCTGTCGACCTGGGTGATCTCGCCGGTGAATTCCTCGCCGGGGAATGCCGATGTGAGGGCGGCAATCTCCATCCCGGCGGACACGGTGGCAAGGAAGCGCTCAGGCAATGTGAAATCAAGCTTGATGATGCTGGTATCGTCCAGCTGGGCAATGGTATCGCCGGGGCGCACCAGCTGGCCAAGGCTGACCGCGCGCAGCCCCACCACGCCGCTAAACGGCGCGCGGATAAGCCGGTCATCCACGCGGGCCTCCAGCGCGGCGACGCGCGCGCGGGCCCGTTCGGCATTGGCCTGTATCTCATCAAGGCGCGAACGCGGCGCCACCCCGCGCTCAGACAGGTCGCGGATGCGCTCCAGCTCCTGTTGTGCCTCACGCAGGGAGGCGCGCGCTTCCGACAAGCCTGCCACTTCCTCGGCGTCGCGCAGCTCAACAAGAAGATCGCCAGCCGCGACGCGCTGACCGGAATCAAAGTGGATGCGTGAAATCGTGTCGGAAATCTTGGCTGTCACCAGCACCGACTCATTGGCATTGGCAGTGCCAAGTGCCTCGACAATATCGGCAAAGCTGCGCGGTTCGACCTCGTACAGGGCTACCGGCGTCGCCATGCCGCGCATCTGCCCGGCGCCGCCCGAGTTCTGAGACACCGCCCGCACAACAACCGCAGCCGCCATTCCGGCAAAGATGATGGCAACAATGATGAGGAACATGGCGCGGCGCATGGCGGTCTCTCTTTTTCTTTTGCGTAGCGATATGCGTCGCGTGGCCCGAAAAGCAAAATGAATTAGCCGTGATGAGCACATCACCGCCGCCGCTCAAGGGCGTGCTTGCATGGTCTAAAAACGCCGCCAGAGGCGAGTGAACGCCGCTCTCTCACGGGCGGAATTGTCAGTCTGCAGCGTACCCAGCACGCCAGCAGAAACCGAAAACCCGGCAGGCGCATCATAGACGGCGCTGAGCTGTACCCGATGGCCGGAATAGGCCGGCCCTCCGGGCTGCCTGCTGGCACGCACCGAAAAAGTCTCAGTGATGATGCGCCAGCGCGGTGAAACAGGCACACCCAGCGCACTGTCAAAGCGCCACTCCTCGCCGCCGCGTTCGGCCAGCGACCGCCGGGCCAGCTGGATGTCGGCAAAGCCATCCCGGCCAAATGCCCGCCCGGCAAGCAGCCGGGTCTCCACATCACCCCCGCCAGTCCCGAAACGCTGATTATTGCGGTTCTCGCCGCCCGATTCAAACGTGCGTGAAAGCTGCGCCGAGAGCACCCAGGGGCCGGTTTCGAGAAGCCTCAGCCTCACGCCAGCCTCGGTGCCGCCAACAGCGACCAGCGCATTGCTGAACGCGGTGTCTGCCACTTCATCCGGCGCGGCGCGGGTTTCGCTGAGCGATTGCAACGCAAAACGCCCGACCAGTGTCACCCGGTCCACAAGGCCATATTCAGCGTAAAAGCTGATTTCCGACTTGCGCAACTGTGTCCCGCCCGGCGCGGTAAGCCAGTGCGTGGAGTAGCCGGTCAGCAGCACGCCCTCGCCGCGTTTCTGGGTCCATGCGCCAGCCTGCGCCTCTCCGGCCAGAACACCTGCCAGCAGCGGCACACAGGCGGCTATCACCCATGGGCCGCGCAAAGCAAAGGCGCCTAAACGTCGTAGCCCGGAGATTGCCTGTCCACCCGGCCACGCAAGGCCGCCCAGGCGATCTCCTTGAAGAACTCGTTGGTGAAGGCCTGCTCACCCTGGGCGTAGACACGGTCCTGCATGTCCTTGCCCCATTCGACCAGCTCGGCGCCCTGCGCCAGTGTCTGCATCTTGCAGGCGCGCTCCAGCATATACATGCGCACATAGCACGAGAAGGGATGGTCGCCCGTGGTCAGCGTGCCGTGATTATTGAGGATCATCAGGTTCTTGTCGCCAAGATCGGCCACCAGACGCTCTTTCTCGTCCTCTTCCAGGGCAATGCCCTCATAGCCGTGATAGGCGACATCCTTCATCACCGTCATGGCGCTTTGCGAAATGGGCAGAAGGCCGCGCTTCTGCGCCGACACCGCGACACCCTGATCGGTATGCAGGTGCATCGCCACTTTCACGTCCGGGCGCGCATGATGGATCGCCGAGTGGATGGTAAAGCCGGCCGGGTTGATGCCGTACTGGCTGGGCGGCAGGACATTACCCTCAAGGTCGACCTTCACGAGATTGGAGGCCGTAACATCTTCAAACAACAGGCCGAACGGGTTGAGCAGAAAATGCTCCTCCGGGCCCGGCACGCGCATGGAGATGTGGGTGAAGAACAGATCGTCCCAGCCATGCATGAAGATGAGCCGGTAAAGCGCGGCCAGATCGCAACGCGCCTTCCATTCCTCGGCCGAGACCTGATCTTTTACTGAAAGCTGGGCGCGGTCATCCATGGCTTTTCTCCCGTGCGGCCCCGTACGGCGGGCCTCTCATTGTTTGCTCCGTCAAGAATTGCGCGACCATGCACGCAGGTCAAATCAACTCCTCTGACGGGCACGCCTTGAAATGTTATACTGTAACGCTATAAGCGGCCGTCAGTCCCACGCGGAGAGCCGACGGCCATGTATATCCCACCATCAGAACGCTTGCCGGTAACAGTCCTTTCCGGCTTTCTGGGCGCCGGAAAAACGAGCTTGCTCAACCACTTGCTGACAAACTCGGACGGTCTGCGCATTGCGGTCATCGTCAACGATATGAGCGAGGTGAATATTGACGCAGACCTCGTCGATCATGCAGGCGGCGTTACACGTACTGACGAAGCCCTGGTGGAAATGACCAATGGCTGCATCTGCTGCACGCTGCGCGAGGATTTGCTGGTCGAGGTGCGCAAGCTCGCCGAAGCCGGCCGCTTTGACGCGCTGGTCATCGAGTCGACCGGCATCTCCGAACCCTTGCCCGTGGCAGCGACGTTCGACTTTCGCGACGAACATGGCCGGTCTCTGGGTGATCTGGCGCGCATTGACAGCATGGTAACGGTGGTCGACGCCGTTAATCTGCTGAAGGACTACGCCTCTACGGAGTTTCTTTCTGACAGGGGCGAAACCTCTGGCGATGGTGACACGCGCGCCATCATCGACCTGCTCGTGGAGCAGATCGAGTTTGCTGATACGATCGTCATCAACAAGGCGTTTGACGTGTCGCCCGAGCAGCTGGTGATTGTGCGCAAGATCGTAAGCAGCCTGAACCCTGAAGCTCACCTGATAGAAACCATGTTTGGCCGGGCGAGGCCCGGCGACATTATCGCGACGGGCCGGTTTGATTTCGACAAGGCGCAGAGCCATCCGCTCTGGGCGAAGGAGCTTTACGAATTTGCCAACCATATGCCCGAGACCGAGGAGTACGGGATCGAGAGCTTTGTATTCCGTGCCAGACGCCCCTTTGATCCGGAAAAGCTGCACGCCTTCTTTGGTGAGACCTGGCCCAATGTCATTCGTGCCAAGGGCCATTTCTGGATCGCCACACGGCCCGACTGGGTCGGAGAGCTGAGCCAGGCCGGTGCGCTTGTTCGTCATCAGGGCCTTGGCCGCTGGTGGGCGGAGGTGCCGCGCGAGCGCTGGCCTGACAGCGAGGCATTTCGCACACTCATGGAAAAGCACTGGGATCCGGTCTGGGGGGACCGGCGCCAGGAACTGGTCTTCATCGGCATCGGCATGGACGAGAGCGCCCTGCGCGCGCGCCTGGAAGACTGCCTCGTCGAGGGCTCAGAGGACGTATTCGTACCCGAATTCCACTCCGGCCTGCGCGATCCCTTCCCCGCCTGGGGTCAGGACGTCCAAGCGGGCTGACATGAAGGTTCACCGCTCCATTGCGCCTTTTCCGGCCAATATTTTCGGGCGGAATTTGGCGATGCGTGCGTGCCGGGTCGCGGAGGCCTTCGCCGAGCCGATATTGATGACATAACTCTTCTGGCGCCCGAGGGTGAGGGCGTGAAAGGCCTCGGCAAGTTCGGGATCGTGATCCAGCGCTTCGGCCAGTTCGCCGGGCAGCTCGAACGCGCCGTCATCCTTGACAGGTTTGATACCCGCCTCGGCATAGCCCATGGCTTCGGCCAGATAGGCCCTTATCACCGCCTCCATCTGCGCGACCTGCACATTCTCACGAAAGCAGATCATGTCCTTGTGGCGGGTGTTGGCTCCCTGCCTTTCGAGTACGCCCTGTGAATCCTTCATCAAGGCCGCGTTGAAAAAGGTGAGGCGGAAATCACCCCGGAAAGCGCCGATAATCACGATATTGCGCCCGGCATGCATGTAGCAGGGATGGCCCCATTTTGCGGTCTCCAGCAGACCTGCATCTAGGCAGATACTCCGTAGCGCCGCCAGGCCATCCGCCCAGAGATACGCAGAACAGTCCGGCGTGGCGAAACGGTCACAGCGCCCGCAGCCTTTGGCGAAATAATCCGCCACATCTGTAATCATCGCACGGTCCATGACAGCTAGATGTCCTTCGCCAGACGCAGGCCCGTCATCTGCCATTGGGCCTGCGGCGGGAAGAAGTTGCGGTAGCTGGCCCGGATATGGCCCGGCGGCGTCAGGGCAGAGCCACCCTTCAGAACGAACTGCCCGCACATGAATTTGCCATTGTATTCGCCCAGCGCGCCGCTTTGCGCGCGATAGCCCGGATAGGGCGCGTAGGCCGAGCGGGTCCACTGCCACACCCCGCCAAACAGGTTTGCCTGATCAGCTGAAGCTGGATGCAGCCAGCCATCAGGCGTCATGGGGCGGGCGCTTCCAGCATTGAACTGGCGCGCGGCCAGCTCCCATTCGCGTTCCTCGGGCAGGCGATAGCCGGTCCATTCGGCAAAGGCGCTGGCCTCGAAATAATCGAGATGGCTTACCGGCGCTGACAGGTCCATCTCCTGCTCGCCATGCAGGGTGAACTCGCGCCATTCGCCGGGCGCGCCACGCCAGTAATGCGGGGCCTTGCGTCCCTCTGCCTGCACCCGTGCCCAGCCGTCGGAAAGCCAGAGCGAGGCGGTCTCATATCCACCTTCTGCGATGAACCGGGCGTACTCGCCATTCGTCACGCAATGGGTGGATAGCGCGAAGGGCGCAAGCCATGCCTTGTGGCGCGGCCCTTCATTATCGAACACGAAGCCGTTTGCCTCCGCACCAAAATCTTCAAGCCCGCCAGCATGTTCGATCCAGCCCGCAGCCGGGCCGGGCTGGGCAGGCGGCGGCAAGACCTCGCTATAGGCTTGTGCAAACGGATTGACGCTGAGCACGTGCTTGATGTCGGTGAGGATCAGTTCCTGATGCTGCTCTTCATGGGCGATGCCGGTTTCGATCAGCGCGGCAATCCGTTCCAGATCAGCCTCCCCGCACGTCTCCAGAAGGCGCTCCATCGCACCGTCAACATGGGCGCGATAGGCCATGACATGGGCAATGCCCGGCCGGGTGATATGGCCACGTGCGGCACGTGGCTGCCGCTCCCCCAGAGCCTCGTAATAGGAATTGAAAAGAAATCCGAAGCGCGGATCAAAGACCTCATAGCCGGGCAGGTATGGCTCCAGCAGGAAGGTCTCCCAGAACCAGCTGGTATGGGCCAGGTGCCATTTGGACGGAGAGACATCCTCCATGGTCTGGGCGCCCATGTCCTCGTCAGACAGGCGTGATGTCAGCGCCGTGGAGCGCATCCGCAGGCGATGAAAGCGGTCCAGCAGGCCGGCGCGCACGAGATGAGCGGGATCGCCAGACGCCATTACGGCAGTTTCAATAGCCATTTCAAACCCGGCTCCGTCTGCTTGCATTCAACTCTGGCACACCCCGAAGGGTTACGGAAAGACACGCAAGGGGTTCCACTAACGTTTTCGCCCCTTGCACGGCGCCACCGGCACCGCTTCAATGGGATTCCCCGCTTGTCCCGATTACGGATTTTCCCATGCGCCTGGCCTTCCATGCCGCCGACCGGCCCGATGCCCTGAGCGCGCGCAACGCGCTGGTAAAGCGCTATGGCGACAGCCCGCTTCTGGAAGCGGACTGCGTGGTGGCGCTGGGGGGAGATGGCTGCATGCTGGACGCGCTGCACGCCGTGATGGGCCACAACATACCCGTTTACGGGATGAATTTCGGGTCAGTCGGTTTCCTGATGAACGATCCGGTACACGATGACCTGCCCGCGCATCTGCAGGCGGCTGAGCAGGCGATCATCCATCCCTTGCGCGCCAAAGGGACCAGCGTTTCGGGCGAGGCCTTCGAATCCCTTGCCATCAACGAGGTTTCACTGCTGCGCCAGACCCGCCAGACGGCCAAGATCCGCATATTCATCGACGAGATCGAGCGTATGGAGGAGCTGGCAGCGGACGGCGTGCTGGTCTCCACCCCTGCCGGCTCGACCGCCTATAATTTTTCCGCGCACGGGCCCATTCTGCCGATTGATGCCAGCCTGCTGGCCCTCACGCCCATCAGCGCCTTCCGGCCACGGCGCTGGCGAGGGGCGCTGCTGAGCCATGCCAGCACCGTGAAGTTCGAGGTGATAGAGCCGGTACGGCGCCCGGTGGCAGCGGTGGCGGATAATCGCGAGTTCCGTGATGTGAGCTCGGTCACCATTGCGGAAGCCGATGATGTGACGCTCACCATGCTGTTCGACGCCGGCCGGGCATTGGATGAACGCATCATCCTTGAGCAATTCACCTCGTGAGCGTTCGCTTAGCCGTATATTAAGCAAGTGCCGCGTAGGGTTTGTCTTCGAGTGGGGACTCTGCGAAAGAGGTAGCGCTTTGGCTGGCGAACTTAGTGCTGACATGGCTTTCACCAAGCTGCGCGTATTGCTTGTCGACGACAACGCAGCCATGCGCGGGCTGGTACGTGCCGTGCTGGGCGCCTTTGGCTGCGACAACGTTTTCGAGGCGGCAGATGTCAAGCGCGCGCTGGGCATACTGTCGGTAGAGCAGATTGATGTCATCATCACTGACTGGAAGATGTCGCCTGTAGACGGGCTGGCCATGGTGCGCCATTTGCGCAACCCCGAAAAAAGCAGCAATCCGTTCATCCCCATCGTGATGCTCACGGCCTATGCCGAACCGTCGCGCGTGCGCGAAGCGCGCGATGCCGGCGTCACCGAGTTTCTCGTCAAGCCGTTTTCAGCTGAACAGCTTTACAAGCGGCTGCAGGTCATCGTTAACCGTCCGCGCCCGTTTGTCCGCACCAAGATGTTTTTCGGGCCGGACCGGCGGCGCCTGAACAATGAATACGAAGGCCCTGAACGCCGCGAAGACGCGGCGCTCTAGTGTGACAGGGGAAGGGACAAGGCCATGACGCAACGCGAACGACCCATCGAAATCATCAACCCGCCCAACATGCTCAAGGTAAAAGTGGGCGGGCGGATTGCGCCAGCCGATCCGGCGGCAATCGCACGGGCCGAAGCCGCGCTTGCCGAGATGAAGCACGAGTTTGCCGACTGGCTGGCCGAAGAGGTCAACAAGCTGGAAGCGGCCCTTGCCAGGGTGCAGGCCAACGGGCTGACCAGCGAAGCGGGAGATGAGCTGTTCACCGTTGCCCACGATTTGCGCGGGCTTGGCGCTACCTACGAGTTTCCACTGGTAACGCGCATGGCGGCTTCCCTTTCCCGCCTGGTGGAGACCGGCGAGAAGCGCGAGCTGGTCCCGGTGCAGCTGGTGGAGGCCCATGTCGGGGCAATCCGCGCAGCCCTGCGCCAGAACATCCGTACAGACGAGCATGCTGTCGGCCGCACGCTGGCAGAAGAGCTGGAAACGCGCGTTATCGAGCTGGTCGGCGCGCCGGCCTGAGCCGGCGCAGTTTCCTTTGAAAATGGATCAGCCTGCCTGACGGGCGGCTCCGGCCGGCGCCGCTTCATTGGCGGCGCGCATATCAGCTTCCAGCCGGGACATGCAGTATTCGAGATCTGCCTCCGGCGCACCCTGAAACTGGGTGAAGATGCGCTGGGTGAGCGCCGCACGAAACTTCAACACATCGCCGGGCCCCTGCCCGCCAACTTCCAGCGAGTGGTAGGCACTGACCGATGCGCGCACCGCCGGCAATATCCGGCGCGGCAGACCAGAGCGCTCAAACACCGCATCCAGTCCCAGCGGCCCTGCATCATGGATCAGCAGCCAGGCCTTGGCGTGGGGAATGCCCGCCAGCTCGGCCATGCAGTGCTCAAAGAAGCTCATGTGTCCACGGAACAGCGCGCGCAGGATCAGGGAGGGCGTCAGGCGCCCGTTCATCTGCAGCTGCTGGACAAAACGGCGCGGGTCGGGGCTGAGGCCAGCCTGTTCAACAAGGTCAACCGTCGCACGCTCGCGGGTTGTTTCGGCCAGCTCCACAGCCAGCTGCGGTGGCAAGGCGTGGCGTGAAACAAGACGCTCCACAGCCGTCTCGGAAATGACATTGATCAGCTTTTCCGTGACTTCCATTGGCAAGCTCGCGCGTTCCACGAACTGCTCGAGCATGGCGGGTTGATCATGATAGCGCTCAAACGTCAGCGCGTAGGATCCGGCATCGAAATGCGCGCCATCATTGGCGATCACGCGCTGCACAGCCGGGTCAGCACCGCGCAAGACGAGCTCGCGCACCACATTGCCCGGCACTTCGGCCCGCCCGGCAATCGCCAGCTGCCGGATGACCGTACCGGAGCGGACAATTTCCGTCAGGTCTTCTTCGGTCAGCGAGGGAGAGCCGGCAATCACGGGCACGGCAATGGAATCGATGTCGGCCGCCAGCTTGCGTGCGACATCGCGCGGCAGGTTCGGCGAGCGGGCAAGGGTGACGGACAATGCACGCCGGACAATGTCCGCCGCATCAACCGCCAGCACTTCAAGAATGGCGTTGGCGGCGGTGCGCTCGCTCTGTGTCAGGCCGGGCATGGAGATGCGGGCGCAGATCTTTCGCGCCGCAAGGGCCCTGCCCTCATCGTCCTTTGCACTGGCAAGACGGGCGACATCCTCACGGGTAAGACTCGCTCTTAAAGCCTTTACGCTCATGGCATCAAACTCCCAGACAACCAGGGCACCCGATCGGCACAAGCGTGCGCCCTAAATCTTAACGAGTTATTGCTGTACTTGGGCGAACCGATCAGGAGCGCCGCGCGCGGCTGCGCAACGGCATGTCGAGCGTGTTGAGGATTTCCACCACAGCCGGCGACAGTACGGCGCCCGGCGCGCCGCCTGTGGCATAGCCCGATACACCGGCGCGGAGGCCTTCGCGAACACGCTGCAGGCTGGCACCGGCCTGCGCGTCTGCCACCATACGCGGCGCCGTAACCGTCTCGGGCACGTTGGCCACCGGACGCTCCCGGGTCAGGAACGACAATAGCTGCGAAGCGCTGCGCGGCTGGGCACCATCAAAAAACACGCGCCGGTTGGCCGACGCTGCATCGGGGAACAGCGCATCGGCGCGCATGTCCGGATTGGTATGAGCGGTCTCGATCAGGCGCGCTGCGCGTGAGGCGCCCAGAAAGTGCGCGGCATAAAGCTCGCCGGTCGTTGGCTCGCGGCCAGTGGCCGAACGCAGGATTGCCGCATTCTCCGCCGTCAGCTCGCCGGCCATCAGGCTGGCCGCGCGCGGATCAAAGCGCATGTCGAGAATTTCCTGGCGGCGGGCAGGATCATCCACGACAAACCGGCTTCCGTCCTGGCGCACAGATGCAGCCATGTCGCCATAGCCATGCCGCTCGCCGTGGCGGGCAACCATGGCCAGCCAGGTCTGCTCGATAAACTGGAACATGCCCGATGCACTGGAGGTGCTGGCGCGCGCGCCCGCATCAAAATTGCTTTCCCGGGCCGCCGTGCGCATCAGAAAATCAAAGTTGGCACCCGTAGCGCTCGCCGCATCGGAGATCAGCCGCGACGGCGAGAAGGTATTCTGCAACTGGCCTGCGAGGGCATTACCGATGCGGTCGGGCATGAGAACGGGACGCTCCGAAAAAGAATCGCTTGCGTCCCATCTCACTCAGCGGAGGATAAGCCTTCGTTAACTGTACCGGGCGCGAACGGCGCAAGGGCGTCATCCACCCTGCCCCCGGCAATCAGTTCTGCGAGCCCTTCGGCCAGCGCCGGAGCGAGCATGACACCGTGCCGGTAGGCGCCAAGCGACACGACAAGGCCCGGCTCTGCCAGCCCCGCGCGCGGCATGAGGCCCGGCAAGGCGGGCCGCACGCCGGCCCAGTGCGCCAGCTGCGCCATGTCAGCGATGTCCGGCACATGGCGCGCCGCGCGGGCCAGCAGCGTTCCGGCCATGTCCGGTTCGGCGCGGTCATCGCTGCGGCCCGGTTCCGTGCTGGCGCCGACGAGCAACCGCCCTCCCGGCTTGGTGGCCATATACACATCGCCGCCACGCAGGAGCGGCCAGTCGAGCGGAGCGCGCGCATCCAGCATCAGGGCCTGCCCCTTTACCGGGTAGATGTCCGCCGCGGCCGGGTGCAGCTCTGCGGCGGCCCAGCCGGCAGCCAGCACCACGATGTCGGCCTCGATCACGCCGCCGGCCGCAAGCCTGACGCGCCAGCCGCCATCTTCCTTCCGTTCAAGCCGCGTTACGCGGGCATTCTCGTTCAGGGTGACACCGCGGGCCGTGATGGCCTCGATCAGGGCCGAGGCCAGCATCGGCGCGGACAGATGAGCGTCGCCGGGCAGGAAGAGCGCCCCTTCCTGCAAAGCAAGGCCAGGGATGCGCGAGCGCGCCTCATCAGCGTCCAGCGCCAGCGCGTCGAAGCCATGCCGCGCCAGCCATTCTGCCATGCCGGGCGAAGCTGGCAGCAGCGCGCCGCTGGCGCGATAAGCGATGTCGATACCCGTCTGCGCCTGCAGCCTGCCCGCCCAGGCTGGCCATAGTGCAGCGCTGTGGCGGGCGAGCGCACCGAAGGCGCCGGCAAGCGGGTGAGCACTGCTTCTGGTTTCCCAGATTTCAGCTCCGGGGGCGATCATGCCTGCAGATGCCGCCAAAGCGCCCTGACCTGCCTTACCAGCGTCACAAATAACGGTATTAATTCCGCGTAAGGTCAGCGCATGCGCGAGTGCCAGCCCGGCTGCCCCGGCGCCGATAATGCACACGCGTGAAGCACTGTTACGCATACCAGCCTCGCTCGAAGAACCTCAGGTTCAGGGCGAGACGCAGGAAGACAGGAAAGGTTCGCATTACCATGGTGGTGAAATTCGGAGCCAAATCTCGGATCGCCGCAGCTATAGCGGCTGCAGGCGCTGCAATCACCCTGTCCGGCGCAGCTTTGGCCGGCGGGACCATACAGTCAGAGCGCTGCGTGCAGATCGGCAGCATTAGCGGCTATTCGGTCATTGATGACCGGCACCTGATCCTGCGTTCAGGCGCCAGCAGCTTTTTCCTCGTCACCACGGCGACGCGGTGCTCGGGCCTGAATTTCGGGGTGGAGATTGCCACCTCGATCACGGGCAATCAGCGCATCTGCCAGCCCATGAGCGAGTTCGTCATCCCCGATGATGGCTGGCGCTGCCGCATAGCGTCCATCGAAGCGGTTGAAAACGAGGACGCCGCGCGCGCCCTCGTCGAAGAACGGCGTCAGAGCGCAAACTGATACGCCAATCAGCCCTGTGTCTGGCTCGCCAGGCGCACGGGGCTGACGCGTTCGGCGCCCTCAACGTCCTCATCGGCGCGATCCAGCGCGATCCGGCAATCGGCCAGAAAACGCTCCCCGGCATTATCGCCCTGGCGTGACCAGGGACGTGAAAGCGTGCGCGAGTAAAACGCCGTCACCGCGGCGCGCCAGGCATCGTCCGGCCCCTCCTCATCTTCACGCTCGCCGCACGCTTCCAGCGCCATTTCGAACACGCGCTGCAGGCATTCCAGCGCCGGAGCCGCATCCTCCAGACGGGTGCGGGCACTGCCCTCACGCCCGGAGTCCAGACGGCGTTCGGCCTCGCGCAGCGCGGCCAGATGGCGGCGGGTCAGCGTCATGGTGGGGGTGTCGTCACGCAGCTGGGCTGCGTCCGGCACAAGGCCTGCCAGCTGGCCGGTCAGGCGCAGGCCCATCTGCAAATCCTGGCGCAGACGGGCAATCTGGGTGCGCCGGGTCTGCAGCCGTTTCTGATCGATCAGGGCGCGGCCGCACTCCTCCAGCAGGCGCCAGAGCGCCATTTTCTGGTCAGCATCCGCGATGGCATGCCGCTCGCAGATACGGTCAATATCGGCCTCGTCATACAGCTCGCCATCATCAAGGATGATGAAGCTGGTGCCGGTCGTGCTGGTCAGTCTTGCCATGCGTGTTCCCTGCCCCGGCCCCTCAACCGGCATTGTGACTTTAGGGCTGCCCTCTGTGACAGATTAACCCATTGTTAAGCAAGCCGCGCCCTGCAGCGCGCAGGCGGCCAGCACTTTCCTGTGGAAAATGGGGGTGGGGGCGGAGGATGTATGCACGGGGCAAGCCTCTAGCCCGAATGCGCGAGGCGGTCCTTGAGCGCTTGCTCGACGAGCTGGTTCAGGCTGCTGCCGCGCAGCTCTGCCGAGACGGCCGCCTCGCGGTGCAGCTCCGGGTCAATGCGCAGCATAAGATTGCCAGAATAGGGCTTGTCGGGACTTTTGCCGAGTGCGGCACAGGTTTCGAGATAATCGTCCACCGCATCGTGAAATGCCCGCTCCAGGGCCGCCACGGTATCGGCATGAAATCCGATGACATCGGTGATGCCGACAATGCGGCCCGCAAACACCTTGTCTTCGCTGTCATAATCGACGCGGGCCCGATAGCCGCGATAGCGCATTTCACTCATGGCTCTATTCCCAGTAGCCGGAAATACCGGCGTGCGTCCTCTACCTGATAGCGCTTGGCGTGACGGTCCGGGTGCGGACGGTGGAAACTGGCGATACGGCCATCCTTCACGAACTTTACCCGTGAACCGGCACCTTCGATCCGTTCGCAGCCCGCAGCCAGAAACAGTTTCTCGATATCTGACCAGTCAATTCCCGACCGGGTGGGCGTATCGAAAACTGCCTTCAGTGTGCGCTGATGCTTGTTATTCATACCGCAACCAAGCCTAAATTGCAATCACTTCATGATATCAAATGCGCTCAACAGCGTATGTACTAAAACACCGCACGATAGCGTAGAAATCTGCCGCTGTAAGAAAAATGGTACCGCCTCCCCGGCTCGAACGGGGGACCTCTAGATCCACAATCTAGCGCTCTAACCAACTGAGCTAAGGCGGCACGCTTTCACCCGGCGCGAGGGCGAAGCCTCAAGGCGGCGGGAGCGCTGACATAGCGCCGCCGGAGTTGCGATGCAAGACCGGCGGCCATGTGACGTATCGTGCGTATCAGGCGTAGCCGGACGAGCGTATATGCGCCTGCAGGGCCTGCATGCGCTGGGCATCGGACGGGTGGGTGGACAGGAAGGCAGGCTGTGAGCCGCCAGAGCTGCGCGCCATCATGCCATTCCAGAAGGTCAGCGCCTCGCTCGCCCGGTAATTCGAGCGTGCCATGAAGTCGGCGCCCAGCCGGTCTGCCTCGTATTCATGGCGGCGCGAATAGGGCAGCAGCACGCCAAAGGTGAGCCCCGCGCCGAGCACGCCGGCCCACATATCCGAATTGCTTGCCCCGCCCTGATCGAGTGCGATGGCCGCCAGACCCGTGCCAACGCCTGCGGCCATTTGCTGGGAGGCGCGTTCCTGGGCGTGGCGCCCGGCCACGTGCCCGGCCTCGTGGCCGATGACCGTGGCCAGCTGGTCGTCATTGTCCACCACATCGAGAAGGCCCGAATAGATCGCGACCTTGCCGTTGGGCAGCACCCAGGCATTGATCTGGTCATTCTCGAACACGACGAATTCCCAGTCATACTGGGTGAGGCCGGAGCCTTGCGCGATCCGGGTGCCCACGCGCTCTACCTGACGGCGCTTGTTGGCATCGCGGCTCACACGCTCCTGCTGCAACGATTGCTGCCAGGTCTGCTGGGAGAGCTGGGCGATCTGCGCATCAGACACAATCATCAGCTGGCTGCGGCCGAGCGCCTCGTTGTGTGCCGTACATCCGGCGACCAGCGGCACGACCGTGCCCGCGGCCAGTCCCATCAGCAATTCGCGCCGGTCCATCTTCACCACCGGCAGGCGCCCTGCAGACGTATCAACCATGTCAGACATTCCGGTATCTCCCTTCAAGATATCCACTCCCCTCCCCGGCGGCGCTATGCTGGCGCACGGGTGATGGAAACTGTTGCCTTGAGAAGTTAAACATAACCGGACCGGCGGCGGAACTGTTTCCGTCGTCTTACGCCCTGACACACCGGAGCTGATGCCATGCGCCGCCTGCTTGTGATTCTCCTGGTCCTTGGCGGGATCGCCATCGCCGCCGCCCTTCTCATTCCCATGCTGCTGACGCCGGAGAACTGGCGCGGCGAGATCGAGCGGCGCGCAAGCGAGCAGCTGGGCCGAGAGGTCAGCATTGGCGGCGATATTGGCCTGTCCATCCTGCCGGCCATCCAGATCAGCGCAGGTGATGTCTCCATCGGCAATGCGGACGGCTTTGGCGAGGAGGCATTTGCCGAATTGTCCGAGCTGCGCCTCGGCCTCGCCCTGTGGCCACTGTTTTCCAACCGGGTGGAGGTGAGCGAGTTCGTTCTGGTCGATCCGGTCATCCGCCTGCGCCAGAATGCCCGCGGCAATAACTGGACGTTTGCGTCCGTTGAGGCTCCTGCGCCGCCGCCGTCTGACAATAATGGCGGTTTCCGCCAGCCGGGCGCGCTGCCGATTGACGGCACTTTCTCCAATATCCGCATCGAGAACGGCGCGGTGAGCTTTTCCGACGGGACGGAGACCTGGGAGGTTTCGCAGCTCAATATCAGCCTGCAGGCCACGGATCTGGACCGGGATGCACGCCTGAACGGGAGTTTCGTGCTGCGCGGCGAGACCATCTCGCTCAACGCCGGGCTTGGGGGATTGCGCCCCTTCATGGAAGGACGCCAGACACCGTTGACGCTGGAGGTCCGGTCAGCCCCGCTGACCATGAGCTTTGACGGCAATGCGCTGGAAAGCGGAACGTTCGATCTGGCGGGCGATGCCAGCGTTGAAGCCGACATTCCCGGCCTGGCCCGGCTTGCCGGCGAGCCCCTGCCCCCGGGATCGGCTCTGCGCAGCGCGGCGGCCTCGGGCCGCTTTACCAGCATACCGGGCGAGATGCGCTTCGAGAGTGCCCGGCTGCGCCTCGACGAGGTCACGGCAACGGGTGGCCTTACCGTCCGCACCGGGGGTGAACGGCCATTTCTGACCGGCCAACTGGTCATCCCGCGCCTCGATCTCAATCCCTACATGCCGGAGGAGGAAGCAGGCACGGCGCCGTCAGGCGGGCAGAGCGAATGGAGCACCGAGGAGATTGATCTGGCGGCGCTGCGGCTGGTCGATGCCGATCTGCGGCTGAGCGCCGGCCGGCTGATTTTCGGCGATGTCGAAGTTACCGAGGCCGATGTCAGGGCCCAGCTCACCAATGGGCGGCTGGTGGCAGACCTGTCGCGCTTTACACTCTATGGCGGCAGCGGATCGGGGCAGCTCGTCGTCAATGCCCGGGGCGCGACGCCCAGCTATACGCTGAACGCCCGGCTGCAGGGGCTACAGACCCAGCCCTTCCTGAGTGCGGCCGCCGATTTCTCGGCACTGCGGGGCTTGGGCAATTTCACGATTGACCTGACCAGTTCGGGCGCCAGCACGGCGGCGATCATGCGTTCGCTGTCGGGCAACGGCAATCTGCGGCTGGCCGATGGCGCGATTGAAGGCTTCAATCTGGCGCGGATACTGCGCGGCGTGCAGACCGCGATCACGACCCGCCAGCTGCCGCAGGGCTTCGGACCGGAGGAAGAAACCGATTTCAGCGAGCTGGGTGGCAGCTTCACCATCCGCAATGGTGTGCTGTCCAACAGCGATCTGTCCATGCTCAGCCCGCTTCTGCGGGTTACTGGTGCGGGTGAATTCAATCTCGTGGAACAGTCGGTGGATTATCGCATTTCGCCGCGCGCCGTCGCGTCGCTTGCAGGCCAGGGCGGCACGCCGGAGCTGAACGGCATTGCCGTGCCGGTGCGTATCCGGGGCACTTTCGGCAATCCTTCATTCAGCATCGACTTCGAGGCGGTTGCGCGGGAACTGGCCACCGGACAGGCGCGCGGCCTGCTGGACCGCCTGCTGCCGGGTCAGCGGCAAGGCGAAAGCGAAGAGGAACAGGAGCAATCACAACCCACGCCAGCCGACCTCCTGCGCGGCCTGCTCGACCGCCAGCGCCGCAGCGGGAATGATGGCAATGATTGACGTCACACGCGTGTGAAGGCCCGCGGTTTTACTTGCGTCAGCACGAGCTAACGCCATGATGCCGCTCAAGAAGAAGCCCCGGACCGAGCAGGCGGGGCGAAGGGGAGCATCATGAAAACGCTGAACGCAGTTCTGGCCGCAGGAGCCGTCATGGCCTTTACCCATATGATCCCGGCGAGCGCCGCACAGACCTTTTATCCCGGAGACCGGATCACGGGCGACCACTACGCTGGGCGCTCGCCCATTCAGGCGGTCAATGGCGCGACAGCGTCCGCCCAGCCGCTGGCCAGCATGGTGGGCATCGACATACTCAAAGCTGGCGGCAATGCAGTCGATGCCGCCATCGCGATGAACGCCGTGCTGGGCCTGATGGAGCCTGTCGGCAATGGCATTGGCGGCGATATTTTCGTTCTCGTATATGACCCGGAGACGCAGCAGGTTTACGGGCTGAACGGGGCGGGCCGCTCGCCCATGGGCCTCGATATCGAGACCGTTCGCGCAAACCTGACGCCTGAAGGCACGATCCCTCCGGTCGGTCCCCTGCCCGTTTCGGTGCCCGGCGCGGTTGATGGCTGGTTTGCCCTGCATGACCGCTTTGGCCGCCTTCCGATGGAGCTGGTTCTGGCCCCTGCCATCCGCTACGCGGAGGAGGGCTTTCCTGTCAGCCAGACGATTGCCTATTACTGGGAGCGCAATATGCGCATCCTGCAGGCGCGCTATGATGCCGGTGCCTTCAACGAGTTTGACAATGCCCGCGCGACCTATCTGAACGCACAAGGGCGCGCGCCTGCAGAGGGCGAGGTGTTCCGCAATCCGGATCTGGCCCGCACCTACCGCCTGCTCGCCGAACAGGGGCGTGATGCCTATTACGAGGGCGAGATCGCCCGCACGATAGACGCCTATATGCGCCGGATTGGCGGCTGGCTGCGTTATGAGGATTTCGCCGCCCACACGTCCGAATGGGTGGACCCGGTCACGGTCAATTACCGCGGCTATGATGTCTGGCAGATACCCCCGCAGGGCCAGGGCATGAGCGTCCTGCAAATGCTGCAGATCCTGGAAGGTTATGACCTTGCCTCGACGGGCTTCATGAGCGCGGACACGCTGCACGTCATGATCGAGGCCAAGCGCCTCGCCTTCGAGGACCGGGCACGCTTCTACGCTGACCCGGCCTACCAGCCTGCGCCTGTGGAGTGGCTGCTGTCGGACGAATACGCCGCCGAACGGCGCGCCCTGATCTCCATGGAGCAGGCGATGGACCAGGTGGGCCCCGGCGATCCACCGCAGATCGAGCACAACGACACGACCTATCTGACCACTGCCGATTCCAGCGGCATGATGGTGTCGCTGATCCAGTCAAACTATCGCGGCATGGGCGCGGGCATCGTGGCCGACGGGCTGGGCTTCATGTTCCAGAACCGGGGTGAGGCCTTCTCGCTTGATGAAGGCCATCCCAACGTCTACGAGCCGGGCAAGCGCCCCTTCCACACCATCATCCCCGGCATGGTGACCTATGAGGGTCAGGGCTATTTGAGCTTTGGCGTGATGGGCGGGGCCATGCAGCCGCAAGGGCATGTGCAGGTGCTCAGCAACATGATCGATTTCGGCCTGAACATTCAGCAGGCGGGCGATGCAGCGCGCTGGCGTCATGAAGGCTCCACCGAGCCGACTGACGGGCTGGGGGCGCCGGCGGGCATGGGCATTGTCCATCTGGAAAGCGGTGTGCCGCAGGCGGTCCGCGATGCGCTGGAGCAGCGTGGCCATGTGCTCGGCAATAGCGATGGCGGATTTGGCGGTTATCAGGCAATAAGGCGCGATCCCGTGACCGGCGTTCTGTCCGCGGCTTCGGAAATGCGCACGGACGGCGCCGCACAAGGGTATTGATGATGAACGAAAGCCCTTCAGGGCTTTCATCGGGGGTTCACGGAGGAAAGGTCACTTTTCCCGCAGTGAACAGGCTGGAAAGGGAGTACCATCATGAACCTGGCCAAAGGCATTGCCGCTCTGGGAGCGGCCGCAATCGCGTTCATTTTCATTCCGCTGGACGCGGAGGCACAGCGCGGACGTCCGGGCAGCGGCACGCCGGTCATCGAGTTCTTTGAAGGACCGAACTACACGGGCCGTTCGATACGGGTGGATGGTGATGCACCAGATTTCCGCCGCATGAACTTCAACGACATTCCCGGCTCGTTCCGTATCCAGAGCGGCTATTGGGAGCTCTGCTTCGACATCAATTATCGAGGCCGCTGCCAGATATTCTGGGAAGATACCCCCCAGCTGACCGGCGGCTGGCACCGGCAGATAAGCTCGGCCCGTCCGGTTGATTTCCGCCGGGGCGGACGCGAAGCGCTGATGATGTTCTCCGAGCCGAATTTCGGCGGCGAGGCGCGCCTCATCATGGACAATGTGTCGAACTTCAATTCGATCCAGTTCAACGACCGTCCGCGCTCCTTGCGCGTGCTCAGCGGAGAGTGGATCGTCTGCCAGCACGCCAATTTCGGCGGCCGCTGCGAAACGCTTCGCAATGAAGCGTCCGACCTGCGCCGCATGGGCCTTGACCGCGAGATCAGCTCGGCCTCCCCGACCTCGCAATACAACCCGCCTACGCCCGCTCCCAATCCGGGCTTCAACCCCGGCCCTGGTTCCAATCTGCGTCCGGGGTCAGTTTTTGGCGGCACGCGTGGCGCGCAGAGCACCTATTTTGCCAATCCGCGCATCAGCGGGGCTCCGGTCGCGCGCTGCATGAGCAATTTCAACAACTCGGCCTGCGATCAGGTGGCGGCGGACGCGCTCTGCCGGGGTGAAGGCTTCCGCGGTGCGGCCTACTACACCATCACTGACCAGGGACGCGGCAATCACTACTTCATGGGTGATGCCCGCACCGCGCAGTCCAACGGCGCCCTCGCCGACGTGCTCTGCGTCCGCTAGCGGATAAAAAGCATGCGCCATGCAGTGCGGCCTCTCGCGCAAGCGGGGGGCCGTGCTTTATCTTGCCGGAGAAGTTTATCGAATCCGGAGCGAACCATGCCTGTCCAGGATCCCGTCGTCGCCGAACAGACCCCCGCCGCAGATCATTCGATTGACCAGTGCTGGGACCGCTATACGCCTGAGGAACACGGCGTGTGGGACACGCTCTACAAGCGCCAGATGAAGGTGCTGCAGGGCCGCGCCGCGCCGGAACATTTCAAGGGGCTGGAACTGCTCAACCTCAATGAGGGCGGTATTCCCGATTTCCGCCGCATGAATGAAAAGCTGGAAAAGCTCACCGGCTGGACCGTCATCGCCGTTCACGGGCTGATCCCCAACGATGTCTTCTTCAATCATCTGGCCAACCGGCGGTTTGTCGCGGGGCGCTTCATCCGCGACGCCGACAAGCTGGACTACCTGCCCGAGCCGGACATTTTCCATGACGTGTTCGGCCATGTGCCGCTGCTGACCCAGCCAGTCTTTGCCGACTATATGCAGGCCTATGGCAAGGGCGGCGCGAAGGCTGCCAAGCACGACATGATCGAGAACCTGACCCGGCTGTACTGGTACACGGTCGAGTTCGGCCTCATCAACACGCCCGAAGGCCAGCGCATTTACGGCGCGGGCATCGTTTCGAGCCAGTCTGAGTCGGTGTTTTCGCTGGAAGGGCGCTCGCCCAACCGGGTCCATTTCGATCTCGAGCGCGTGATGTGCACCGACTACCGCTATGACGACTTCCAGCAGACCTATTTCGTCATCGATTCCTACGAGGAATTGATGGAGGCGACCGCGGGGCAGGACTTCGATCCGATCTATGCCCGCCTGAAAGGCCAGCCGGACTTCAAGGCCAGTGACATCATTGATGGTGAGAAGGTCTACACCAGGGGCACGCAGGAATACGCAAAGGCAGGCGGTCTGGCCAAAGGGGCAAAGTGGGTCTGACCCGCCTCACCCGTTTGGATCGAAAATATCCTCGATCCTGAGGCCAAACACCTCGGCGAGCGTGAAGGCGAGCGGCAGGGACGGGTCAAACTTGCCCGTCTCCACCGCATTGATCGCCTGGCGCGATACACCTGCCCGATCCGCGAGATCAGCCTGGCTCCAGTTGCGCTCCGCGCGCAGCACCTTGAGGCGGTTTTTCATCTGCCTGAGCCTCCTAGCGATAGCGCCCGCGCACAAAGCAGGCCGCAATCCCCTGCCCGCCGATAATGGCGGGAAGAACCCAGATCAGGGTGATCTCCGGCAACAGGTCCGTTGCCTGCTGGGCGAAGGCGTAGGCGAAGCTGATGAACGCCACCGCCCCGGCAGAGATCATCGTGGCCTCGGCGATCACCGCCCGGTTGAATTCATCCATGGAGCGGATGAAGACGATCATGGCATGCAAGCCGTAGAGCGCGGGAAACACGGGCGATATGGCAACAAGGATGCGCAGCCAGTCGGCGCCGATCATGTCTCCGCGCAAGACCGTGATGGAAGCGAACAGCACCGCCGTATAGCCCATCATGGCGAGCAACATATGCAGCATGTACCGGCGGGCGTGGGGATTGGGTGTACCAGTCATCGGAGCTTTCTCCCTGTCTCTAGCGGTTGTCAGCAAGGAAGCGCGCAAGGCGCGCACTGAACGCGGCAGGCTGGTCGATCATCAGGAAATGGCGTGCGCCCTCGACGATCTCGACACTGCCGTTCTCCAGTGGCGCATACTGGGCTGCATACATCGTCTGCAGGGTTTCAGCATCCACAGGCGCGCCCGGCGCCCACGGCGCGAGTATCAGCACGGGCACATCAATCTCTTCCAGTACGGATGAAAAATCGCGCCCCGACACTTCAGCGAACGCTGCAGCGATAACGGCCTGATCGGAAGCGGCGAACCATTCGGTCAGCGTAGCGTGAAAGGCGGTATCGAGACTCTGCACGGGAAGCCCCTGCCCCATCATCGCAAGAAACTGCTCACGAGGCAGGCTGCTCATCTGCGCAGCAAACATTTCGCCGCTCGCCGCTGCCTGCTCCGGCGTGGCGGCCGGGTTGAACAGGCGCGCATAGAAAGGCACCGAATCGACCACCATCACGGCGCTCACAGCATCTGAGGAGCGCGCCGCGACCTGCAGCGCCACCTGCCCGCCAAGCGAGTGCCCGACCAGGACGACATCGGAGTATCCGCCCTGGGCAATATAGTCCGAGATGGCCCCGGCAGCACCGGCGATAAAACCGTCACTGCCCGTTTCAACCGCCGGCACGCCCGCGAAACCCGCCAGCGTGAAAACGTGAATGTCCGCGGTTTCGCCCAGCTCGCCCACAGCGCCGTCCCACGTCTGACCGGAGGATGCCAGGCCCGGCACGAACAGCACGGTCTGCGCGCCGGCATCGCCATGGCGCTCCACGACGAAACGGTCCTCCGCACTGGCTGCAACAGCCGTGACGGCAACAGTCAGCGCGGCGGCCAGCGATTTCAACATTGCTCTCTTCATAATCCAACATCCTTTGTGTCAGGTTTAGCACCCTATTTGTAAGGCAAAGCTGACATCAACGCGCAGAGATGTCAATTACACCTGACACAATGTCGTGTGTAGCTGATTTTTATGGGGATTTGCAGGCGGGCTGACAGACAGGCGCGGCCGGGCTCAGGCCATCCATTCGGGCTTTTCGTCCGGCGCCAGTACCAGAGCGATAATCTCTTCGATCAGCTCGAAATCGCGATAGAGCGTCTCGACCCGGCTGCGGACATTGAGGGGTTTGAACAGCGAGCCGGGCTCGAAAAGATTGCCCGTCTCGGCGGCCAGCAGAAGCTCGCCTCTGCCGAACCCGTCAGCCAGCGCCTCGTCAAAGACGCCGCGTACATTCTTGCCCTTCAACGCCGTCTCCAGCGCCAGCACCCGTTCCATGAAGGTTGGCGTCATCAGATAGCGCGCCATGACCTGATCGGTGCCGTAGACCTGAAAAATACGCTCGAAATTCGGATCCACGAGGCCGATCCGCTCCAGCCTGCGGCCATTGGCTGACCGCATCAGCCCGTCCAGCGCATTGAATATGCCCTGATCGCGAGTGATCAGGGTGACGCCCTCTATGGTGCGCGGAAAGGCGATGCGGATCAGCACGCCGCGAAACACGGTGACGTAATAGGTGCGCTTGCGGCTGCGCCGGCGCTGCTTCAGCTCGGCTTCGTAGAGCTCGAACCCAGCGCCATGCGCCTCGCCAGAGAAATGGTCCTCAAACTCGCGCTTGTGCGAGTGAGGGATCAGGCCATGGCTGCGGAAGCTCTCAAAGTGCGCAGGGCTGTTCGGCTTGGGCGCATAGCGCAGCGAAAACGTTTCGGCGAGGCGGTTATTGAGCCCGTGCTTGACCTCGGCGTGAAGCGCGTTGAACGGCGACGACATGAAAGCCGCAAAGGCCCCTGCGGGAACAACGCCCCCTAACATCGCCAAGCCGCCCGGCGCACCGGCAGCCAGCAGGATCAGTGCCACCGCAATGCCGCCGGGAATGGCTATCGACAGCCCGGTAATCAGCCGGCGCACCACCGCCTCGCGCCGGCTTTCCAGCCCCGCAAGCCAAGGCTCCAGCTCAGCCCAGACAGTGTCAAAATCACGCAAAACACCTACCCCGTAACGAAACAGACGCCCTTTTTAGGGGGCGTCTGTGACAGGTGCCAGCCCCAATCGGGGGCGGATCAACCAATGCAGACTAGCGGCGGCGGCGCGCCACGCGCTCGATCTCTTCTTGCACCTTCGCCTCAACGATGGAGGGCAGGTTTTCGTCAAGCCATTGCTTGAGCATCGGGCGCATCAGCTCGCGCACAATACCTTCCAGCGTCTGGCCATTGTCACTGCTGACACGCAGATTTTCGGTCAGGGCCGCAAACGCCCCGGCGGCCGCGCTGGCGGCCGGCTCGGCAAGCAGGCTGTCATCATCGTCGGCAGGGGCGGGCTTGGGTGCTTCGGCCATGACAGGTTCGGGCTCGGGCTCCGGTTCAGGTTCGGGTTCAGGCTCCGGCGCTGACGCAAATTCGTCCTCGCGGTCCACAATCATCAGATCGTCGGCAATCGCCATGGGCGAGGTGCCTTCGGTTTCTTCCTCGACCCGGTCGGTGAGTTCCAGAACATCATCATCAAAGACCGATACTTCAGCCTGCGGCTCGGGCTCAGGCTCAGGTTCGGGCGCAGCCTCGAACGCCGGCTCAGCTTCCGGCTCCGGTTCTGCAGCAGGCTGGGGAGCGGCAGGCGCAGCCTCGGCTTGCGGCTCATCATCCTCGTTGATGATACGCCGGATGGAGGCCAGGATTTCCTCCATGGTCGGTTCTTGTTCTGCGTTGCTCTGGGCCATGAAACAGGTCCTTCGGATGGTCACGAGGGGGTTAGCTTGACGCTGGCCCAAGCTTGGAATGCCCTTGCCAGGATGTCCAGCACTGCATGTGCTGGAACAGACCCTAATTGCCGCCCGTTAAAGGGAAGTTAGGCCAGAACCGGCGGTTTTCACCAATATTGGCCTCTTCATAGGGTTCAAGCCCCACCTGCTCGGCGGTCAGCCGCCCCATAGCCTGCAACAGGGCGTAGGCGGCAACCTGATAATCCCGCTCTGCCCGTACCAGCTCAAGGCGTGAATTGAGCAATTCCTGCTCGGCATTGAGCACGTCGAGCGTGGTGCGCAGGCCGACAAAAGCCTCCTGGCGCACACCCTCGAACGCAATCTCGTTGGCGCGCACCGCCTCACGGCTGGAGATAATCACCGCTTCTGCCGCCAGATAGCTGTTCCAGGCATTGGATATGCCTTCAGCCACCGAGCGCCGCACATTGAGCACCTGAAGGCGGGATTCATCCGCCGCAGCGACCGCCTGACGGACCCGCGATTCGTTCAGTCCGCCCGTGAAGATGGGCATGGAGACGCGCGCACCAACGGTGACGGATCCGCGTCCACGGCCCGTGAAATCGGACTCGCGCGATTCTGACGCTGAAGCGGACAGAGCCACATCCGGGCGCAGGGCCGACCGAGCAAGGCGGATACCCGCCTGGCTTGCCTGCTCATTGAACAGGGCCGAGAGCAAAAGCGGATTGCTTTCCAGAGCCACATCAGCGGCGATGGCCAGCGTTTCAGGCACATCGGGCTGGCCTTCAGGCTGCTCGACATCCAGAGGCGTAAGCCCCGTTACCCGTTCATACCCGGCCCTTGAGGCGGCAAGCGTGGCCTGCGCCGCAGACAGTTGCGCCTGGGCACCTGATACGCGCGCCTCGGCCTGTGCAACGTCCGTGCGGGTGATTTCACCCACCTCGAAACGGTCACGCGCGGCACGCAGCTGCTCGGCGAGTACGTCCACATTGTTGCGGCGGATGTCCACAATGGCAGTATCGCGTACGACATCCAGGTGAACGGCGATCGCCGACAGGATGACATCCTGCTCAGTGCTGACCACGTTCCAGCGGCTGGCCTCGATACGGTTCAGGGCCTGATCGACAGAGGCATCAATGCTTCCGCCGGAATAGAGGCTCTGGCTGGCACTGAGTGAATAGTTCACATCACCGCCACTTCCGCCCGAGCCGCTTCCCGGCCCCCAGCTCTCCCCGTCGGAGATGCCGGCGCTGGCAGACAGGGTAGGCAGCCGCGCAGCGCGCGCCTGCACCACACCTTCACTTGTCTGACGCAAACGGGCGCGCTCTGCAGCCAGCACGGGGCTGGTGCGGTAAGCCGCTTCTAAAGTTTCATTGAGTGTCTGGGCGTTCGCACCGGCTGCCAGACCGCTCAGACCCAGCCCGGCGGCCAGCATAAAGCTTATCGGAAATTTCATGCGTCCCTCTCACGGTTCACGACCACCCCGGCCCCGTCTAAATGGGCGCTATGCCCTGAAATTCCATCCCCAAACGCAAATTACCAAGAAAAAAGTGAACAGTGTTCACTTTTTAAAGCAAAAACTCGGGTTCGCGCTCGAAGCCGGGAAGGAGCGAGGTCATCGAATCGAAGACCACACGGCTGCCCACCACACCGTTCCTGCGCGTATATACTCTTGCCCGGCCGACACCGTTTTCTTTCACGATCACGCCCAGACGGCCATTTTCTGCGAGCTGCGACAACCAGGCATCTGGCACAAGCTCAACAGCACCGTTCACCAGTATAACGTCGAACGGCCCCTGTTCCGGCGCACCTTTTTTGATATCAGCAGTCACAATCACAGCATTGTCCGCGCCGATGTCGCTGAGCGCCCCCTCAGCCTTGGAGGCAAAGGACTCATTGGCCTCGATACCGATGACGGTTTCGCAAAGCCGGGACAGAATGGCCGTGGAGTAGCCACGGGCGCACGCCAGGTCGAGTACCAGCTCGCCCGGCTTGACGCCAAGTGCCTGCACCAGCTTGGCAAAATCTCGCGGCCGCATGAAGCGGCGCCCCTCGCCCAGATCGATCTCCATATCGGCATAAGCCGATCCGGCCATTGAACGGGGCAGGAATCGTTCACGCGGAATGGCGAGCATCGCATCCTGCAAGCGCCGGTCAGTGACGTCGGCAGGGCGAATCTGGGAGGCAACCATTTGCCGTCTGGCTTCGGCGAGCTCACTCATGGGATGACCGTCCGCTATAAATCAAAGACGCGCGCTTATATCGTGGCCCGCCAACAATGTGCAACGCCGCCGCTGAGCCTCATATGCGCCACGGGTGCGCATCTTTCTGCAAAGCGCGTTGCAGCCGGCGGGCCGCCTCGCTATAGCTCTACGCCCACCACAAGAGGCGCCATGGCGGAGTGGTGACGCAGAGGACTGCAAATCCTTGTACCCCGGTTCGATTCCGGGTGGCGCCTCCAACTGCCCCCCTGCTCCCTGAACGGGGCTATGCGCCCTGACGCGCATGCGGGTGGTCCGTCACACCGGCCTTTTCCAGCTCGGCGTCCAGACGGCCCGAGACCCACAGCCAGAACATCTTGTAGTCGCCAATCAGCGACCAGAGCGGATAGGTGAATGTCGCCGGCTTGTTGCGCTCGATAAAGGCGTGGCTGACCCAGGCGAAGAAATATCCTGTGACCGGCACCAGCAGCAGCGCCCACCAGGTTTGTGTGGCCAGCGCCCATACCAGCACAACCGGAGCCAGCACCGTGCCGACAAAGTGCCAGTAGCGCGTGGCCGGAATGGCGTGTTCGCGCAGGTAAAAGGGAAAGAAGGCCGAAAAGCTCGTATAGCGGCCATCGACCATATCCGGGTTGTCGTGCGTGTCGCTCATGGCGCTGTCTCCCGTGTGACGTCGCATTGAATGACGAGCCTAGCCCAGAACAGCGCGAACCGCGAGCCGCCCGTTAAGTTCCCGGTCAGAGCGATGAGTCATTTATATCGTCCGGCCGATGGCGTTAGCGAGATATTAACCATCGAATCGTTAATGTGATCTCGTCTTCTTCTTGAAGACACCCCACCATCCACCCATGCCTTTTCGGGAGCCTAGCGGCTCCCGATTTTTTTTGTTCCGGTTTCAGGGACTGAAACTTCTAGCGGAATTAACGGCAAAAGCGCCTTGCGGGACCCAATCCGTATTGCTAAAGACCCCACCTCGCTTGCGAGAGTGTTCCCCGGTAGCTCAGTTGGTAGAGCAGCGGACTGTTAATCCGCCTGTCGCTGGTTCGAGCCCGGCCCGGGGAGCCATCGCAGCGAGTTTCCCCACAGATCAGCGCATGATGTCATCTGACTGTTCCCCCGCTGCGAACAGCGCGGGCGGTATCCTGTACGCGAAGAAATAGTCTGCATCGCCGGGGCCGGGCTGCCATCCGGCAAGCGCGCCGTTGCGGATGTGCCCATGACAGGGATCATGTCCGTGCGAGCGCCGCAGATAAGGCCCCGCTGCGCGCAGAACGGCGGCGGAAACACTTGAGGGAAAGTGGAGGCGCAATTTCGAGGCTCCGGCCCGCCGGGCAATCTCGACCAGATGGCACAGCAAGGCTCGTTGCGCCCTGATCCCGGCCTCACTGCCAGAACCCGCCCAGTCGACGATCTCGGCATGGTCCAGCCGCTCTGGCGACGGTTTGGTGAGCAGCAGGGCCGCCAGCGCCAACGCCCGCCCGCCCGACCTGGCTATGACATAGCTCATGCCGCCGCGCCGGTCCGGGTCAGACAGGCGATAGCGCAGCGATACAGAATCAATCTGCCGGGCCAGAACATCGTCCGCCGTGATCGCCGCGAGTTCGTCATCGCCCACATCGTCCAGCGAGACGAACACGATGCCGCCTCGCCTTCCCTCAACATTGAAGGCAAAGCCGGGGTGGCAATCAAAGCGCTCAGCAGGTCCGGCAGGCGGCAGCAGGGCGCGTACAGCGCGCGAGGGGCGCAATATCCACTCTACCCATTCGCGCCCTGACGGCCCCAGCCAGGGCAATGCTCCGACCCGCGGAAGCAAAGGCGCAGAAAGAGCGTTGTTGTTCAGCGTGAGAAAGGCATCGACGCCGGGCTGAGCGATGCCGTGACGAATAAGCTTCAGGCCGGACTGGCGCCCTCTGACCTGATCGGTAATCACGGTGTGACCCGTGGCGATCCTGATACTCGAGCCGCCACGGCGGTAGGTGTTGATGAAATTGCCGAGAAATCCGGAAACGCCGCCTGCTCGCTCGAAAACCCAGCCGGGCGGGATCTCGCCCTGCTGCGGATTGCCAAACAGTACCCAGCGCCACCCTTCTGCCGAGCGGGCCGGAAAACCACATGAGTTCACCAGCCGGACAATGGCGGGAAGGTCATCCTGCCTGACCTCTCTGATTGCTTCTGCCGTTGTCATCGCCTGCCCCCTTCACGCAGATCAAATAACGGCGTTGAATGAAAAATGGTTTACAGATGAGGAGGAACCCCACCCGGCGCACAGCGTTAAGAACCGGCATGACCCCGAACACAGAGACTGCCAACCGGCCGGCAAACGCCAGACAGATCACGCGCGCGTCCGTGGTGCTGAACCCCAATGGCGGAAGCGTTCCTGCCGACGGCCGCCAGATGCTGGAGGCGCTGCTGGCAGACCTTGGCGTATCGGCCCGCTTTGAAGTCATTGATCATGATTGCGAAGCAGCGTGCCAGCGCGCTCTGGAACAGGAAGCGGACACGATAATCGTCTGGGGCGGGGACGGCACAGCAGCGTGCGCGCTCAATACGCTTGGTCCGGATGATCCGCCCATACTGCCTCTGCCCGGCGGCACCATGAACATGCTGCACAAGCTCGTTCACGGTGGTGATCTGGACCCCGCAGAATGCCTGCGGGCCGTGCTGGAAAATCCGGTCGAGATGGATATTGCCGCTGGCGAAGTGCTGGAGCACCGTTTCTATGTTGGTGCGCTGATGGGCGGGCTGACGCGCCTTGCCGCCCCCCGCGAGGCGCTGCGCAAGGCCGACATTTTCCAGGCCGTCACCGAGTTTGGCGAGGCTAATGCCTTTGGCCTCGACACCCCCATGCGCTGCATCGCCGACACGGGCAACCAGCATGACGCGCAGGCCCTTGGAATATTCCTGTCAGAGGACCCCGGCCGGCCTGGCTTTGATGTTCTTGCAACGGCGCCCGAGGGGTTGCTTGATCTTGCCTATACCGGCCTTACCGGCCTGCTGGCCGACTGGCGGAATGCGTGGGGGGTCGAGCGCGACTTCGCATCCCGGGTGGACGTCGAGGCCCTTGAATCCACGGGAATTGAAGCCACACTGGACGGGGAACCCGTGACCCTGCCGCGAAACGCGCGTTTTGTGCTGATCAGAAAAGCGGCAAGGGTGCTGACAGCTCGCAAGGCATGATACGTTTATTTCAACTGGCCGACCTTCACTTCGGCACCGAGGACCCCGGCGCCATGCATGCTGCTGCAGGGGTTATTGCGGACAGTGCGCCAGCCGCCCTGATGATTTGCGGCGACCTCACCCAGCGCGGCAAGCGCTCCGAGTTTGAGGCCGCACGCAACTGGCTGGACCAGTTCGATGTGCCCCAGCTCGTCGTGCCCGGCAATCATGACACGCCCCTCTTGAATGCGGTCTCACGCGTGTCGCAGCCATTTTCGCGGTTTGCCCGCTACTTCTCCGATCGCAGCGCTTCTCTCGACATTGGCCCATGGCGGGCAGCCGGACTGAATTCGGCGCGGGGTGGCAGGCGCGTTCCAACTGGGCTGAAGGCTCGATCAGCCCCACCCAGTTGCGTATTGCCCTCGACGAGATTGGCGAGCAGCCGGGCATACTGGTGTGCCATCACCCGTTCAAACCTCCGGCCACCGCGCCCTTGCACACGCGCACCGCGCGCGGGATCAAGGCAAGCGCCATGGTGGCGCCAAGCCCGGTTCGCCTGGTCCTGTCAGGTCATGTACACGGCGCATCAGCCGACCTGCACAGCTATTCGCACGGCTCTTACCTGTCGCTAACAGCCGGGACGCTGTCCACGCGGCTGCGTGAGGGCCAGCCCTCATTCAGCGAAATCATCCTGTCTGGTGATGAAATCGACGTTATCGCCCACCGCTTTGACGGCAAGCAGTTTCGCGCTCACACGCTTGGCCGGTTTGAAACCGGGCCAGATGGCAGGATCGTTACGGCGGGTTGAGGCTTAGCCAGCTATCAGCTTTTTCAGCCAGGCCAGCGGGCCGGAAGCCCCCGGCTCACCGGCCGGCCCTTCCTGGCGTTCAGCCAGCAAAAAGGCATCGGCTTCGGCGAGCGTTTCAAACAAGCCGACACTGCGGCCTGCGCGCTGAAGCTCCTCGGTGAACACTTCGATGAAGCGCGCATCATTGCTATGGCTGGGCCGGACAATGGCTATTGCGAGAGTAGGCGGCGTCTCGCGGGCGAGCATGCGGGCAAGCTCAGGGGCTTCAGAATGCGAGATGAGTATCTCGGCCCTGCTCATATTCATCAGGACTTCGCGCGCGCCCTCATCCTCGACCAGAGCCGCGTAGAGCGCGAACGATTCCATGGCGTCCTGCCAGTCGACACTCCCCACCCGCTCGGATGTAATGCGCCAGTTCCGGGTCTCCACAGAGCGTCCCACGCGCGATCCCTCTCACCTCGCTAAATCGCGGCGACCATAGGAAAAAGGCGTTTACAGGACCTGAACCTGCCGGGCGTGGCGGGCAGGAAACTACAGTGCGCGCTCGCGAGCGGCAGTAGCGTCACGTACCTTGCGGGCTGCGTCGACGGCCTTGATCTGGCGGTCCCACATCGTTGCGTACTTGCCGCCCAGAGCGACCAGCTCGTCATGTGAACCCTGCTCGGCGATACCGCCCTCATGCAGGACATAAATCTTGTCTGCCCGGGCGATTGTGGAGAGCCGGTGCGCAACAGAGATGACCGTGCGCCCCTTCATCACTTCATTGAGGGCTTCCTGCACGTCGCCTTCGGTCTCGGAATCCAGCGCAGATGTGGCCTCGTCGAGGATCAGAATGGGCGGGTCTTTCAGAATGGCCCGCGCCACACCGACACGCTGCTTTTCGCCGCCGGAGAGCTTCAGTCCGCGTTCGCCGACACGTGTCTCCAGGCCCTCTTCGAGATCTTCGACGAACTGGCGCAGCCGCGCCCGGTCAATCGCATCCCATAACTGCTCTTCAGTGGCATTGGGGCGGCCGTAGAGCAGGTTCTGGCGCAGCGTGTCATTGAACAGCACGACATCCTGAGGCACGAGCCCCATCGCATTGCGCAGGCTCTCCTGCGTCACATGCGCGATGTCCTGCCCGTCAATCAGCACGCGGCCCTTATCGGGATCAAAAAAGCGCAAGAGCAGGCGCAGCGTGGTGGATTTGCCCGAACCCGATGGGCCGGCAATGCCGACGAACGTACCGCCCTTCACCTCGAAACTCAGATTGGCGACCGAGCGGGAGCGCCCCTCATGGGCGAACGACACGTTCTCGAACACCATGCCGCCATCAGTGACCACAAGCTCAGCGGCGCCGGGGCGGTCCTGAACATCGGGTACGAGTGTCAGCGTCTCGAAAAGGCGTTCCAGATCAATCGCGGCCTGACGTATCTGCCGGTAGGCAAAACCCAGAATATTGAGCGGTTGATAGACGCTCATCAGCAGGAGCGTAAGGGCAGCAACATCGCCCGGCTGCAACCGGCCTTCCAGCGCGAGCACGGCCCCGACCAGTATGACAGCCAGAAGCCCCCCATTCATGATGGCTGCCTGCACGATATTGAGGGTCTGCAGGCTCTGATCAGCCTTGGTTGCCGCCACGGCGTACCGGCCACGCGCCTCGTCAAAGCGGTCCGACTCGCGCTTCTCGGCGGCGAATGCCTTCACAGTCTCAAAATTTCCAAGAATGTCGACCGCGCGCGCGTTGACCTCACTATCGGCCTCGTTCATCTGCCTGCGCAGCTTTACGCGCCACTCGGTCAGGAACCAGGTCACCAGCGCATAGGCCGCCACCGCACCGATAATGATGACTGAGAATATCCACCCATAGCGCAGCGCTACGATGACCGACGCCAGAACCAGCTCGATCACCGCAGGCACGATGTTGAAGACCAGATAGCGCAGCAGGAAATCGACCGCACCCGCGCCCCGGTCAATGATCCGGTTTACGGCTCCCGCCCGGCGCGTCTGATGGTAGCGCAGTGACAGGGACTGCACGTGCAGGAAGCCTTTCAGCGCGACGATACGCTGGGCATCCTGGGAAACGCGGGCAAACATCATGTCACGCAGTTGCGGTGCAGAGTTTGACGCGAACCGTGCCAGCGCATAGGCGACGAACGCACCGCCAAACGCCCAGAATGCAAGCTCGGCTCCGGCTTCTACGCCTTCAATGAGCGCATTGAGACCGTCACCGAACAGGAGCGGTGCAAGGACCGCAAACATTTTGGCCACGACGGTGAGGAGGAAGGCCACAACCATGCGCAGACGCCAGCGGTCCATGTCCGGCGAAGCGAGTATGCCCACCACACGTACAATAGCTTCGCCCAGCCGCCCTTGAGGGAGCTGTCCATCGGGCGTTTTAACGACGTCGCTGGGTGATGCCATGCTTAATGCATAGGCTGATTAGTCAATGACAACAATGTCTTTTGACTAGTCGCGGCGGAATTCAGTTTTCTCCGGGAGCCGCGAGGACCTGACCTGGATAAATCAGGTCAGGATCGCGGATCTGCTCGCGATTTGCCTGGTAGATAACCGTGTACTGGAAGCCGTCACCATACAGCCGGCGGGCGATGCGCCAAAGCGAATTGCCCGGCTGCACAACAACGCGCTCGCCGCCCATGGCAAGCGCTTCGCGGGTCGCCCGCTCGAACGGCAGGGCGATGACCGCCGTCACCCGGCCTTCATCATCAAGCTGGTCGAGCTGAAGGTCATACACGCCCGGCTCCAGACCGGAACTCGCCGCGACGCTCCAGCGGCCGGAATTGTCGGCCTGCGTTTCGGCAATCAGCTCGCCATTGGCGAGGATTCGCACCCCGGCATTCGGCTCGGCGCGCCCTGAAAAAATGACGGCACCGTTCTCGTCGTAATCAACGGTCTCCAGAACCAGCGGCCCCACGCCGACGCCGTCTTGGGGACCTTGCAGCACGCGGCTGGCCTCGCCCGGACGGCCGAGCACCACCAGAGGCGTCTCATCGCGGGACGCCGGCACGGACACCACGACAACCTGATCAGAGCGCACTTCTTGACCATCCGGCGTGCGCATGAGAAGGCTCAGCTCCACCGTGCCGGTGGGCAGCGGGTTCTGCAGGATGATGACCCACTCACCAGCTGACGTGATGGCGGTGCGGGTCAGTTCGTTCTGGTTGGCCAGCAACGCCACTTCGGCGCCCGGCGCGCCGCGCCCTGCGATTACCGCATTGCCGCGTGCATCCACACGCACCACGTCAAAACTGGGCGGGGTCAGGCTGGAGGCGGGCTGACGCGGCGCCTCACGTTCGGTCTGCTCGGAAGCCTCAGGCGCGGCCGGGGCCGGGTCTGCGGAAGGCCGCGTGGCGATATAGACGCCCGCTGCCGCAATTGCCGCGACCAGCAGGACAGCCGCTATGATGAAAGACCGCGTGGCAGCCATGGATGTCTCCACAAACGCGCGTCCCTGCGGGGTGGCGGGGACTTCGGTGAGTATCGTCGCCCGCACCTTGCAAGGCGCGGGCCGCTTAATGCATCCCCTGCCCGGACATTCATGCACACCATGCGTGGCAAAAATAGGGAGAGGCTGCAGAAAGCCGCTACCGGCGCTAAACTCCCAGCTTTGACTTCAGGATCTCGTTGACCGCCTGCGGGTTGGCCTTGCCGCCCGTCGCCTTCATCACCTGGCCGACAAACCAGCCGAGCGTCTGCGGTTTGACCTTCACCTTCTCAGCCTGCTCAGGATTGGCGGCGATCAGCTCATCCACCACCTTCTCGATCGCGCCGGTATCGGTGACCTGTTTCATGCCGCGCGATTCGACGATCTGTTTGGGGTCCCCGCCCTCGGCCCAGACGATCTCGAACACGTCCTTGGCGATCTTTCCGGAAATGACGTTGGAGGTGATGAGGCTGACGAGCTTTGCCAGTTGCGCCGGGCTGACCGGGCTTTCGGTGATGCCAAGGCCTTCCTTGTTCAGCCGGCCGAAGAGCTCGTTATTGACCCAGTTGGCCGACAGCTTGGCGTCCGCGCCCGCAATCACGGCCTCGAAATAGTCCGCGCGGTCCTTGTCTGCCGTCAGCACGGAGGCATCGTATTCCGACAGGCCAAGCACTTCGACAAAGCGCTTGCGCTTGGCTTCGGGCAGTTCCGGCAGGTTGACGCGGATGTTTTCGATAAAGCTTTCTTCCAGCTCCAGCGGCAAAAGGTCGGGATCGGGGAAGTAGCGGTAATCGTGGGCTTCTTCCTTGGAGCGCATGGCCCGCGTGACGCCGGTATTGGCGTCAAACAGGCGGGTTTGCTGCTCGATTCGGCCGCCCTCCTCGATGATGTCGATCTGGCGGCGGGCCTCATACTCGATGGCCTGCATGATGAAGCGTAGCGAGTTCACGTTCTTGATCTCGCAGCGCGTGCCCAGGTGCTTGAAATCGCCGGTCTCGCGGAATTTCTCGTACTGGCCGGGCTTGCAGACCGACACGTTCACGTCCGCGCGCATCTGGCCCTTTTCCATGTCCCCGCCACACGTATCGAGATAGCGCACAATGGTGCGCAGCGTGCGCACATAGGCGGCTGCCTCGATGGGCGAGCGCACATGCGGCTTGGAGACGATCTCCATCAGCGCCACGCCGGAGCGGTTCAGGTCCACATAGGTTGCGTTCGGATCAAGATCGTGGATCGACTTGCCCGCATCCTGTTCCAGATGCAGCCGCTCGATACCCACGGTGAAGCGCGAGCCATCATCGCGCTCGCACACGATCTCGCCCTCGCCGACGATGGGAAACTGGAACTGGCTGATCTGATAGCCCTGCGGCAGGTCGGGGTAGAAGTAATTCTTCCGGTCAAAGCGCGAGAAACGGTTGATCTGCGCGTTAAGGCCCAGCCCGGTTTTTACCGCCTGCTCCACGCAGTGCTTGTTGATCACCGGCAGCATGCCCGGCATGGCCGCATCAACGAGGCTGACATGGGTGTTCGGCGCCGCCCCGAACTCGGTGGACGCGCCAGAAAACAGCTTGGCGTCCGATTGCACCTGCGCGTGGACTTCCAGACCGATCACGATCTCCCACTCCCCGGTCGCGCCAGGAAGGGTGTAGCGGTGGGTGGCATCATCAAGCGGCATAGCAAGTCTCATCGGGTGAAGGAATGGTTTTCAACGCATGTAATGTCGCGACGGCGCGCGTTTGGCTAGGGTTTTTGCTCAGAAGCGGGAGGGGTAAGCGTTAGCAGGCTTCTTTTTTCCTCCCCCGCCTGCGGGGGAGGTGGTCCGAAGGAGCGGAGGGGGGAAATCTTTCTCAATAATCCCCCCTCGCCGCTTCGCGGCACTCCCCCGTGAACGGGGGGAGACATCCCAGGCGGCCCGCTAAATGCCCTCTCACCCACCGCTTGGCTGGACGATGACCGCGCCAGAGCGCTCCCCGCTTTCCACGCGTTCATGGGCCTTCACGGTGTCTTCCAGAGGCCAGACGGAATCGATGAGCGGACGCAAAAGCCCCGCTTCCAGCGCACTGGTAATGTCGGCTACGGCACTGGCGCGCTGTTCGGGCGTGATCGCGTAGAGGAAGATGCCCTGCAAGGTGACATTTCTGAACATGAGCGGATAAGCGGCGAACACCGGCTCGCGCGCGCTTTCCGAGCCATACCAGGCAATAGTGCCATGCTCGGCGATCATTTGCGCTGACTGTGCCAGATTGCCGCCCAGCTCCACCTCGACGATATGGTCCACGCCCGCGCCTTGCGTATCGGCGAGAACCGCTTCCACCACGTCCTGCTGGCGGTAATTGATCACATGGTCCGCGCCGGCGGCCATGGCGATGGCGGCCTTGGCGGCGCTGGAGACCGTCGTGATGATTTTCTCCGCACCCGCCCATTTGGCGATCTGGATCGCGCTGTGGCCGACCGCGCCAGCCCCGCCGGTGACCAGCACGGTCTTATCCGCCACCCCGCCATTGCAGAACAGGGCGCGATGAGCCGTCATGGCCGGAATGCCCAGCGCCGCCCCGGCCTTCACCGATATCTGGTCAGGCAGAGGCACCGCATGCTCGGCAGGCAGCACACACACTTCCGCGCAGGTGCCGCCAACGCGCTTATAGGCCGCGCTGAACAGCCAGACCCGCTCGCCAAGGCGCGCAGGGTCCACCCCCTCGCCCACGGCCTTGATGATCCCTGCGCCATCGGAATGGGGGATTTGCAGCGGCACAGCCATGGCCCCGCGCGCGCCGGAGCGGATCTTCACGTCCGACGGGTTCACGCCCGAAGCCTGCACCGTGACGGCCACTTCGCCGGGACCTGGCAAAGGTTCCGCGCGCTCGCCCAGCGTCAGCACCTCGCTGGCTGCGCCCTGGCGTTCATACCAGATGGCTCTCACTGGTCCTCGTCCCTCTCCGCACGGCGCTGTTCATCGGCCAGCCGGTCCACCCAGACCTTCATGCGCCGCGCAAACAGGATGGTGCCAATGCTCGCCGCACCCAAGAGGAAAAGTGCCGCACCGATGGCTTTGGGCGCGGTCTCATCACCAAACCGCCCGGCCAGCATGGCCGCGCCGAGAATGGTGATGCCGCAAAGCGGGATGAGCAGGACTGTGGGGTTCATGAAAATCAGGGCTGCAACAAGCGGCCGGGACTAGCCCGCCTTGCCCTCACGCTCTTCGCGCTGACGGCGCAACTCGTTTTTGAGTTGACGGGCCTGCTCGCCATAGAAGACGGCCACGCCAATACCGAAGGCCAGCATGAAGCCCAGTACGATCCAGGCGGTCAGGTCATCCATGTCCGGCTCGCTCCTGCTGTATCGTGCGGTCCACTTCGATCACGACGTGCGCCAGAAAATGCAACACCGCCGCCCCCACAATATAGGCGATGTTGGTGCCCAATGCACCATCGCCGAACAAGGCAAACGCCGCAGCGCCGAGCGACAGGGCGTGCAGCGCATCACGGAAAAGCTGGGCGTGTGCGCCCATCCCTACCACCATCTCTCCGGCTTGGCTGTGAACCCCGCCGCATCTTCAATCGCGGCGGCAACGGAAAACATGGTTTCCTCGTCCAGCGCGCGGGTGATGACCTGCAGGCCCAGCGGCAGGCCTTGCGCATCGAGGCCTGCGGGCACGCTCATCGCGGGGATGCCTGCGATATTGGCCGTCACCGTGAAAATGTCGTTCAGATACATCTCGATCGGGTCGGCCTTGGATTTGGAGCCGATACCAAACGCCGCGCTGGGCGTGGTGGGGGTGAGGATGGCGTCCACCTTCTCAAACGCGGCCTGGAAATCCTCATAGATGCGGCGGCGGACTTTCAGCGCCTTCACGTAGTACGCGTCGTAATAACCCGCAGAGAGCACATAGGTGCCGATCAGGATACGGCGCTGGACTTCCTTGCCGAAACCGGCCGCGCGCGTCTTCTCATAGGTGTCGATCAGATCCTCGCCCTCGACGCGCAGGCCATAGCGCATGCCATCATAGCGCGCGAGGTTGGAGGAGGCTTCCGCCGGCGCGATGATGTAATAGGCGGGCAGCGCGTATTTCGTCATCGGCAGGGAGATGTCGACGATCTCGCAGCCTTGGCTTTTGAGCCACTCCACGCCCTTTTCCCAGAGCGCGTCGATCTCGCCCGGCATGCCATCCACCCGGTATTCCTTCGGCACGCCGATGCGCAGGCCTTTGACCGGCTTGTCACACGCACCCAGCATGTCCGGCACGGCGCCCGGATAGCTGGTGGAATCCTTCGGGTCATGGCCCGCCATGGTCTGGGTGAGCAGCGCGCTGTCACGCACCGTCTTGCCGAATGCGCCGGGGTGGTCGAGCGAGGAGGCGAACGCCACCACGCCCCAGCGCGAGCAGCGGCCATAGGTCGGCTTTACGCCGACAAGACCGGTGAAGGCCGCAGGCTGGCGGATGGAGCCGCCCGTGTCCGTCCCCGTCGCGCCATAGCCGATATCGGCAGCCAGCGCGGACACAGACCCGCCGGACGAGCCGCCCGGCACCAGCTTTTCGTCAGACCCCTTCGCCCGCCACGGATTGACCACAGGGCCGGTCGCGGCGGTCTCGTTGGACGAGCCCATGGCGAACTCGTCCATGGAGGATTTGGCCACCATCACCGCGCCCGCATCCCACAAATTCTGCGTGACGCTGGATTCGTATTCCGGCTTGAAGCCTTTGAGGATGTTGGAGGAGGCGGTGGTATCCACGCCCTGCGTCGCAAACAGATCCTTGATGACCAGCGGCACGCCTTCCAGCGCGCCCGCCTCGCCCTTGGCCCGGCGCGCATCGGAGGCTTTGGCCATACCAAGCGCATGCTCAGGATCGATCACGGTGAAGCAGTTGAGCGCGCCTTGCGCGGCTTCAGCGGCCTTCACATGGGCTGCGGTCAGCTCCGCGCTGGAGACATCGCCACGGCTAAGCGCGTCGCGGGCTTCAAGCAGGCTCATCGAAAACACGTCAGACATACCCGCCTACTCCACGCTCTTCGGGACGACGAAAAAGCCTTCTTCGGCCTTCGGCGCATTCTTGAGGACTTTTTCGGGGATTTCCCCGTCGGTCACCTTGTCCTCGCGCATGGGCAGCGGAGTGGAGACCGGCGTCGTCATGGGCTCTACGCCGTCCACATCCACCTCGTTCAGCATCTCAACCCAGTCGAGGATGCCATTCAGCTCGCCAGTGAGCTTGGCCACACGGTCTGTAGGTTCGGCGATACGGGCGAGCCGGGCGATCCGGCGGACATCGTCCTCGGTAACGGACATGAGACGCGTACTCCACATGGTCAGGAAAACGAGCGGCCTGAGTAACAATGCGCATGCCCGCGCGCAAGCGCCCTGCCCTCAAGTCTGGCGCTGAGGCGCGCCCTATGAGTAGAGTGCCGCCAACCTGAACACCGCGCGCACCGGATGGAGCATTCGCCATGGCTTTCAACTTCGCCCGTTCCTTCATTCCCGCCTTTGCAGCCGCCACCGCGCTGGCGCTGGCTGCCTGCGGCGGCAATTCAGGGGCCGCCGATGGCCGCACCGAGTTCGAACGCGAAGGCGACTTCGCCCGTGGCTCGGTCGATGCGCCGGTCGTGTTCATCGAGTACGGCTCGACGGCCTGTGGCGGCTGCGCCGCCTTCCATCAGGGCGTCTACCCCACGCTGAACCGCTATGTCGAAGACGGCACGGTGCGCCTGGTGTTCCGCGAAATGCTGACCGGCTCGGCCGAGCTGGCGCTCGCCGGCTTCATGCTGGCGCGCTGCGCGGGCGAGGAGCGCTATTTCGACGTGCTAGACGTCCTCTTCGAGCAGCAACAGGCCATCTTCATGGCGGCACAGCGCGGTCAGGCCCGCCAGCAATTCCAGACCATTGCCCGCTCTGCCGGCCTGTCGGACCAGGAATTTCGCGCCTGCATGTCCGATGAGAGCGCGGTGGACGCCATCAACGAGTCCAATCAGCGCGCCGCGCGTGATGGCATCAACGCCACGCCCAGCTTCTTCATCAATGGCGAACGTGTAGAGCCGAACCGTGCCCCGGACGGGTCCGGTGTGGTCTATTTTGCCGGCAACATGCCCATCGAGGACGAGCAGGGCTTCGTACCTGCACAATTCACCGGCGACACCTTCGCGCGAATCATCGAGTATTTCCGGTCACGCGCAGAGGAATAGCCAAGGCGCGTTTTGGTGGCATGGTGAAGCCCACAGCGGATGACTGCAAAGCAGCGGCGCGGGCTTCAGGAGGCGTCTGGTGAAGTTCACCCGTCTGCGCGTTACGGGCTTCAAGTCCTTCGTCGACCCGGCGGAGCTGCGCATTGATGCGGGGCTGACCGGGGTTATCGGCCCGAATGGCTGCGGCAAGTCCAACGTGCTGGAAGCCCTGCGCTGGGTGATGGGCGCGACTTCTGCCAAATCGCTGCGCGGCGGCGGCATGGAAGATGTCATCTTCTCCGGCACTGCCACGCGCCCGGCCCGCGACCGCGCCGAAGCCATCCTGACTATCGACAATTCCGACCGGCGCGCGCCCGCCCGCTTCAACGATGCCGACATTCTCGAGGTCACGCGTCGTATCACGCGGGGCAAGGGCTCTGACTACAAGATCAATGGCGAGGAAGTGCGCGCAAAGGACGTGCAGCTGCTCTTTGCCGATGCAGGCACGGGCGCGAACTCGCCCGCCCTCGTGCGTCAGGGCCAGATCAGCGAGCTGATCAATGCCAAGCCGGAAAACCGCCGCCGCGTGCTCGAAGAGGCCGCCGGCGTGGCGGGCTTGCGCGCCCGCCGCCACGAAGCGCAATTACGCCTGAACGCGGCAGAGGCCAATCTGGATCGGCTGCAGGACGTCGTCGACACGCTGCAGAGCCGCTATGAGGGCCTGCAGAAGCAGGCAAGGCAGGCAGGGCGCTACCGCAAGCTGTCTGCCGATATACGCGAGCTGGAAGCCGTGCTCTGGCTGCGCCGCTGGCAGGAGGCGAGCGAGGCCGCGTCCGGCGCGCGCGATCACCTGGCCGCTTGCGAAGCCCTCGTCGCGGACGCCGCGCGGATTGCTGCCTCCGCCACCAGTGCCGCTGAAGCTGCTGCCAATGCGGTTGCGCCATTGCGCGAGCGGGAGGCGGAAGCCTCCGCCGCGCTGCGCCTGCTGGAACGCGAGCGCGACACGCTGGAACGCGATATAGATCAGGCGAAAGCCAGTATTGCGCGCCTGACCATGCGCCTTGAGGAGCTTGCCGTCAGCAAGGCGCGCGAGACCGAGCTGTCCCAGGAAGCTGCCCTGTCGCTGGAGCGGGTTCGCAGCTCGCTCAAAACGCTGCACGACGAGCTGGCAGGTGACGCTGAAGCGCAAGCCAAGGCCGAAGCCGCGATGGCGGAGGCTGAAGCAAGGCGCAGCGAAGCAGAGCAGAAACTTGACGCTGCCAGTGCGCGCCTCGCCGAGGTGAAGGCCGCGCGCGACACCGCCCGGCGCGATGCTGACAATGCCCGCCGCCGCCACGAAACCCTGCGCCGCGAGGCCGACGAAGCCGCAGCCCGCGCCGCCGAACTGCCAGACCATCACGGCCCCAGCGTCGAAGATCTGGAAAGCGCCGTCACCCAGGCTGGCGTGGAGGCTGATAAAGCCGCCGAGGCGCTGGCGAAAGCTGAAGAGGCCGCGCAAGCGCTTGCCGAGACCGCCAACACGGCGCGCGATTCCTTACGCGCTGCGGAGGCTGAAACGCAATCCCTCTCACGCGAGGCCGACAGCCTGCGCCGCCTCGTCGCCTCGGGCGGCGATGATGACGGGCTGGTTGAACAGGTGCGCGCAAAGCCCGGCACCGAAAAGGCATTGGCCGCCGCGCTGGGCGATGATCTGGAGGCCGGCCTGTCTGCCGAGGCTGCGCGGCGCTGGACGGGAACCAGCGCCCTGCCCCCGGCCCTGCCGTCCGGTGTGACCGCGCTGAGCGATGTCATCGAGGCGCCATCTGAGCTGAAAGCCCGGCTGGAATCCATTGGCCTTGTTGACGAGGCGGATCTTGACCGGCTTGCCGGCTTCCTGAAACCCGGCCAGCGGCTGGTCACTCTGGAAGGCGCACTGCGGCGCTGGGACGGGTTCGCTGCCAATGCCGGTGCGCCGTCTAGCGCGGCCATACGTCTGGAGACGCGCAACCGGCTGGAGACCATCCTTGCGGAGCTGGACGCCGCCCGCGAGCGGGAATCGCTTGCACGCGGCGTACACGAGAAAGCCGCGCAGCGCAGCGCCGAATCGGCAAATGCCGTGCGTGCCGCCCGCGAGGCGCGGGACGGATCACAACGGAGCGTGCGTGAGGCTGAGCGGGCGTTGAGCGACGGCCGGGAAGCGGCAGTACGCGCGGAGGCGCGCCGCGCCAATCTGGTGGATACGGCACGCCGGCTCGACAGCGAAGCCGGCACGGCGAAAGACGCGCTGGAACGCGCCGAAACCGCCCTTAAAGCCGCCATGGACGCCGATGATGGCAGTGTGGCCCTGGAGACTGCCCGCACCGGGGCGGAGCGCGCCAGGGCCGACGCGGCAGATGCCCGCGCTGCCGTGGAATCGGTCCGCCGGGACGCCCAGAGCCGCCGCCACCGGATTGCCGGGCTGGAGCGCGAGGAAGCCGAATGGTCCCGCCGCGCGCAGAGCGCCGCCGAACGCCTGACAGAGATCAATACAGCGCAAACTGATGCGCGCGGCGCCCTTGCCGAGGCCGAGTCCGCGCCAGCTCAGCTGGAAGAGCGCCGCAGCGTCATTTTCGACCAGCTGGGCGAAGCCGAATCGCGTGCGCGCCTGACGCGTTCCGAGGTCGAAGCGGCCGAAACGGCGCTGCGCGAGACCGATTCAACCCTGCGCGCTGCCGAGCGCGAGGCCAGCAGCGCGCGCGAGGCAAGGGCCGCTGCCGCCGCCACGCTGGAGGGGGCGCAGACGCGCATCGCCGAGACCGCCCAGCGCCTTGCCGATGCTACCGGGGAAACGCCCGAAGCATTGCAGACCCGGTCCAGCCAGAGCGAATATGTGAACCTGTCCTCTGCTGAACTGGAGCGCCGTCTGGACGAGGCCCGCCTGTCGCGCGAGCGCCTTGGCGCGGTCAACCTGCGCGCGGACGAGGAAGCCGAAGAACTTACGTCCGAGCGTGACCGGCTCACCTCCGAGCGGGATGATCTGGTTGAGGCGGTGGCGCGCCTGCGCAAGGCGGTCGATACACTCTCGCGCGAAGGCCGGGCGCGGCTTCTGGCCGCATTCGAGGTGGTGGACGGGCATTTCCGCCAGCTCTTCTCCACGCTCTTTGGCGGGGGCGAAGCCGAGCTGCGCCTGACCGAGCATGACGATCCGCTCGAAGCCGGGCTGGAAATCATGGCCTGCCCGCCCGGCAAGAAGATGGAAACGATGTCGCTAATGTCTGGCGGCGAGCAGGCGCTGACCGCTACTGCACTGATTTTTGCGGTGTTTCTGTCGAACCCGGCCCCGGTCTGCGTGCTCGATGAGGTGGACGCGCCGCTGGACGACGCCAATGTCGACCGCTTCTGCCGGATGCTGGAGGAAATGCGCGAGCTGACCGACACGCGCTTCCTCATCATCACCCACAATCCGGTGACGATGAGCCGGATGGACCGCCTGTTCGGCGTGACAATGGGCGAACAGGGCGTCTCGCAGCTTGTCTCGGTGAACCTGCGTGCGGCAGAAGCGCTCCTTGCCGCCGAATAGCCAAAAACATCAAATTTTTCTGATGCTTGGAGCGCAAGCCCGGTCACTTGACTTGCCTATACCGCGCTTATAGTGTGCGCCCGCTTTCCGGGGGGTGTCCTGCGGGAGCAAACAGGCCCTCATGTCCTATCCAAGCGACCATACGAGCCCTCCAGACCCGGATGATTTCGAGCACCGTCTTGCCCGCAAGCTTGAGGCAAGGGAAGCTCAGAGAGCTAAGGAAAATGCGGCTCCATCGGGTTGGGCACTCGGACTGCGCTACGGATCGGAATTCTTCGGCGGCGTCATTGCCGGAGTATTTGTGGGTCTGATGGCAGATCATTTCTTCGGCTGGTCGCCCATCGGGCTGCTGATCGGAGTAGTGCTCGGCTTCGCTGCTGGCTCGCTCAATATCGTGCGTGCCGTGAAGTCGATGCAGAACTAGCTCTTGCGCTTCGCGCTCCGGCGCGATAGGCGCACGTCACGTTTTCCAGGCACGCCGGGCAACCGGAGCGCCGCAACACAATCGAGGGGCCGGGCGTGGCTGACACCAACCCGATCAAGCAGTTCGAAATCCATCCCATCGCTGAGCTCAGCGTGGGCGGGCTGGACCTGTCTTTCACGAACTCCAGCTATTTCATGGTCGCCGCTGTGGCGCTGACCGTGGGCCTTCTGGCGCTGGCAACTTCGCGCGCCACCCTGGTGCCGGGCCGGGCGCAATCGGTTGCCGAGCTGCTCTACGAGTTCGTGGCAGGCATGATCCGCTCCACGGCCGGCAATGACGGCCTGCGCTTCTTCCCCTTCGTGTTCACGCTCTTCATCTTCATCCTGATGGGCAACATGCTCGGGATGATGCCCTACTTCCCGGCGCCGGATTTCCACGGCTTCACCTTCACCAGCCACATCATCGTGACGTTTGCGCTCGCGCTCGCCGTGATGTCCGTTCTGGTAGGCTTCGGAATTTTCAAGAACGGCCTGAAATTCTTCAAGATTTTCGTGCCGTCGGGCGTACCTATCGCCATATTGCCCTTCGTGATCGTGATCGAGATCATCTCCTTCATTTCGCGCCCGGTCACGCTTGGCGTTCGTCTGTTCGCCAACATGCTGGCCGGGCACATCCTGCTGAAGGTGTTCGCCGGCTTCATCATCATGCTCGGCTCGGTTGGCGCCCTTGGCGCTGTCGGCGCCGTTGCCCCGCTCATCATGGTCGTTGCACTGACCGCGCTGGAATTCCTGGTGGCCTTCCTCCAGGCCTACGTGTTCGCCGTGCTGACCTGCATCTATCTGTCCGACGCGCTGCATCCGGGTCACCACTAGGCGCGACGGACCCGACTTCAACCCGCATCAACTGAAACCGTTCATCCTCGAGGAGTATCGACATGGAAGCGGAAGCCGCAAAATACATCGGCGCTGGACTGGCCACCTTCGGCATGCTGGGCGCTGCGCTCGGCGTGGGCAACATCTTCTCCAGCTTCCTGACGGGCGCCCTGCGCAATCCGTCGGCTGCGCCGGCCCAGTTCGGCAACCTGATCTTCGGCTTCGCCGTGACCGAAGCGCTGGGCATCTTCTCGCTGCTCATCGCCCTGCTGCTGCTGTTCGTCGTCTAAAACAGACGCCGGACTGAGTACCGCGTTCCGCCCGGACCTGCCCTTGCGCATCGGTCCGGCGCGGGGCGCCTGAAGCCTTCGGTTTCGACGACTTGATTGAAGGGAGGACGCCTTGCGCTTGCAAGAGTCCCAGACGGACATGACAGAAGGCGCCGGATACGCTGCGGAAGCGGCCTTCCCGCCTTTCGATCCGACCTATTTTGCCTCGCAGCTCTTCTGGCTCGCGATCAGCTTTGCTGTTCTCTATTTCCTTCTGTCGCGCTGGCTGCTGCCGCGCATCGGATCGGCGATTGAGGAACGTAAAGACCGCATCGCGGACGATCTGGATGCAGCCGCCGGGCTGAAGCTTCAAGCCGACGAGGCCGTGAAGGCTTACGAGAAGTCTCTGGCCGATGCGCGTGCAAAGGCACAGGCGGTCGGGGCCGAGGCCCGGGCCGAGGCGGAACGCCAGAGCGCCGACGAGATCGCGCGCATGGAAGCCGAACTGGAGGGCCGTCAGGCCGAAGCCGAAGCGCGCATTGCGTCGGCCCGCAATGCAGCGCTCTCCGAAGTCCGCAATGTGGCTGCTGACGTGGCCGGCGCGGTGACGGAGCATCTGGCTGGTCTCACCGTCAAGCGCGACGAAGCGGAAACGGCTGTCGATGCCGTGCGCAGCCAGGAGGCGGCCCGATGAGCTATCTTCTTCAGGACACGTCTTTCTGGGCATTCATCGGCCTTCTGGGTTTCTTTGCCATTCTGTGGCGCTTTGGCGTACACAAGGTATTGGCCAAGAGCCTTGATGCCCGTGCCGATGCCATTCGCAACGAGCTGGACGAGGCGCGCCGCCTGCGCGAGGAAGCCCAGGAAATGCTGGCAAAGTATGAGCGCCAGCAACGCGATGCAGCCAGCGAAGCCGAAGAGATCGTGAAAAAGGCCAAGCTGGATGCCGAGTTCATCCGCGAAACGGCTCGCAAGGAACTGGCACAGCGCATTGAACGCCGCACCGCTCTGGCCGAGCAGCGCATCGCACAGGCCGAGGCCCAAGCCGCCAAGGACGTGAAAGCGCTCGCCGCTGACATCGCTGTGGAAGCGGCCGCGAAGCTTCTGTCGGAGAAGCTCACCAAGACCCAGCGCAATGCGCTTGTGAAGGACGCTGCTGGCGAGCTGGCCGAGCGCATCAACTGATTTTGATGCGCCATGCAGGTTACGAAAACGGGGCCCTCAGGCCCCGTTTTTTTTTGCGCTTGAAGCTTTTTAATCCTTCTCGCCGAACATCCGCTTTACCCGGTTCCACACCCACGGAAAGCGTCTCAGAATGCCCGTGACCACGCCATGAGCTGTCCGCGACGAGGCCGCCAGCAACAGGGCCGCGAGAATGAATAGCGGGATACCCAGCGGGATCGGCAGGAAGAAAAGCGGAATAGCCACCGCCATCAGGAACAGGCCGAGCGCTACCCCGATCGCACGCAGCACGAGTACGATTACCCCGCCAATGCGGGATTTGCTGAACTCGTTGACTGCATCATTCATGACCAAGGCTGTCTCCCCGGGGGCGCGAAACGGATAACGCGGCTTATGTGAGCCGCCGGATTGAAGCTGCAAGGGCGCGCGCAGCCGATTCCCGGCAGGTGTTGTATTATGGCGATCATCCGCATGCCAATTATGGCGCAATTGCGGACGGGCCAGCTGGTTCAACGCATACCCCGAAATAACCCGCCCGCATGAATGCCGGTTCCCAAACGGGTGTGGAACAGTCCCCCGGCGCGGCTGCTCACATGGCTCGCCGATTGCCTGCCCATGGCGGCTTGTATAGCGTCCACACAACGCCAGACACGGGGCCAGACACGGGGCCGGAATGCACTCTGCCATCATGCCACTTCATTCCCTGCAGTCCCTGCGGGCTGTGGCAGCGCTGCTGGTCCTGGCCGCTCATGCATCGCAGATCGACTCGCGGTTTTTCAGCGCGCCTGTCAGTAGCGGGCAGTGGATACTGGGTTTTGCCGGCGTGGACCTGTTCTTCGTGATTTCCGGCTTTGTGATGGTCTATATCACCCACAACAAGCCGCGCGGAGATGCCCACTTTATCGGCCGGTTTGCCTATGCGCGTTTCACCCGGATCTACCCCGTCTACTGGTTTTTCACGGCGCTCGCGCTCGCCGCCTATATCGCGATACCCGGCGCGCTCAACCGCGATCTGGCTGACCTGCAGATATGGCAATCCTTCACCCTGTGGCCGATAGAGGGCGACCTGCCCGTCCTGCACGTCGGCTGGACGCTGACGCACGAGATATATTTCTACCTGGCGTTCACCCTGTTTCTTGCCTTGCCGGAGCGCTGGCTACCCGCCCTGCTCGCCCTCTGGGGCGGACTGGTGATTGCCGGGTCGGTATGGCTGCAGGGCCTGCCTGCCATAGGCGCACTCATCGTCAACCCGTTGACGATCGAATTCATTCTGGGCGCCGCGGCTGGCATGCTGATCTGTTCGGGTGAGCGGCGGCTGGCCCGCGCTGCCCTCGCGCTCGCCGCACTTTGGCTAACCGCCACTGCGTGGCTGATATGGCCCGAAAATGCCGAGGCCTTCCCGGCCGGCTGGGCGCGTGTCGCCGCCTTCGGTGTGCCCTCAATGCTGATTGTCTATGGCGCGATAAGTCTGGAAATGCAGGGCAGCCTGAAGCCGCCGGGCTGGCTGGTGATCCTCGGGGACTGGTCCTACGCGCTCTATCTCTGCCACCTGCTGGTCCTGTCAGGACTGGTGCGGGTCTGGGTGAGTGCCCTGCCCGATTTCGGGCCGATGGCGAGCCTTGCCTTCCTGATCGTGGCAATGGCGCTATCGATTGGCGTGGCGGGCGCGGCGTTCCGTCTGCTGGAATTCCCGGTCCTGAAAGCCACACGCAGGCTGGGCGACCGCCTGTTTGAGGGGCCGCACAGGCCAAGGCGTGCGCCCGCGGCCCACGAGGATCCGGCTGTCCAGGCAGGACAGACCGGATCCAGGGATGGCTGAGCCTATTCGGCCGCTTGCGGCTGGTCTTCGCTCTCCTGCCACACCAGCACCGGATTGCGGGCCGCGCGTGTCTCGTCGAGGCGCTTTACGGGCGCATGCACCGGGGCGGAGACAAACCGCGCCGTATCGCCGGATTTGGCCGCCTCTGCGAGGCCCTCCAGCACGTCGCAGAACCGGTCGAGGCCGGACTTGCTCTCCGTCTCGGTCGGCTCGATCAGCATCGCGCCATGCACCACCAGCGGGAAGTACATGGTCATCGGGTGATAGCCCTCATCGATCATGGCTTTCGCAAAGTCGAGCGTGGTGACGCCGGTGTCTTTCAGGAAGCGGTCGTCAAACAGCGCTTCGTGCATGCAGGTGCCCTCAAAGGCGGGCGTCATCACGTGCTTAAGGCGCGCCAGCACGTAGTTGGCGTTGAGCACGGAGTCCTCGGCCACCTGGCGCAGCCCGTCAGAGCCGTGGCTCATCATGTAGGAGAGCGCGCGGGTGAACATGCCCATCTGGCCGTGGAAGGCGACCATGCGGCCGAAGGGCTCGGCACCGTCGGCGCGGGCCTCCGCCTCATGCTCGACCATATGCCAGGTCTCGCCCTTCTTCACCACGTAAGGCACCGGCGCAAACGGCGCGAGCGCCTCGGAGAACACGGTCGGGCCAGAGCCGGGACCACCGCCGCCATGGGGCGTGGAGAAGGTCTTGTGCAGATTGATGTGCATGGCGTCGATGCCGAGATCGCCGGGGCGCACGCGTCCGACAATGGCGTTGAAGTTCGCACCGTCGCAGTAGAAATACCCGCCCGCCTCGTGGATCAGGTCGGCGATTTCCTTGATGTCACGCTCAAACAGCCCGCACGTATTGGGGTTGGTGAGCATGATGCCGGCAACATCATCGCCCAGCTTCGCCTTGAACGCTTCCATGTCGACGCGGCCATCGGCATTGGCCGGGATTTCATCACAATAGAAGCCGCATTGCACCGCCGTTGCCGGGTTGGTGCCGTGCGCGCTTTCAGGCACCAGCACGCGGCGGCGGCCGGTCTCGCCGCGCGCATCCAGCGCGGCGCGGATAGCCATCATGCCGCACAGCTCGCCATGGGCACCGGCTTTCGGGCTCATCGCCACGCACGGCGTATTGGTCAGCGTCATCAGCCAGTGGGCCAGCTCGCCAATCAGCTCCAGCGCGCCCTGCACCGTCGATTGCGGCTGCAGCGGGTGGACATCGCCAAAGCCCGGCAGGCGCGCCATCTTCTCGTTCAGGCGCGGATTATGCTTCATCGTGCAGGAACCGAGCGGATAAATGCCCAGATCGATCGCGTAATTCTTGCGGCTGAGGCGCACATAATGGCGCATCGCCTCCGGCTCGGAGAGGCCGGGAAGGCCGATCTCGCTTTTGCGCTCCAGCCCGCCAAGGCGCGTTTTCGTGCCTTTAAGCTCCGGAAAATCGACGCCGGTCAGATCCGTGCGCCCGCGCTCGAAGATCAGCGGTTCGGCTTGGTCGAGGCCGCGGCTGCCAGAGATGGTGTCGGCATAACCGCCCGTGGCGGCATTTTCGTTCGGACGGGTGGGACGTCCCTGCTGGTTCATGGCCATGGTTAGAGCACCTCTTTGAGGGCGGACGCGAAGAGCGCAATGTCGGCATCGGTGTTGGTTTCGGTCGCGGCGATGATGAGCCGGTCATCCAGCCCGCCATCGGGCCAGAGGCGGCTGGCCGGAACGCCTGCCAGCACGCCCTTGGCGATCAGGCTTTCGGTGACTTCAGCGGCATTTTTCGGCAGCTTCACCGTAAACTCGTTGAAGAAGGCGCCGGTCTCGACCGTCACGCCCGGCACGGCAGAGAGCGCATCAGCCAGCTCCACCGCCCGCTCGTGATTGAGGGCGGCAAGGTGTTTGAGACCCTTCTCCCCCAGCAGCGTCATGTGGATGGTAAAGGCGAGCGCCATCAGCCCGGAATTGGTACAGATGTTGGAGGTGGCCCGGTCGCGGCGGATATGCTGCTCGCGCGTGGAGAGGGTGAGCACATAGCCGCGCCGTCCGTCGGCATCGATGGTTTCACCCGCCAGACGGCCCGGCATGTTGCGGATGAAGCTCTTGTCATTGCGGCAGGCGAAAAGCCCCACATAAGGTCCGCCAAACTGCAGGCCGACACCGATGGACTGGCCCTCGCCGACCACAATGTCCGCGCCCATCGCGCCGGGGCTTTCGATCAGGCCAAGCGATACAATCTCGGTAAATACAGCGATCAGCAGCGCGCCCTTGGCATGGGCCGCTTCGGCAATCGGACGCAGATCATGGATGCCGCCAAACACGTCCGGGTTCTGCACCACGACGCAGGCGGTTTCCTCGTCGATCTGGCTAATGACATCATCGAGGCCGCCCGGCACCGGCGCTTCTGCGGCGACGTCGATATTCATGTAGCGCGCGAGCGTGCGCGTCGCCTCGGCATAGTGCGGATGCAGATTGCCGGAGAGCACCGCGCGCGAGCGCTTGGTCACCCGGGCCGCCATCAGCACCGCCTCCGCGCACGCCGTCGAGCCGTCATACATGGAGGCATTGGCGATATCCATGCCGGTCAGGCGCGCCACTTGCGTCTGGAACTCGAACAGGGTCTGCAGCGTGCCCTGGCTGATTTCCGGCTGGTAAGGCGTGTAGGCGGTGAGGAATTCCGAACGCTGGATCAGATGATCCACGCTGGCCGGGATGTGGTGCTTGTAGGCCCCTGCCCCGACGAAGAAGGCCGTGTCGCTGGCGGCGATATTCTTCTTCGCCATGGCCGCAAAGGCGCGCTCCACCTCCAGCTCGGTCGCCCGGCGGGGCAGGTCTACCGGGCCATCGAGACGCGCGGCCTGCGGCACATCGGCAAACAGCGCATCGACCGAGCTGACGCCAATGACGCCAAGCATTTCGGTGCGGTCTTCAGGGGTAAGCGGCAGATAGCGCATCAACCTCGCTCCAACTCTCTCATCAGGCCCGCCGTCTGACGGGCATCGGGTTCAGGTTCGGCGTCCAGAAACGCCAGAACCCCGTCAAAATCCGTCCCAGCCTTGTTCTGGCTGAGCTTCTTCACCGCCGTCACGCTGCTCACCGCCAGCCGAAGGCCGGTAATCCCGCGCAGCAGCGCATCGACATAGTCCTGCGGCACGTCCGACACCGCCCACGGCTCGGCCCGTCCATCCTCGAACCGGCCCGTCAGCGCCTCCAGCAGCGCCCGCAGCTCGGCCGCGCCATCAAAGGCCGTCAGGCGTCCATGGGCCTCGGCGGCCACATAGTTCCAGGTCGGCACCGCCCGGCCATGGTCGGCCTTGGACGGATAGGCCGACGCGCTGACATAGGCATGCGGCCCGGCAAAAAGCGCGACAGCCTCCGCCCCCTCGCCCACCGCCTGCCAGACCGGATTGGCGCGGGACACATGGCCGAGCAGCGCGGTTACACGCCCCTCGCGATCCCGCTCCAGCACGACCGGCGTGCGTGCCGTCACCAGCCCGTCCGCTCCGCTCACCACGAACGTGGCAAACGGATAGGCCGCCATCACCGCCTCGGCCTCGGCCCGGTCCGTTACGGCAAAGTGGCGAGGCGGATAGACCATCAGCGCAGAAACGTCCCTAGCCGATGTGCTTGGCGTAGGCGGCTTCGTCCATCAGGCCATCCAGCTCGCCCTTGTCGGCGATTTTCAGCTTCACGAACCAGCCACCGCCTTGCGGCTCGTCATTGACGATCTGGGGCGCGTCTTCGATGCCGTCATTGATCTCGATGACCTCGCCAGAAACCGGCGCGTACACCTCGGCAGCGGTTTTCACCGAGTCCACCACGGCGATCTCGTCACCCTTCTTGAAGCTCTTGCCCACATCAGGCAGCTCCACGCTGATGACATCGCCCAGCTGTTCGGTTGCGTACTGGGTGATGCCGATAAAGGCGACATCGCCCTCAAGGCGGACCCATTCATGGTCTGTGGTGAAGCGTGTGGTCATGGTGATAACTCCCCGTAAAAAATGAAAAATCAGCCCCGGTAGAAGCGGTGCGGCGTGAAGGGCAGGCTGGCGACCTCGGCAGCGCGCGCCTTGCCGCGCACCATCAGCTCCAGCGCCGTGCCGGGCTTGGCAAGGTCTGCGCGGACATAGCCCATGGCGACCGGCGCGCCAAAGCTGGGACCGAATCCGCCAGAGGTGACGATGCCGACGACTTCGCCATTATGGACAATCTCGGCGCCTTCGCGCGCGGGTGATTTGTCATGCGGCTTGATACCAACGCGCTTTTGCGCCGGTCCGTCCGCGATCTGCTTGAGGATTTTGGCCGCGCCCGGAAAGTCCGCGCGCTCGCGGCGCACTTTGGCGATGGCCCAGGTGAGCGCTGCTTCGGCCGGCGTGCGGCCCTCATCCATGTCGTGGCCATAAAGGCAAAGCCCGGCTTCCAGGCGCAGGCTGTCGCGCGCGCCAAGGCCGATGGGCTTCACGCGCTCATCAGACAGCAGCAGGCGCGCGATTCTCTCGGCCTTGTCTGCCGGAATGGAGATTTCAAACCCGTCCTCGCCGGTATAGCCAGAGCGCGAGGCGTAGATCTCCACCCCGTCCAGCGTGAACACGCCGCATTGCATGAAGACAAGCTTTGCCGCCTCCGGCACCAGGCCGGTGAACACAGCCGCCGCTGCGGGGCCCTGAAGGGCCAGCAGAGCGCGATCCGACAGTTCGGCAAGGGTCGCCCGCCCGGCAAAGCCAGCGCGCATATGGGCGAAATCCTTGCCCTTTGTGCCAGCATTGACGACAGCGAAAATGCCGCCATCCGCGCCGAAGGGCCGCGAGACCATAAGGTCGTCCATGATCCCGCCCTCGGCGTTCAGGAGGAGGGTGTATTTCTGCTCGCCAGCGCCGAGCACCGAGAGGTCTGCCGTAATCAGCGCTTCCAGCGCGGCTTCGTCGCCGGTGATGTGCGCCTGACCCATGTGGGAGACGTCAAACAGGCCAGCCAGTTCGCGCGTGTGCAGATGCTCGGCCATGATGCCTGCCGGGTATTGCACCGGCATGGCGTAGCCAGCGAACTCGACCATGCGAGCGCCAAGCTCGACATGCAAATCGTAAAGCGGGGTTTTCAAGAGGTCTGCTGTGTCGGCCATGGGTCACGAAATCCTGAACGCGGGTTTGCAATCACTGCCGTACGCGAATTGCCTCGCGTGGCAGCCCTGCCCCCGCTGTCTCGTGACCTGAGAGATTCCCGCGGCAACGGGGCTGACCCCACGTGCCGCTTGCTCCTTCGGTGGGATCCTGCCCGAAGGCAAAATCCTCTTTCCAGCGTCGGCGGTCCCAGCGGTCCTGCGGCCTGAGCGTTTCCGGGGCGGTTGCGCCTTCGGCGCCGGCATCTTCGGCCGGTCTCTCCCGCTTGGGTGCCTTATGTCGAACAGGTCTCCCCGCTCGACGCGCAAACTAGTCCGGCGCGCGCGTGAGTCAATCGGGAGAAACGTCAGGCCAACGGGTCACGAATGTACGATCCTGCGCAGCGCCGCTACCAGCGCGCCGATTTCATGGTCTTGCGTGAAGACAGCCGGTGTCACCCGCACGCAGGCGCCGCTGGCAAGGCCGTCGCGCATGACGGTGAAGATGCCGAACTCTTCGGCCAGACGCGCGGCCAGCGCCGCATTGTCTTCGACGCTCGTTTGTCCGCGCAGCCGGAAAGAGGTGATCCCTGCGTGGAGGGCGGGGTCAGCCGGCGTGAGCACATCAATTGCGGGATGATCGCGCAGCGCTTCGGCCCAGGCACTGCGCAGATGGCGCAGGCGGGCTGCCTTGCGCGCCGGCCCCAGCCGGTCATGGATGGCCAGTGCATGGGGTACGGCAAGCAGGGCGGCGAGATTGACCGTGCCGGTATGGACACGCGCGCGTATACCCTGCGGTGCCGGGTCGGCGGCATTCATATAGGGATCGATATCGCCAATGCGCTCCCGGCGGATATAGATGGCACCGACACCCAGCGGGGCGCCGATCCATTTGTGCAGGTTGAGACCGATGAAATCGGCACCCAGCGTGTTCACATCGAAATCCACCTGACCGAAGGCATGGGCGGAATCCACGAGCACATCCGCGCCATGATCGCGTGCCAGTTCAACCAGCTCACGCACCGGCAGGAGAAGCCCGGTCCGGTGGCTGACATGGGTGACAAGCACCAGCCGGATATGCGGGTTCGCTTCCAGAGCCGCAGCATAGGCATCCAGAACGGATTGGCGGCTGGCCGGTTCGGGCAGCGTGATCGTATGCACCCGCGCGCCGCGCCGCCGCGACAGCCAGCCCATGGCGGTCTGCATGGAGGGATAGTCCAGATCGGCAAACAATACACCGTCGCCATCGCGCAGGCGGTTATATCCCGAGATCAGTGCCTGCATGGCCTCGGTGGCGTTGCGGGTGAAAACGATTTCGTCCTCGCCAGCGCCCAGCGCCGCCGCCGTCTGCTGCAGGACGGCCCGTGCGTCCGCGCCAAACCGGGTGCGCGCATAGATGGCCGTGCGCGCATTGACCTCTTCCAGCGCCGCCTTGTGGGCGTCCAGAACGGGCCGGGCCATCATGCCCCAATTGCCGTGTTCGAGATGAATCATCTCGCTGGTGACGTCATAAAGCCCGCGCACTGCCTGCCAGAAGCTCTCATCGCGGGCAGCCTCTGCCGGATCTGGCGCGGTGGCGGGCAGGTCGTTCAGCGAGCGTGCGAGGGAAGGGGCTGCGCTCAGCATGGGGATGGCGCCAAGAATGGACCGGCGGGTAAAAACGTCCATGACACGGGCTCCTTTGAGGACAGCGAAGGGCGGCACGCATGTGCCGCCCCCGCGCATACATCCGTCTGAAATGGCCTAGAAGGCCGCAGAAACACGGAAATACCACTTCCCGCCATCGGTGTCGTAGGGCGCATTGCGCGAGTATATCAGACCGCGATTGGCCTGATTGCGCGATTCGTCCGGGTAGGTGTCGAACACGTTTTCGGCACCCGCGCGGATGCGCACATTGTCGGTCAGCTGGAATGATGCCGCGACATCGACCAGCGTTATCGGGCTGAAGTCCTGGAACAGAACGTCCGCGCTGTCATCAATGTCGGTCCATTGTCCGTAGTGACGTGCCCGCGCCACCACGCCCCAGCGTCCGCGGGTATAGTCTGCCGTGAACACGGCATTGTGCTGGGGCAGGCCTTCCTCGAACAGGCGGCGGGATACATCGTTGAACACGCCGGCAATCGCTTCGCGCGTCACCGTGGTTTCGTTCCAGTTATAGGCCAGCGTCAGGTTGAGATCGCCCGCCAGCGCCTGACCGGCCCAGTTCAGGACGAAATCGACGCCGCGCGTGCGGGTATCAAACACGTTCTGGAAGAAGGAGGCGTTGCTGACGCTTTCGCCGCCCGGAATGCCGAGTGCGACCAGCTGGGCGCGCTCTGCGTCGGTCAGCTGGAAGCCGCCGCGCGTCGAGAAGCGGTCCTCCACGTCGATCTGGTAGAGATCAAGCGTCGCGGTGAACCCCAGATCGTTGCGGAAGACGACGCCCACCGAGCGGTTTTCCGAGGTTTCCGGCGTGAGCGGCAGGATAACCTGGCCGCCGGGGCGTGCATTGATGATGTCGGCCACCGGACCGGTCGGGTTGAAACGCCCATTGGTGACGAGGTTGAGGGTCACCGAGTTCAGGCCCTGGCTGGTCCGTTCAGACTCCAGCTGGCCCGGCGTGGGCGCACGAAAGCCCGTCGACCATGTGCCCCGCACCGCCAGATTGCCGGTAAACGCAAAGCGGCCTGACAGCTTGTAATCGGTAGTAGAGCCGAAATCGGAATAGTCTTCATAGCGGATGGCGCCGCCGACGGTCAGCTGCTCGGTAAGTGCCGCCTCGACATCGAGATAGCCCGCATAGCTTTCCTGATCGAAGGTGCCGGCCTGGAGATCGCTATAGCCCGGAAAGCCGTTGGAGCCGGACGGGAGCCCAACGGCGGCCAGCGGCCCGACCTGATAGGAGGCCAGGTCGCCCGCCTCGATCTCGAAACGTTCGTCGCGCCGCTCGAGCCCGAACGCGATATTGACCGGTTCGGCCAGCCCGGTGTCGAGCAGGTAGACAAAGTCGGCATTCAGGTTGAAATCGCGCTGACGCAATATGCCAGCACGAAACTCGGTCGGGCTGGCCGAACCGAGCGAGGCGTTGATCGTCTCATTGATGAAATAGTCGATCTCATTGCGCCCATAGCTGGCCGAGAGATCCCAGCTGAAAGCGGGGTTCAGCTCGCCGCGGATACCGGCGGTCAGCGCGCGGTCGGTGTCATCCTGACCGAAGCGCGGTGTGAAACCGGCCGGGAAGATGGCAGCCAGATTATAGTTCGGGTCGAGCGGGGTGGTGTTGTAGGCGCTGGTGCTCGCCGGGTTACGCCAGTTGAAATCATTGACGCCGCTGCCCCAGCCAAGTGTGCCGAACACATAGCCTTCAACGGCGGTGTTGAAAGCAAAGGCCGAGTTGAGCGCCAGCCGGAAGGCTTCCCGGTCCGGCTTGCCCCAGCGTTGCACGGGATCGGGGACGTTGAGTTGCGGGTTCGCCGCCTGGAACTCGATGGCGTCGGGCCGCTGGCGCGAGCGCGAGGTGGCGCTGGCGTCCGAATACTCTGCCGACAAGACCAGAAAGCCGCGCCCGTCCAGATCGAACCCGGCCTGAGCACCAAGCTGGTAGAGCTCGCCATCACCCTCATAGTACTGAGAGTACTGTCCAAAGCTGGAAAAGCCGGGCTGGCTGTCGAGGATGATGTTGATCACGCCCGCGATCGCGTCAGACCCGTATTGAGCCGAGGCGCCGTCGCGCAGGACTTCGATACGTGAAATGGCGGAGCTGGGAATCTGGGCCATGTCGACGGCCTGGGCGCCGCGATTGCCCAGGAAGGCCGAGCGGTGACGGCGCTTGCCGTTGATCAGCACCAGGGTCTGATCAGGCGACAGCGACCGCAGCCGGGCAGGGCGCACGAATATCTGGCCATCGCCGAGAGGCAGACGCTGCACATTGAAAGACGGAACGAGCTGGGCCAGCGAATCGATCAGCTCAGGCGATACGGTCTGACCGATGGCTTCTCCGGTCAGCACATCAACCGGTGCCAGCGTATCGAACGCAGTGCGGTTGGCGGCACGCGTACCGGTTACAATGATCGTATCGCGGTCTGTCTGGGCTTGTGCGCCATCGCTCTGGGCATGGGCGCTTGCGTCAAAGCCTGTAAGACTGGACGCCAGCACGGCCAGCGACGCCGTGGTGAGCAGGTGTTTCATGGTATGTCCCCTTCGGATCGGCGCGCCCCGCGCGCTGCCAAAGCCGGACGAATAGGGGGTCTCCATGACATCCCGACAACCGGATGATGTCGGTTTGGCAAATAAGAAGCGACAGTTAGGAGACCGCCTCGATCAACGCCGGGGAAAAACGCTGCGCGAGGCCTACATCTGCTCGGGCGCTTCAACACCGATCAGGGAGAGGCCCAGCTCAAGCTGTTTGAGCGTCAGCGCGGCCAGCGCCAGGCGTGAGCGGCGTACGGCCTCGTCTTTCTCCGGCAGGATCGGACAGGCCGCGTAGAAGCTGGAAAAGGCCTGCGAGAGACCGTAGACGTGCTCGCAGATATGGTTCGGCGCGCGGTCATCATGGGCGCGCATCAGCGCCCCGTGGAAGCCGTCGAGACGGCGCACCAGAGCAGCCTCCTCCGGCGCAGAGACGCTGATCTCGCCCGGCTCCAGCCCCTCGCCAGCGGCTTTGCGCAGCAGCGATTTGATACGCACGGCCTGATAGAGCAGGTAAGGCCCGGTCTTGCCCTCGAAGGACACAAACCGGTCCATCTCGAAAATGTAATTCGTGGTGCGGTAATTCTGCAGGTCAGCGAACTTTATCGCGGCATTGGCGACCTTGCGGGCCACATCTTCGAGCGCATCAGCGTCGAGCGTCTCGCCAAGACCGGCTTCAGCCAGACGCGCACGGGCGCGCTCACGTGCTTCCTCGATCAGATCGGCCAGCCGGAACGTGCCGCCGGACCGCGTGCGCAGGCGCTTGCCGTCCGGGCCGTTGACCGTGCCGAACTTCACATGCTCCAGCCCGCCTTCGCTCGCGAGGCCCGCCTTCACGGCGGCGCGGAAGACCTGCTCGAAATGGTCTGACTGACCCAGATCGACCACATAGAGGATCAGGCCGGGATTGATCGTGTCACGCCGGTCCTGAATGGTCGCGAGATCCGTCGTCGCGTAGAGGGCGGAGCCTTGCGAGCTGACGAGGATGAGGGGCGCTAGCTCCTTCTTGTCGTCCTCGCGCGCCACCCGGACAATCCACGCGCCGTCAGAAAGTTCCGCCACGCCGCGCGCCTTGAAATCCTCGACGAGGCCGGGGATCAGATCGTTGACGTCGCTTTCGCCCTTCCAGAGGTCGAAATGCACGCCCAGTGCCGAGAAATCCTCCTTCAGCGCCGCAATCGAGACATTGATGAAGTGCTTCAGCAGAGCGCGATAGCCTGCACGTCCCGCCTGCAGTTCAGCCGTCGCCTTGCGCGAGCGCTCCTGACGGGCGGGGTCTTCCTTGCCCTTGGCGCTGGCCTGCGGGTAGAGCCGGGCAAGGTCTTCGATCGTGACGGGCGCATCAGCCGGGTACGGCCCGGTGAAGGCCTCGTCGAAATAGGGCAAGTCTGGCTGCTCGTCTTCCAGCTCTGTGATGAGCTGGCCCATCTGCAGCCCCCAGTCACCCAGATGGATGTCGCTCGTCACCTCATGGCCAAGGAAGCGCATCAGGCGCTGCAGGCTGTCGCCAATGACCGAGGAGCGCAAATGTCCGACATGCATGGGCTTGGCGACGTTCGGACCGCCAAAATCGATCATCACCTTGAGCGGTGTCTCCACCTGGCCAGCGCCCGTGCGCTCATCGGCGCTAATGACGCGTGCCCGTGCGGAATAAAGCTGTTGCGACGGTGTGATGTTCAAAAAGCCCGGCCCGGCAATCTCAATGTCGAGATCGGGCGCGGTGGCAGCCAGATGCGCCTTGACGCCATCGGCAATCGCGCGTGGCGGTTTGCCCGCCTGCTTGGCAGCCGCCAGCGCACCATTGCACTGATAGGGCGCCAGATCGGGGCGGTCGCTTTCGGAAACACGTCCAAGCGCCGGGTCGAGTTCCATAGCGGCAAAGGCATCGCCCAGCAGGGCGCTGAGCTGATCGGCAAGACGGGTCATGACGGTCCAGATTTACTCGACAGGGACGCGGAAACGCAGGCCGGAGCGGTTGAACTCAACCTGTTCCGGCGTCATCTCAAAGCCGACAATCACCTCGAAATTGGCGCCGGAGGTTGTCGCCTCGGCACGCGGAATCACGATCGAGCCGATTTCCTCGGTCAGCTCGACCCGGTCTTCACCCGGCTGGAAGCGGACAGTGATCGGGAATACCTCGCGGGCGATAACAACGCTGTCCGTGCGTGTGACGGCCACGAAGTA